>NZ_JBEYTK010000005.1:0-243411 GCF_040643015.1 Micromonospora sp. NPDC047527 | reverse complement strand
GTGCCCTGCCCGGCCGTGCCCTGCCCGGCCCCGATCGGCCGTGCCCTGCCCTGCTCGTCTGATGCCCTGCCCGGCCCCGCCCTCCCCTGACCGGCCTGCCTGCCCCGGCCCTGCCCTGCTCGATGCTCGGCCCGTGCCTAGTGCTCGGTGTGCCCCTGTCTCCTGCCCGGGCCCTCCTGCCGGTGCCCGCTGCCGTGCCCGTGCCCGCTGCCCGGTCGTGGCCCGTGCCCACGACCTTGCCCTCCGGCGTCGATCATGGAGTTGTGGTGCCCCGCAAAAGTTGCATATCGCCAGTAATCGCCCACCCTAACTCCATGATCGACCCGGACTGGCTTAAGCTCCCGCGATCTTGCACTTACTGCCGCGACTTAAGGGGCATTTCGCGCATCTTGGCGTCCGAAACTGCAAGATCGCCGGGGCAGGGCAGGGCAGGGCAGGGCAGGGCAGGGCAGGGCAGGGCAGGGCAGGGCAGGGCAGGGCAGGGCAGGGCAGGGCAGGGCAGGGCGGGGCGGGGCGGGGCGGGGCGGGGCGGGGCGGGGCGGGGCGGGGCGGCAGGGCGCGGGGCAGGACGAAGCCGGGCCGGGCCGGGAAGGTGGAGGCGGGCCGGGCGGAGGGGGTGCCGAACGCCGGGCGGGGGTGGTTACGGGAGGGGGTGGGTGATCTTTTCGGTGGACTGGCGGGTGGGGAGGTTCGCCGGGTTCGGGTTGGCGCACAGGACAACCGTGGCGGCCCGGGTCAGCGGGGCCAGCAGCCAGTCGACCGGGTCGGGGTAGCGGGTCGCGTCGACCAGGATCCGGGCACCCGGCTCGATGCCCAACTCCGTGGCGCGTGCCTCGGCGCGGGCCAGCAGGTGCCCGTCGGACGGGCCCGGCCCGGGTTGCGGGGTGAAATGGTCGCCGTGGGCGCGTACCTCGACCACGTAGTCGGCGAAGCCGGGGGGCACCTGTCGCAGCGGGGCGGCGAGTGGGGACAGCCCGAGGGCGTACCGCTCGTCGGCGGACCAGGACTGTGCCTCGTCGAGTCGGTCGGCGGCAGCGAAGAGCACGTCCACGGTGCCCGGTGTGTCGATCACGCTCAATTTGGCCGACCAGCAACCCAGCAGCACGGCCGCGGTCTGCCAGTGCGGCGGCAGCAGCACCCCGGCCAGGGCGCCCGGTGCCAGGCCGACCTCGTCGACGAGGAGGTTGGCGGTCTTGGCCACCCAGTTCGCCAGGGTGGCGCCGGAAAGTTCGGTGCGGTCGCCGCTCGCATCGTCGTACCAGGTCAGCAGCGGTCGGGTCGGGTCGGTCGCGATCGCGTCGGCGAAAACCCGGGCAATATTGTCGGCCATCGGCGCGAACGATACGCCTCTGCGGGCCGTACTCGAAGACGATGACAAGTCGGCGTAGCGTCGGGTCGCAGTCAGCGTCGGCCCCGAACTCCGGCGTAGGCTTGACCCCCGGAGTGTTGTTCCCCACAGACACCAGTACAAGGAGTCGCCCCGTGACCGCCGGTCGCCCGCCCCGCGTGCTCATCGACGCCACGAGTGTCCCCGCCGACCGTGGTGGTGTCGGTCGATACGTCGACGGTCTGCTCGGTGCCCTCGGCAAGGTGTGCGGGTCGGGGGTGGAGTTGGCTGTGGTGAGCCTCCGCACCGACCTGGAGCGTTACACCCGGATGCTGCCGGGCGCGGAGATCATCCCCGCTCCGGCGGCGGTGGCGCACCGCCCGGCGCGGCTCGCCTGGGAGCAGACCGGCCTGCCGCTGCTCGCCCAGCAGGTGGGCGCGCACGTGCTGCACTCGCCCTTCTACACCTGCCCGCTGCGGGCGGGATGCCCGGTCACGGTCACCGTGCATGATGCGACGTTCTTCACCGAGCCGGAGCACTACGACAAGTCCCGCCGGACGTTCTTCCGCAGCGCCATCAAGACATCCCTGCGCCGCGCCGACCGGGTGATCGTGCCCAGCAAGGCCACCCGGGACGAGCTGATCCGGCTGCTTGACGCCGACCCGACCCGCATCGACGTGGCCTACCACGGGGTCGACCACTCCGCCTTCCACGCGCCCGGCGAGGAGGAGAAGGCCCGTGTGCGTGCCCGGCTGGGGTTGGGCAACAGCAGTTACGTTGCCTTCCTCGGTGCCAAGGAGCCGCGCAAGAACGTACCCAATCTGATCCGTGGCTGGGCCCGGGCGGTGGCCGACCGGGAGGACCCGCCGGCCCTGGTGATCGCCGGCGGGCAGGGGCACGACGACGACATCGACCGCGCGGTGGCCGAGGTCCCGTCGCACCTGCGCCTGCTGCGTCCCGGCTACCTGCGCTACGCCGACCTGCCAGGTTTCCTCGGAGGCGCGCTGGTCGCCGCCTACCCCTCGTACGGCGAAGGGTTCGGTCTGCCGATCCTGGAGGCGATGGCGTGCGCCGCCCCGGTGCTGACCACGCCCCGGCTCTCGCTGCCCGAGGTGGGCGGCGACGCGGTGGCGTACACCTCGGAGGACCCGGAGCAGATCGGCACGGACCTGGCCGCCCTGCTGGACGACGAGCAGCGACGGTTGTCGCTGGCGAAGGCCGGTTTCGACCGGGCCAAGGAGTTCACCTGGGAGTCCAGCGCCGAGGTGCACATCGCCGCATGGAGTCGCGCCCGTTCGTGACCATCCGCGCCGCTGGCGGTGACCCGTGCCACTCTGGGCGGGTTCGTCGGGCATGATGTGCGGATGCTCTACGCGGTAATTCCGGCAGGTGGCAGCGGCACGAGGTTGTGGCCGTTGTCCCGCGCCGGCCACCCCAAATTCCTCCACCCGCTGACCGGCACCAGCGCGTCGCTGCTCCAGGCCACCGTGGAGCGGCTCGCGCCGCTGACCACACCGGATCGGACCCTTGTGGTCACCGGTGCCGCGCACGTCGCGGCGGTGGCCCGACAGCTGACCGGACTGCCCGAGGAGAACATTCTGGTCGAGCCCTCACCACGGGACTCCTGCGCGGCGATCGCGCTGGCTGCGGCGGTGATCGCGCACCGTGACCCGGACGCGGTGATGGGCAGCTTCGCCGCCGATCACCTGATCGGCGACCCGGACAGCTGGGTGCGAACGGTCCAGGAGGCGGTGCGGGGGGCCGAGCAGGGAATGCTGATGACGGTTGGGATCACCCCGACCCGGCCGGAGACGGGCTACGGCTACCTGGAGACCGGCGACCCGACCGGGGACCTGCCGTGGCGGCCGGTGGCCGAGTTCAAGGAGAAGCCGGCCGCCGAGGTCGCCGAGGCGTACGTCCGCTCGGGCCGGCACCTGTGGAACGCGAGCATGTTCGTCTGGCGGGTGGACGTGTTCCTCGCCGAGCTGGCCCGCCAGCAGCCGGCCCTGCATCTCGGCGTCACCGCGATCGCGGCAGCCTGGGGCACCCCCGAGCAGGACGACGTCCTCGGCACGGTGTGGCCGACGCTGCCGAAGATCTCCGTTGACTACGCGGTGATGGAGGGCGCGGCCACCGCGGGTCGGGTGGCCACCGTGCCGGGCGACTTCGGCTGGAACGACGTGGGCGACTTCCACACCCTGGGCGAGGTGCTGCCGGCCGACGACGCGGGCAACGTGGTGCTCGGCACCGACGCCAAGCCGGGTGTGCTGCTGCGGGACAGCGCCAACCTGGTGGTCGTGCCGCAGTCGGGTCGGCTGGTGGCCGTCCTCGGGCTGCGTGACCTGATCGTGGTGGACACCCCGGACGCCGTGCTGGTCTGCCCACGTGACCGGGCCCAGGGCGTCAAGGCCCTGGTCGACGAGCTCAAGGAGCGGGGCGAAGAGGGCTACGTCTGAGGGCCGTGAGGGCCGGCGCGACCAGTCGTGCGGTCCCGCCGGCCAGCGGCTCGGGCAGCCGGTCCGGCGGAAACCAGCCCAGTTCGTCGGCCTCGTCGCTGACCTGCTCGACCGCTCCGGGCGGGGCGAGCACGGCGAACCGTACGTCGTAGTGCAGGGAGCCACCCTGGCAGCGCACCGGGTGGATGTCCACGTCGATCGGAACGGGGTCGATGCGCAGGCCGGCGATCCCTGATTCTTCGGTGGCCTCGCGCAGCGCGGCGGCCGCCAGGGCGCTGTCCTCGGGCTCGCAGTGCCCGCCGAGCTGCACCCAACAACTGAGCTTGGTGTGCAGGCAAAGCAGCACCCGCGACCCGGTGGGGTCCACCACCAGCGCGCTCGCGGTGACGTGGCCGGGGAGGTGCTGGCGGCTCATCGCGGCCGGCCCGGTGGCGAGCAGCGCGAGGGTCCGATCCCGGGCCGTGGCCGCGCCCGGGCTGGTCGGCTGCCAGCCGTCGAGCAGCGCGGTGGCGTCGGCGTGCAGCGCCGCGTACGTCTCGGGGTCGGTCGGGTGGGCGGCGGGTCCGGCGATCGTGGTGTCAGGCACCCCGACACTGTACGAGCGCACGCTCCACACCCGGGCGCGGCAACGCGGCACCGGTTTCACCACGTCGAAGAAGAGCTGGCATCTACGCCACCGGCGAGGACCGTCGCGTCGCGCTCTGGGTCGTCTGACCTGGGCTGGCCGGTGACGAGCCGACGGATGATCGGGCGGCACCTCTGCGGAGCAAGGGCCGCAGACCCTCGTGGTGCCGCCCGATCACCGGTCGTTCCCGGTCCCGGAGCACCGGCAGAATGACGTGCCGGTGCCGCGCTCGGGTATTGGAAGCATGCCTAACTACCCCGGGAGGCGTCGAGCTCTTTCAGCCCAGACTTAAAAATGGAGATAACTGCCGGCCAGGTAGAGTCGGACGGTCACCCGGCATCCCTCTGCTGGCGACACGGGAGCTCCAATGCTGAGGATCTATTTTTCTGGCGAGGACATTCTCCGGACCCGGGTGGCGCCGACGGCGGACCCGGTCTGGGAGCTGGTCCTCAGCTTGCACGTGCTGCAGGGCCGAAACCGTGACCCGCTGACGTCGATGTGGCGGCAGGCCGTCACCCGCGACCTGCGCCAGGATGCCGCATCCGACCAGCTCCGGCTGCTCTTCGCGCTGAACCCGCCGCGCGGTTACTTCCCCGACTTCCTCACCCCGTACGCCAGCGTTGACGGTTTCGAGGCCGGTCTGGACGCGGTCCGCAGCACGCCGACACCGCGGTTGCAGCGAGACCTGACTGTGCTGGCCGCCGCGACCCCGCTGCCGGCCTCGGCCGCCGCGCTGGCCCGGGGCGACACGGCGGCGCTGCGCCAGTTCGCCGATTCGATGGAGCGGTACCGGTCGCTGGCGATCAGCCCGTACTGGGGTCAGATCCAGGCCGCGGTGGCGGCGGACCGCACCCGACGGGCGCGGGCCCTGCTCGACGGCGGCGTGGAGGGGCTGTTGACCAGCCTTCGACCGGCGATGCGCTGGGAGGCCGGGGTGCTGGAGGTCCGTGACTACCCGCACAGCCGGGAGCTGCACCTCGACGGCCGCGGGCTGATGCTGGTGCCGTCGTTCTTCTGCGCGAGCACCCCGGTCGCCCTGCTCGATCCGGCGCTGCCGCCGGTGCTGGTCTATCCGGTGGACCGGCTGGGCGGGCTGGCACCGGACAACAGTGCCGCGCCGGGCGCCGCGAGTGAGTCGCTGGCCGCGCTGCTCGGCCGGACCAGGGCCGCGGTGTTGCAGGCCAGCGGGGACGGCTGCACCACCGGCGAGGTGGCCCGCCGGCTCAACATCTCGGCGGCGGCGGCCAGCCAGCACGCCACCGTGCTGCGCAACGCCGGCCTGCTGGTCAGTCACCGCGACCGCAACACTGTGCTGCACACGCTGACCCCGCTCGGCCAAGCGGTGCTGGACGCCTGACCCGGCCCGACCGTGCCGGGCGGCCGGCTCAGCGGGCCGTCACAGGGCGAGTGTGGCGCTGGCCGGGCTGCCGGCGGGCGGGGGCAGCAGGGTCGACCCGATGCCCTCGGCGGCCAGGGCGATGCGCAGCCGGTGCAGGTCGGCGCCGAAGCGGACCAGGTCGCTCGGGTCGACCGGTGCGGGTGCCGTGCCGAGCACGAGGGCGGTGGCGTCGTCCGGCCAGCCGGGCACCCCGGCGATCAGGCCGAGCCGCATCTCCGTCTCGTCGAGCAGTGTGAAGACCGTGCCGGGGGCGACCACCCCGGCGACCGCCTCGATCGCCCGGCGCACGGCGACCGGGTCTGCCGGCGTGGGGCTCAGCGAGTCGACGAGGGCGGCGGCGTCGGCCAACCCGGCCGACCGGGCCTCGGCGGTGCCGAGCGAGAAGAGATCCTGCGCCGCGTCGCGGACCAGCGCCTTCGCTCCGCCGGAGTCGTCGGCGCCGAGGCCGGAGAGGTAACCCCGCACCACCGCAACGGGGACCTGGTCGCACTTGCCCTTGATCAGCTCGCCGGCGCCCGCCAGCTCGTCCACCACGGCCATCTGGGTCAGCTGGAGTTCGTTGCCGTACGGATCCACTTCTCCCCGGTGGTCGCGGATGGCCGGCATCCCGGCCACCCCGAGCGCGACGTCGGTCAGTCCGTTGCGCCACGGCCGGCCCATGGTGTCGCTGACGATCACGGCGACGTCCAGGTCGTACCGGTCCTTGAGCGCCGCCCGCAGCGCTCGGGCCGACGCGTCCGGGTCGACCGGCAGCAGCACCAGCCGGGTCTTGTCGACGTTCGACGCGTCGATGCCGGCGGAGGCCATCACGAAGCCGTGGTGGGTCTGCACGATGCGGGTCGGCCCCCGGCTGGCCACCACCCGGGCGGTCTCACCGGCCAGTACGTCGTCCCGCGCGGCGAGCCGCTCGGGCCCGTCCGCCGGAACGTCGACCAGCCGCCCCTCCGCCTTGGAGACGATCTTGCTGGTGACCACCAGCACGTCGCCGTCGCGCAGCCAGGGCGCGGCGGTGGCGATCAGCGCCGCCAGGTCATCACCCTCGGTCACGTGGCCGATGCCCAGCACCGGCAGGATCTCCAGCCTCACGTCAACTCCACTGCGGCGCGGACCATCGCCGCCGTCGCCGCCTCGTCGGTCATCCGCAGCGGGAGCGCGCGGACCGTCACCTCCGGCACCAGTGTTCCCGCGTCCTCCTCGGCCACCAGCCAGCCGTCCAGCAGCCCGCCGGCCGACCGGCCGCCGTAGAGCCGGCCCACCCCGGCCGCACTGCACTCGACCCCCAGCACGGCGAGGCAACGGTCGGCCATCCCCCGGACGGGAGCGCCACCGATGATCGGCGAGACGCCCACCACCGGCGCCGGGCCGTCGGTCACCGCTTCGCGCATCCCCGGTACGGCCAGCACCGGCGCGACGCTCACCACCGGATTGCTCGGTGCGATCAGCACCAGGTCGGCAGCACCGATCGCCTCCAGCACGCCGGGCGCCGGCTTCGCCGTCTCCGCGCCGACGAAGACGAAGCGGTGGGTGGCGATGTCGGCCCGGTACCGCACCCACCACTCCTGGAAGTGGATCGCCCGCTGGGCCTCGTCACCGTTGCCGACGACGGCGTGGGTCTCCAACCGGTCGTCGGTGGCCGGCAGCAGACGTACGCCCGGCTGCCAGCGGGTAGCCAGCGCCTCGGTGACCGCGCTCAGCGGATAACCGGCGTTGAGCATGGTGCTGCGTACCAGATGGGTGGCGATGTCCTTGTCGCCGAGGCCGAACCAGGTCGGTTCCGCCCCGTACGCGGCCAGCTCCTCTTTGACCGTCCAGCTCTCCCCGACGCGGCCCCAGCCCCGCTCGGGGTCCGCGCCGCCGCCGAGCGTGTACATGACGCTGTCCAGGTCGGGACATACCTTCAACCCGTGCAGCCACAGGTCGTCGCCGACGTTCACCACGGCGGTCACCTCGGCGCCGACCTCGCGGGCGTACGCCCGGACGCCGAGCAGGAACCGAGCGCCGCCGATGCCGCCGGCCAGAACCACGATGCGCATGTCGACCATCCTCGCGCACCTGACGCCTCCGGTCCGCCGGTGGCCGGGGAGACTAGGCTCACGTGCGCCCTGTCCGATTACGCCCCGAGGGGGAGCTCGTGACCAGCCCCGCCGAGCCCGCGTCCACCGACGCGTCGCAGGCCCGCCAGCTGACCAAGCCACTACGCGAACTGGGCGCGCTCGCGCTGCTCGGTGCGAACGCCGTGCTCCTCTTCGTTGGTCTGCTCCGGTTGCTCAGCCCGAACGACTACGCCGACATCACCGACCGCGCGGGCGGCGCGTTCTTCGCGTTCATCGGCGTGGAGGCGGTGGCCCTGCCGCTGCTGGCCGTGCTGCTGGCCACCCACATCTCGCCGATCGTGCCGAAGGCGAAGCTGATCACGCAGGTGGCCCTGGGTGAGTACGCGTTCAGCGCGCTACTCGGCACGCTCACCATGCTGGTCTGGACGGTGGGTCGACTCGCCGAGGCCGAAATCCTCGACGCGCTGCTCGGCGTCCTCAGCCGGTTCGCCTGGCTGATCATCTTCGGGGTCGCCGCCTGGGTGGTCTTCACCGTCTGGCGCAGGCTCTACTACGTGCCCAAGCCGAAGGCCCAGCCGGGCGTCTACGGCCAGCCGCAGCCGGGCTGGCCGCAGCAGCAGGGTGGCTGGCCGGCTCCGGGTCAGCCCGGTGGCCAGCCGCAGGGTGGGTGGCCGGCTCCCGGCCAGCCCGGTGGTCAGCCCCAGGAGGGTTGGCCGGGTCAGCAGGGCGGTCAGCCGCAGGGTGGTTGGCCAGGTCAGCAGGGCGGTCAGCCGCAGGCGCAGTTCCCGGGCCAGTACGGCCAGTCCTCGCCGCCCTTCCAGGCGGCCCCGCAGTCGGCACCGCCGGCCCCGCAGTCGGCCCCGCCGTTTCCGCAGTCCGGGCCGCCCTTCCCGACCGCCCCGCAGTCCGCACCGCCGGTGAACCCCGCCCCTCAGTCGGCACCGCCTGCCCCGCAGTCGGCGCCTCCCGCGCCGCCGTTCGGGCAGCCGCCGTCGGCCGACCCGACCCAGGCGATCCCGCGCCAGTCCGCTGACCCGACCCAGGCGATCCAGCACCAGCCCGCCGACGCGACCCAGGCGATCCCGCACCGGGCCGCCGACGCGGACACCGACCGCACCCAGTACCTCAACCCAGGCGACCACCCCACCCAACCCCGCTAAACCACACCCACCGCCGCCTCCCCACCCGGTCGATCATGAAGTTATTGCCCTCGATCTCGGCGTGTCAGGGCAATAACTTCATGATCGACCGGGTGAGGGCCGGACCGGGACCGGGTGAGGGGCGGACCGGGGCCGGGTGGGGGCCGGACCGGGGGCGGTGGGGGCGGACCGGGGGCGGGACCGGGGGCGGCGGAATGCTGCGCATAGGCTGGGCGGATGGTTGATCGCACCCACTCCGGCCCGAGCGAGGCGAGCGTGCGGCGGGCCCTGGGCCGGGCCGCGACCGGGCGGTCGCTGGACGTCGACGAGGCGACCGCGCTGCTCGCCGCCCGTGGTGACGCGCTCGACGAACTACTCCGGACCGCCGGTGGGATCCGTGACGCCGGGCTGCGTGAGGCCGGGCGGCCGGGCGTCGTCACGTACTCGAAGAAGGTCTTCATCCCGCTGACCCGGCTCTGCCGGGACCGCTGCCACTACTGCACGTTCGCCACCGTGCCGCACCGGTTGCCGGCGCCGTTCCTGGACCGCGACGAAGTGCTGGCCATCGCCCGGGAGGGCGCCGCGCTGGGCTGCAAGGAGGCCCTGTTCACCCTCGGTGACCGGCCGGAGGACCGCTGGCCGGCGGCGCGGAGCTGGCTGGACGAGCGCGGCTACGACTCCACCCTCGACTACCTGCGCGCCTGCGCGGTGGCGGTGCTGGAGGAGACGGGCCTGCTGCCGCACCTCAACCCGGGCGTGCTGACCTGGTCGGAGCTGCAACGGCTCAAGCCGGTCGCGCCGAGCATGGGCATGATGTTGGAGACCACGGCGACCCGGCTCTGGTCCGAGCCGGGCGGCCCGCACTACGGCTCGCCGGACAAGGAGCCGGCGGTCCGGCTGCGGGTGCTCGACGACGCCGGCCGCGTCGGGGTGCCGTTCACCACCGGCATCCTCATCGGCATCGGCGAGACCCCGGCGGAGCGGGTGGACGCGCTCTTCGCGATCCGCCGCGCGCACCGGGAGTACGGCCACCTCCAGGAGGTGATCGTGCAGAACTTCCGCGCCAAGCCGGACACGGCGATGCGCGGCATGCCCGACGCGGAGCTGCACGACCTGGCCGCCACGGTGGCGGTGGCCCGGCTGCTGCTCGGCCCGAAGGCCCGGATCCAGGCTCCGCCGAACCTCATCGCCGGCGAGTACGACCTGCTGCTGCGGGCCGGCATCGACGACTGGGGTGGTGTGTCCCCACTCACCCCGGACCACGTCAACCCGGAACGCCCCTGGCCGCAGATCGAGGAGCTGGCCCGGCACACGGAGCTGGCCGGGTTCACGCTGCGGGAGCGGCTGACCATCTACCCGGAGTACGTCCGCGCGGGCGACCCGTGGCTCGACCCTCGGCTGCTGCCGCACGTCGGTGCCCTGGCCGATCCGGCGACGGGAATGGCGGTCGAGGCGGCCCTGCCGCAGGGCCACCCCTGGCAGGAGCCGGAGGAGGTGTTCGGCGGGCGCAGCGACCTGCACGCCACCATCGACACCACCGGCCGGACCGGGGACCGACGGGGTGACTTCGACAGCGTCTACGGGGACTGGGCCGAGGTGGCCACGAAGGTGACCGCCGGGCCGACGGCTCTGACCGGCGACGATGACCTGCGGGCCGGGCTGCGGCTCGCCGCCGACAACCCGGCCGCGCTGCTGGAGCCGGGCAACACCGATGCCGCGCTGGCGCTGTTCGGCGCGGACGGGCCGGCGCTGGACGAGTTGTGCCGGCTCGCCGACGACGTGCGCCGCGACACGGTCGGCGACGACGTCACCTACGTGGTCAACCGCAACATCAACTTCAGCAACGTCTGCTACGTCGGTTGCCGCTTCTGCGCCTTTGCCCAGCGGGAGCGGGACGCCGACGCGTACCGGCTCTCCGTCGAGCAGGTCGCCGACCGGGCTGAGGAGGCGTGGGCGGCCGGTGCCAGCGAGGTTTGCCTCCAGGGCGGGATCGACCCGAAGATGCCGGTCACCGGGTACGCGGACATCGTGCGGGCGGTCAAGGCGCGGGTGCCCGGGATGCACGTGCACGCGTTCTCACCCATGGAGATCGTCACGGCCGCGGCCAAGGCCGGCGTGCCGGTCCGCGAGTGGCTGACCCAGCTGCGCGAGGCGGGCCTGGACACCATCCCGGGCACCGCCGCGGAGATCCTCGACGACGACGTGCGCTGGGTGTTGACCAAGGGCAAACTCCCGGCCGCCGCCTGGGTCGACGTGGTGAGCACCGCCCACGAGCTGGGCATCCGGTCCAGCTCCACGATGATGTACGGCCACGTCGACCATCCCGGGCAGTGGTTGGCGCACTTCCGGGTGCTGGCCGGTGTGCAGGACCGCACCGGCGGGTTCACCGAGTTCGTGGCGCTGCCGTTCGTGCACACCAACGCCCCGATCTACCTGGCCGGCATCGCCCGCCCGGGGCCGACGTGGCGGGAGAACCGGGTCGTGCACGCCATGTCCCGGCTGCTGCTGCACGGCCGGATCGACAACATCCAGTGCTCCTGGGTGAAGCTCGGTGACGAGGGCACGGTGGCCATGCTCCAGGGTGGCTGCAACGACCTGGGCGGCACGTTGATGGAGGAGACCATCTCCCGGATGGCCGGCTCCGACAACGGTTCGGCGCGTACCGAGGAGCAGTTGCGGGCGATCGCGAAGGCGGCCGGGCGTCCGGCGCGCAAGCGTACGACCGCGTACGGTCACCTTCGCCCCTGAGGTCGAACCTTTCCCCGCCGCCGGCCGTACCAAGCGATGCCGGCGGCGGTTGCGGCGAGGACCGCCGCCGGTGACCCCACAGGGCCCGGCGACGTCGGTCGGCGGCACCGGACCCGTCCGTCCCCCGCGGGCGCGTTCGCGCCGCAGCCGGAAAGGTTGCTCATGACCAGTGATCAGCGGAAGCGGCCCTGGCCGCGACTGACCCGTCGGCAGACGTTGACCGCCGCGGCCAGCGCCACCCTCGGCGCCGCCGCGCTCACCGTGCCGGGTCTGTCGGCCGCGCAGAACGCGCCGGGCGCGGCCGGTCGGGCCGACGAACCAATCGTCGTACATCTGCGGGACGCGGCCTCCGGAACGATGGACGTCTTCGTCGGTGAATCCCGCATCGAGGTGCGCGACCGCGGCCTGGCGGACCGGCTGCGGCGCGCTGCCCGGCGCTGACCCGTCCGCTCCGCTCCGCCATCCTGTTCCCCGCCCAGTGAGGTTGGTCCGCCATGTCTTCCCACCGCGAGGCCCCGGAAATAGCCAAGGATCCGGTCGCCGACAGCTCCGACCTGTACGCGTTCGTCAGCCCCGACAAGCCCGACACGGTCACGTTGATCGCCAACTACGTGCCGTTGCAACTGCCGTCGGGAGGGCCGAACTTCTTCGAGTTCGGCGACGACGTGCGGTACGAGATCCATATCGACAACGACGGCGACGGCCGTGCGGATGTCACCTACCGGTTCGAATTCACCACCGAGATCACCAATCCGAACAGTTTTCTCTACAACACCGGCCCGATCGACTCGCTGGACAGCAGGAACTGGAACCGGCGGCAGTTCTACAGCCTGACCCGGGTGGCCGACGGTCGGGAGCACCGGCTCGCGCACAAACTGCCCTGCCCGCCGTGCAATGTCGGCCCGCTGTCCACCCCGAAGTACGCCGAGCTGGTCCGGCAGGCCACCTTCACCCTGTCCACGGGGGAGCGGGTCTTCGCCGGTCAGCGCGCGGACGGCTTCTTTGTCGACCTCGGAGCGATCTTCGACCTCGGTACGTTGCGGCCGTTCCAGCAACTGCACGTGGCGGGCAAGAAGATCTTCAAGGCCGAGGGGGAGCCGGTCAACGCCACCGACCGGATGAACGTGCACAGCATCGCCGTGCAGGTGCCGTTGAAGCACGTGCGCCGGCGCGCCAACCGGTACGGTGCGGCCGACCCGGCCTCGGTGATCGGAGTGTGGACCTCGGCATCGCGCCGGCAGGTCCGGGTGCTGGGTGACCGGGTGGCCGGGGACACCTCGACCGGCCCATTCACGCAGGTCTCCCGGCTGGGCAATCCGCTGTTCAACGAGGTCATCGTGCCGATGTCCAAGAAGGATCTGTGGAACTCGCTGCCGCCCTCGGAGGACAAGCGGTTCGCGCAGTTCGTCGAGCAACCGGAGTTGGCCGCGCTGCTGCCGGCGCTCTACCCGGACGTCTTTCCTAACCTGGACAAGCTCACCAAGGCCAAGAAGGCTCGGGCGGACCTGGTGGCGATCCTGCTCACCGGTGTGCCGGCCGGCCTGATCGACGGGTTCACCAATGCCACAGGTGACGTTCAGGCTGACATGCTGCGGCTCAACACGGCGATCCGGCCGACCCGCCGTCCGGACCGGTTCGGGGTGCTCGGCGGCGACCTGGCCGGCTATCCGAACGGGCGCAGGGTCGGCGACGACGTGGTCAGCATCGCGCTGCGGGCCATCGCCGGGGTGACCGTCCCGCTGGTGGACAAGGCGTTCCGCCCGGACGCGGCGGCCGCGGCGGTGACGCCGGGGTTGAGCGCGGCCGACGTGACCGCCCCGTTCCTCGCGAACTTCCCCTACCTGGGTACGCCGTACGACGGGTTCAACAACCCGTCAGCGGCGGCGGCCTGACGGGCGTGGGGGAGCGGCGGATGCACGAGCACGCGTACGGGCCCTCGGAGACCGGGAGTGTCGTCCTCGACCTGGGTGGCGACACCGGTGCGCTGATCATCTACACCGGTCGGGATCTGCACGGTCGGGAGATCGAGATCAGCCGCGACGGTGAGCGGCGGGTCCACTCGGCGGTGCGGGAGCGCCGGGTGCGGGACGGGTCGTTCCACAGTGCGGTCTATCCCGATCTGGACGCCGGGATTTATACCGTCTGGTGGGACGACGATACGTCCGCCGGCACAGTTTCTGTCCACGGTGGAGGGATAGCGGAGTTCGTCTGGCCCAGCAGCGGTTTCAGGTCGGTCGGCTGACCGTACCGTGCCTGTTTTTCGATCGCGCCCCGTCCACATCGTGGACGGGGCGCGTTGGTCGTCGACGGCTCGACGGGCGGTCTGCGTCGCGCCGCGTTAACCTGTCTCCCACCAAGATCAGCTTTGTGGTGAGGGGGTCGACCACCATGTCCGGCGTCGCCATGACGTCCTCTGTCGGGGGAGCGCCACGGCAGAAAAGTCGGGCAACTCGCCGGAGAGGGCGTTACTCGGCCGGGGTCTGAATCGATAGGGCAGGTTGCGAGGCCGGACGGTCCTGGTGGCCGACCGGGGGTGTCGGGAGGGCGACTCCATTATCAAGTTTGGCTTGACGGCGCACGCATTACACGCGTGTAATTTGAATGGGGTTGTTCGCACGGAACGCAACAAAACGGGACCGGACGGACAAGCACGCCTTTCGCGTGGGGGGTTGCAGCGGCGATGACGCCGGTGCGCGACAAGGAGGCATTTGATGGACGGCCAGCTTGAGGTGGCCGACCTGCTCGGAAACGCGCCGGAGTGGCAGGAGCGAGCCTTGTGCTCGCAGACCGACCCCGAGGCGTTCTTTCCCGAGAAGGGCGGCTCCACCCGGGAGGCGAAGCGGATCTGCTCGCGCTGCGAGGTCAAGACCGAATGCCTCGAATACGCTCTGGGTCACGACGAGCGTTTCGGCATCTGGGGTGGGCTATCGGAGCGGGAACGGCGCAAGTTGAAGCGGCGGGCCGCTTGAGCGGTGCGGGGTCGGGGCGGTGGGGGCCGCCCGACTCAGCCGTCGTAATCCAGGTCGCCCCGGCCGACGCGGCAGAGGCTACTCAGGCCAACTCGTCGGGGTCGACGCCGAGCAGGTTCGCCACCTGCTCGATGATCACGTCATGGACGAGGTCCGCGAGATCCTCGCGGTCCATCGCCCGGAACTCCAGTGGCCGCCGATAAAGCACGATCCGCGGGGGCACCTCCTGGCGGCCGGGGCGGCCGGGCAGCAGCCGGGCCAGCGGCACCTCGCCGTCCTCCAGCACGTCGGAGTCGTAGACGTTCAGATCCGGCGGGACGTCCTCGACCGCGAACTCGACACCGGCCAGCTCCTTGGCGAACCGGCGTTCCAACGTCTCGACGGTGTCCAGGACCAGGTCGTCGAAGACCTCGGCCTTGGTCCGGGCCAGCGGGACGGTCGCCGGCACCAGTCGCCCGCGCAGGCCACGCCCGTGCCGGTCACGGTGCACACGCCGGCCGGGGCCGGGGCGGCGGTGTTCCGGGCTCGTCATGAGGCAAAGGGTAGCCCCCGCGCCGGGTCGGTCAGCGGCAGCGCCGCTCCCGTGGCGCGGCGCGGATCGAGGTCGTGAATTGTGATCACCACGACGGGCGTGTCGCAACGCGAACCGATGCGCCGGACCCGGTAATGGAGATACCCTGCCGCCGTGAGGTCACCACGGCGCTGCTCCCGTAACGGCTGCCCCCGGCAAGCGGTCGCCACATTGACCTATGTCTACAACGAGTCGACAGCGGTCGTGGGTCCGTTGGCGGCGTTCGCCGAGCCGCACACATATGACCTGTGTGAGCCGCACGCCCGCAGCCTGACCGCGCCGCGTGGCTGGGACGTGGTCCGGCACGAGGGCGAGTTCGAGCCGCCCCCGCCCACCACCGACGACCTGGTCGCGCTGGCCGAGGCGGTCCGCGAGGCCGCCCGCCCGGCTCCCCGCCCCCCGGAGCCCGACCAGCATCACGAGAACCCCCACCAGACGGGCCGCCGAGGCCACCTCCGGGTGATCCCGCCCAACCACTGACCCCTGGTCAGTGGCCCAGCAGGCGGGAGAACACGGCGGCCCGACGTGCCGGTCGGCCGGTGCGGGATTCGGCGGCGTCGGCACCTGTCATGACCCGTAGGCCGGCGTTCACCGCCAGCCAGCGCAGAGGCTCCGGCTCCCACCGGGGCGAGCGGTGGTTCACCCAGGGCAGCGTGGTCAGCTCGGTGCGTTGGCCACGGATCAGGTCGGCCAGCGTGCGGCCGGCGAGGTTGCTGGAGCCCACCCCGTCCCCGACGTAGCCGCCCGCCCAGGCCAGCCCGCTGGCCCGGTCGAAACCGACCGAGGCGTTCCAGTCCCGGGCCACGCCGAGCGGGCCACCCCAGGTGTGTGTCAACGGCACGTCCGGGCCGAGCACCGGGAAGAGCTCCCCGAGGGTCCGCCGCAGCGCGGCGAACACCCGGGGCTCCCGGTCGTAGCCGGGCAGGATCCGGGACCCGAGATGGTACGGCGCGCCGCGCCCGCCGAACGCCAACCGACCGTCGGCGGTGCGCTGGCCGTAGATGATCACGTGCCGGTAGTCGGAGAACGTCTCCCGCCGGGCCAACCCGATCTGTGCCCACGTCTCGTCGGCGAGTGGCTCGGTGGCCACCATCAGCGAGTACACCGGCGCCACGGCCCGCCGCTGACCGGGCAGCGTGGGCGTGTACCCCTCGGTGGCCCGGACCACCACCGGCGCCCGTACCGTCCCGGCCGCCGTCACCGCCGCGCCGGCCCGGATCGCGACGACCGGGGTGCCCTCGTGGATGGTCACCCCGAGCCGTTCCACCGCTCGGGCCAGGCCGCGGACCAGCTTCGCCGGGTGCACGGCCGCGCAGTGCGGGGTGTACGTCCCACCGCGTACCCCCTCGGCGGCGCACCGGACGGCGGCCTCGTCGGCGCCGAGGAGCGCCAGGTGCTCCGGGCCGAAGCCGAACGTGCGGGCCTCGTCCACGGCGGCCCGAGCACGGGCGAGCTGTGGGCCGGTGCGCGCCAGGGTGATCGTGCCACCGTCGGCCCAGTCGCAGTCGATGCCCTCGGCCACGACCACCCGGCCCACCTCGCGCACCGTCTCGTGCAGCGCCCGCTGCATGGCGACGGCAGCGTCCCGGCCGTGTCGACGGGCCAGCCCGGTCAGCGACGTGGGGAAGAGCGCAGAGCACCAGCCGCCGTTGCGGCCGGACGCGCCGTACCCGGCGATCTCCTTCTCCAGCACCGTGACGCGAAGTGCCGGGTCGGCCCGAGCCAGGTGGTACGCCGTCCACAGCCCGGTGTAGCCACCTCCCACGATCACCACGTCGGCGTCCGCGTCGCCGGGCAGCGCGGGCCGTGGGGTCAGTGGTTCGTCCAGGGTGGACAGCCAGTACGACGGGCCCCGGTAACGCCCGGCGGGATCGCCGCTCAGAGTCGCGTCCATGCCTCGGTGAGGACCGCGCGCAGGATCTGCTCGATCTCGTCGAAGTGCCGCTGCTCGGCGATCAGCGGCGGCGCGAGCTGAATGACGGGGTCGCCCCGGTCGTCGGCCCGGCAGTAGAGCCCGGCCTGGAACAGCGCGGTGGACAGGAAGCCGCGCAGCAGCCGCTCCGACTCGGCCTCGTCGAAGGTCTCCCTGGACGTCTTGTCCTTGACCAACTCGATGCCGTAGAAGTAGCCGTCACCCCGGACGTCGCCGACGATCGGCAGGTCGTGCAGCTTCTCCAGAGTGGCCCGGAACGCGTCCTCGTTGGCCCGTACGTGCCCGATGAGGTCCTCGCGGGCGAACACCTCCAGGTTGGCCAGGGCCACCGCGCAGGAGACGGGGTGGCCGCCGAACGTCACCCCGTGGGCGAACATGCCGGTCTCGGTGAGGAACGGCTCCATCAGCCGGTCGCTGGCGATCATCGCGCCGAGCGGGGCGTACCCGGAGGTGATGCCCTTGGCCGTGGTGATGATGTCGGGCTGGTAGCCGTAGCGCACCGCGCCGAAGTACTCGCCCAGCCGGCCCCAGGAGCAGATCACCTCGTCGGAGACGAGCAGCACGTCGTACGCGTCGCAGATCTCCCGGACCCGCTCGAAGTAGCCGGGAGGGGGTGGGAAGCAGCCGCCGGAGTTCTGCACGGGCTCCAGGAAGACCGCGGCAACCGTGTCCGGCCCTTCGCGCTCGATGGCCCGGCCGATCTCGTCGGCGGCCCAGCGGCCGAACGCCTCGGGGTCGTCGCCGTGCTCGGGCGCCCGGTAGAAGTTGGTGTTCGGCACCTTGATCCCGCCGGGCACCAGCGGCTCGAAGTCACTCTTGATGCCGGGCAGGCCGGTGATCGACAGCGCGCCCATCGAGGTGCCGTGGTACGCGATGTACCGGCTGACCACCTTGTACTTGTTGGGCTGGCCGGTGCGCTTGAAGTAGGCCCGAGCCAGCTTCCACGCCGCCTCGACCGCCTCCGAACCGCCGGTGGTGAAGAAGACCCGGTTCAGGTCGCCGGGGGTGAGCGAGGCGATCTTCTCGGCCAGCTCGATGGCCTTCGGGTGGGCGTACGACCAGAGCGGGAAGTAGGCCAACTCGCCGGCCTGCTTGGCGGCGGCCTCGGCCAGCTCGGTGCGGCCGTGGCCGGCGTTGACGACGAAGAGCCCGGCGAGGCCGTCCAGGTAGCGGCGGCCCTGCGCGTCCCACACGTACGCGCCCTCGCCGCGCACGATGGTCGGCACCTCACCGGCGGAGTAGCTCGCCATCCGGGTGAAGTGCATCCAGAGGTGGTCGGTGGCGTTGGCCATGTCAGCCCCATCGGTCGTCGGGCCGGTCAAAGGGGTGACACCGGCCGCTCTGCCCACGGTTATCGCACAGTCTCGGGCCTCAAGGCAAGTGTTATCGGTGGCGTGATGGCGCAGTCACGACGGATTCAGCGAACGGATGTCTGAAGCTCAACGGAATCCGCATCGGATGGGCGGGGCGGGTGGCGAGCCTGTAGCGGGCCGGTGGCGGGCGGTGGGCCTGTGGCGGGCCAGTGGCGGATGGCGGGCCGGTGGCGGGCGGTGGGCCGGTGGCGGGCCGGCGGTGGGCCGGTGGCGGGCGGCGAGGTGGTAGGGCGACTGGGCGGCATCCCCTGGAGGGCGGCGGTGCGGTGGCTGCGGCCTTTGGAGCTGAATCGTTTACGACATCACGGCTGCGTTGGGCTGCTCGCTGCTGGCCCTCCGGTGCCGGGCGCGTCGGGCTGGGGCCCATTGCGATGTGGGCCCCGTTGGTGTGGGGCGCATCGGGGTGGGCCCCGTCGGGGTGGGCCCCGTCGGGGTGTGGCCCGTCGGGGTGTGGCCCGTCGGGGTGTGGCCCGTCGGGGTGTGGCCCGTCGGGGTGTGGCCCGTCGGGGTGTGGCCCGTCGGGGTGTGGCCGGTCGGGGTGTGGCCCGTCGGGGTGTGGCCCGTCGGGGTGGGCCCCGTCGGGGTGGGCCCCGTCGGGGTGTGGCCCGTCGGGGTGTGGCCCGTCGGTGTCGGGCCCGTTCGTGTCAGGCCGTCGGTATTGGGCCCGTTGGCATTGGGGTCCGGCGGTGTCGGGCCCGTCGGTGTCGGGCCCGTTCGTGTCAGGCCGTCGGTATTGGGCCCGTTGGCATTGGGGCCCGTCGGTGTCGGGCCCGTCGGTGTCGGGTCCGGTGGCATTGGGTCCGGTGGCATTGGGTCTGGTGGCGTCGGGCCCGTCGGTATCGGGCCCATTGGCGTCGGGTCGGTGGCGGTCAGGCCCGTCGGTAGCGGGCCCGTCGGTAGCGGGCCGGTTGGCGCCGGGTCCGGTGGCGTCAGGCCCCCTTTGGCGCCCGGCCCGCTGTTGCCCACCCTGCTCTCGGCCGATTCGTTTACGACATCAGCTCCAAAGCGCCCGCAGGAGGTGGTGCCTCCCCTTGGCCGGCGTCTCGATCCACTCCAGATCGCCGATGTTGCGGTGTCGAGGCGGGGTGATACCGCCAGGTCGGCGATGTTGAGTGGATCAACTGTGTGGATCAACCGTGGGCCGCGGGGGACGCCTTTGGGGGCGATCGAGGGCGTCCTGAATGCGCGCCAAACCGTCCTATCGCAACACGCCGGTAGACGGGGGACTTCGGCACCCAGCGTGGCTGGCGTGCACCGAGCCGAGCGGCGCTTTGCACCGAGCCGGGCGGCGTTTTACACCGAGCGGAGCGGCAGTCTGCGCCGAGCGGAGCGGCAGACGGGGGACTTCGACACCGAGCCGAGCGGCAGTCTGCGCCGAGCGGAGCCGTGGTGTGCGTCCGGCTAGGCGGGAGGAGGATCCGAGGGCGAACTAGGCGTTGCGGCTGGCGATGGCCGAGGCGGGGGAGACGGTCGAGTCGCTGGCCGAGAAGGTCCGCGTCGACCCCAGGACGGCGGCGCGGACACCCCGATTTCCGGAATGCCGAGTGGATCACGCGGAGCTATCGTGCTGCGAGCGGGCGGCGCCGAGCCCCGAGTCGACCAGGGGCAGGTCAGGCCGTACCCCAGGTGTAGGTCTGCTTGCGCAGCTTGAGGTAGACGAACGCCTCGGTGGAGAGCACCCCGGGCACCGAGCGCAGCCGTTGCAGGATCTCCAGCAGGTGGTCGTCGTTGCGGCAGACCACCTCGGTGAGCAGGTCGAACGACCCGGCGGTGATGACCACGTAGTCGACCTCGTCCAACTCGGCCAGCCGGTCGGCCACGGACTCCAGGTCGCCGTCGGTACGCAGGCCGATCATCGCCTGGCGTGGGAAGCCGAGCTGAAGCGGATCGGTCACGGCGACGATCTGCATCACACCGGAGTCGAGGAGCCGCTGCACCCGCTGGCGCACGGCCGCCTCGGAGAGCCCGACCGCCTTGCCGATGGTGGCGTACGGACGGCGGCCGTCCTCCTGGAGCTGTTCGATGATTTGCTTGGCGACGTCATCGAGCAGAGCGTGATTGGCACCTTCACGGACAGCGACGCGTCGACCGCCGTTGCCGTTCTCGTGCTGCCGGTTCGTCATCGTGCGCTCCCCATGTCCCGAATCGTGATGTCGCGCGTGTATCTCCGCGTAGTCTGGCGTATTTCGTCGTGCATCGCTATTCCCGCAACGGAATCCCTTGTAAGGAAGGTCACCTCATGTCAGGATCAGTCGTCCACGACACCTGATTCTCCCGACCCTTCCGCCGGCGCGCCTCCCCCGTCCCGCCCGCCGACGATGACCCCCTTAGGAGTCGTCATGCGTACTCCCCTCCGGCCTCTCTCCCGGCGTGGACTGCTCACCGGCACTCTCGGTTCGGCCGCACTGCTCACCATGGGCGGCAGCCTCGCCGGCTGTGGCACCAAGGGCGCGCAGCAGACCGAGGCCGGCTGCGTCAGCGAGGACCTTTCCGGCACCGAGAAGAAGCTTGCCTTCTCCAACTGGCCGCAGTACATGGACGTCGACGAGAAGGACGAATCCAAGCGGCCGAGTCTGGACGAGTTCATCACGAAGACCGGCATCCAGGTCACTTACACCGAGGACATCAACGACAACAACGAGTTCTTCGGCAAGGTGCAGAACCAGCTCGCCGCCTGCCAGAGCACCGACCGGGACATCATCGTCCTGACCGACTGGATGGCGGCGCGGATGATCCGGCTCGGCTGGATCCAGAAGCTCGACCCGGCGAAGCTCCCGAACGTCCAGGCGAACCTGTTGCCGTCGCTGCTCAACCGCTCCTTCGACACCGAGAACCGGATCTCGATCCCGTGGCAGTCCGGCCTCGCCGGGTTGGCGTACAACGGCAGCGTCACCAAGGAGGTGCGGACCGTCGACGAGTTGCTGACCCGGCCCGACCTCAAGGGCAAGGTGACGGCGCTCAGCGAGATGCGCGACACCATGGGCCTGCTGCTCGGTGCGGGCGGGCACAACCCGGCGAACTTCACCGGCGCCCAGTTCGACGACGCGCTCAACAAGCTCAAGAAGGCCGTCGACTCCGGGCAGATCCGCAAGTTCACCGGCAACGACTACGCACCGGATCTGGCCAAGGGCGACATCGCCGCGTGCATCGGCTGGTCCGGCGACGTCATCCAGCTTGCCAGTGAGAACGAGAAGGTGAAGTTCGTCGCGCCCGACTCCGGTGTGATGCTCTTCAGCGACAACATGATGGTTCCCAACAAGGCCACCCACAAGGGCAACGCCGAAGCGTTGATCAACTATTACTACGAGCCGGCCGTCGCCGCGAAGCTCGCCGCGTACGTCAACTACATCTGCCCGGTCAAGGGCGCGCAGGCCGAGATGGAGAAGATCGACCCGGAGCTCGCCGCCAACCCGCTGATCTTCCCGGACGAGGCGCTGCTGTCGAAGTCCAGGGTGTTCATGTCCCTGGACGAACGGCAGGAGAAGGAGTACGAAGGCAAGTTCCAGCAGGTCATCGGGGCGTGACGGGGATGGCGCGCGAGACACCGGCCGGCGATCTGCGCCTGGCCAACCTCACCAAGCGGTTCGGCATCTTCACGGCCGTCGACGATCTGAGCCTCACCATCGAGCAGGGTTCGTTCTTCGCACTGCTCGGCGCGTCCGGCTGCGGCAAGACCACCACGCTGCGGATGATCGCCGGGCTGGAGGAGCCGACCAGCGGCCAGGTACTGCTCGGCGATCGGGACATCGCCCGGCTGCGGCCGTACAAGCGGCCCGTCAACACGGTTTTTCAGAGCTACGCGCTCTTTCCGCACCTCACGATCTTCGAGAACGTGGCCTTCGGGCTGCGTCGGCGGGGCATCCGCCCGGTCGACGACGAGGTCCTGCGGATGCTGTCGCTGGTGCAGCTCGACGGCTTCGGCAGCCGCCGCCCGGCCCAGCTCTCCGGTGGCCAGCAGCAGCGGGTCGCGCTGGCCCGTGCGCTGATCAACCAGCCGCAGGTGCTGCTGCTCGACGAGCCGTTGGGCGCGCTCGACTTGAAGCTGCGCCGGCAGATGCAGATCGAGCTGAAGCGGATCCAGACCGAGGTGGGCATCACCTTCGTGCACGTCACCCACGACCAGGAGGAGGCCATGACGATGGCCGACACCGTCGCGGTGATGAACGCCGGCCGGATCGAGCAGCTCGGTGCCCCGGCCGACATCTACGAGTTCCCCGCCACCGCGTTCGTGGCGAACTTCCTCGGCCAGTCCAACCTGCTCGCCGCCGAGGCCGCCGGCACCACCGGGGGCGACGTCGCGGTGACGGCACACGGCTCGCGCTTCTCGGTGCCCGCCGGCCGGGCACGGGCCGACCGGGGGCCGGTCCACCTGGGGGTACGCCCGGAGAAGCTGCACCTGGTCGGTTCCGCCGACCAGGTGCCCGCCGGCCACCAGCACGTCACAGGGGTCGTCACGGACGCCTCCTACGTGGGGGTCAGCACGCAGTACCTGCTGCGCACCGACTGGGGCACCGAACTGTCGGTCTTCGCGGCCAACAGCGGAGTGGGGACCCAGGTGCCGGTCGGCAGCCAGTCGGTGGCGTACTGGGATCCGCGGCACGCGTTCCTGCTGCCCCGCGACGCCGCCGACACCGACCGGACCTCGCCGGTGCTCGACGAGCCGGTGGGCGCGCCGTCATGACCCTCCTGGCTCCCACCAAACCGGGGCAGCCGCCGCCCCCGCCACCGCCCGCCCGGCCCGGGCGGTACCGGCTCCTGCCGTACCTGTTGCTGCTGCCCGGCGCGGCCTGGCTGTTGGTGTTCTTCGGCGTACCGCTGCTGCAACTCGCCGCGGCGAGCCTCTACGACCCCAGCGGCTCGCTCTCCACCGGGTACGCGATGACGTGGGCGTTCGGCAACTACCCGGACGTGGTGCAGGCGTACTGGCCGCAGTTGCTGCGCTCGTTCGGCTACGCCGGCCTGGCCCTGGTGCTGGCGCTGCTGCTCGGCTACCCACTGGCGTACGCCATCGCGCAGAAGGCCGGCCGGTGGAAGAACCTGCTGTTGGTGTGCGTGGTCGCGCCGATGTTCACCAGCTTCCTGGTCCGTACCTTGGCCTGGAAGACGATCCTGTCGGACAACGGCGCGCTGGTCGGTCTGCTGCGTGACGTGCACCTGCTCGGCCCGGACGGCCGGCTGCTGGCCACGCCGTTCGCGGTGGTGCTCGGCCTGACGTACAACTTCCTGCCGTTTCTGGTGCTGCCGCTGTACGCGAGCCTGGAGCGGCTGGACCACCGGCTGCTGGAGGCGGCGAGCGACCTGTACGCGAGCGGGTTGCAGGCGTTCCGTCGGGTGACCCTGCCGCTGTCCATGCCCGGCCTGGTCGCCGGCACGCTGCTGTTCTTCATTCCGGCCAGCGGCGACTACATCAACGCCGAACTGCTCGGCACCCCGAACGAGTACATGATCGGCAACGTCATCGATTCGGCGTTCCTGGTGCGGCTGGACTACCCGCAGGGCGCCGCGCTGTCGTTCCTGCTGATGGCGGCGATCCTCGCGGTGGTCTTCGGCTATCTGCGCAGGGCCGGCACGGAGGAGGTGCTCTAAATGAGAGTGTCCCGCTGGCTGGCTGACCGCTGGGTGATGATCGTGGCGCTACTGGTGCTCGGCTATCTGGCGCTGCCGATCCTGGTGGTGGCCGGGTTGTCGTTCAACCGCCCGTCGAGCCGCCTGTCGTACGACTTCAACGAGTTCACGCTGGACAACTGGCGTCAGCCGTGTGCCACCTCGGACATGTGTGACGCGGTCGTGCGCAGCGTGCAGATCGGTTTCATCGCCACCGTGGTCGCGACCGTGCTCGGCACCCTGATGGCGTTCGCGCTGGTCCGGCACCGCTTCCGGGGCCGGTCGGGCATCAACGTGCTGATCTTTCTGCCGATGGCCACCCCGGAACTGGTGATGGGCACGTCGCTGCTGGCCCTGTTCGTCTCCGCCGGGGTGCCGCAGGGCTTCTGGACGATCGTCATCGCGCACGTGATGTTCTGCGTGTCGTTCGTCGTGGTGACCGTGAAGGCGCGGCTGGCCGGGATGGACCGGCGGTTGGAGGAGGCCGCCATGGACCTCTACGCCAGCGAGTGGCAGACGTTCCGGCGGATCACCCTGCCGCTGGTGTTGCCCGGCATCGTGGCCGCCGCGCTGCTGGCCTTCTCGTTGAGCTTCGACGACTTCATCATCACGAACTTCAACGCCGGCACCACTGTCACCTTCCCCATGTACGTCTGGGGCGCTGCCCAGCGGGGCATCCCGCCGCAGGTCAACGTCATCGGCACCGCGATGTTCGCGATCGCGCTGCTGCTGGTCGGGCTCAGCTCGTTGCGCGGCCGGCGGGCTCGCCGTGCCAACCTGCTGGCCCGTACGGCGCCTCAACCGCGCCGGTCGTCATGACCCCGGCCGCGGGTGGTCTGACAGGTCTGCGGTCATGACCCTCTCGCAGGCCGGCAGGGCGCTCGCCGACGCGGCACCCGTGCCGTACTGGCTGGACCGCCCGGACCGCCCCGATCCGCTGCCGCCCCTCGTTGGCCCGCAGACCGCCGACCTGCTGGTGATCGGCGGCGGCTACGGTGGGCTCTGGGCCGCCCTGCTGGCCAAGCAGGCCGATCCCGACCGCGACGTGCTGCTGGTCGACGCCGGCACCTGCGGCTGGGCCGCGTCCGGGCGCAACGGCGGGTTCTGTGCCGCCTCGCTCACCCACGGGCTGGCCAACGGCGTCGACCGGTTCCCCGACGAGGTCGGCGAACTGGAACGCCTCGGCCGGGAGAACCTGGACGCCATCGCCGCCACCGTCGCCGAACACGACATCGACTGCGACTTCGAACGTACCGGCGAGCTGGCCGTCGCCGTCGAGCCGTACCAACTCGACGGGCTGGCCGCCGACGCGGAGCTGGCCCGCCGGTACGGCCACCGGGTGCGGCTGCTCGACCGGGACGAGGTGCGCGCCGAGGTCGACTCGCCGACGTACCTGGGTGGGATGTTCGATGCCGACCGGGTGGCGATGGTGGACCCGGCGAAGCTGGCGTGGGGTCTGCGCCGTGCCTGCCTCGACCTCGGCGTGCGGGTGCACGAGCACACCCGGGTCACCGGCCTGCGCGCCGACGGCGCCGCGCTGCGTGCGCGGACGGCCGGCGGGCGGGGCGCCGCACCCGGTTCGGTGCGGGCCCGGCGGGTCGTCCTGGCCACCAACGCGTTTCCGCCGCTGCTGCGTCGGCTGCGCGCGTACGTCGTGCCGGTGTACGACCACGTGCTGATGACCGAGCCGCTCACGCCGGCCCAGCGGGACGCGATCGGCTGGCGTAACCGGCAGGGGCTGGCCGACACGGCCAACCAGTTCCACTACTACCGGATCACGGCCGACGGGCGGATCCTCTTCGGCGGCTACGACGCGGTCTACCACTACGGCAACCGGGTCGCGCCGGAGCTGGAACAGCGGCCGGCCACCTTCACCACCCTCGCCAACCACTTCTTCACCACGTTTCCGCAGCTCGCCGACGTGCGTTTCAGCCACCGCTGGGGCGGCGTCATCGACACCTGCACCCGGTTCTGCCCGTTCTACGGCACCGCCTACGACGGTCGACTGGCGTACGCGGCCGGCTACACCGGCCTCGGCGTCGGTGCCACCCGCTTCTCCGCGCGGGTGCTGCTCGACCTGCTGGACGGCGGGGACACCCCGCTGACCCGGCTCGACCTGGTACGCCGCAAGCCGCTGCCGTTCCCGCCGGAACCGGTCCGCGCGCTCGGCATCAATCTCACCCGCCGGTCGATGGCCCGGGCCGACGCGCGCGAGGGTCGGCGTGACCTGTGGCTCCGTACTCTCGATCGCCTTGGTTTGGGGTTTGATTCCTGATGCGTGTCCTTCTCGTCGGCGCCGGTGGCGTCGGCTCCGCCGCTGTATCCATCGCCGCCCGACGGTCCTTCTACGAGACGATCGTGGTCGCCGACTACGACCTGGACCGGGCCCGCCGCGCGATCACCGGTCACGGTGACCGGTTCGTCGCCGCCCAGGTGGACGCCTCGTCGACCGACGCGGTCGCGGCACTCTGCCGGGAGCACCGGATCACCCACGTGCTCAACGCCGTCGACCCACGCTTCGTCATGCCGATCTTCGACGGCGCGTTCGCGGCCGGCGCGGACTACCTGGACATGGCGATGTCGCTGTCGCACGCCGCGACCGGCGTGAAGCTCGGTGACGACCAGTTCGCCCGGGCCGACGAGTGGTCCGCGGCCGGGCGGCTGGCCCTCGGCGGCATCGGCGTCGAGCCCGGCCTGTCCGACGTGTTCGCCCGGTACGCCGCCGACGAACTCTTCAGCGAGATCGACGAGATCGGCGTCCGCGACGGGGCAAACCTCACCGTCGACGGCTACGACTTCGCGCCCTCCTTCTCGATCTGGACCACGATCGAGGAGTGCCTGAACCCGCCCGTGGTCTGGGAGAAGGGCCGTGGCTGGTACACCACGTCGCCGTTCTCCGAGCCCGAGGTCTTCGACTTCCCCGAGGGCATCGGGCCGGTCGAGTGCGTCAACGTGGAACACGAAGAGGTGCTGCTCATCCCGCGCTGGATCGACGCCAAGCGGGTCACCTTCAAGTACGGCCTCGGCGACGAGTTCATCGGGGTGCTCAAGACCCTGCACAAGCTCGGGCTGGACGCGGTCACTCCGGTGCGGGTGCGTGGCGTCGACGTGTCCCCGCGCGACGTGGTGGCGGCCTGCCTGCCCGACCCGGCCACCCTCGGCGCGCGGATGCGCGGCAAGACCTGCGCCGGCACCTGGGTTCGGGGCCTCGGCCCGGACGGGCAGCCCCGGGAGGTCTACCTCTACCACGTCGTCGACAACGAGTGGTCGATGCGGGAGTACGGGCACCAGGCAGTGGTGTGGCAGACGGCGGTCAACCCGGTCGTCGCGCTGGAGCTGCTCGCCAGCGGCGTCTGGTCCGGTGTCGGGGTGCTCGGCCCGGAGGCGCTGGCCCCGACGCCCTTCCTCGACCTGCTGACCGCCTACGGCTCGCCGTGGGGAATGGAGGAGCGATGAGCCGCTACGGGGCCATGTACGGGCCGGACATCACCTTCCTCGGCGTGGACCGGTGCACGCTCGACGACCCCGCCTCGTACGCCGACGCCGACGCGGTGATCGTCGGCGCGCCCTTCGACGGCGGCACCTCGCACCGACCCGGCACCCGGTTCGGGCCGTCGGCCATCCGCCAGGCGTGCTACCTGGCCCACGACGGCTCCCGCCCGTCCCTCGCGCTGCGCGTCGACGCACTGCGCGACCTGCGGGTGTACGACGCCGGCGACGTCGAGATGTTCTCCGGCGACATCGAGAGGTCGCTGTCCGCGTTGGAGGCGGCGGTGTATGCCGTCTCGTCCTCCGGTGCGATCCCGGTCGTGCTCGGCGGGGACCACTCCATCGCGCTGCCCGACGCGACAGGCGTGGCCCGACAGCACGGACACGGCCGGGTGTCGCTGGTGCACTTCGACGCCCATGCCGACACCGGCGAGATCGAGTTCGGCTCGCTACACGGTCACGGCCAGCCGATGCGCCGGCTCATCGAGTCCGGCGCGGTACGCGGCGACCGGTTCCTCCAGATCGGGCTGCGCGGCTACTGGCCGGGCCCGGAGACCCTGTCCTGGATGGCCGAGCAGCGGATGCGGTCGTACGAGATGACCGAGCTGGTCTCGCGAGGGCTGGAAGAGTGTCTGACCGAGGCCTTCACGATCGCGGTGGACGAGTGCGAGGGCGTGTTCCTCTCCGTCGACGTGGACGTGGTCGACCCCGGAATGGCACCCGGCACCGGCACCCCGGAACCGGGCGGCCTGACCTCCCGGCAACTGCTCGACGCCGTCCGCCGGGTCTGCTACGAGCTGCCCGTGGTCGGGGTGGACGTGGTCGAGGTCGCCCCGCCGTACGACCACGCCGACATCACCGCGTACCTGGGGAACCGCGTGGTCCTGGAGGCGCTCTCGGCCATCGCCCGCCCCGCCCTCCCCCGCGATCTTGCACTTTCTGCCCCGGCTTTTCGTATCTTCCGGGCAATTCGGCGACAGGAAGCGCAAGATCGCGGGGCGGTCGGGGTGGGCTAGCAGAGAGGGCGAGGCTTTGGGACTTGTCCACACGGGATGGCGTTATCCACAGCCCGCTTTCGTGGGGTCTCGGGGGGCGGTGTGGGCCGTCAGGCTGGCGGCGTGGCTACTCAGATGTGGCGTACGGATGCGCTGATGCGAGCCCTTACCGTGCGGCGGATTCGCACCCGACTCGCCCGCGAGGAGTTGCTGCGGGTGCGTCGCGGCGTCTACGCCGACCAGCCCTGCGGCGACGGAGACCAGCTACGTGCTCTCCTGCTCCGGCTGCCCGGGGAGGCCATGCTGACCAGGCAGAGCGCGGCGCGGCGACACGGCTTTGGCGTGCTGCGGGAGGACGTGGTCCACATCCAACTGCCCGCCTCGATACCCAAGCCCCGGCTCCCCGGGTTGGTCGTACACCACTCGATTCTGCCCGTGCATCCGGTTCTCGTTGATGGCGTGCCCTGCGTTCCGGCGGCCCGTTGTGCGGTGGATCTCGCACGCGCCGTCCGGCGACTGGACGCGCTGCCCGTGCTCGACGCGGCACTGCGGACAGGCAGGGTCACCCAGGAGGATCTGCTGAGGGAGGTGTCGGCCCATCGCGCGCTGCGCGGCGTCCGGCAGGTGCGCGAACTCGTGCCGTTGGCGGACGGTCGGGCGGAGTGCCGGCAGGAGAGCCAGCTCCGCCTAACGTTAATCGATGGACGGCTGCCGCCGCCGGAGCCGCAGCTATGGGTGCACGACCGTCACGGCATCCGTCTCTATCGGCTAGACCTGGGGTACCGCGAGCGCCGGGTCGGTATCGAGTACGACGGCTCATCTCATCTGGACCGTGATCGCCTCCGGCGCGACCGGGAACGCGTCAACTGGCTCGACGCGAACGGTTGGCGCATGCGCTACTTCACCGACCGCGACCTCTACCAGCGCCCCAGTTACATAATCGCGACCGTCCGTGCAGCCCTCTCGTAACCCCACCCCACCCCGCCCACCCCGGTGCCCTTCCCGCCCCTTCTCTCACGCCGATCTTGCAGTTCCTGCCTCGACTATTGGTGCAGAAGTGGCACATCGGCGACACGAACTGCAAGATCGCGCGGGGGGTGAGGGTGAGGGTGAGGGCGGGGTGGGTTAGGGGGCTAGGTGGGAGCGGATTAGGAAGCGGACGCCGTCGGGCGCTTCCAGGGAGAAGCCACTGCCTCGGCCGGGGACCACGTCGACGGTCAGCCGCGTGTGTTTCCACAGCTCCCACTGCGACTTCGACATCCAGAACTCGACCGGCTCGGACACCCCGTCGACCGTGAGCGAGGCGAGCAGGATGTCGGACGAGCCGGTACGGAACTCGCCGGCCGGGTAGCACATCGGTGCGCTGCCGTCGCAGCAGCCGCCGGACTGGTGGAACATCAGCGGCCCGTGCCGCCCCCGCAGCGACCGGATCAACTCGGCCGCCGCGGGGGTGAGCGAGACGACGGGCATCAGAAGAAGCCGAGCTTCTTGGTGGAGTAGCTGACCAGCAGGTTCTTGGTCTGCTGGTAGTGCTCCAGCATCATCTTGTGGTTCTCCCGGCCGATGCCGGACTGCTTGTAACCGCCGAACGCGGCGTGCGCCGGGTACGCGTGGTAGCAGTTCGTCCACACTCGACCTGCCTGGATGGCTCGCCCGGCCCGGTACGCGGTGTTCATGTCCCGCGTCCACACGCCGGCGCCCAGCCCGTACAGGGTGTCGTTGGCGGTCTTGACGGCGTCGTCGAGGTCGGCGAAGGAGGTCACCGAGACCACCGGGCCGAAGATCTCCTCCTGGAAGATCCGCATCGAGTTGTCGCCCTCGAAGATGGTGGGCTGGACGTAGTACCCGCCCGACAACTCGCCGCCCAGGTCGGCGCGGGCGCCGCCGGTCAGCACGCGGGCGCCCTCCTGACGGCCGATGTCCAGGTAGGACAGGATCTTTTCCAACTGGTCGTTGGAGGCCTGCGCCCCGATCATCGTGTCGGTGTCCAGGGGATGGCCCTGCACGATCTGCTCGGTGCGGGCGACCGCGGCGGCGAGGAAGTCGCTGTAGTGGCCCTGCTGGATCAGCGCCCGCGACGGGCAGGTGCAGACCTCGCCCTGGTTGAGGGCGAACATGGTGAAGCCTTCGAGGGCCTTGTCGAAGAAATCGTCGCGAGACGCGCTGACGTCGTCGAAGAAGATGTTCGGGCTCTTGCCGCCCAACTCCAGGGTGACGGGTTTGATGTTCTCACTGGCGTACTGCATGATCAGCCGCCCGGTGGTGGTCTCGCCGGTGAACGCCACCTTCGCGACCCGGGCCGAGGACGCCAGCGGCTTGCCGGCCTCCACGCCGAAGCCGTTGACGATGTTGAGCACGCCGGGCGGCAGCAGGTCCGCCACCAGCGACAGCCAGTAGTGGATGGACGCCGGGGTCTGCTCGGCCGGTTTGAGCACCACGGCGTTGCCGGCGGCCAGCGCGGGCGCCAGCTTCCAGGTGGCCATGAGGATCGGGAAGTTCCACGGGATGATCTGCCCGACCACGCCGAGCGGCTCGTGGAAGTGGTACGCCACGGTGTCGTCGTCGAGTTCGCCGAGCGAGCCCTCCTGCGCCCGGATCGCCCCGGCGAAGTAGCGGAAGTGGTCGATGGCGAGCGGGATGTCGGCGGCGAGGGTCTCCCGGACCGGCTTGCCGTTCTCCCAGCTCTCGGCGATGGCCAGCGATTCCAGGTTCTCCTGCATGCGGTCCGCGATCCGGTTGAGGATCAGCGCCCGCTCGGCCACCGAGGTGCGCCCCCAGGCGTCGGCCGCGCCGTGGGCGGCGTCCAGTGCCTTCTCCACGTCGGGGGCGGTGCCCCGGGCGACCTCGGTGAAGGTCTGCCCGGTGACCGGGGTGGGGTTCTCGAAGTAGTCACCACCGTGCGGCTTGACGTACTCGCCGCCGATGAAGTGGTCGTAACGGGACTGCCAGTGGGTGGGCGCGTCGTAGCGCGTCATGGTTACCTCCGCCGTCGTTGTGCGGGTGTGCCGACGGCGACGGTAGTTTCAGGAACGTTGCAGCCACGTTGCGCGCGGAAGGTCGTACTCCTCGGCGAGCTGGTCGATGCGCGCGAGCGCGAGCGGCCGACGCGCCGCGCCCGCCGGCAACGCCCGCGCCAGGGCCTGCCACGCGGCCAGGTCGTCGACGCCGGCTGGTGTCGCGGTCCAGGCCGCGAGCAGCGCCGGGTCCGCGGCGGCCAGCACGGCCGCGCGGAGCTGACCGTCGATCAGCCGGCGCAGTCGCGTGACTCCCGGCGCGTCCGACCCGGGCAGCAACGGCCCGGGGTACGCGTCGAGCGCTCCCGCCGGATCGCCCTGGTCCAGCCGTGCGGCAACGGTGGTGAAGTCGGCCCGGACGGTGCCGCGTAGCCGGTACGGGCGGGAGTCGAGCAGCTCCGGCCCGAGCGCCCGGCGCAGCCGGGACAGCTCGGCGCGCAGGGTGACCGGGTGCAGCCGGTCGTCGCCGTAGAGGTCGAGGCCGAGTTGCTCGCCGGTGCGGCCCTCGGGATGGTGCAGCAGCAGCACCAACAGCTCGCTGTGCCGGCGACCGAGCCGGATGCGCCGTCCGTTGACACGCAGCTCCGCCTCGTCGCGGCCGAGCGCGGTCACGAAGGCGACGCCCGGCTCAATCGGCCAGGCGGCGGCGAGCTGCGCTTCGGCGGCCCGGGCGGTGGCCCGGACCAGCGCCAGGCTCTGCGGGTTGGCCAGGTGGTCGCCGCCGGTGATGTCGACGGCGCCGAGCAGCAGCCCGGTGGTTGGGTCGTGGATCGGCGCGGCGGCGCACGTCCAGCGCTGCACCGGCCGGCTGAAGTGCTCGGTGGCGAAGATCTGCACGCTGTGGTCGACGGCCAGCGCGGTGCCGGGAGCGTTGGTGCCGGCGTGCGTTTCGTCCCAGCGTGCGCCGGGCACGAAGTTCATCCGCTCGGCGTGCCGGAGCACCCCCGGATGCCCCTCCACCCAGAGCATCCGCCCGTACGCGTCGCAGACCGCCATCAGGTGCTCACCGTCCTGCGCGATGCCGCCGAGCAGGTCCCGGAAGAGCGGCAGCACCCGGGCCAGCGGATGCGCGGCCCGGTACGCGGCCAGCGCGTCGTCGGTCAGGTCGACCGGCGGGGTGGCCTCTGGGTCGAGCCGCGCCGAACGTTCCCAGGAGCGGCGGACCACCTCGCGGACCCGGTGCGGCGGGGCGCCGGCGGTGAGAAATGCTTCGTGGGCGGCGCCGACCTGCGCGATCCGCTCCGCCGGATCGACGCCGAACTCCAGGGCGAGCCACGGGTCAGCCATCGGCGACCTCCTAGGACCCCATCGTGACGCAGCTCACCCTCGATCGCCAACCGGCAGGTCGGGTGGAAGATGGCGCGGGTGAGGTGCTTACAAAACCCTTAACCCTGGTCTGGGACGGTATGCGGGCGAGGCGAACCACGGGGGAGCGGAATCGTGCGGGTGTTGGTGGCGGACGACGAGAGGCTGTTGGCGGACACGGTGGCCGAGGGGCTACGGCGGCTCTCGATGGCCGTCGACGTCTGTTACGACGGTGCCGGGGCGCTGGAGCGGATCGGGGTGAACCGCTACGACGTGGCGGTGCTGGATCGGGACATGCCCGGCCACACCGGCGACGAGGTGTGCCGCAGCATCGCCGGTTCCGCCGTCGGCACCCGGGTGCTGCTGCTCACGGCGGCGGCCGGCATCCGGGACCGGGTGGAGGGCCTCGACCTCGGCGCCGACGACTACCTCACCAAGCCGTTCGCCTTCGCCGAGCTGGTCGCCCGGGTGCAGGCCCTCGGGCGGCGGTCCACCCCGGCGCTTCCGCCGGTGCTCGCCCAGGATGGCGTGGTGCTGGACGTCGCCCGGCACCACGCCACCCGGGACGGCCGCCCGCTGGCGCTCAGCCCGAAGGAGTTCGCCGTGCTGCACGTGCTGCTGCGTGCCGGCGGGCAGGTGGTCAGCGCCGAGGAGTTGTTGGAGCAGGCCTGGGACGAGTTCGCCGACCCGTTCACCAACGCCGTACGGGTCACCGTCATGACGCTGCGCAAGAAGCTCGGCGACCCGCCGGTCATCCACACCGTGCCGAAGGCCGGCTACCGCATCGGAGGTCCGGCGTGAGCTGGACCCCCCGTCGCCGGGTCCTGCTGGTGGGCCTGCTGGCGCTGCTCGCCGGGCCGGTGCTGCCGACCGTCGGCAACTGGCTGGCCGGGCTGATCTGGGATCGTGGCCTGCTGCTCTGCGGCCTGCCGCTGCCCGGCGTGATGGAGTCCTGCACGCAGGCGGGCCGTGGCGCGTTCGTGCTCCCCGTGCTGTCCGTGCTGGTCGTGACGCTGGGCGCCCTGCTGGCGCTCTGGTTCGGGGCGACGTGGTGCATGCGCCCGCTGCGTAACCTCGCCGAGCCGATCCGGCACCTCGGCCCGCAGAACCTCGGCCACCGGATCCGGCCCCGGGGCAACGACGAGTTGGCCCAGTTGGCGCGGGCCATCGACGAGATGATGGAACGCGTCTCCGCCGGGTACGAGGGGCAGCGTCGGTTCGCGGCGAACGCCTCCCACGAGCTGCGTACCCCCCTCGCCGTGCAGCGGACCCTGATCGAGGTGGGCATGGCCCGGTCGCTCACCCCCGAGCAGTTGGAGCTGCTGACCGGCCAACTGCTGGAGACCAACGAGCGCAACGAGCGGCTGATCGAGGGCCTGCTGGCGCTCAGCGAAAGCGACCAGGGCCTGCGGGCGCGCATCCCGCAGCGGCTCGACCACCTGGTCGCCGGGGTGCTCGCCGGCTATCAGGACCGGGCGCGGGAGGCCGGCGTCAGCATCGAGAGCCACCTTGCGCCCCGGGTCGTCGTCGGCGAGCGGGTGCTGCTCGAACGCCTGGTCACCAACCTCGTGGAGAACGGAATCAAGTACAACCGGCGCGGCGGCTCGCTGACCGTCAGGGTCGGTCCGACGCCGGCGCTCTCCGTGGTCAACACCGGCCAGCCGGTGCCGGCGGAGGCTGTCGCCGGCCTCTTCGAACCGTTCCGTCGCCTCGCCCGGGACCGCACCTCGCACGGCGGAGGTGCCGGCCTCGGCCTGGCCATCGCCCGCTCGATCACCCAGGCACACGAAGGCACCATCGCCGCCCGACCCGCCGAGCACGGCGGCCTGCGGGTGGACGTCCAACTACCCACCTCGCCCTAGCACCCACCACCGTTCGGGGTCCCGCATCGCGGCAACCCCACCTTCGGCGTGCTCGGAGAACGACCGTCGCGGTCGTAAGCCGGGCCGTGGCAAAGGAGTCCGATGTCATCCACCGTTGGCCCCGTCCGGGCCGATGTCGAGGAGGCCGCCCGCTGGCTCAGCGGGCGGGTGATCCGTACGCCCGTGCTGCGCTCCCCGGCGATCGATTTGCTGGCCGGTGCCCGGGTCCTGCTCAAGGCGGAGAACCTGCAGACCGGCGGCTCGTACAAGATGCGTGGCGCGCTGCGGGCGGTCGGCCGGCTCGCCGCGGCCGGCCACACCGGGGTGATCGCGCAGAGCACTGGAAACCACGCGGTGGCGGTGGCGTTGGCGGCCCGCCAGCACGGGCTCACGGCCACCGTGGTGTTGCCGGTCGACGCGGCGGCGACGAAGGTCGACCGGGCCGGTGCGGCGGGGGCTCGGGTGGTGTTCGCGGGCACCAGCGTCGACGAGCGGGTGGCGGTGGCACACGCGCTCCGCGACCAGACCGGTCACCCCGTTGTCGACGCGTACGACCACCCGGATGTGATCGCCGGGCAGGGCAGCGCCAGCCTGGAGTTGATCGAGCAGGCCGAACGTGCCGGCACCCCGCTCGACGCGATAGTGGTGCCGGTCGGTGGTGGCGGTGGGGTGGCGGGCGCCTGCCTGGCCGCCGCCGGCACCGGCATCGAGGTGTACGGCGTCGAACCGGTCGGCTGCGACTCGTTGGCGCGCAGCCTGGCGGCCGGCGAGCGGGTTCCGGTCGCGCCGGCCAGCACCATCGCCGACGGGCTGCGGCCGTCCTGCGTGGGTGAGCTGCCGTTCGCGATCCTGCGGACCGCCCTGCGCGGCGTGGTCCGCGTCGACGACGAGCAGATTGCGGCGGCGTTCCGGCTGCTCCTGATGGAGCTGAAGGTGCTCGTCGAGCCGTCCGGGGCCGCTGGCCTGGCCGGCGCGCTCCGACTGCGGGAGCGGACGGTCGGCGTGGTGTTGACCGGCGGAAATGTGGAGGCGGCGTTGGTGGCCCGGTTGGCGGCGCCACGGCTCGCGGAGTTGACGACTGTGGAAGGAGCGGCGGCATGAGCGCCCCGACTCGGATCGGAATTCTGTTCGGCGGCCCGTCGGCGGAGCACGAGGTCTCCTGCGCCTCGGCGCTGGGCGTTGTCCGTGCGCTGGCCGGCGGTGGGTACCGCACGGTCGCCATCGGCGTCACCCGCACCGGGGGGTTCCGGCTGCTGCCCGACGCGCTGCTGACCGAGTTGCGCGACCGGCCCGCCGCCGATCGGGCCATCGACGACCGGCTGACGGTGACCGGGCCGGCGGTCGAGCTGCGGGCCGGCCCTCGCTCGGGCAGCGTGCAGGTGTGCGCCAGCAACGCGCCGGGCGCGGTGCACGCGGAACTCGACGTGATCTTCCCCGTGCTGCACGGCCCGTTCGGCGAGGACGGCGTGGTGCAGGGGTTGCTGGAGCAACTGGACGTGCCGTACGTCGGGTGCGGCATCCTCGCCTCCGCCGTGGGCATGAACAAGGTGGCGATGAAGCGGGCGTTGCGGGCCGAGGGCATCCCGGTGACACCGTCCGTGGCCTTCGACGCGTACACCTTCCGGGAGACCGCCGACCCGGAGAAGCTGGTGCTCGGGCTGCGCCGGCCGCTGTTCGTCAAGCCGGCCAGCATGGGATCGTCGATCGGCATCTCCCGGGTCGGCGAGGGTGACGACCTGGCCGCAGCGGTGCGGGAGGCGCTGCGACACGACCAGCACGTCATGGTCGAGCAGGGTGTCACCGGCCGGGAGTTGGAGTGCGCGGTGCTCGGCGGCTGGCGACCGGAGGCGTCCGCGGTGGGCGAGGTGCGCGTCGCCGGCGGCTGGTTCGACTACCAGCAGAAGTACTTCGGCGACAGCGATCCGATGATCGTTCCGGCGGTGCTGCCCGACGAGGTCACCGAGCGGGTCCGCGAGCTGTCGCTGCGCGCGTTCGCCGCGATCGGGGGGTGGGGTCTCGCCCGGGTGGACTTCCTCTACGACGAGACGACCGGCGACCTGTACGTCAACGAGCTGAACACGATGCCCGGCTTCACCGCGCACTCCATGTACCCGAAGGTGTGGGCGGCGGCCGGCGTCGGCTATCGCGAGGTCGTGGATCGGTTGGTGGCGCTGGCGCGTACCCGACATGCGGAACGACCGGCGACCACCGGGAGTGTCCGGTGATCCTGCTCTCCGACCCTCGGGTGGCGGCGGTGCGCAGCGCCGACGACGGCGACCCGCTGGTGGACCTGCGTGAGCTGCCGGAGCTGCGGCTGGACGGGCGGGCGGCCGACGACACAGGGGCGTACGCCCGGCTGCGCGCCGGTGTCGCGGACCGGTTGCTGGCCGCGCAGCGCGCCCTGCCCGCCGGGGTGCGCCTGCTGGTCATCGAGGGGTACCGGCCGTATCGGGCGCAGTTGTCCATCTTCACGGGCTACCGCGACGAGTTGCGCCGACGGCACCCGGACTGGTCGCCGCAACGGCTGCACCGGGAGACCACCAAGTTCGTCTCGCCGGTCGAGGTGGCCCCGCACACCACCGGCGGCGCGGTGGACCTGACCCTGTGCACCGCCGACGGCGTGGAGTTGGATCTCGGCACGGCCGTCGACGCCACCCCGGAGGACAGCGCCGACGCCTGCTTCACCGACGCACCCGCCATCGGGGCCACCGCCCGCCGGCACCGGCAGCTCATGGTGGACGCGCTCGGCGGTGCCGGGCTGGTGAACTACCCGACCGAGTGGTGGCACTGGTCGTACGGGGACCGTTACTGGGCGCTGATGACCGGGGCGTCGCACACCCGGTACGGGCCGGTTGACCTGGCCGTCGCGCGATCGATACCCGTGCCGGCTGAACGGTAGGGCGCTCCGGTCCGTACCACGCGGTGAAGGACACCACCGAGGACGGGAGTGACGACGATGAGGGTGCAGCGCAGGCACGTGCTGGCGGCGACCGTGGCGGTGCTCGCCGCGGCGGGTGTGGCGGTGGGCACCGGGTTCGGGTTCGCCGGCACCAGCCCCGCGCGGCCGTCCGTCTGCTCCGGCTCGGTCACGTTCTCGGCGGAGGCCGGCGCGCCGGCGGCGACCAGCGACCGGTTCCCGGTGGGCACCCGGCTGCGGGTGACCAACCTGGACAACAACCGGGCGGCCACTCTGACGGTGACCGGCCCGTCGGGCAGTTGTGTGCTGCTCAACGCCGCCGCCATGGAGCTGGTCCGCGAGCCGGGCAAGAACGTGATCCGCCGCAACGTGGTGGAACGGCTAGACGGTGCGGCGCCGCCGGTCGGGCAGCCCGCCCCCGGTTCGGTGCGTCCCGGTGCCGCCTCGCCCGGCGCGTCGGGTCCGGCACCCGGTTCGGCCTGCACCGGTGCGATCACCTTCTTCGCCGAGGGTGGCGTGCCGGCGGCGACCAGCGGGCAGTTCCCGATCGGCACCCGGCTGCGGGTGACCAACCTGGACAACAACCGGGCGACCACGGTGACGGTGACCGGCCCGTCGGGCAGTTGCGTGCTGCTCAACACGGCCGCCATGGACCAGATCCGCGAGCCGGGCAAGAACCTGGTCCGCCGCAACACGGTCGAGGTGCTCCGTTGAGGTCGCCAGGGGCCTCGCTCCGGTTCAGCCGAAGGCGGCGTCGAGGATGTCGGCGCCGCGGGTGAGCTGATCGTCGGAGATCACCAGCGGGGGCAGGAAGCGCAGCACGTTGCCGTAGGTGCCGCAGGTCAGGGTGAGCAGGCCTGCGGCGTGGCAGGCGGCCGAGATCGCCGTCGTGGCGGCCGGGTCGGGCACGAGTGAGCCCGGCTGGACCAGCTCGACGGCGAGCATCGCGCCCCGCCCGCGTACCTCGGCGACTCGGGGATCCCGCTCGGCGATGGCCCGTAGCCGAGGTGCCAGCACCGACTCGATCCGGCGGGCCGCGCCGGCCAGGTCCAGCTCGTGCAGGGTCTCGATGGTGGCCAGCGCGGCGGCGCAGGCGACCGGGTTGCCGCCGTACGTGCCGCCGAGCCCGCCGACGTGCACGGCGTCCATCAGCTCGGCCCGACCGGTCACCGCCGCGAGGGGCAGACCACCGGCGATGCCCTTGGCCAGGGTGATCAGGTCGGGCTCGACGCTCTCGTGCTCGCAGGCGAACCAGTCGCCGGTACGGCAGAAGCCGGTCTGGATCTCGTCGGCGACGAACACCACCCCGGCCGCCGTCGCCCAGGCTCGCAGCGCCGGCAGGAAACCGGGCGCGGGCACCACGAAACCGCCCTCACCCTGGATCGGCTCGATGAGCAGCGCGGCGACGTTCTCCGCGCCGACCTGCTTCTCGACCATCTCGATCGCCCGCGCCGCCGCCTCGGCGCCGGAGAGCCCGCCGTCGCGCAGCGGGTACGACATCGGCACCCGGTAGATCTCCCCGGCGAACGGCCCGAACCGGTGCTTGTACGGCATGTTCTTCGCGGTCAACGCCATGGTCAGGTTGGTCCGACCGTGGTACGCGTGGTCGAACACCACCACCGCTGGCCGCCCGGTTGCGTGTCGGGCGATCTTGATGGCGTTCTCCACCGCCTCGGCGCCAGAGTTGAACAGGGCCGAGCGCTTCTCGAAGCCGCCCGGCGTGAGCGCGTTGAGTTGCTCGCACACCGCCACGTACGACTCGTACGGCGCGACCATGAAGCAGGTGTGGGTGAACCGCTCGACCTGCGCGCGGACCGCCTCGACCACCCTCGGGGCCGAGTTGCCGACGCTGGTCACCGCGATGCCGGCGGCGAAGTCGATCCACTCCCGCCCGTCGACGTCGGTGAGCGTCCCGCCGCTGGCGTGCTCGACGTACGAGCCGATGACGCTGCCCACGCCCCGGGCGACCGCCGAGCCCCGGCGCTTGTTCAACTCCTCCGAAGTCGCCATGGGTCAGCCCTCGATGTTGTGCATGACGTGCTTGATCCGGGTGTAGTCCTCCAGGCTGTAGACCGAGAGGTCCTTGCCGTGGCCGGAGTGCTTGAAGCCGCCGTGCGGCATTTCCGAGACGAACGGGATGTGCGTGTTCACCCAGACGCAGCCGAAGTCGAGCCGCCGGGTCATCCGCATCGCCCGCCCGTGGTCCTTGGTCCAGACCGACGCGGACAGGCCGTAGTCGACGCCGTTGGCCCAGCGCACCGCCTCGTCCTCGTCGGAGAAGCGCTGCACGGTGATGACCGGCCCGAACACCTCGTCCTGGATGATCTCGTCGGCCTGGCGCAGCCCGGAGACCACGGTCGGCGCGTAGAAGTAGCCGCGCTCACCCTGCCGGGACCCACCGGTCTGGATCGCCGCGTGGTCCGGCAGCCGGTCCACGAAGCCACTGACCCGGGCGAGTTGGTTGGCGTTGTTCAGCGGACCGTAGAGCACGTCGGCGTCGTCCGGGGCGCCGGTCTTCGTGTTGCGGGCCTGCTCGGCGAGCGCCGCCACGAAGTCGTCGTGGATGCCCGGCCCGGCCAGCACCCGGGTCGCGGCCGTGCAGTCCTGCCCGGCGTTGAAGTAGCCGCCCATCGCGATGGCCTCGGCCGCCGCCGCCACGTCCGCGTCGTCGAAGAGCACCACCGGGGCCTTGCCGCCCAACTCCAGGTGGGTGCGCTTCAGGTCGGGCGCCGCGGCGGAGGCGACCTCCATGCCCGCGCGGGTCGAGCCGGTGATCGACACCAGCTGCGGGGTCGGGTGCGAGACGAGGGTACGACCGGTGTCCCGGTCGCCGCAGACCACGTTGAACACCCCCGGCGGGAAGAACTCGGCGGCGATCTCGGCGAGCAGCAGCGTCGACACCGGCGTGGTGTCCGACGGCTTGAGCACCACCGTGTTGCCGGCGGCGAGCGCCGGGGCGATCTTCCAGACCGCCATCATCAGCGGGTAGTTCCACGGGGTCACCTGGGCGCAGACGCCGATCGGCTCGCGCCGCACGTACGAGGTGTGCCCGGCCATGTACTCCCCGGCGGACCGACCCTCCAGGAGCCGGGCGGCGCCGGCGAAGAACCGGAACTGGTCCACCGCAGGCGGCAGCTCCTCCTCGGCGGTGAGCTGGCGCGGCTTGCCGGTGTTGCGGACCTCGGCGTCGACCAGTTCGGCCGCGCGGGCCTCCACGGCGTCGGCGAGCCTGAGCATCGCCCGCTGCCGCTCGGCCGGGGTGACGTCCCGCCAGCTCTCGAACGCGGTGGCGGCGGCGGTCATCGCCGCGTCCACGTCGGCAGGGCCGGAGACCGGGGCCTGGGCGAACACCTCACCGGTGCAGGGGTCGACCAGGTCGGCGTACCCGCCGTCGACCGTGTCGACGTAGGAGCCGTTGACGAAGTTGCGCAGCTGCTGCTGGTCACTCATGACGGGATCTCTCCGAAGGGCCGAGGGTGCGGTCTGCGGCGGTTATCGCAATCTGTCTGCCATCTTGGCTACTGAATTCGCGGCAGACAAGGCCTCTGGCGACTGTTTCCGTCGACTGCTCTCTCGTCTACGCTGCTCGGCGTGGAGCCCAGAGCCTTCTTCGTCGCCTCCCGCCCCGCCCACGGTGTGGGCGAGCTGACCGTCCACCACCCGTACGACGGTCGCCCGGTGGGGCGTACCACCCTCGCCACGGCCGACCAGGTCGAAGCCGCCGTCGCCGCCGCGGCCGGGGTGGCCGCGCAGGCCGCGGCCCTGCCCGCGCACGCCCGCGCGGCGGCCCTGGACCACGTGTCCCGACGGCTCGCCGAACGCGCCGACGAGGTCGCGGCCCTGATCACCGCCGAGAACGGCAAACCGGTGAAGTGGGCGCGGGCCGAGGTGGGGCGGGCGGTGTCGACCTTCCGGTGGGCCGCCGAGGAGGCCCGGCGCTTCTCCGGCGAGTTGCAACGCCTCGACACCGACCCGGCCGCCACCGGGCGGATCGCGCTGGTCCGGCGTGTGCCGAAGGGGCCGGTGCTCGGCATCGCGCCGTTCAACTTCCCGCTCAACCTGGTCGCGCACAAGGTCGCGCCGGCCATCGCCGTCGGCGCGCCGATCATCGTCAAGCCGGCCCCGGCGACCCCGCTGTCCGCGCTGCTGCTCGGCGAGCTGCTGGCCGAGACCGAGCTCCCGGCGGGAATGTTCTCGGTGCTGCCGCTGCCCAACGACCGGGCCGCCGAACTGGTCACCGACCCCCGGCTGCCGGTGGTGTCGTTCACCGGGTCCGGGCCGGTCGGCGCGGCCATCCGCCGCCAGGTGCCCCAGAAGCACGTGACGCTGGAACTGGGCGGGAACGCGGCGGCGGTGCTCTGCGCGGACTGGGCGTCGGACGAGGATCTGGAGTTCGCCGCGCAGCGGATCGCCACGTTCGCCAACTACCAGGCCGGCCAGTCGTGCATCGCCGTCCAGCGGGTGTACGTGCACCACACGCTCTTCGCCGACTTCCTTCCCCGGCTGGTGGCGGCGGTGCGCGGGCTGCACACCGGCGACCCGACCTCCGAGCTGACGGATGTCGGGCCGATGGTGAGCGAGGACGCCGCTCGCCGCGTCGAGACGTGGGTAGCCGAGGCCGTCGCGGCCGGCGCGACAGTCGAGGTGGGCGGCGCGCGGGACGGTGCGACGTACCCCCCGACCGTGCTCACCGGCGTGCCGGCGGACGCCAAGGTCGTCGCCGAGGAGGTGTTCGGGCCGGTGCTCGTGGTCGCCCCGGTCGCCGACGACCAGGCCGCGTTCGTCGCGGTCAACGACTCGGCGTACGGGTTGCAGGCCGGCGTGTTCACCCGACGTCTGGACGTGGCCTTCGCCGCCGCCCGGACGCTGGAGGTGGGTGGGGTGATCGTCGGCGACGTGCCGTCGTACCGGGCCGACCAGATGCCCTACGGCGGGGTGAAGGGCAGCGGGGTCGGCCGGGAGGGGCTGCGCAGCGCGATGGACGATTACACCGAACCGAGGGTCATGGTGCTGACCGGGCTCGCGCTCTGAGTTAGCCGGCCGCCTGCCAGGTGCCGTCGTCGCGGACCCGGGCGGGCGCGCGGCCGAGCAGCAGGGTGGTCAACGCCGCGTCGATGGTGTCGCCGAGGAACCACTCACCGGCCTGGTCCAGCGCGAAGACCCGGCCGCGCTCGTCGACAGCCAGGATGCTGTCCTGCTGCTCGGTGCCGATCGGAAAGAGCCGCACCCCGAGCACCGCGCCGAAGTCCGCGAGGGTGTCGGCGGTGTGCGCGATGGTGTGCGGGCGGATGTCGAAGCGGGAGATCCACACCTGCTCGCCCCGGCCGCGCCGAGCGCCCACCAGGCTGGGGAAGGCGGTCAGCGCCTCCACGGCGGCGGGGAAGACCGTGTGCCCCGGCACGGCCGTGACGTCCCGCACGGCGGCGGCGGCCATGAGCTGGTCCCCAATATGCGGTCGCCACCCCGCCGCCACCAGCGCGTTGGCCACCTCCGGCGGAAAGCGACCGGGGTCGGGGTCGGGCTCTGCCGGCGCACGCCACGTCTCGGTGTAGCCCCGAGCCGACTCCGGCAACACGTTGGCGCGTACCAGGAAGTCGACGCACGAGTCGCAGGGCCGGTCGGCGACGCCCCCGGCGGGGTCACCCGGCTCACGGATCCGGAAGATCTCGAACCGGGCGCCGTCCAGCAGTGCCGCTGCCTCGGCCCGACCCATCGGCGCGATGCCCTCGGCGGCCCGGCGGTGGTCGTACTCGTGGAGGACGTCGGAGACCACGATCAGCTCGGCATGCGCCTCACCACCCCGGACCAACTCGCCGGGAGGCAGTTGGTCCAGGTAGGAGCGCACGAGCGGGTGATGGTTCAACGGGACGTCGCCCTTGGTGCCCTGGGCCGTCCAGATCCGCCCGTCGATGGTCAGATGAGCGGCCGTGTTCGGGGTGGGAAGTCGATGGATTTCCCGGGACAGCAGCGTGGACGGGTCGACAGTGCGGGGAGCGGTCGGGCCGGTCGGCTGACTGCGGCGATACATCTCCGCCACCACCGTGCTCGGCACCCGGGGCCAGGTGGTGACCGTGCCGGTCTGCTTGTCGATGACGGTCGTCGGCAGGTCACCGGGGATCGTCCGGACCTCGGTGGGCACGACGGACGTGATGACGTAGCCCAGGTCGAACTCGTCGACCGTCGCTGTGCACTCGTAGCCGAGGCGTTGCGAGTCGCGGCGTGCCCAGGTGGCCGCGAGCTGCTCGGCCTGCTGACGGTCGATCACACACTGAAACTACCGGACCACACGGATCGATGGCGGCCGGTATCGTCTCGCTCTACCGACGGTGACGGGAGGAGCGGCGGTGACCGAACGTGTGGACCGGGGTGCCAATCGCGAGCTGCGGGCCCGATTCGACGATGTCTACGGGCAATACCAGCAGCTCAGGTCCGATTTGGACAACCTGCGGACGCGGCTCGCCGAGCTGCGGGTGACCCGCCGGTCCGCCGACGGGCAGGTGACGGCGACCGTCGGTTCCCGGGGGGAGCTGGTCTCGCTCGACCTGACCCCGGCCATCTACCGAGACCGGGACGCCGCAGCACTGAGCCGAAAGATCTCCGAGACGATCAGCGCCGCCACGGCCGCCGCCACCGCCGCCACCCGTGACCTGGTCGCCGAGACCGTGCCGGCCGGGTCTGGCTCGGTGGACTTCCTGCGTACCGGGGATTTCGGCGCGCTGCTCGGCCGCGCCGACGCCGTTCTCGGGCGCGGCGAGGGGCCGGCATGACCGACGGGCAGCTCTGGCTCGATCCGGCCCGCACGCGACGCGGTGGCGCCGATCTGGCACTCGCCGGCGAGGCGGTGACGGCCCGCCGAGTTGTCGAAGGTGGCGCGATCGAGGCCGCCAGCGCTGCCCGACCCTGGGGTCGCGACGACATCGGCGGTGCGTTCGAGCGCAACTACCGGGGGTTCGAGCAGACCGTGCTGCGGGCCTGGGCGGGCGTCGGGCACCGGCTCACCGACCTGGGCAGCGACGTGGTTCGCGCGGTCGACGCCAGCGTGCAGACCGACGGGGCGAGCGCCGCCCGGTTCGGTCGGGCCGCCGACCAGCGCTGACGGCGGGCGAAACCGATGAGCGTGCTGCCGAGCCCCATTCCGCACCCACTCGACTACGCACCCTGGGACGTGCCGGGCTGGATCTACGAGGCCCTCGACTGGGTCGTCGGGGTGCAGTGGCCGGAGGGCAACGAGCGTGCCGTCTGGGACGTCGCCGACCAGTGGTACGCGGTCGCCACCGTGCTCGCCGGCCCGCACGCCGACGCCGCCACGGCCGCCGTCGAGGTCTGCAGCGGGTACGGCGGTGTCGGAGCCGTCGACGCCGCGTTCGAGGCGGCCTGGCGGCGGATCGCCGAGGGCGCAGACGCCCCGCTGCCCGTGCTGCTCGCGGTCACCGCCGACCTGGGCCGGCTGGTCGAGGAGTGCGGGTGCGACATCGAGGGCGCCAAAATCGAAGTCTGGATCGAGCTGGGCATCCTCGTCATCGAGCTGCTCTCGGTGGCGGTGGTGGCGGTGCTCACCGCCGGTGCCGCGACCCCGGCCGCAGGCGCGGCGATCACCGCGACCCGGCTGCTGATCCAACAGATCTTCAAGCGCCTGATGGGTCAGTTGGCCGCCAAGTCCCTCAAACACGGGCTCAAGGAGGCCGGCGAGCGTGCGGCCAAGGAGGTCGCGAAGGGCGGGGTGCGCGGGTTCGCCAAGCGCGCCACCCGGGAAGGGCTGGAAGAGGCGGCGGAGGAGGCCGGTGTCACCCTCGCCACCCAGGCGTACCAGAACTCCACCGGGCGGGCACACGGCCTGGACGTCACCGACCTCGGCGCGTCAGCGGTAGGCGGGCTCGCCGGCGGGGCGGTAGCGCCGCTCGCCGGCCTGGGCCGGCACGCGACCGGGCGAGCGGCACGGGTCGGGGAGCACCTGGGGCGCGAGATGACCGGCGAGGTGCTCGCCGACAGCGCCGCCAGCCTGGCTACCGGTCAGGGGCTGACCTCGCTGGAGGACGCGGCGCGTGCTGCCGCCTCCGGGGCGACCGGTTCGGCGACCGCCCAGACCGACCACGCGTTGCAGGCGAGGCTCCAAGCGCAGACCAACGCCCTGGCCGGGGCGCCCCTCGCCGGCCCCTTGCTCCCGCCCGTCGTCCCCGTTGCCCCTGCCGTGGATGGCCCGTCTTCGGGGTCGTCGCCGGTGGTGTCCTCGTCTCCGGGGTCGTCGCCTGTCGTGTCCTCGCCTTCGGTGTCGTCTTCGTCGGCGGCGGGTGTTCCCGCGCAGGCGGGGGTGGGTGTGTCGGCCTCGCCGGTGATGACGGCGCTCGACCACGCGACGCCGCTCGGCGCTGAGGTGACAGTGTCCGCGGCCACCGACGGTGCCGGGCCGCCGCAGCCCACCGCGTCGGACCTGAGCCGCTCGTCGTCCAGCGGTGTCGAGCTGTCCAGCATGGACGACGGGCCGGTCCGAGCGGCGCTCCCGACCGAGACCGCCGTACCGGCCGGGCCGATCGCCACCGACCCCACGCTCTCCTCGGTGGCGCCGGTGGCGCCGGTGGCGCCGGTGGCATCGGTGGGGCCGGCGGCGCCGGTGGCCGTGGACCCGGCGCTCGCTGGCAGCCCGGCCGGCGCGTCGCACGGGACCACCCCGGGTGCGGTCGCCCCGAGCAGCAACAGCCCGGCAGCCTGGCCCACGTCGGCCGGCACGAACACCTTCGCGCCGCCGGTCGCACACGCGGGCCCCACCTCGACGGCCCCGCCGTTGACGGTGACCGGCACGGCTGCCGGTGCGCCGAACGGTGCCGTCACCCGAGGGGTCGCGGCGGAGGCGGTAGGCAGCACGGTCACCGGCGCGGCCGTGGGCCACCACCCCGCGCCGTCGCGCGAGGCGTCGGCGCCGGCCCGCGTACCCCCTCATCCGGCCCGTGGTCGGGCGTCGGTCCCCGACGACGTGGTGGCGTTCGGCGAGCCGGTGGTGCCCGCACGGGACGACCACGACTGGTACGCGGCCCGCTGGGCGGCCGAGGCGGAAGCCGCCGAGCGGCGGCGCTACCAGGGCCACTACGAATCACAGCGGACCGGGTTCGAGAACAACCGCCGGCAGGCGGAGGCCACCCGACTGCGCTCCCGGGCCGCGGAGCACGATCGCAGAGCCATCGAGTACGCCACCTACGCCCGACAGTTGCACCAGGCCGGTCACCGGCAGTGGGCCGACGGCTGGCAGCGGGCCGCGAACGACGAGGCGCGGGCGTACGCCCAGTGGCGTGACCTCGCCGGCGCGGTGCTGGCCGGCACCACGGCGCCCGCGGTCGTGGACATCGACGCCGCAGGCTTCGAGCACGCCAACAGAGACGTGGGTGCCCTCGCGCTCGGCGCGGTGGAGACGGCCGGCCGGTCCGCGTTGACCGGCGACGACGGTCCGCCGCCGATCGACGACTCCCGACCGTACGGGCAGCCTGGAGGGCTGCGGCCCCCGTTGGCCCTGCACCAGGTCGACGTCGAACGTCAGATGCCCCGCGAGCGGAATGGCGCCGTCACCCGTACCGCCGACCCTCGCCGGGGCGGCTGGTTCCGGCTGTTGAACGACGGCGGCCCCCGCGCCGACGCCACCCGGGGCATCAACTGCCTGGACTGCACGCTGTCGCTGTTCGAGACGTGGGTGCACGGGCGACCCCGGGTGTCGGCGCCACGGACCTTCGACGGATATCTCAACGGTGACACCCGACGCCCGATCCGCGGCGAGGCGGGCGGCCCGGGCCGGGTGGAAGATGTGACCGGCGGACGCTTCCAGCAGGTCCTCGCCCCACCACCCGGCCAGCGGTCACACCCCGAGCAGGCGCGGCAGGCCGCCGACCGGGGTTACCGCAACCTGCACGACCAACTGCTACTGGGTGGCCACGGCAGCTACGCGTTCCTGGTCACCGAATGGCCGCACGGCGGTTCGCACGCCTGGGTGGCGCTCAACCAGAACGGCACGGTGCTCTACGTCGACCCGCAGACCGGCGCCATCCGGGACCGGCCGCTCTACCCGGACGTGGTCGGCATCGACGCGCTCGTGCTGAGCGGCGACGGCCGGCCGATGCCGCTCGGCGGTCTGCCCCGGGGCCGATTCAGCGAGCGCCCCGACCTGCCGGACCACCCACCGGCGCACGACAACGGCAGCCACGGCGACCCGTACATCAACCGCATGTACCTGCTCCTGGACGGCCCCGGCTCGGTGCCGCAACCAGTCACGCCAGAGGGTGGCGCGACCGCAGCTGATGGGCCGGATCCGCTAGGTGTTGATCTGGCGCAGCTCACGGCAGCGGAGTTGGCGACGTTGACGGACCTCCGCGATCGCGCACTCGCCGCTGCCGATCCAGTCGAAAACGTCCTGGCTCTGGTAGCGCAGAACGTGACGGAGACCGTGGGTCTGAGCGAGCCGGTGCGGCTGCGCGACCGCGAGTTTCGTGTCAAAGGGCTGGATTCGCTGGCGAGGAAGTACCTCGACGAGGCGCGCGGTGTGAACATCGGAGTCGAGGAATTCGCGGAGACGGTCAATGATGTCTTGAGATTCCTGTTGGAGATGCCGCCCGGCGTGGACTATCGGCGAGGCGTTCACCTGATACTCGCGGGCCTCGTGGAGGCGGGCTTCTCAGTCCCGCGCTCGGACGTCAAGAACTTCTGGCGGGCCGGTAACAGGTTCTACGGTTTCAACTGCACCGTCCGGACGCCCGATGGCTTCCTTCTCGAGTTGCAGCTGCACACGCGGGAGTCGCGGGATGCCTGGATGCGGACCCATGGCGACTACGAGATCCTGCGCCGAGTGTCGAGCAGGCCGGAGGAGCATGTGCAGGCGTTCCTCCGGATGCTTGCCACGAACCGCGAGGGCCGGATGTCGGAGAGCGTCCCTCCCGGCCTGGAGGAACACTTCCCGACCAAGGACGCCAGCTTTGCCAAGTGGTTGAGTCGCAACGGGGACGCCTGGCAGAAGTATCGATCGTGGCTCGACCGCCAAGGGACCAGCTTTTCGCAGGTAGTGCAAGAGTTGGGGCTCGGATCGCGCGACTTCCCGGTGGCGGAGGACGTCGCTGTCACGTTGGAGAAGGACATTGTTGACGTATTACGTGATCTACCGGAATGACGAGAGGGTGGGAGGGCCGGCCGGGCTGTTCGTGATGGACGTCGGTGTCGGTGACGCCATCCTTTGGGATCACCGCAGTCGAGGCTGGGCCTTCGATCCGAGTCTTGTGGTGCGCTTCGTGAACGATCATCGAAACGCTGACCGTTACGAAACCGTCGATCGCGCGACGGCCGAGAGCGTGGCCGAGACCGTTACCGGTGGCACCGCCCTGCCCGACGAGGCAGGGATCCGCGCCATGTTCGTGGCGGGTGACAGCGGTCAGCGGTGATTCGAGGAGCAGCCTCGTGCGGCGAGCGGGCCACCTCGCGCCGAGAATGATCGACTCCAGGTCGGCGACGTTGGGGCATCCGGGTCGTGGGATAGCGCCATTTCGGCGACATGGAGTGGATCATGGCGAGGGGCCCGACCGGCAATGGAATGGCAGGCCGGCGGGTGCGTCGTAAACCGTAACGCCGCACACATTTGGGCCGCTCTATGACCGGGGGTGGAGGTGGCCTGGTAGTAGCCTGGCCGCGGACCCCACCCGGGGAGGAACGGTGAGGTGATCATGTCGGTGCGTCGACGCGCGGCACGGCTCGCGACGGTCTGCGGTCTGGTGGGCGGCCTGGTGATGCTCGGTGCGTCGCCGGCGCTGGCCGCCGATGACTCGGTCCGGGTCGGATCTGCCAGCAGCTTCGCGGCCGGTGGGTCGGCGCAGGGGGTGAACGTCGCGGTGCGCAAGCGCTCCGACGGGTGCGTCCTGCTGCGTACCGCCCTGGGGCTTCGCCTTGAAGGTCTTGAGCCGGGCCAGGTGACGGTTCAGGTCAACGCGGGCGGGCACTGGTTCCCGGTGCCCGTGTCCGGCGGGGGCGGCAGCGTGACGACCGAGCAGACGTCGCCGACGAAGCCGACCCTGTGCAAGGGCAAGGGGATCACGGTGCGTTACCGGGTGGCGTTCGCCGCCGGTGCTCCGGGCGGTCGGCTCGTGGTGACCGGCGTGGGTGCCAGCGCGGCCGGCGAGGAGCTGGCTCGGGGCACCGACACGGCGAGGGTGGCCGGCGTGCGGGTCTCCGCGTCGCCCACGCCGTCGGAGAAGCCGACGCCCACCCCGAGCCCCACTGAGGTCACGACGCCCGCCGATGCGGTGAATCCGGCCGCGTTGGGTGCCGTCTCCGCCGCGCCCAGCACCGTGGCGGCCGCCTCCGAGTCGTCCGGTGGGGGTTCGCCGGTGATGTTCTTCGGCATCGCGATGGTGGCGGTCGGGTTGCTGCTCATCGTGCTGCTGTTCCGCCGCTCGCGGCAGGACCGGACGCCGACCGACGAGCCGGGTCCGCTGCCCGGCAACCCCGGTGGCACCACCTACCGGTCCGGGGGTGGGTCGCCGGCCGCGTCCGGTCGCCCCGGCTCGGTGTACGGCCAGCAGCAGCCGGCCGACGGCTACGGCGTGGTGCCGTCGCCCCGGCCCGCCACCGGCGGGGTCTACGGGGCCCGACCCGCCGCGCCGGCGCCGGACGCGACGCAGCCGATGCCGGGTGCCGCGGGCACTCCGGGTGGTCGGCCGCTCCCCGGTGACCCGCCTCCGCCCGAGGACGGCGGCGATCACACCGTGTTCATGCCCCGGCTCCCCGGCTGAGCGGGGTCCAGGGCGGGCGCTCCGTTACGCTCAGGTTCGTTGGAAACCTGCGGCCAAGGAGCGGAACTAGTGTCTGATCTGTCCCAGATCGTGAAGGCGTACGACGTCCGAGGGACGGTGCCGGACCAGTGGGACGAACGGGCCGCCGAGGCGCTCGGGGCCGCATTCACCCAGTTGCTCAACACCACCGACGAGCCTGGTGACGCCGTGGTCGTCGGGTACGACATGCGGGCCAGTTCGCCCGGTTTGGCCGCCGCCTTCGCCGCTGGGGTCCGGGCCGAGGGCCGCTCGGTGATCGAGATCGGGCTCGCCTCCACCGATCTGCTCTACTTCGCCTCCGGCTCCCTCGACCTGCCCGGTGCGATGTTCACGGCCAGTCACAACCCGGCGCAGTACAACGGCATCAAGATGTGCCGCTCCGGTGCCCGGCCGATCGGCCAGGACAGCGGGCTGGCGCAGATCCGTGAGCGGGCGCAGGCGCTGCTGGATTCGGGCGCGTCGCGCCCGGCGGGTGAGCCGACCCAGCCGGCCGAGCGGCGTGACCTGCTGCCCGACTACGCCTCCTACCTGCGCAAGCTGGTCGACCTCTCCGGCATTCGGCCGCTGAAGGTGGTGGTCGACGCCGGCAACGGAATGGGCGGCTTCACCGTCCCCACGGTGCTGGGCGACGCCGCTCTGTCGGCACTGCCGCTGGAGATCGTGCCGCTCTACTTCGAGCTGGACGGCACCTTCCCCAACCACGAGGCCAACCCGCTGGACCCGGCGAACCTGGTCGATCTGCAGCGCGCGGTGGTCGAGCACGGGGCCGACATCGGGCTGGCTTTCGACGGCGACGCCGACCGGTGCTTCGTGGTGGACGAGCGCGGCGAGCCGGTCTCGCCGTCGGCGATCACCGCCCTGGTCGCCGCTCGGGAGCTGGCCAAGCACCCGGGTTCCACGGTGATCCACGGTCTGATCACCTCCAGCGCGGTCGCCGAGATCATCCGTGAGCACGGTGGTGAGCCGGTGGTCGCCCGGGTCGGGCACTCCTTCATCAAGGCGGAGATGGCGCGGACCAACGCCGTCTTCGGCGGCGAGCACTCCGCGCACTACTACTTCCGGGACTTCTGGTTCGCCGACACGGGAATGCTCGCCGCGATGCACACCCTGGCCGCGCTCGGTGAGCAGTCGCTGCCGCTGTCCGTGCTGGCCGGCGAGTACGAGCGCTACATCGCCTCCGGCGAGATCAACTCGACCGTGGTCGACCAGGCCGCGGCGGTGGCCGAGGTCCGCGCCGCGTACCCGGACGCGACGGCCGACGAGATGGACGGGCTGACGCTGCGTTTTCCCGACGGCGCCTGGTTCAACCTGCGCGCCTCCAACACCGAGCCGTTGCTGCGGCTCAATGTCGAGGCGCCCACCCGCGAGCGGATGATCTCGCTGCGGGACGACGTGCTCGACCGCGTTCGCCGATAAGATCGCCTGCGCCGGTCGGCACCGCCGCCGGTGACCCCGCACTCGTGGAAGGAGCCGCGCCATGGCCCTGGATCCGCAGTTGCTTGAGATCCTTGCCTGTCCGGACACGCACCACGCCCCGCTGACCTACGATGCCGAGGCGCAGACGCTGACCTGCACCGAGTGTGGCCGGATCTTCGAGATCCGCGACGACGTGCCGGTGCTGCTGCTCGACGAGGCGCGCGGCGGCCCCGGGCAGTCCTCATGATCGACGGTACGGCGGGGGTCAGCGGGCGCCGCGACGCCGACGAGGCCCTGCTCGACAACCCGGCGGCGCTGGCCGAGCACGACCCGGGCGACATGCTGCGGCACACCGCGTCGGCGGGCGCGCAGGTTCGCGAGAGCGCGGCGCTGGCCGCCGAGGCGAACCTGGCGGTGCTGGCCGACGACGGGCGGCCGCGGGCCGTGGTCATCGCCGGCATCGGCACCGCCGGGCGGACCGGTGACGTGTTGGCCACGGTGGCTGGGCCGCGCTGCCCGGTCCCGATCATCGGACACCGCAGCGCGGGCGTACCCGGTTGGGTGGGCGCCGCCGACGTGGTGATCGCGGTGAGCGCGTCCGGTCGCAGCCCTGAGGCGCTGGGCGCGGCCGAGGCCGCGCACCGGCGGGGCGCCCGGCTGGTCGCGGTGGGCGCCCCGGATTCGCAGTTGCAGGCGGTGGCCGAGCGGGCCCGTGCGCCGTTCATTCCGGTGCCCCGGCGCGCTCCGGCGCGAGCGAGTCTCTGGGCGTTGACCGTGCCGGTCCTGCTCGCCGCCCGCGCGCTCGGGCTGGTCAAGGTCAACGAGGCGGATCTGGCGGAGACTGCGGCGCGGCTGGACGCGGACGCGGACCGCTGCCGCTCCAGCGCGGAGTCGTTCGTCAACCCGGCGAAGTCGCTGGCGCTGGGCCTGGCCGGCTCGATCCCGATCGTCTGGGGTTCGTCACCGCTGGCCACCGTGGCCGCTCGCCGGTTCGGCGACACCCTGTCCGCGAACGCCCGCTACCCGGTGGTCACCGGGGCGCTCGGCGAGGCCGGCCGGGGTCGGGTGGGGCTGCTGGACGGCGTCTTCGGCGGCCTGGCAGAGGGGGAGCGCGACATCTTCGCCGACCGGGCGGAGGACGACGGCGAGGGCACCCGGCTGCGGCTGGTGCTGCTGCGCGACGGCGGGCTCAACGCCGAGGACGACACCGACGAGCCGCTCGCGGTCGAGGAGCGGCGTGCGGACGCGGTGCAGACCCTCGCGGAGCGCCGCGGTGTGCGCTGCGACGTGGTGACGGCCGAGGGCGGGTCGGCGTTGGAGCGGCTGGCGTCGCTGATCGCTGTGCCGGACTTCGCTTCGATCTATCTTGCTCTGGCCCATGGGCTCGACCCGATGGCCGTTCCGGCCATCACCGAGATGAAGGAGCTTTCGAACCAGTGAACGAACGTAGGGCGTCTCAGGTCGCCGCGACGCGAGGCGGAGTGGTGGCGTGAGCGCGACCGGTGGGACGAAGGCAATCGTCGCCGCTCTGCTGGCAAACGTCGGCATCGCCGTCACCAAGTTCATTGCGTTCCTGCTCTCCGGCTCGTCGTCGATGCTGGCCGAGTCGGTTCACTCGGTCGCGGACTCCGGTAACCAGGCCCTGCTGCTGCTCGGCGGCAAGCGGGCGAAGCGGGCGGCCACCCCGGAGCACCCCTTCGGGTACGGCCGGGAGCGCTACATCTACGCGTTCATCGTGTCGATCGTGCTGTTCAGCATCGGTGGTCTGTTCGCCCTCTACGAGGCTTACCACAAGTGGAGCCACGAGGGCGGAATCGAGTCGTGGCACTGGCTGCCGGTGGTCGTGCTGGTGGCGGCGATCATCATGGAGTCGTTCTCCTTCCGGACGGCCATCAAGGAGTCCAACCTCGTCCGGGGCAAGCAGTCCTGGGTGCGTTTCATCCGGCGGGCCAAGGCGCCGGAGCTGCCGGTGGTGCTCCTGGAGGACTTCGGCGCGCTGGTCGGTCTGGTGTTCGCGCTCTTCGGCGTGTCGATGACGCTGATCACGGGCAACGGTCGGTGGGATGCCGCCGGCACCGCGATGATCGGCATCCTGCTGGTGCTCATCGCCGTCGTGCTGGCCATCGAGACCAAGAGTCTGCTGCTCGGTGAGGGTGCCGAACAGCAGGATCTGGACGCCATCGAGCGGGCGATCACCGACGGCCCCGAGGTGGAGCGGATCATCCACATGAAGACGCTCTACCTCGGTCCGGAGGAGCTGATGGTGGCCGCGAAGATCGGCGTACCGTCCTGGGAGAGCGCTCCCGAGCTGGCCCGTGGCATCAACGCCGTGGAGGCGCGGATCCGCGTCGCGGTGCCGATCGCCCGGGTGATCTACCTGGAGCCGGACATCTTCAGCGTCGCCGCCGAGAAGGCGGGCACCGGCGCCGCCGCGGACACCGCCGTACCGCCGCCGCAGGACGCGTCGGGCGAGGCGGCCGGGCGGCCCAGGGACTGACGAGTGGAACCGCTGTATGGACCGATCCGCGACTACGCCTGGGGTTCCCGTTCGGCCATCGCGCTGTTGCAGGGGCGGCCGGTGCCCAGCGAGGGCCCGGAGGCGGAGCTGTGGCTGGGCGCCCACCCGGGCGCCCCGGCCAGGGTCGAGCGCGCCGGCCTGCGGGTGAGCCTGTGCGACCTGGTGCGGGACGAGCCGGGGCGGTGGCTGGGCCAGCGGGTGTCCGACCGGTTCGGCACCCGACTGCCGTTCCTGCTCAAGGTCCTCGCCGCTGATGCGCCGTTGAGCCTGCAGGCCCACCCGGATGCCGAGCAGGCCCGGGTGGGCTTCGCGGCGGAGGCGGGCCGCCCCGAGGCGGAGCGCAACTACTCCGACCCGCACCACAAGCCGGAGTTGCTGGTGGCGCTCACGCCGTTCGAGGCGCTCTGCGGCTTCCGGCCCCCGGCGGAGTCCGCCGAGGCGCTCGCGGCGTTCGGCGTACCGGCGTTGGCGCCCGTGGTCGAGGCGCTGCGGGCCGGGCCGGCGGGGTTGCGGACGGCGGTGCGGACGCTGCTCGGTTGGCCGGTCGCGGAGCGTGACGGGCTGCTGCGATCCGCGCTGGCGGCCTCGATCGACGGCCCGGACGCCGACCTGGCCCGCCGGCTGGCGGTGGCCTATCCCGGCGACCCGGGTGTGCTAGTGGCGCTGCTGCTGCACCACGTGCGCCTGGTGCCGGGGGAGGGGATCTGGATGCCCGCGGGCAACCTGCACGCCTACCTGAGCGGCTGCGGTGTGGAGATCATGGCGGCCAGCGACAACGTGCTGCGCGGTGGCCTGACCCCGAAGCGGGTGGACGTCGACGAGTTGCTGCGGGTGCTGCGGTTCGAGGTGCTCCAGGATCCGGTGCGTGCCGCCCAGCCGGTTGCGCCGGGGGTGGACTGGTGGCCGGTGCCGGTGGACGACTTCGCGCTGCACCGGGTGCGGGTTGGCGCCGCCGTGCCGGAGGTCACGCTGCCGCTGCCGGGCCCCCGGGTGGTGCTGTGCGGTGCGGGCTCGGTCACGGTGGACGACGGGGCAGGTGCGCTGGCGCTCGTGTCCGGTCAGGCGGCGATCGGCACGGCGGCCGGGGAGCCGCTGCGGGTCAGCGGCGACGGCGAGGCGTACGTGGCGACGTCAGGGCTGCGCTGACGCGACCTGGCCGCGAGGCACAAGTCCGACTTTTCCGGAATAGCTTGACGCTGCGTTCTCCGAGTGTGACTCTATGAGTACGCAGCGTTATCGCGACGACGGTCCGACAACGTGCGGGGAACCAAACCGGGGGGATGCGCGGGGCGGGCGGAAGTGGGCGGCAGGACTGTCCATCACCGACCGCCCCGTGCGCTGTCCGCGTACCGTCCCCTGCGCCCGTCGCTGGCGCGCGTAAGGTGGAAGGTCGGCGTAGACATCGTTCGACAGGAGCTTTCATGACCAGCACCCTCCCGGCGTCCGCCAGCGGTACGCCGTCCGAGGCTCGGCCGAGCACGCTCGCCGAGGGCGACTTCAAGGTGGCGGATCTGTCGCTCGCCGAGTTCGGGCGGAAGGAGATCCAGCTCGCCGAGCACGAGATGCCCGGCCTGATGGCGATCCGTCGGGAGTTCGCCGAGGCGCAGCCGCTCGCTGGCGCGCGGATCACCGGCTCGCTGCACATGACCATCCAGACCGCCGTCCTGATCGAGACACTGGTCGCCCTCGGCGCGCAGGTCCGCTGGGCGTCCTGCAACATCTTCTCCACCCAGGACCACGCCGCCGCGGCCATCGTCGTCGGCCCGGACGGCACCCCCGAGGCACCCGCCGGCGTCCCGGTGTACGCCTGGAAGGGCGAGACGCTGCCGGAGTACTGGTGGTGCACCGAGCAGGTGCTCGCCTGGCCCGACGGGCAGGGCCCGAACATGATCCTCGACGACGGCGGCGACGCCACCCTGCTGGTGCACAAGGGCGCCGAGTTCGAGAAGGCCGGGGTCGTGCCGCCGGTCGAGTCCGCCGACTCCGAGGAGTACGGCGTCATTCTCGAACTGCTGCACCGCTCACTCGCCGAGGACGGCCAGCGCTGGACCCGGATCGCCGCCAGCATCAAGGGCGTCACCGAGGAGACCACCACCGGCGTGCACCGGCTCTACGAGATGCACCGCGCCGGCACCCTGCTCTTCCCGGCCATCAACGTCAACGACTCGGTGACCAAGAGCAAGTTCGACAACAAGTACGGCTGCCGGCACTCGCTGATCGACGGCATCAACCGGGCCACCGACGTGCTGATCGGCGGCAAGATGGCCGTCGTGATGGGCTACGGCGACGTGGGCAAGGGTTGCGCCGAGTCGCTGCGTGGCCAGGGCGCCCGGGTCGTGGTGACCGAGGTCGACCCGATCTGCGCGTTGCAGGCGGCGATGGACGGCTACCAGGTCGCCACCCTGGACGACGTGGTCGAGCTGGGCGACATCTTCATCACCGCCACCGGCTGCTTCGACGTCATCACCAACGAGCACATGGCCCGGATGAAGCACCAGGCCATCGTCGGCAACATCGGCCACTTCGACAACGAGATCGACATGGCCGGCCTGGCCAAGCGTTCCGACGTCGAGCGGATCAACATCAAGCCGCAGGTCGACCTGTGGCGCTTCGCCGACGGGCACGCCATCATCGTGCTCTCCGAGGGCCGCCTGCTGAACCTGGGCAACGCGACCGGTCACCCGAGCTTCGTGATGTCGAACTCGTTCGCCAACCAGACGATCGCCCAGATCGAGCTGTTCACCAAGACCGAGGAATACCCGGTCGGCGTCTACGTGCTGCCCAAGCACCTGGACGAGAAGGTGGCCCGTCTGCACCTGGGCGCGCTCGGCGCCAAGCTGAGCACGCTGACCAAGGAGCAGGCCGCGTACCTGGGTGTTTCCCAGGAGGGCCCGTTCAAGCCGGACCACTACCGCTACTGACCGACACCTTCGAACCGGGTCGGCTGTTCGCAGCCGGCCCGGTTCGTCGTCTCCGCCTCCGGCGTGCTCAGCCCGATCGGGGGCCGCGGCGGGTGGGGCGGAACCACGTCCACACGCACCAGGCCAGCCAGCCGACCGACACGACGGTGGCCAGGGCCCGCAGGCGCAGCGCGCTGAGCAGCAGCACGACGGCCAGCACCGTCAGCCACGGCAGGAATCCCCTCACGGCGGCGATCCTTCCACAGCGTCTCGAGGTGGCCTGCCGTCGGGCGGTCCAGGGAACTGTTCGCCTCCCCGCCCGGGGTGCGCGAGGGTGGGGACCACGGGGGTCGGGCGCTCGTCGGCCGACCTCCGTCGTGATCGCGACAGCGCGACCGGCCGGAGGTAGCGGTGGCGCCGGGCGGCGCCGAAGGGGGATCATGGTGGCGGCCCGGTGCGGATCTCTGCGCGCCGAGCCCCCGCACCCCGTGGCGCCGCCGCCGCGGGTCGGGATGCACGTGTTACCGGCGGCGCTATCCGTGCCGGGTGACGCCGGTCCCACCGAACTGAATGGGGATGCAATATTAATCCCATGAGAGCCCGGGTCCTGGTGGTCGACGACGACCCCGCACTCGCCGAGATGCTCGGCATCGTGCTGCGTAGCGAGGGTTTCCTGCCCTCGTTCGTGGCCGACGGCGAGCGGGCGTTGGCGGCTTTTCGCGACAGTCGTCCAGATATCGTCCTGCTCGACCTGATGTTGCCCGGAATGAGCGGCATTGACGTTGCCCGGTCGATCCGGGCCGAATCCGGCGTGCCGATCGTCATGCTGACCGCCAAGAGCGACACCGTCGACGTGGTGCTCGGCCTGGAATCCGGGGCCGACGACTACGTGGTCAAGCCGTTCAAGCCCAAGGAGCTGGTCGCCCGGATGCGTGCCCGGCTGCGCCGGGGCGAGGACGTGGCACCGGAGATGCTGACCATCGGGCCGCCCGGCAACCAGATCACCATCGACGTGCCGGCCCACACGGTCAGCCGCAACGACGAGGAGGTGAAGCTGACTCCGCTGGAGTTCGACCTGCTGGTCGCGCTCGCCCGTAAGCCGCGTCAGGTCTTCACCCGCGAGGTGCTGCTGGAGCAGGTCTGGGGCTACCGGCACGCGGCCGACACCCGTCTGGTCAACGTGCACGTGCAGCGACTGCGCGCCAAGATCGAGCCGGACCCGGAGCGGCCGGAAATCATCCTCACCGTGCGGGGCGTGGGCTACAAGGCGGGGACCGGATAGCCTGGTCACACTGTGTCGATCCCCCCGCCTACGCACCCCCAGAGCACGGCCATCCGCCCGCCCGGCGCTGGCCGGGAGCTCTGGCGTGCGGTGAGCGGGCGGGCCGCCCGGGTGGTGGCCCGGGTGCACAAGACCTGGCGCCGCTCACTCCAGGTCCGGGTGGTGACCATCACGTTGGTCGCGTCCAGCCTGCTGGTCGGCGGTTTCGCGTACCTGATCGCTGACAAGATCACCACGATCCTGCTGGACAACGCCCGCACGGACGTCCGGCAGCGGGTGGAGGGCGGCGCGAGCTACGCGGCCAAGCAGGTCTCCCTCTACGGCCAGCCGCAGGAGGCGCAGCTCCAGGAGACCATCGACAACACGGTCAACTACCTGGCCGGCGGCGACCCCCAGCAGACCAGCGGGGTGGTGGTGGCGATCACCGCCGAGGGCTACCCGGCCATCATCCAGGCCCGCACGGCGCCCGCGGCGAACGTCCAGCCGCTGATCAGCAAGGAACTGCGGGCCGCGGTCGCCAGCGGCCAGGTGGCCAGCCAGATCCGCACCGGTCGGCTCACCGGCGATCCGACCAAATACCTGGTGTACGGCTCGCCGGTGCCGACCCGCTTCGGTCAGATCGAGCTCTACTACCTCGTGCCGTTGACGCGGCAGGACGCCACCGCGGCCGATGCCCGAGCCACAGTCGTCGCCACCGGCGTCGCCCTGGTGATCCTGCTGGGCCTGCTCGCCGCCCTTGTCACCCGGCTTGTCGTAAACCCGGTCCGGGTTGCCGCGCGCACCGCCCAGCGGCTCTCCGCCGGCCTGCTCGACCAGCGGATGGTGGTCAACGGCGAGGACGACCTCGCCCTGCTCGCCGCCTCGTTCAACCAGATGGCGACCAACCTGCAACGGCAGATCCTCCGCCTGGAGGAGATGTCCCGGTTGCAGCGTCGGTTCACCTCCGACGTGTCGCACGAGCTGCGTACCCCGTTGACCACGGTCCGGATGGCGGCCGACCTGATCTTCGCTGAGCGCGACGAGTTCGACCCGGCGGTGGCCCGCAGCGCCGAGCTGCTCCAGGCCGAGCTGGACCGCTTCGAGGAACTGCTCACCGACCTGTTGGAGATCAGCCGGTTCGACGCGGGGTTCGCCATGCTGGACGCCGAACCGACCGATCTGGTGCCGGTGGTGCACCGGGTGGTCGACCGGCTGGCTGGCCTGGCCGAGCGGGTGGGTGTCCCGATCGAGTTGGACCTGCCGGGCACGCCGGTGATCGCCGAGGTCGACCCGCGCCGCGTCGAGCGGGTGTTGCGCAACCTGGTCGGCAATGCCGTCGAGCACGGCGAGGCCCGACCGGTGCTGATCACGCTCGGCATCGACGAGACCGCAGTGGCGATCACCGTCCGCGACCGCGGTGTGGGGCTCAAGGTGGGCGAGGAGAAGCTGGTGTTCAACCGGTTCTGGCGGGCGGACCCGTCCCGTGCCCGGCAGACCGGGGGCACCGGGCTGGGCCTGTCGATCAGCCTGGAGGACGCCCGTCTGCACGGCGGTTGGCTGGAGGCGTGGGGCGCACCGGGGCAGGGCGCCCAGTTCCGGCTCACCCTGCCGGCCCGTGCCGGTGACCGGCTGACCACCTCGCCGCTGCGCCTGGTGCCCGCCGACGCGGCGCTGCCGTTCGGCGGCCCTCGCGACGGCGGCCCGCTGGCCATCGGGCCCGGCACGGGCGGCGCGCTGGCGGTCGGCCCGGCACCGACCGGCGACGAGCAGCCCGCGGAGGTGCGCTCGTGAAGGCCCGGCCCCTGCTCGGCGCGTTCGGTGCGGCGCTGCTGCTCAGCGCCGGGTGTGGCATCCCGGCCCGGTCCGACGTGCGGGTGGACGGCAAGGCCGGCACCGCTACCGAGGCCGGGTCGGTCAACGGCCGACGCAGCGAGCCGCCGTCGCGTACGGCCAGCGGCAGCGACACCGAGGCGTTCGTGCGCAACTTCCTGTCCGCCGCCGCGGGTGAGCCGGACCGGGCCTACGAACGCGTCACGCAGTTCATCGCCCCGGAGCACAAGTCTCGCCTCCAGGTGAAGAAGGGCAGTGAGGTCGCGCTGACCGTGGTCCGGCTGGGGGACACGGTCTTCACCCTCAACAGCGACTCGACCACCACCGTCAAGATCGCCGTGCAGCAGATCGGCGTGCTCCGGACCAACGGCACCCTGGCTCCGCCGGTGGCGACCGAGACGGAGTACGAGTTCCGGCTGCGCAGCGCGGCGTTCGGCAGCACCGAGAACGACGAACGCGCCGGCCTGTACGTCCTGGACGCGCCGAACGTCCTGCTACTCAGTGACGTGGCGCTCCAGCAGTACTACCAGGACGAGTCGATCTACTTCTGGAGCTCCGACCGCACCCGGCTGGTGCCGGACCAGCGCTACCTGCCGCTGGCGGTGCCGGACGAGCGGCGGGTCAACGAGGTGGTGAAGTGGCTCGTCGGTGGGCCGTCCGAGTGGCTGCGCTCCGGCGTCGTCGGGCTGCCCGACGGCACCGAGTTGATCAACAACGCCACCGGTGCGAACAACCGGTGGGAGGTCAACCTGGATATGTCCGGTGACGACCAGAACAGGGTCGACCAACTGGTCACGCAGCTCGCGTGGTCGCTGGGCGACCTGCCGGGCGAGTTGGAGCTGAAGATCCGCAACAACTCGCAGCCCGTGCAGAATCTGAACGAGCGCCGGGTCGCCGTGCCGCTCTACCCGGTGACGGAGAGCCCGCAGCGGTTCGGCGTCTACGAGGGCGCGATCCGTCCGCTCGACTTCGTCGGCGAGCTCAGCGGACCCGTGCCGGTGGCGGACGAGGTCAATCGCAACATCGTCTCCGCCGACCTGGCCCGGGCCAACAGTCGGATCCTCGCCGCGATGGTGGTGACCAGCGGCAAGGATCGGCAACGACTCGCGGTGGGCGCCGGCGGCGCTCCGGTGGCCGTGGTCAACCGGAGCGGCAGCGAGTACGCCTCGATCAGCCGCCCGGTCTGGCTGCGGACGGTCGACGCCCGCCCCGCGCAGGGCCTGGTGGTGGCCGACGGTCGCCTCTACCGCTTCGACGAGGCCGCCCGGATGTACGAGGTGCCCCTCAACCTGCCCGCGGCCGGCGTCACGGCGGTGGCCGCCGCGTTGGACGGTCAGCGGATCGCGTTGATCGCGGGCGGCCAGGTCTACGTCGCGGCGGTCAACCTGGACGGCGCCGGGAGCGGGGTGTCCATCGGCCCGCCCCGGGCGCTGGTCACCTCACTGACCGGCCTGACCGCGGTCGACTGGATCAGGGAGGATCGGCTGGTGGTGGCCGGGTCGGCCGGCCAGCCGGCGATCTACGAGACCAGCGTGGACGGGGCCCTGGAGACACCGCTGCGCACCGACGTGGGTGCCAAGGTCAACCACCTGGCGGCGTACCCCTCCAACCGCAGTGTGCGAACGCCCAGCGGGGCATACATGTACGAGGCGAACCGGGTGGCCTACCGCAGCAGCCCGTTCGAGCGGATCGAGCCCAACCGCGTACGGGACATCACCCCGCCGCCGGCTGGCGTGCGCCCGAGCAACCCGTCCGCCCCGTTCTTCCTCTACTGACACCATGCGCGGGCTCTGGGCGGACCTCGCCGACCTGGTCCTGCCCGCCGACTGCGCGGGCTGTCGGCAGCGCCACCCGGGCCTGCGGCACGGAGTCTGCCCGGCCTGCGTGACGGCACTGGCCGCGTTGCGTCCCCGGTCGGTTCGTCCCACTCCCGCCCCGCCTGCCCTGCCGCCCTGCGTCGCCCTCGGCCCGTACGCCGGTCCGCTGCGCGAGGCCCTGCTGGCGTACAAGGAGCACGGCCGGCACGGGGTTGCCCGCCCGCTCGGCGGGCTGCTCGCCGAGGTGGTCGCGGCGGCGGTCGGTGAGGTCCGTCCGCTGGCGCTGGTGCCGGTGCCGGACACCGCTGCGGCGGCCCGGTCCCGCTACGGCGACCACCTGGGCCGGTTGGCCCGGCACTGTGCGGCCCGGCTGAGCAGGGGTGGTTGGCCGGTACGGGTGCACTGGCCGCTGCGTGCTCTGCCCCGCCCCGACTCGGTGACCCTGGACAGCGCCGGCCGCGCGGCGGCGGCCGAGGCGGCGTTCCGGCCCCGGCCCGGCGCGGCGCGCGGTCGCGGCGTGCCGGGCGGCGCGCCAGTCGTGGTGCTGCTCGACGACATCGTCACCACCGGGGTCACCCTCGCCGCGGCGGCCCGGGTGCTGGCCGCCACCGGGTGGGCACCGAGTGTCGCCGCAGTGCTCGCGGCGACCGAGAAGAGACACCACTCGTAACCGACCGTGTTTCCGTTTCACCCGTTGGTGTATGAGCTGCGGAAAATCCGGGGTGGTCTTGGCGACATGGGGTGACGGCCAGACGAACACGAGTTAGCGTTTCGCTGTCGGGGGTAGGAGGTCTTTCCATCCCGCCCTCGGCGGTGAGAGGAGGCGTAGCCGTACTGACCGGTCGACGCCAGCGGGTCTCCCCACGGCGCGCGACCGGGCTACCGGATCGAAGACGGCCGAACAAAGGAGGTCACGTGGACATCGTGGTCAAGGGCCGCAACGTCGAAGTGCCGGACCATTACCGGGTGCATGTAGCCGAGAAGCTCGCAAAGGTCGAACGCTACGACCACAAACTGATTCGCATCGATGTCGAGCTGTTTCACGAGCGCAATCCGCGCCAGGCCGACCACTGCCAGCGGGTGGAGATCACCTGCGTGTCACGGGGCCCGGTGATCCGGGCCGAGGCCTGCACGAACGACTTCTACAGCGCGCTCGACGCGGCCATCGCGAAGCTCGACACCCGACTGCGCCGCGCGGCCGACCGCCGTCGCGTACACCGGGGTCGGCACGCGCCGATCTCCGTCGCCGCCGCCACCGCCGGCCTGCCGGTCGCGGACCTGGTGGCCGCCCCGCTGAGCGCGCCGGGTGACGGCGCCCGTGGCGGCACCGCCGTCGCGGAGCGGGTGGAGGAGGAGCGCGACCAGCAGCCGTGGCACATCGCCCGGGAAAAGGTGCACCCGGCGGAGCCGATGACGATCGACGACGCGTTGTTCGAGATGGAACTGGTCGGCCACGACTTCTACCTGTTCCAGGACAAGGAGTCCGGCCGCCCCAGCGTCGTCTACCGGCGCCACGCCTACGACTACGGCATCATCTCCCTCGCTACCTGATCGAGGGCCTGACCCGCGTCGATCATGGAGTTGTGGTGGGCGGCTCGCACCGTTTCACGGCCTGTGTACCCCACCACAACTCCATGATCGTCAGCGGAGGTCGGCGGGTAGCAGCGCGAAGGTCAGGTCGTCGAGGCGGGTGCCGGCCAGGCCGGGAAGCCGGGCCCGTTGCAGGGCCTCGCGCTGGAACCCGACCCGCTCCAACACCCGGTGCGAGGCGATGTTCTCCGGCACTGTGCCGGCGGTGATCCGAGCCATCCCGGCCGGGCCGAACGCCCAGCCGGCGAGCAGCCGGACCGCGCGGGTTGCGTACCCGCGGCCCCGCCACTCGGGCAGCAGCGCGTAGCCGATCGACCCTTCGCCGCTGCGCACGTCCGAGTACGACAATCCGCAACTGCCCGCCGGCTCGCCGGTGGCCACGTCGGTGATCAGCAAGCGGGCGATCTCGCCGGTCAGCCACCCGCTCTCCGCGACCCGACAGCGCCGCTCGATCGCCTCCCACGTCGGCGGCACCGGCGGCGCCTGGTTCGCCACCACCTCGGGTCGGCTGTGCAGCCGGTACATCAACTCCGCCTCGTCCGGCCCGACCCGGCGCAGGGCCACCACCTGGTCGGTGAGCACCCCGTCGGGCAGGTCGGGCAGCAGGCGAGCGGTCGGGCCGGGCGGGTCCTCGGCGAGGCGTACCCAGGCCAGCAGGTCGTGCCGCCCACCGTTCCGGTGCTGGCCGGCGGACCGGCGCAGGCCTTCGTACCGGAAACCGGCGGCCAGGGCGACCCGCTGGCTGGCCGCGTTCTCTAACTCGGTCAGCAGTTCCAGCCGCAGCGTCCCGGTCGCGAAGGCGTGCTCACCCAACGCGCGGGTGGCGGCGGCGGCCACCCCACGCCCGCGTGCCGTCGGCCGTACCCAATAGCCGATCTCGGCCTGGCTCCGGCCCGGCACCGGGTTGTTCAGGCCGACCCCGCCGAGCAGCCGGTCGGTGCCCGGGTCCGCGATGGCGTACGCGGCGCCGCCCCCGGCCCAGACCGCGGGCGCCCCCGCGTCCAACCACCAACGGGCGTCGACCTCGGTGTACGGCGTCGGCAGGCTCGACACGAAACGCTGGCTGAGCGGGTCCGCGCAGCCGTCGACCACGTCCGCGACGTCGTCGGCCCGGAACGGCCGTAGTCGCACCCCGTGCGCCTCGACGACCGGCTGCCCTGTCACGTCAGATCCTCGGCGAGCAGCGCGGCCACCCAGACGTCCATCCGCTCGCCGCGGTGCTGTAGGCCACCCCGGGCGGTTCCCTCGAACGTGAATCCGGCCTTCTCGGCGACCCGGCGGGAGGACTTGTTGCCCACGTTCGCCTTCCACTCGATCCGCGCCAGGCCCAGCGTGGTGAACCCCCAGGCGCTGAGCGCGATCAGCGCCGCCGGCAGGTAACCCCGGCCGCGGAATGCCGGAGCGGTCATGAAACCCACGTCGGCGAGCAGCGGATCGGCTGGGGAGAGGCGCAGGTCGAGCGAGGCGACGTACCGGTCGGCCTGGTCCGCGATCACGAAACAGGCGGCGTCCCCCCGAGCCCAGGCATCCTGACCGAAGCCCTGGTACCACTGCGCGTCGGCGCGCTCGTACGGATCCGGAACCGTGGTCCAGCGGATCGTCTCCGGGTCCTGGCAGGTCTGCACCACGGCGTCCAGATCCTGCTCCTCCATCGGCCGGATTCGCAGCTCGCCGACCGGGGCCGTGGCGAACAGGGTCGGCTGGGGGCGGCCGAAGACGGCGGCCCGGCGAGCCACCAGAGTGCCCCGGCCGGCCGGACCGGCGGATCCGGGCTCGGGCACCTCGCCGGGCAGCAGCGAGCCGATCCAGGCGTCCGGGCCGCCGTCCGGCAGGTCGGCCAGCCGAACCCGACCGTCGATCCGGAACCCGGCGCGGAGCGCGACCAGCCGGGAGGCGTGATTGCCCACCTCCGCCTGCCAGATCAGCCGGCGTAGGCCGAGCGTCCGGAACGACCAGCGGGCCACCGCCCGGGTGGCCCGGACCATCACTGCCCGCCCGCGCGTCTGGGGAGTCGTCCAGTAGCCGATCGTGCCGGTGCCGTCACCGGTGATGGAGGTCAGACCGCACGAGCCGAGCAACTCCCCGGTCGCCGGGTCGCAGACCGCGAACGGCGCCCCGGTGCCCTCCGCCCAGGCCCGCCGGCTGAGTTCGGTGACGAAACCGTGTGCGTGTTCCGGTCGGTATGGGCGCGGTACGGTAGTCCAGCGCTGAATGTCGCGGTCCTGGCACGCACGGTGCACGGCGTCGGCGTCCGCCTCCTGCCAGGGCCGCAGCAGCACGCCGTCCTCGGTGATCTCCACTGGCTCCACCCGTGCATCGTGCCGGAACGTTCGCCGACGGCGTAACCGGATATCGTCGCCAGCACGCGAGTTATGTCGGGTTCGGCGGGATGGACCACCGCCACCAGTGACCATTGCGCCGAGGGAGCGCCTACGATGGTTCGAGACTGTCTAGGGGAGCGTTGATCCGTGTCGATTCTGGAAAAGGTCCTTAACGCGGGCGAGGGCCGCATGGTGCGGCGGCTCAAGGCCATCGCCAATGCCGTCAGCTCGATCGAGGACGACTACATCAACCTCACCGACGAGGAACTGGCCGGCATGACCGAACAGTTCCGGGAGCGGCTCGACGAGGGCGAGACCCTCGACGACCTGTTGCCGGAGGCGTTCGCGGTGGCCCGCGAGGCGGCCGCCAGGGTGCTCGGCCAGCGCCCGTACGACGTCCAGGTGATGGGCGGGGCGGCGCTGCACTTCGGCAACATCGCCGAGATGAAGACCGGTGAGGGTAAGACGCTGACCTCGGTCATGGCCGTCTACCTCAACGCGCTGTCCGGCAAGGGCGTCCACGTGATCACCGTCAACGACTACCTCGCCCAGCGTGACGCGGCGTGGATGGGTCGGGTGCACGAGTTCCTCGGGCTGACCGTCGGCGTGGTGCTGCCCAACCGGCCGGCCACCGAGCACAAGGCCGCCTACGAGTGCGACATCACCTACGGGACCAACAACGAGTTCGGCTTCGACTACCTGCGCGACAACATGGCCTGGTCGAAGGATGAGCTGGTCCAGCGCGGCCACAACTTCGCGGTCGTCGACGAGGTCGACTCCATCCTGATCGACGAGGCACGCACCCCGCTGATCATCTCCGGCCCGGCCGAGCACTCGGCCCGCTGGTACGGCGAGTTCGCCGGTGTGGTGGCCCGCCTCCAGCCCGGCACCGACGGCGAGGGCGACTACGAGGTCGACCACTCCAAGCGCACCATCGCGGTGACCGAGCGCGGCGTCGCCAAGGTCGAGGACCGGCTCGGCATCGACAACCTGTACGAGTCGGTGAACACTCCGCTGGTCGGCTACCTCAACAACGCCATCAAGGCCAAGGAGCTCTACAAGCGCGACAAGGACTACATCGTCAGCGACGGTGAGGTCCTGATCGTCGACGAGTTCACCGGTCGCATCCTGCACGGCCGTCGCTACAACGAGGGCATGCACCAGGCGATCGAGGCCAAGGAGGGGGTGGAGATCAAGCAGGAGAACCAGACCCTGGCCACCATCACCCTCCAGAACTACTTCCGCCTCTACGAGAAGCTGTCCGGGATGACCGGTACGGCGCAGACCGAGGCGAGCGAGTTCAACAAGGTCTACAAGGTCGGCGTCGTGACGATCCCGACCCACCGCCCGATGGTTCGCGAGGACCGGCCGGACGTCATCTACAAGACCGAGAAGGCCAAGTTCAACGCGGTAATCGAGGACATCGCCGAGCGGCACCAGATGGGCCAGCCGGTGCTGGTCGGCACCGTCTCGGTGGAAAACTCCGAGATCCTGTCCCAGTTGCTGCGCCGACGGGGCATCCCGCACAACGTGCTGAACGCCAAGTTCCACGCGCGGGAGGCCGAGATCGTCGCCCAGGCCGGGCGTAAGGGCGCGGTCACCGTGGCCACCAACATGGCCGGCCGTGGCACCGACATCCTGCTCGGCGGCAACCCCGAGTTCCTCGCGGCGAACGAGCTGCGCCAGCGCGGCCTCGACCCGCTGGAGAACGAGGAGGAGTACGCCAAGGCGATGGAGGAGGTCCTTCCCACGTGGAAGCAGGCCTGCGACGCCGAGGCGGACGAGGTCTCCGCTGCCGGCGGCCTCTACGTGCTGGGCACCGAGCGGCACGAGTCCCGACGGATCGACAACCAGCTGCGCGGTCGCGCCGGCCGGCAGGGTGACCCGGGCGAGTCCCGCTTCTACCTGTCCCTGCAGGACGAGCTGATGCGGCGCTTCCGGGCCGGTGCGGTCGAGGCGGTGATGGAGCGCTTCAACATCCCGGAGGACGTGCCCATCGAGTCCAAGATGGTCACCCGGCAGATCAAGAGCGCCCAGGCCCAGATCGAGGGCCAGAACGCCGAGATCCGCAAGAACGTGCTCAAGTACGACGAGGTGCTCAACAAGCAGCGCAAGGTCGTCTACGCCGAGCGGCTGCGGGTGCTCAACGGCGAGGACCTGTCCGAGCAGGTCCGCAACATGATCGACGAAACGGTCGAGGCGTACGTGCGGGGTGCCACCTCCGACGGTTACGGCGAGGACTGGGACCTTGAGCAGCTCTGGTCCAACCTCAAGCAGCTCTACCCGGTCGGCGTGACGATCGAGGAGATGGAGGAGGAGGCCGGCGGCTCCCGGAGCGGCATGGACGCCGACTTCCTGATCGCCCGCCTCAAGGAGGACGCGCACGCCGCGTACGACCGCCGCGAGGAGCAGCTCGGCGCCGAGGGGGTGCGTCAGCTCGAGCGGATGGTCCTGCTCCAGGTGATCGACCGCAAGTGGCGTGAGCACCTCTACGAGATGGACTACCTCCAGGAGGGCATCAACCTCCGGGCGTACGCCCAGCGCGACCCGGTGGTGGAATACCAGCGCGAGGGCTTCGACATGTTCGCCACCATGATGGACGGCATCAAGGAGGAGACTGTCGGTTTCCTCTACAACATGGATGTCCAGGTCACCGAACCGGAAGCCGCCGAGGAGTCGGACGAGGTCACGCTGCTCGACAAGCCGGTCGAGATCCGGGCCAAGGGCCTCAACCGGGCGCCGCAGCGGCAGGGCCTGCAATATTCCGCCCCGACCATCGACGGCGAGTCCAGCCCCGGCGCGGTCGCCGTCGAGCAGGCGGAGCAGCAGGCGCCGGCGCTCGGCGTGGGTCGTCCGGCACCGGGTGCCCCGGCGGCACCGGGTCGCAATGCTCCGTCCTCGCCGCAGCGGCCGGGCTCCGGGCTGCGCGGTCCGGCGGTCCCGTCGGCAGCTTCCCGTCGGGCAGCTCCCAACCAGGCCGAGGCGAGCAACGGCCCGTCCCGCAACGCGCCGTGCCCCTGTGGCTCGGGTCGCAAGTACAAGCGCTGCCACGGTGCCCCCAACGGCGGCAACTGACCGACAGCACGTCCCGACAGGCCCCGGCCCATCAGGCCGGGGCCTGTCGGCGTCTCCGGCCTTCCGAACGGCGCCGCCGGGTTCGGCGCGCACCTCGTGTGGTCGGCCACCAACGCCGGACAGTGCACCGGCGCACGTACGACGCCGCTGGGTTCGGCGCACCTCGCGTGGTCGGCCCTCAACGCCGGACGGTGCACCGGCGCACGCACGGCGCCGCTGGGTTCGGCGCACCTCGCGTGGTCGGCCCCAACGCCGCCGGCCACGCACGACGCCGCGCCTCTGCGCCGGTGTTCCCGGGTTGGGTGCCCTGCTCGATGAAGATCGTCACGGTTTCCCGGAAGTCGGTGTATCCGCCCTTGCCCGATGGCCCGACTTCCAGGAAGTCGAGGTGATCAGGGGAGCGGTATCCGGTGTTGGGGCCGCGAACAGCCCTGGCCAGGAGGCGGCTCGTAGGGCGCCGTGTGGGGGCCGCTGTCAGAGGACGTGCAGGGCGGTGCAGAGCCAGCGCCCCCGGCGGTGCTCCAGGCGCAGCGCCATGGCCCAGCTCTGACCGCCCGCGCCGGTGAGGACGGCAGCCGCCTCGACCGCAGCCTCCCGAGGCTCGCAGAGTCGCAGCCGGAGCAGTCGGACCGCTGGCCGGGCGGCACGGCGGCGGCTCGGCCCCGCCCGCCCGGTCGCCCGCGCGAGTTCGGTGAGCAGTTCGACGGCACGGCCCGGGTCGAGCAGTGGGCGGATCTGCGCCGGTGACCGGTAGCCGTTGACCACCTCCAGGCACATGCCGACGAAGCGGTGCGCGGCCCGCGTCGCCTCGGGGGCGGTCGCCGGTGGCAACGGGGCGCCGGGGTGGGTGGTGGGTCGGGTGGGCACTCGGCGGAGGACCGCGCGCCGCTCCGCGGGCCGGACCGGGTCCGGTCGGTTCGCGGCGAACAGGTCGAGGGCGAGTTGGCCGTGCGTGGGCGCCGGCCAGTACGTCTCGTCCGGGTATGGCGGGTCGATGGGCGGGACCGCGCGCAGCCGCACGGGTGGTCGGGAGGGACCGGGTCGCCGCTCGCTCATCGCTGCCCCCTATGATCTTGCGTTTGCTTTCGTTTGCCTCCGACAGTTCCGATTCTGAGCGATAGAACGGCCCCGGTCAATGCTCAAGAGGGGAATCGCCTGCCACGCGGGCGTGATCGACTCCAGATCGCCGATATTGCGGCATCCGAGCAGGTCGGACGCCCCAATGTCGGCGATCTGGAGTGGATCACGCCAGCCCGGCACGCCAGCCAAGCGCGGCACGCCAGCGCGGCACGCCAGCGCGGCACGCCAGCCCGGCACGCCAGCCCAGCCCGGCAAGCCAGACCAGGTCAGCCCGGCACGCCAGCGCGGCGGCGGGCCGGCGGGCAGAGCAGCAGGTTGGCGGGCTGGGCTGCAGGTGGCGGGCGGGCCGGTGGAACGGCAGGTCGGGGCGGCGCCATCGCGCCGGCGAGCCGAGTCGGGCGGGACCTGACTGGGCGGGACCTGACTGGGTGGGAGTGACCTGCGGCTCGCGGCTACTCGGGCTCGCGGTCGACGAGGGGGTTGCCGCGAACCCAGTCGGCGGTCTCGGCGTACTTCTGGGCGATGTACTCCTCCAGCCGGGCGCGCTCGACCCGCCACTGCCCGCGCCCGCCGATCTTGATCGCCGGCAGCTCCCCGCTGCGGACCATGTGGTAGACCTGCGAGTCCGACACGTTCAGCTCGGTGGCCACGTCGGAGAGCAGCAGGAACCTCGGCTCCACAGACAACTCCCGGGGTTGATGTCGTTTGCCTCAGTTTGCCACCGACAAGCCCCACCGCCCAACACCGGCCGGCCGAATGCAGGCCAAACAGCGGCGGACACACCGGCGGACACACCGGTGGAAAACTTCCTCCGACCGCAGGCGAGGTGTATGACGGTCACGGCGTGCGGCATGATCTGCGCCCGTGCCGGCGGCCGCCGGTGGAGGACTGTGAGCGGGGAGACGACCGGTGACCGACGAGCTTGTCCGGGTGTACGTGCCGGCGACCGTACCGATGCTGGCCCGCCTGCGCGAGCAGGGGCTGACCGCCGAACGGGCGCACGCCGTGACCCCGGCGCTGCGTGAATGGTACGCCGAGGGCGACGAGGAGGAGTTGGAGTACGTCGCGTTCACCCGGGCCGCCCAGGACGCGCTGCACCTGCTCCGGGCCGACCCGGCCGCGCCCCGCCGCCGAGTGGTCGTCTCGGTCGACCTACCCCCGGCCGCGCTCGGTCGGGGCGACGATGAGCTGGGCTCCAGCACGGTGATGTTGGCCGGCACTGTGCCGCAGGGCGCTGTCGCGGCGATCCATGTCGACGGCGCGGACGCCGTCGAGGAGGTCGCCGCGGCGGCCGACGTGGTTGCCGAGGCCGCAGCCGGGGACCCGGACGCGCAGTTCACCGTCGACGGCGCCGAGGACCACGAGCTGGAGTGGTACGACGTGTCGGAGCTGGACCTGCTGCTACGCGCCGCGGACTGACCCGGGGACGGGCCAGCGTGGGCCACCGGCAGACACCGTAGTGGCCGGCCAGCGCGTGCAGTAGCTGTCAGCGGGCCGGATCGACCCGGGCCGGACCGGCGTCGACGGCGTCCGGATCGGCCGCGTCCGACTCGCCCGCATCGGCCGTCTCAACCGGGCTGACGGGTGCGGTCGGGTCCGGAGCGGCGTCCGGGCCGTTGGCCGAGATGGGCTCATCGTCGGGGGTCGGCCCGAGGGTGCGGCCGAACGCGATGAGCGCGGTCAGCGCCCCCACGAACAGCACCCAGATGCCGTTGTCCACCCGTGAGGTGCCCAGCGAGGTCTGTGCCACCGCGTCGGCCTCGCTGAGCGCGCTGGCCAGGTCCAGGAGTGACCGGCCGCCGATCCGGATGATCACCTCGGCGAGCAGCAGGAGGAGCCCCGGCCCGGCGCCGGCGAGCAGGTACGCCGGCCAGCGCAGCGCCGCCGCGCTCGGGTCACGCCGCAGGGCTCGCCGCCGCGCCCAGGTGAGGTAGCCGAAGGCGAGCAGCCCGGCCAGCAGCCCAGCCACGAGCGACTCGGTGCGCGAGACCCACTTGGCGGCGTCGACCAGGGACTGCTGGGTGTCGCCCGCGCCGAAGAGGTTGAACAGCGGGTCCCGGGCGCGGCTGAACGCCACCACGAAGATCAGCGTGCCCAGCGCGGCCGTCACCACGGCCCCGACCGCCGGGGCCGTCCGCGCACCGGCGGCCGCGCCGCCGATGATCGCGGCGGCCGCCGTGGTGCCGGCGATCACGTTGGTGGTCGAGGTGTCGAAGTACGTGAGGTTGATCGCCAGCGCGGCGGCCAGCCCGACCAGCATTCCGGCGCCGATCGCGCCGACGAACCGCAGGGTGATCGAGTCGCCGTACCGGCGGGACAGCAGGTTGCCGAAGGCCAGGGCGGTGGCGGCCCCGGCCACCAACGCGGCCGAGATCACGCCGGGCAGGGCGAACGCGGACAGGCTGATCGCGGTGATCCCCTCGGCGGCCGAGGTGATGGCCTCCCGGGTCGACCAGAGCATCGCGGCCAGCCAGCCGAGCGTCAGCAGCGCGAGCACCGCCGCGCCGGGCGCGGGCGCCGACCGACCCTCGGGGGTGGCGTCGACCGCCGGCTGGTCCGACTCCGCGGCTGGGACGCGGCCGGGCTGCTTGGTCATCGTCTCCCCTTCGAGGCGGCAGGTCACCGCCATTCAGGGTACGCGGACCCGGCGGAGTGCCCGTCGACCCTGGGTACGACCAGCTTGGCGCTCGCAAGGCAGCCACCCGCCGTGCCGGCGTCCCGGGTGTACGGGTCACCCGATCGAGACCGGGCGGTAAGGGTTGAAGGGCGGACCGGTCCTTGGCGACAGGGCGGTGGTGGAGGTGAGGTGACCAGGGCCGCATGGAAGAATCAGGGGAGGTCCCGTCGCTGCCCGGCCACCCTGTGCGGCGTCCGGTGCCCGGCCGTCCGGTCGGTGCCCGTGGGTCCGATTTCGCCATCGCTGTCGACATCGCCAGGAGCGTTGATGGATGCCGTGTTCTCCGTACCCGAGCCGCGCAACGAGCCGGTTCGCAACTACGAGCCGGGCAGCGGAGACCGGGAGCGGCTCCAGCGGCGGCTGACCGAGCTGGCCGCCGAACGCATCGACCTGCCGATGACCATCGGCGGCGAGCAGCGGATGGCCGCCGGTGACCCGATCAACGTGGTGCAGCCGCACAAGCACGCCCACGTGCTCGGCGTGACCGCGCACGCCACCCACGACGACGCCCGCGCCGCGATCAAGGCGGCCAAGGACGCCGCCCCGATGTGGCGGGCGCTGCCGTTCGAGGAGCGCGCCGCGATCTTCCTGCGGGCCGCCGAGTTGCTCGCCGGCCCGTGGCGCGACACCCTCAACGCCGCCACCATGCTCGGCCAGTCGAAGACCGCGATCCAGGCGGAGATCGACGCGGCCTGCGAGTTCATCGACTTCCTCCGGTTCAACGTGCACTTCGCCCGCCGCCTGCTCGAGGAGCAGCCGGCGTCGTCGCCCGGCGTCTGGAACCGCTTCGACCACCGCCCGTTGGAGGGCTTCGTCTACGCGGTCACCCCGTTCAACTTCACGGCCATCGCCGGCAACCTGCCGTCGGCGCCGGCCCTGCTGGGCAACACCGTGATCTGGAAGCCGGGCCCGACCCAGCAGTTCGCCGCGCACTTCACCATGCGGCTGTTCGAGGCCGCCGGCCTGCCGCCCGGCGTGATCAACATGGTGACCGGCCGGGGCGAGGAGGTCTCCGACGTCGTGCTCGCCGACCCGGACCTGGCCGGGATCCACTTCACCGGCTCGACCAAGGTCTTCCAGCAGCTGTGGCGGACCGTCGGCGACAACATCGCGCGCTACCGGGGCTACCCCCGACTGGTCGGCGAGACCGGCGGCAAGGACTTCGTGGTCGCGCACACCAGCGCCGACGTGGACGCCCTGCACACCGCGCTGATCCGTGGCGCCTACGAGTACCAGGGCCAGAAGTGCTCGGCGGCCTCCCGGGCGTACGTGCCGCGCTCGCTCTGGGAGGGTGGGCTGCGGGACCGCCTGGCCGCCACCGCGGACTCGCTGACCTACGGCGACGTGGCCGACTTCGGCAACTTCGGCGGCGCGGTGATCGACGACCGGGCGTTCGCCCGGCACACCGCCGCGTTGGAGCTGATCGCCGGTGACGACTCCTGCCGGGTGCTGGCCGGCGGCACCGCCGACGACTCGGTCGGCTACTTCGTCCGGCCGACGCTCTTCGAGTGCGCCGACGCCGCCCACGAAACCTTCACCACCGAGTACTTCGGGCCGATCCTGGGCGTGCACGTGTTCGACGACGCGCGCTTCGACGATGTGGTCGCGCAGGCCGAGTCGATCGCCCCGTACGCGCTGACCGGGTCGGTCTTCGCCACCGACCGCCGGGTGATCGACGCGGTCGGCGAGCGGATGCGGTACGCGGCGGGCAACTTCTACATCAACGACAAGCCCACCGGGGCGGTCGTCGGGCAGCAGCCGTTCGGCGGCGCCCGGGCCAGTGGCACCAACGACAAGGCGGGCTCCTGGCTCAACCTGGTCCGTTGGCTGTCACCGCGGACGATCAAGGAGACCTTCGTTCCGCCGACCGACCACACGTACCCCCACATGGGCTGACCTGCCACACCCCGCCGGCGGTGCGCGCAGCGCTGTCGGCGGGCGGCCCGGTCGCCGCAATCCATCGATAGTCCTCAACGGACAGTCTGCCGCCGACAGTGCACTTAGGAAGACCTGTCGAGTGGCAAACCGCCAAATCCTGGACGCCGGCAGCGCAAAGTGGCAGCGTAACGGGCATGGCGGAATCCGGAGTCAACCCCACGGCGGCGGCCCTGCTCGGGCTGCTCCACGAGGGTCCAATGACAGGCGGCCAGTTGATGGCCGCCGCAGAGCGCCGACTGGCGCCGTACTGGTCGATGACCCGCAGTCAGGTCTACCGGGAGTTGCCGGTGCTGGCCGAGCGGGGTTACGTGCGGCTCGGCAAGCCGGGCCCGCGGATGAGCCAGCCGTACGCGCTCACCGCCAGCGGAAAACGGACATTTTCCCGCTGGTTGGCGGAGAACCCGGGGCGGGACACCATCCGCAACCCGATCGCGCTCCGGATGGCCTTCGGCAACCTGCACTCCGCCAGCCAGCTCAAGAGCCTGTACGCCTCCGCCAACGAATACCACACCGAGGCCCTGGCGCAGGTACGGGAACAGGTCAAGAACGCCAAACGGGACGGCGAGACGTACGACGCCAGCGCGCTGGAGTTCGCGGTCGCCTACCACCGAGCGGCGCTGTCGTGGCTGAAGTCCGCCCCCGTCGGGTGATGATCGGCGGGTTCCCGCATACGGAACGAGCTGCTCCGGCCGCGGCACAGTACGCTTGTCTGTTGTGACCGCTGCCGATTACGCCGAACAGCTCAAGGAACTCGACGCGACCCTGCGCAACATCGAGGCCGTCCTCAACCTGGACCGCCTGCACGAGGACAAGGCCCGCCTGGAGCAGGAGGCGTCCGCCCCTGACCTGTGGGACGACCAGGCCAAGGCGCAGCAGGTGACCTCGCAGCTGTCGTACGTCAACGGCGAGATCAGCAAGCTGGGCAGCCTGCGCTCCCAGCTCGACGACGCCCGGGTGCTGCTGGAGCTGGCCGAGGCCGAATCCGACCCGGGTGTGCTGACCGAGGTCGAGGTGGAGATCACCGGGCTGACCAAGGCCATCCAGGAGATGGAGGTCCGCACCCTGCTCTCCGGCGAGTACGACTCCCGGGAGGCGCTGATCGCCATCCGGGCCGGCGCCGGTGGCGTGGACGCGGCGGACTTCGCCGAGATGCTGCTGCGGATGTACCTGCGCTGGGCGGAGCGGCACGGCTACCCGACCGAGGTCTACGAGACCTCGTACGCCGAGGAGGCGGGCCTGAAGTCGGCCACCTTCGCGGTCAAGGTGCCCTACGCGTACGGCACCCTCAGTGTCGAGTCGGGCACCCACCGGCTGGTCCGGATCAGCCCGTTCGACAACCAGGGCCGCCGGCAGACCAGCTTCGCGGGCGTCGAGGTCCTGCCGGTGACCGAGCAGACCGACCACATCGACATCCCGGAGAACGAGGTACGGGTCGACGTCTACCGTTCCTCCGGCCCCGGTGGGCAGAGCGTCAACACCACCGACTCGGCGGTCCGGCTCACCCACATTCCGACCGGCATCGTGGTGACCTGCCAGAACGAGAAGTCCCAGCTACAGAACAAGGCCTCCGCGCTGCGGGTGCTCCAGGCCCGCCTGTTGGAGCGCAAGCGCCAGGAGGAGCAGGCCAAGCTGGAGGGTCTCAAGGAGAACGCCGCCGGTTCGTGGGGCGACCAGATGCGCTCCTACGTCCTGCACCCGTATCAGATGGTGAAGGATCTCCGAACCGAGCAGGAGACCGGCAATCCGAGCGCGGTCTTCGACGGCGACTTGGACGGTTTCATCGAGGCTGGCATCCGCTGGCGCAAGCAGCGGCAGCTCGCCGGCAACGGTGCGTGACGGCTCGCGGGCGGAGCGCGTCATCGATCTCCAGGTAGAGGCCTGAATCGACGACGCGCGCCGCTTCTGCGGGGCGTGGGGCTTGGCTAAGTTGTTACACCGCGTAGACTCACCACCCGTGATTCAGCTTGAGCAAGTGACGAAGACGTACCCGAAGGCGTCCCGGCCTTCGCTCGACAACGTGTCCGTCTCGATCGAGAAGGGCGAGTTCGTCTTCTTCATCGGTCCATCCGGCTCCGGCAAGTCCACGATCATCAAGATGCTGCTGCACGAGGTCGCCCCGAACAAGGGGCGGGTCATCGTCAACAGCAAGGACGTCACCTCGATGCGTTCCTGGAAGCGACCCCACTTCCGGCGCTCGATCGGCTGTGTCTTCCAGGACTTCCGGCTGCTGCCGAACCGCACCGCGTACGAGAACGTGGCGTTCGCCCTTGAGGTGATCGGCAAGACCAAGGCGGTTGCCCGCCGGGTCGTGCCGGAGGTGCTGGAGCTGGTCGGGCTCGGTGGCAAGGAGCACCGCTACCCGCACGAGCTCTCCGGTGGTGAGCAGCAGCGGGTCGCCGTCGCCCGGGCCTTCGTGAACCGCCCGCTGATCCTGCTGGCGGACGAGCCGACGGGAAACCTGGACCCGGACACCTCGATCGAGATCATGCGCCTGCTGGACCGGATCAACCGCACCGGCACGACCGTCGTGATGGTCACCCACGACTCCAACATCGTGAACCAGATGCGCCGCCGCGTCATCGAGATCGAGAGCGGCCGCATCGTGCGTGACCAGGCCCGCGGCGTCTACGGGTGAGCCGGCGCTCCACCCCTGCGCAGCCTGACGACGAACACTTCATGCCGGAGACCCGGAGGAAATCCCGATGCGCGTGAAATACGTCCTGTCCGAGGTACTGGTCGGACTGTGGCGCAACGTGACCATGACTGTCGCGATGATCATCACGATGGCGGTCTCGCTGACCATGCTCGGTGCCAGCGGTCTCATGTACCGCCAGGTTGACGACATGAAGGACCTCTACTACAAGAACATCGAGGTTTCGATCTTCTTGAACCAGGAGGTGAGCGAGCAGCAGCGCACCGACCTGAACGCCCAGCTGGACGGCGACCCCCTGGTCAAGGCTGTCACCTACGTCAACAAGGACGAGGCGTACAAGAAGTTCCAGGAGATGTACCAGGACGCACCGGACCTGGTGAACGCGGTCAAGCCGGACCAGCTGCCCGAGTCGTTCCGGCTGAAGCTGGTCAACCCGGAGCAGTACAAGGACATTTACGACAAGTACAAGGACACCGAGGGCGTCGACGAGATCGTCGACCAGAGTCGACTGTTGGACAAGATCTTCGACGTCCTCACCGCGATCCAGAACATCGCCCTGGCCGCCGCGATCGTGATGGCCGTCGCCGCGCTGCTCCTGGTGGCCAACACCATCCAGGTCGCCGCGTACAGCAAGCGGCGTGAGGTGGCGGTCATGAAGCTGGTCGGCGCGTCCAACTGGTTCATCCAGGCGCCGTTCGTGCTGGAGGCCGTCGTGGCCGGCCTGATCGGCTCACTGCTCGGCCTGGTGGCCCTGGTCGCGGCGAAGTATCTGCTCTTCGACGGATCGCTCAGAGCGTTGCAGGGCCTGATGTCGCCGATCAGCTGGGGTGACATCCTGTTCGTCTTCCCGCTGATGGCCGGCGTCGGTGGCCTGATCAGCGCCGCCACCGCCTGGATCACCCTCCGCTTCTACCTGCGGGTCTAGGCACCGTACGGGTCGTCCCGTCGTCTCCCGGGGACCCTCCCGCGGCCGGAAATAAACGGCGCGGGAGGGTCCTTGTCATTCAGGTAGCATGATCGGTTGTCCGGCCGGGGTGGCCCCGGCCACGGACGTCGGAGGAGAGGGGGTGGCACCGATGCCACGGGAAAAGGGGCGCAAGGTGGTCGCCTCCAACAAGAAGGCACGCCACGACTACTCGATCCTCGACACGTACGAGGCGGGCATGGCGCTCACCGGCACCGAGGTCAAGTCGCTGCGGGCCGGGCGGGCGTCGCTGGTCGACGCGTTCGCCCAGGAGCGCGACGGCGAGTTGTACCTGCACGCGATGCACATTCCGGAGTACACCCAGGGCACCTGGACCAACCACGAGCCCCGGCGTACCCGCAAGTTGCTGCTCAACCGCGGTGAGATCGACAAGCTGATCGGCAAGACCCGCGAGGGCGGGCTGACGATCGTCCCGTTGCAGGTCTACTTCTCCGACGGCTGGGCCAAGGTCGAGATCGCCCTGGCCAAGGGCAAGAAGTCGTACGACAAGCGTCAGGACCTCGCCAAGCGGGACGCGGACCGGGAGATCGCCCGGGTGTCCGGTCGGCGCGGCAAGGGCATGGGTGACTGATTCATCCCGTCTGTCCGGGTCGGCGCGTCGGCCCGGGGCTCGGGATGAAAGCTGTTGCGCCAGGCGTTAGTCTTGTCAGTGCCGCCACATCGGCGGCCTGTCGAGGGGGTGACTGGTTTCGACTTCGTACGCAGCGACAGGGGAAGCGAGCCGAGGAAGCCGACGTCGTCTCGAGAATCGGTCGTCGGAAACTTATAAGCGCCAAGAACACTCGCGCTGACTTCGCTCTCGCCGCCTGAGGCGAGTAGCTAAGTCTGTCGGCCTGGGAACGCCTTCGTCCCAGTAGCCGGCATCAGCTAGGAGGCTGGCCAATCGGACCCGGTCGCGGGGTCCGTGCGGCGAGATTAATCAGCGACTGGGCCCGTCACACCAACTTGCTCGCGTGAGCGGTGGGGCCGAGTAGAGGCACAGCGAGCTGCGCTCGGAGAAGCCCTGACAAACCGGCGAAGGACCCGGGTTCGATTCCCGGCACCTCCACCACCTCGAAGCGAAGCGCCCCGGCCACCGGCCGGGGCGCTTCGTCGTTCCGTGACGGCGGCCCTTTTTCGCCTACGCTGCCCGCTGTGACGAACCAGGAGCTGCGTCTGTCGGTCGGCGCGTCCCCCGGCCAACGCACCGTCTCGGTGGTGGCCGGTGTCTTCGCCGCCGCGGTGGGCGTCGCGTTCGTGGTGCTGCCGCTGATCGCCGACGGGCTGCTGCGCCGCCTCACCGGCACGGGCAACGGGCTCGCCTCCTACGAGGACGCCCGTGACCTGCCGCCGGGGATGCTGCCGTCCGGGCTACGGGAACCCGCCGACGGGGACCAGCCGGGTATCGGCCCGCTGGCGGGGCTGTGCGGGCTGCCACTCGTGCTGCTCGGCGTCTACCTGGTGCTGCGGGTGCTGCGAACGGCCGCCTGGCTGGACGGCAGCCGGGTGCGGGTGCGGGGACCGTTTCGCAGCCGTACCGTCGATCTCGCCGCCGCCCGCATCGACACCCCCACGGTGTCGTACCGCGCGGCGGGGGACGAGCCGCCGGCCCGCGGGCACCGGCTGTCGGTCGTCATCGCCACTGATCGGGACAGCGGGCACCGCGTCGCGGTCCCGCTGCGGGGCATGGGGCTGCCCACCCTGCCCCCTTCCGAGTTGCGGGCGCTCGCCGACGCGATCACGACGGGCCGGCCCGATGACCGGCCGGACGGCGTCGCGCACGCCGTCGCCGCCGACCTGCGCCACCTCGCGGAGCACCAGCCCGGCACGTGACGGGGTGCGCCGCTGACGCCGTGTCTAGGGGGCGTCACTGGGCCTCGATCGGGTGCGGCCGGGACGGGAGTGGCCGATGTGCCTGATGGGGCGGATGAGGCGGCCAGGGCCTCTGGACAGGCGCGTACGGGCGGGTTCACCATCGCGGTATGGGGTAGCAGCGCAGCGCGGGAGGTGCCATGGTCACCGGTCCGGTCCAGCAGCCGTCAGTCACCACCCGGTCCTCCGTGACCCAGCCATACCCGGCCGGGCTGCCCGGTCAGCCGCGCCCCGCCGGGCTCGCCGGTGACGTGCACGCACTTGCCCGGGCCGTCGCCAACGCCACGACCGAGCCGCGCTGGCGGGAGAACGTGCTGCTCCGGCTGCGTCCGGTCGGGCAGGGCTTCGCCGAGCACGTCCGGGTCACCGAGGGGCCTGGCGGCCTCTACCGGGAGTTGCTCACCCACTCGCCCCGGCTGGACCACCGGGTTCGGCTGCTGACCCGGGAGCACTCCGCGATCGTCGCCGCGATGGTGGCCGTGCAGCGGGTCGCCGAGCGGCCCGAGGCCAGCCTCGACGAGTTACGACACCGGGCGAGCCACCTGTTGCGGGTGTTGACCCGGCATCGGCGGCGGGGTGCCGACCTGCTGTGGCAGGCGTACCAGATGGATCTGGGGGGCGAGACCTGACGGGAACCGGGGTGCCGGCGGACACGTCGAACCTGGCATGCGTCGAGAGGCCCTACTGCTCGTACTCCCGCTGCTCTGCACGCTGGGCTGCGCCGCGACCGGCGTCGACCCGGCCGAGCGGCCCGCCGGCCCGGAGCACCGCGCGGAGGCGTTCGACCGGCGGGCCACCGAGGTCGCCGAGGCGTGGCGACCCGGCCCCGACTGGCGCACCGGGTACGTCCCGTTGCAGGGGCCGACCGTGCTCCCCGGCGACCCGCGCTTCACTCCCGACACCGAGTCGGCCTTCCGCGCCGGTTGGTACCGCGCCCAGATCCCCATCCCGTCGGCCGGTGTGGGTGACGGGGAGATCCGATTCCCGGACGGCCGGTTGACCCTGCCGCTGGTCAGCGCGTCCGAGGCGTACCGGCAGCTCGACCAGGGTGACCCGCTGCCCTGCCCGGGGCGGCCCAAGCGGCCCGGCCTACCCACCCCGGGCGGCCCCACCGTCGAACCAGGACCGGATGGTTGGTCCACCAGCGCGACACAGACCGCCTGCCTCGCGTTGACCGTCACCGGTGTCACGCTCGGCGCCGTGCCGGTGCGTACCAGTCGGGGTGAGGCTCAGGTCCCGGCCTGGCTGTTCGCGGTCGAGGAGTTGGCCACCCCGGTGGCCCGGCTCGCGGTCGCGCCGACGGCGGTCGCCCCGGCCCCCGAGCCCACCGCGCCGGCACAGCCGCTGGCGGACGGGCTGGTGGCCGCCCAGGACCTGGTGGCGGTCGACGGGGCACGGCTGACCGTCCGGCTCGGCGTCGGCGCGTGCGACACCGGGATCACCCCGCTGGTGCGGGAACGACCGGACGTGGTGGTGGTCGGCGGTGGAGTCACCCGGCCCACTGGCGAATGCATCGACCTGCTCAAGTCCGAGCCGGTCACCGTCACCCTGACCGCCCCGCTGGGGGCGCGGCCGGTGCTGGACGTCTTCACCGGCGCTCCACTGTCGATCGCGGCCCGGTGATCCGGCGCCGGCGCGCCAGGATCAGAGGATCTTGGGTACGTCGGTGCTGATCGGCACCGGCAGCACGGTGGGACCGTCGGCGCGCAGGCCGGTCGCGAGCGCCGCGCCGAGATCGTCGGGAGTCTGCACCACCTCGGTGGTGCAGCCGTAGCCGGCCGCTATCGCGGTGACGTCCAACCCCGGCAGGTCCAGCCCAGGCACCCCGGGCGTGTCCTTCAACTCGGCGAACGCCTTGAGGATCGCGTACTGCTGGTTGACCGGGACGATGACCACCACGGGCAGTGACAGTCGCGCGGCGGTCCACAGCGCCTGCACCGAGTAGTGGAACGAGCCGTCGCCGATCACCGCCACCACCGGGCGTCCGCGCCCGGTGTCCCGCTCGGCCAGCGCCACCCCGACCGCCGCCGGCAGGCCGTAGCCGAGGCCACCGCTGGCCATCGTGAAGTACGACGCCGGTTGGGTGATCCGCAGCCGGCGGCGCAGCGCGGACAGGTTGGACGGCGACTCCTGGACCAGCACGCCGTCCTCCGGCCAGTGCGTCGCCAGCGCGGCGAACAGGGCGTCGGCGCTCAGCGGCGCGGTGATCTCCGGGGGTGCCGGAGCGGCCCGGGGCGTCGGGGGCTGTCGGTCGGCTGGAGGAACCAGGTCGAGCAGTGCGGTCAGGGTCAGCCCGGGATCGCCGAGCAGGCTGTCCCCGACCGGAGCCCGCGCGGCCTCGTCCGGGTCGTCCGTGACGTGCAGCAGCCGGGCGCCCTCGGGCAGGTGGCCGCCCGGCACGTACGGGTAGTAGCGGAACACCGGGGCGCCGATGACCAGGACGGTGTCGTGCCCGCCCAGTGCCTCGGCCAACGGGCCGATCGCGAACGGCAACACCCCACGGAAGCTCGGGTGGTCCTCCGGAAAGACGGCCCGCTCCGGTGCGGGAGCGGACCAGACCGGCGCGGCCAGCCGTTCCGCCAGCGCGACCGCCGCCGACCAACTGCCGGAGCGGTCCACCCCGGGACCGAACACCAGCGCGGGGTTGCGGCTGTCGGCCAGCACCCGGGCGAACTCGGCCAACCGCTGGGGGTCCGGCCCGAACCGGGTGGCCACCGAGCGCGACGCGGGTGCCGCCTCGGCCGGCTGCGCCCAGTCGTCCATCGGCAGCGAGAGGAAGACCGGCCCGGCCGGCGGCTGCACGGCGGTCGCGTACGCCCGCAGCAGCGCCGCCGGGATGTCCTGCGCGCGGACCGGTTCGTAGCTCCACTTGACGTACGGCTCGGGCAGCTCGACGGCCCGACGGCTGGTCAGCCGGGGTTCGAGCAGCAGCATCTCCCGGGTCTGCTGGCCGGCGGTGACGATCAGTGGGGTCTTGTTGTGCCAGGCGGTGACGAGGTTGCCCATGCCGTTGCCGGTGCCGGGGGCGGTGTGCAGGTTGACGTGCGCGGGCGCACCCGTGGCCTGGGCGTACCCGTCGGCCATCGCGACGGCCGTGGCCTCGTGCAGGGCGTGGACGTAGTGGAAGTCGTCCGGGAAGTCCCGCAGGAACGGCTCCTCGGTGGAACCGGGATTGCCGAAGACGGTGGTCATGCCGAGGCTGCGGAGCACGTCGTACGTCGCGTCCCGGACCGTTGCCATCGCCACCTGCCTCCGTGTCGCGTGCGCGCAGGGACGATCGCGGTCGCCCTCTCGACCAGCCGAATCTATCGGGATGTGCCGGACCTTTCGGTCGTTTCTCCGGCGTCGGTGGTGCCGCTCGTCCGGTGAACCGGGGCCGGGTCGCGCACGGGCCGGCCCAGGGCGGTGCGAAAGGCAGGGAAAGTCGCCGGGGATCAACGCAATCGACAAGTAGCCAGCATCGCCGACGCACGTCCCGCGAAAGCGGCGCTCCGGAGCCCTCGACGGCCGCTCGTACGGAGTTTCCAGGTCATGCGGGGTGACGTCGAGGAGGGCGTGCGGGCCGGATCCGTCGATCATCGCGACTCGGCCGTCCGTGCCACCGAACCTTCGTCTTAACTGTCTGATCACCCGCCGGTCAGACCTTAGCCAGCGCCCGGGACGCAAGCTATGGTGCCAGGCATGGCGTTGACAGCGCGGCTGAAGCTGGCGCACCGTGCGGATCCCCCGGGTGGCGGGTCCCCGGTCCGGGCTCACGATTGACGGTAGGTGGGATGCAGGGAGAGGGCCAGGCGATCGGCGGACGGGCGATGGAGTCGATGACCGGGCGGCTGCTGGTCGCGACTCCGGCGCTCAAGGACCCGAACTTCGACCGTACGGTGGTGCTGCTGGTGGCCCACGAGCCGGGCGGCGCGCTCGGCGTGGTGCTGAACCGGGCCACCGAGGTGCCGGTCGCCGAGGTGCTGGGCGACTGGAGCGACCTGGCCCGCGACCCGGCGGTCCTCTTCGAGGGCGGGCCGGTGCAGCCCGACTCGGCCATCTGCCTGGCCCGCATGCGGCAGCCGCTGCGCCGGCTCAAGGGCTTCCATCAGGTCTCCGGGGCGGTCGGCACGATCGACCTCTCGATCGACCCGGAGAAGCTGCGGGAGAGCATCGGCGGCATCCGGGTGTTCGCCGGCTACTCCGGCTGGGGCAGCGGGCAGTTGGAGCAGGAGATCGCCGACGGCTCCTGGTTCCTCCTGGACGCCCTGCCCGGTGACGCCTTCGTCGACCGCCCGGACGACCTGTGGCCGATGGTGCTGCGCCGGCAGGGCGGCATGATGGCCGCCGTGGCCCACTTCCCGCCGGACGTGGCGCTCAACTGACCCCGGCCCGCCGGGGACCCCGCGAGATGACCATGCCCGCCGGTCTGTGTATAGTTTCCCAGTGCCCGGGCGACCGGGTGACAGCAAGGGGCCGTGGCGCAGCTGGTAGCGCACCACACTGGCAGTGTGGGGGTCAGGGGTTCGAGTCCCCTCGGCTCCACCCTTGGAGATCAGGGCGTTCGTCAGACATGACGGGCGCCCTGACTCGTTTCCAAACGGCGACCGTGGCCGACAGGCAAGCGCTGCCGCCGGCCCCGCCCCAGCCTTCCTGGCATCGAGAACCACGTGCCGCGCATCCCCCACGATGCGTCGATGTTGTCCCACCTGGCCCGGCTTTGCCCGATAGATGGGGACAGGGCGCGGAAGGTAGCAGCTGTACCGTGTCGCGGTCGTCTTCATTCATGCACGGGGGTTTCTATGACGATCCGCCGATACACCGGGTTTGCCGTGAGCGCCACGATCCTTGCGCTCGGTCTCGCCGCCGCACCAGCCGCCGCCGCTGCTCCGAATCAACCCGACCCGGCGAAGCTCGCCGCCGGCGGGGAGAAGGACCCGCAGACGGGTAAGAACCGCAAGTATCTGGTCGGTCAGGGCGCGGACGTGCCCGCTGTGCTGGGCGTGACGAACGCGGGCGACGCCCCGGTCGAAGGCCTCGTCGTCCAGGTGCGGATCCTCAACGATCTGGATTACACCAAGAAGTACGAGAACTGCTGGTACGCGGTCGACAGCAACCAGGAGACGGCCTGGTGCGCGTTCGACCAGAAGCTCGCGCCGGGCGAGAGTCTGGCCGTCACCGGGGTGGGGATCTCCACCAAGACGGACGCTCGGGCTGAGAAGATCTCCTCGATCATCCACCAGTGGTTCAGCAAGGAGTACGCCGACGCGCGCGGCGGCGTACAAGCGCTGGCCGACCAGTGGGCTGGCCAGGGCACGAAGGCGGTCCGCGGCACCGACGCCGCGCTGACGTTGGCGGCTCCCGCCGGGCAACTCGGAGGGCTGAACGGCCCGATCGGTTTTGTCGGCGTCGAGCTGGTGACGCCGAGCCCGACCGCCAGCCCCACGCCGACCGCGACGCCGACCGTCGCGCCGACCGCCTCGCCGTCCGTCACGCCGTCCGTCACGCCCTCGGCCAGTTCGAGCGGTGAGGGCGGTGGGCTGCCCGTGACCGGTGCCGGCACCACGACCGTCGCCGGCGTGGGGGGAGCGCTCCTGCTCCTCGGCGGTGCCGGCTACCTGATCGCCCGCCGCCGCCGTACGCGTTTCGTGGCGTAGCCGGAAACGACGGAGACGCGACAACGCCCCGACCGGAAAGTTACCCGGTCGGGGCGTTGTCGACTGTATGTCCGCTAAGGGCGTTGTCAGCCCTGGCGGCTCTTCCACTGCGGGTTCGCGCGGTTCACCACGACCACCCGGCCGTGCCGGCGGACCACCACTGAGCCCGGCTTCTGCTTGAGCGCGCGCAACGAGGTGCGTACCTTCATGTCTGCCTCCTCGGCCTGGGGTCTGGCCTCGATCCGTACCGTCTATCGGAACGCCCTGGCCGCACCCACGATTCCCGGCCACGCGGCGTCGAACCTTTGCCTCCCCGCGCTCGTACCACTGGCGGGAGGTCAACGTCATGACCGTACGCCGGCTGCTCGCCACGGTGCTTGTCGCTGCCGCGACCGTGCCACTGGCCGCCACGCCCGCAGCCGCGCACGGCGCACCGACCGACCCGATCAGTCGGGCGGCGGCCTGCGGCCCCGAGGGCCGGTACGCGGCCACCAGTGCCTGCCGGGCGGCGGTCGCGGCGGGAGCCGCCGTGCGGGAGTGGGACAACGTGCGGGTGGCCGCGATCAACGGCCGGGACCGGCAGCGGATCCCGGACGGTGAGTTGTGCAGCGGTGGGCTGTCCGCGTACCGGGGACTGGACCTGCCCCGGACCGACTGGCCGAGCACCGAGCTGACCGCCGGAGCGACGTTCACCTTCCGGTACCGGACCACGATCGAGCACCGGGGAACCTTCCGGCTCTACGTCACCCGGCCCGACTACGACCCTCGTAGACCGCTGACCTGGTCGGATCTGGAGTCGCGCCCGTTTCTGACGGTGACCGACCCGCCGGTGCGGGCCAGGGCGTACCAACTGGCGGGCCGGCTGCCGGCGGGCCGCAGCGGCCGGCACCTGATCTACACGATCTGGCAGAACTCCAACACCCCGGACACCTACTACTCCTGCTCCGACGTGGTGTTCCGGGCGGCGCGGAGCGGCACGGCGAAGAGCGCGCCGGCTGTCCCGCGTACCACGGCGAGTCGGCCGGCCGCCGCCGCGTCGACGGTGGCGGCGGCGGCCGACCCGGGCGTGCCCGTGGCGTCGGTACGCGACCTCGGCGCGCGGTGGCCGGTGCTGGCCGGCGCGGCCACCGTGCTGGTCCTCGCGTTGCTGATCGGCGTCGGCCGGCGTCGGCGCGGAGCCGTCGCGCCGGTCGGGCGGCAGTGCGAGGTACGCAACCACCGGGCCGGGCGGCGCCGGATCTGGTGACCCGACCCGCCCGACACCCGGCGGCGCTCAGCCCAGGTGCCGGTCGAACGGCACCTGGCCGGTCTCACCTGAGGTTCAGCTCCAACGTGTCGGCGCTTGCCCCGCCGCCGCAGGTGAGCGCCCCCGCCACGAAGTAGCCGCGATCGCCGACCCGGGCGGCGCCCAATCCGTGCCGGCCCTGCGGCAACGGCGACAGCGTGGTCCAGCGGTCCTTGCGGGGGTCGTACGCCGTCACGTCGTCGTAGGTGGTCTCGTCCGGCCTGCACTCGCCGCCGGCGTACACGATCCGGCCGTTGAGCACGACTGCGGCTCCGGCGGAGCGGGGCGTCGGCAAGGGGGCTGCCCTGCTCCACCGTCGGGTCCGGGTGTCGTAGACGTCATGGCGTGCGAGGCTGTCCTCCCCGTCGGCGACCCGGCCGCCGAACACGTGCACGCGATCGCCGAGGACGGCGACTCCCGCGTGGTCGCGCGGCTCGACCGGCAGTGGCTCGGCCGTGGACCAGCTGCGCCGCGCCGGATCGTACGTCAGGTGGGTCCGGACAGTGCCGTACCCCATGGAGATCGGCGGATCCGGCAGGGTCACGACCGTGTGGGAGTCCCGTCCGCCGAGCAGGTGCAGCTTTCCGTTCACCGCCGCGACGCCGACCGAGCCCAGCTTCTGGGGCATGTCCGGCAGCCGGCTCCAGGCGTTGCGCAGCGGGTCGTAGGCGTAGGCCACCTGCTGCGGATGCATGTGCACGATGTCGGTGAAGCCGCCGAAGGCGTACAACTTTCCGTTCAGCCCGGCCACGCCGACGTGCGTGAGGGGGCGCGGCAGGGGCGCGTGCTGCCGCCACCGGTCGGTACGCGGGTCGTAGCTGGTGACCAGGGTCGTCGCCCACGTTGGCTGCTCGTCGCCGTCCTGCACGGTGCCACCGACGACATAGACGCGGCCGTCGAGCGCGGCCACCCCTACCTCCGCCCGTGCCGTGTTCATTGGCGCCCTGTCGCTCCACACAGCTCGATCATGGCCGGCGGGTGATTTTGCCTGCGCGCTGTCGGCCGACGTCACCTGCCCGAGGCCGGCGACGGACAACGCCGCTGCCGCCAACGTCGCCGCGACGATGCGATAGTTCCTCTTCAACTCTGCTCCAAGATGGGTAGTGGTCGACGGCTCGGTGGTGCGGTGTGTCATGCCCGAGGCGCGATCGGGGCCTTCGAGCGACGCCCCCAGGCGACGAAGAGCGCGAGCACGATGAACAGGACGTTGACGGGCGTGTCCGCGGCCTCTCCCCGGGAGAGGTGGAAGACGATCGCGGAGGCTTGCAGCGCGACGCACCCGAGAGCCGCGAGCACTGTCACTTCGGGCCTGATTCGGGTGAGCGAGGGCAGGAGCACGCCGATCCCGCCGAGGATGTCGAGTGCGGCGGTCGCGTAGAACAGGCCCGGTGGGACCTCGCCTGCCCAGGCGAACGCCTCGGCGACCCGCTCGATGGGCGTGACGATTTTCCAGACGCCGCCGCCCGCGAAGATCAGCGCGAGGGCTCCCTGGGCGGTCCACAGGCCGATGGTGAGTGCGCTGACGGGCGGTGTCCGCAGCGTTTGTGCAGGGTCGGTCATCACGAGTTCCTCTCGGGGAAGCATGCCTCCGAACCTAGCCTAGTTGTTCAGTAATAGACAAGGTGTTCAGAAGTTGTCGGATGGTTTGGCTGTTCGGTAGGGTCGGTGGTCGTGGAGCAGGAAGCCGACAGCGTCGATCCGAGGGTTCAGCGGACCCGGCGGGATGTCGTCGACGCGGCCACGGCGCTGTTCCTGGAGCAGGGTTGGGCGGCGGTGACTCACGCCGAGGTCGCGCACCGGGCGGGCTACTCCAAGGCGACCATCTATGCGCACTGGCCAACGCGCCTGGACCTGGTTCGGGCGTCGGTCGATCAGATGTGTGCCGCAGTCGGGCACCCCCAGTTGACCGGCGACCTACGCCACGACCTGATAGCCGGCTTGCTCGACTTCGGGCAGGACCTCGCCGACGGGCACCTGGTCAGGGTTTTCGGCGGGCTCCTTGAGCGGGCCGGCAGTGACCCCATCGTCGATGAACTGCGCGAGCGGCTCTACGCGGCCGGGACCCGGTCACTGGACTCGGCCCTCCGCTCTCACCTGCGGGCCGAGGATGTCGAGCCTTCGCTGGCGCTCCTGGTGGGCGGGGTGCTCGTGCGCGCGGGTTTCCAGGTTCAACCGGCGGATCGGCCCTTCGTCGAAGACCTCGTCGATCGGGTCCTGGCCGCGGCGAGGCGGGACGACGCGCGATAATCGTCCGGCCGTTGCCGGGACGTCCTGCCCAACAACCGTGTTGGCCGGCACCCCGGGAAGGGTGCCGGCCAACGTCGTATCGCGGTATCGCGGGCGCTCAGCCCAGCAGTCGGTCGATCTCGGCCAGTTCGTCGGCGGTGAAGTCGAGGTTGCCGACGGCGGCGACGTTGGCCTCCAACTGCTCGACGCTGCTCGCCCCGATGATCAGGCTGGTCATCCGCGGGTCGCGCAGCGCCCAGGCCAGCGCGAGTTGGGCCAGTGACTGGCCGCGCCGCTCGGCGACCGCGCCGAGCCCTCGGATGGTGGCCATCTTCTCGTCGCTGAGGTCGCTCTCGTTGAGGAAGACGCTGGTGCGCACCCGCGAGTCGGCCGGGATGCCGCCCAGGTAGCGGTCCGTCAGCAGGCCCTGGGCCAGAGGGCTGTACGCGATGCAGCCGGCACCGACCTCCTCCAGCGTGTCGAGCAGGCCGTCGGACTCGGTCCAGCGGTTGAGCATCGAGTACGACGGCTGGTTGATCAGCAGCGGCGTGCCGAGGTCGCGCAGGATCGCGGCGGCGCGGGCGGTCTGCTCCGAGTTGTAGTTCGAGATGCCGACGTAGAGCGCCTTGCCGGAGCGGACGATGGCGTCCAACGCGCCCATCGTCTCCTCCAGCGGGGTGTCCGGGTCGAACCGGTGCGAGTAGAAGATGTCGACGTAGTCCAGGCCCATCCGGCTCAGCGACTGGTCCAGCGACGAGATCAGGTACTTGCGCGAGCCCCACTCGCCGTACGGGCCGGGCCACATGAGGTAGCCGGCCTTGCTGGAGATGACCAGCTCGTCCCGGTACGGCTTCAGGTCGGTGGCGAGCATCCGGCCGAAGTTCTCCTCGGCAGAGCCGGGCGGCGGGCCGTAGTTGTTGGCCAGGTCGAAGTGGGTGACACCCAGGTCGAACGCGCGCCGGACAATGTCGCGCTGCCGGTCGAACGGGCGGTCCGGGCCGAAGTTGTGCCACAGCCCGAGGGAGACGACGGGCAGCCGCAGGCCACTGCGTCCGCTGCGCCGGTAGGTCATGCTGTCGTAGCGGTCATCCGCGGCGAGGTAGGTCACGATCATGAGCGTAGACCCGGTCCCGGGTACGCGGGATCGCGCGTTAGAACCCGGACAACGGGGGTAGTTTCGACACCATGCGGTTCATCCCCCTCGACACCCCCAAACCGCTTTCCAAGATCGGACTGGGCACCTGGCAGTTCGGCTCCCGGGAGTGGGGTTACGGCCCCGACTACGAGCAGCGGGCCGCGCAGATCGTCCGACGCGCCGTCGAGCTGGGCGTGACCGTCTTCGACTCCGCCGAGGTCTACGGGTTCGGGCGCAGCGAGCGGATCCTCGGCGCGGCCCTCGGCGACGACCGGCCCAAGGTCACCGTCGCCACCAAGATCTTCCCGGTGCTGCCGGTGGCCGCCGTGGTGCAGCAGCGAGCCGTCGCCTCGGCGGCCCGGCTCGGCGTCACCACCCTCGACCTCTACCAGGTGCACCAGCCCAACCCGCTCGTCGCCGACCACTCCACCATGCGCGGCATGCGGGCGTTGCAGGACGTCGGGCTGGTCGCCGAGGTCGGCGTCAGCAACTACGGGCTGCGTCGCTGGCAGGTCGCCGAGGCCGCGCTCGGCCGGCGGGTGCTCAGCAACCAGGTCCGCTACAGCATGCTGGACCGCGCGCCCGAACAGGACCTGCTGCCGTACGCCCAGCAGACCGGCCGGGTGGTCATCGCGTACAGCCCGCTGGCCCAGGGCTTTCTCTCCGGCCGGTACGACGCCAAGAACCCGCCGACCGGCGCGATCCGGCGGGCCAACGCCTACTTCCTGCCCGAGAACCTGGAACGGGGCGCTGCCCTCATCGACACCCTGCGCCAGGTCGCCGACGCCCACGACGCCACCCCCAGCCAGATCGCCCTCGCGTACCTGCTGCGCCACCCCAACGTGCTTGCCATCCCCGGCGCGTCCGGCGTGGAGCAGATGGAACGCAACGCCGCAGCCGCCGACATCGACCTCGCCGACGACGAGTACGCGGCGCTGGCCGAGGCCGCCAAACGGTTCCGTCCGGTCACCGGGCTCGCCGCAGTGCCCCGGATGCTGCGCGCCCGGTTCGCCGACCCATCGGGAAAGTGAGCACAGTGGACGACATCACCGCGCTGATCCTGGACGACCACGCCTCCTTCCGGCGTGGCTTCGCCCGACTCGACGACGCCCGCGACGAGCAGGAACTCCTCGCCGTCTGGGACGCCCTCGCCCTGCACCTGGACATCCACGCCGAGGCCGAGGAGGCGATCCTCTATCCCCACCTGGTCAAGCACGGCGACGACGGCGAGGACGAGACCACCGACGCGATCGGCGACCACAACAAGATCCGGGATGCCATCGCCGAGGCCAAGCTGCACCCGGTCGGCTCGAAGCCCTGGTGGGAAGCCGTCGGCACGGCCCGCCGGGAGAACAGCGAGCACCTGGCCGAGGAGGAGGACGAGGCGCTGCCCGACTTCCGCCGCAACGCCAGCGTCGAGCTGCGTGCCGAACTCGGCCAACGGTGGCTGACCTTCTACGGCGAGCACAAGAACGGGCGCAACCTGCCCTTCCGGGACAAGGACCCGCAGGCGTATGTGGCCGACCACCGCTGAGCGTCGTGGTGCCGCGCCTGAGCTAGCGTGGGTCGGGTGACTGCGCCTACCCCGGTAATCCCGGTTCCACCGGCCGACCTGCCCAGCACGCTCGGCGCGCTGCGGGCGGCCGGTCACCAGTACCGCACCGTCAAGCAGGAACTCCGTGCCAACCTCCTCGCCCGGATGCGCTCCGGCGAGGCCCGCTTCCCCGGCATCGTCGGCTACGACGACAGCGTGCTGCCCGAGGTCGAGCGGGCGCTGCTCGCCGGGCACGACATGGTGCTGCTCGGCGAGCGGGGCCAGGGTAAGACCCGCCTGATCCGCTCGCTGGGCGCGCTCCTCGACGAGTGGACCCCGGTCATTCCGGGCTCGGTGCTCAACGAGCACCCGATGCACCCGCTCACCGCCGCGTCCCGCGCCCAGGTCGCCGAGGCCGGCGACGACCAGCCGGTCGGCTGGCTGCACCGCTCGATGCGGTACGGCGAGAAGCTCGCCACCCCGGACACCAGCGTCGGTGACCTGATCGGTGACGTCGACCCGATCCGGATCGCACAGGGCCGCACCCTCGGTGACCCGGAAACGATCCACTTCGGGTTGGTACCCCGTACCAACCGGGGCATCTTCGCCGTCAACGAGCTGCCCGACCTGGCCGAGCGGATCCAGGTGGCGCTGCTCAACGTGCTGGAGGAGCGGGACATCCAGGTTCGTGGCTACCAACTGCGGCTGCCGCTGGACCTGCTCCTGGTGGCCAGCGCCAACCCGGAGGACTACACCAACCGGGGCCGGATCATCACGCCGCTCAAGGACCGGTTCGGCGCGGAGATCCGTACCCACTACCCGATCGACCTGGAGTTGGAGCTGGCGCTGATCCGGCAGGAGGCCGACCTGGTCGCCGAGGTGCCGGAGCACGTGCTGGAGGTCCTGGCCCGGTTCGCCCGCGCGGTGCGGGAGTCGCCGTCGGTGGACCCGCGCTCGGGCGTCTCGGCCCGGTTCGCGATCGCCGCCGCCGAGACGGTCGCCGGTGCCGCGCTGCGCCGCGCCGGCCTGCTCGCCGCCGCCGACACCCCGGAGGGTCGCCCCGAGGCCGCCGTGGCCCGTGTCGGTGACGCCGTGTCGGTGACCAGCACCCTGCGCGGCAAGGTGGAGTTCGAGAGCGGTGAGGAGGGGCGGGAGATCGAGATCCTCGCCCACCTGCTGCGTACCGCGACCGCCGAGACGTTCCGGGCGCACCTCGCCGGGCTGGACCTGTCCGGCTTCACGGCACTCGTCGAGGAGGGCGCGGCGATCGAAACCGGCGAACTGGTCGGCGCCGGCGAGCTGCTGCGCCAGGTGGGCACCGTGCCCGGCCTGGCCAAGGTGCTGGACCGGCTCGGCCTGGGTGACGCACCCACCCCGGAGGAGGCCGCCGCCGCCGTCGAGTTCGTGCTGGAAGGGCTGCACCTGACCCGCCGGCTCGGCAAGGACGTCACCGACTCGGGGCGCACCGTCTACGGCGGCCGGGGCTGACCGTGGCCGGCAACCGGTTCCGGTACGGGCAGTGGCGCGGCGGACCCGATCCGCTCGCACCCCCGTACGACGTGCAAGAGGCGGTGGACGCGGTCGGCGCCGAGGTGCTGGCCGGCGGCAGCCTGCGCGAGGCGCTGCGCAACCTGCTGCGTCGTGGCCCACAGGGACGTGGCGGGCTGGACGACCTGGCCGCCCGGGCGCGGCGGCTGCGCCGGGAGGCGCTTCGTCGTGGCGACCTGGACGGCGCGGTGACCCGTGCGCAGGCACTGCTCGACCAGGCCCTCGCCGCCGAGCGGGACGAACTGCGGGGCCGCGACGACGATGACGCGCGGTTCGCCGAGTCGGTGCTGGACAACCTGCCCCGGTCCACCGCGCGGGCGGTCGAGGAGCTGTCCGGCTACCAGTGGGCCAGCGAGGACGCCCGTCGCTCGTACCAGCAGATCCTCGACCAGCTCCGTGACGACGTGCTCGGTCAGCGGTTCGCCGGGCTGCGCGACGCGGCACGCGCCTCCGCCGACCCGGCCGTTCAGCAGCGGCTCGCCGACATGATGCGGGACCTGAACGACCTGCTGGCCCGGCACGGGCGCGCGGAGGACACCACCGACGCGTTCGCCGAGTTCATGCGCCGGCACGGTGACTTCTTCCCGGAGCGGCCGGAGACCGTCGACGAGCTGATCGACGTGCTGGCCCGCCGTTCGGCGGCCGGCGAGCGGCTGATGAACTCGCTCTCCGACCGGCAGCGCGCCGAGCTGGCCGGTCTGATGCAGCAGTCGCTGGGGGACCGTCTCGCCGGGGAGTTGTCCGCGCTCGACGCGAACCTGCGGGCGTTGCGGCCCGATCTGCGGTGGGGACGCGGGGAGCGGGTCCGGGGCGAGCAGCCGTTGGGCTACGCCGACGCGGCCGGGGCGCTCGGAGAGATCGGCGAGCTGGACGACCTGCTGGACCAGCTCGACCAGGACCACCCCGGGGCCACTCTGGACGACGTGGACGTCGACGCGGTGGCTCGCACGCTGGGCCGGGACGCCGCGGATGACGTCCGCCGGCTGCGCGAGCTGGAGCGGGAGCTGCGCCGGCAGGGCTGGGTGAGCCGGGACGCGGACGGGCTCACGCTCAGCCCGAAGGCACTGCGCCGGCTCGGCGGGACCGCGCTGCGGCGGGTCTTCGCCGAGTTGACCGCCGGGCCGCGCGGGCAGCACGACCTGCGCTCGGCCGGTGCCGCCGGCGAGGTCAGCGGCGCGTCCCGACCCTGGGAGTACGGCGACGAGCAGCCCCTGGACGTCGTCCGCACCCTGACCCGGGCGGTCACCCGGACCGGGCCGACCGTTCCGGTGCAGCTCGCGGCGGACGACTTCGAGGTGGTGGAGACCGAGAAGAGGGCCTCCGCGGCGGTGGTGCTCTGCGTCGACCTGTCGTACTCGATGATCTCGCAGGGTCGTTGGGGGCCGATGAAGCAGACGGCGCTGGCGCTGGCGCACCTGATGGAGACGCGTTTCCCGCAGGACGCCCTGCAGATCGTGGGCTTCGGCCGGGAGGCGATGACGCTCACCCAGCAGGAGTTGGCCGCCGTGGAGCCGGACCTGGAACAGGGCACCAACCTCCAGCACGCGCTGCGACTGGCGGGTCGGCACCTGCGCCGGCACCCGGACGCCGAGCCGGTGGTGTTGGTCGTCACCGACGGCGAGCCGACCGCCCACCTGGACCCGGATGACGGGGAGGCGCTGTTCCACTGGCCGCCGCTGCCGGAGACGATCGAGGCGACCGTCCGCGAGGTGGACCGGCTCAGCCGTTACGGCGCCACGCTCAACCTGTTCATGCTCGGCGACGACCCGGGCCTGCGCCGCTTCGTCGACGCGGTGGCCCGCCGCAGCCGAGGCCGCATGTTCACCCCGGACACCGACGACCTGGGCGAGTACGTGGTGTCCGACTACCTCCGCTCCCGCCAGTCCCGCCGCTAACCGCCCTCCTTGTCGATGGAGTTGTGGTGGGTGACAAATGGCTCTCGTCCGGGTGAACCGGGCACCACAACTCCATGATCGACGGGGTGGGGGCGGGTTGACTGGGGGGATGGAGAGCGGGGGGTTGCGGCGGGCTTATGGCGCGGTCTTCGCCGAGCTTGACGCGGGGGAGTTCGGGGCGGCGCCGTCAGGGCAGCTCAGTGCTGAGCAGATCGTGGCGCATCTCGTCGCCAACGACGAGCTGATGATCCAGGCCACCGAGGCACTGCTGGCCGGGTCGCCGTTCGCCTACTACGAGCTGGAGGAGGACGTGCACCGTCCGCAGCTCGACGCGTTGGCCGCCGAGCAGGGCGGCCTGCGTGGTCTGACCGCGCTGCTGCACGGCACCAGTGAACGGCTCTGCGCGTTGGTGGATCAGCTCGGCCTGGAGGCGGAAACCCCGGTCGAGACCCACCTGCGGGAGGGCTTCGACCTCAACGTCGACGAGTCGCTGCCCTGGTCCCGCACCCTGGACCTGCACACCCGTGTCCACCTCCCCAAACACCAGGCCCAGCTACACGTGCTCCGCACCAACCCCTAACCCTCGCCGATCTTGCACTTCCTGCCTGGATAAAGAGGGCATATGGGGCAAGTCGCCGACCGAAAGTGCAAGATCGCGGGGAGAGGTGGGGCGGGGGTGGAAGGCGCGACGCCGATGCGTCAGCCGAGGGTCCACTGCTGGACGGGCCGACCGTCGCAGGGCCGCTGCCGGACCTCGTCCCCGGCCTCGGCGCCGTCGTCGTCGGCCTGCGCGCACTTGCCGCTGTGTGCGGCCACCAGCAGCACCGGGCCGGTGCCGGTGGCGGTCAGTCGCCACTGCTGGTTGGGCCTGCCGTGGCAGGGGAACTGCATCATCCGGGCGCCGTCGTCCCCGCTGCCGCCCTCCACGTCGAGGCACTGCCCGTAGGCGGCGTTGGTCAGCGTCACGACGTCCGCGGCGGCCGGGTTGACCACCCACTGCTGCTCCGGGCCGCCGGTGCAGGCCGCCAGCTCCGCCTCGGCCTTCTCGCCGTCGCCGTCGAGCGCGAGGCAGAGCCCGGAGGCGGCCCGCACCATCGTCGGCCCGGTGGGCGGGCCGGCCGGGGTGGTGGGCGACGGGGTCGGCGACGGCTCGACCGAGGCGGTCGGGCTCGGCTCGGCCGCCGGGGTGGTGGGCGCCGGCACGCTGGACGGCGCGCCGACCGTCGCCGGCACCACCGGCTCGTCGTCACCGCCGAACAGCCCGGTGGCGAAGACCACCCCCACGAGTACGCCGATCAGCCCGACCGCCAACGCCAGCCGCAGCAGCGGGTCGCTCAACAGGCCGGAGTTTGGCGCCCGGCGACCGCCGTAGACGGTGCCGGCGGGCGCGGGGCGTTCCTCGGGCGCGGACATGGGGCCATCCTCACCCACGGCGGCGCGCCGGAGCCAACCCAGCGGTCAGTCGACGACCCGGACGTCCTTCCAGAACGCCACCCGGTCGCGCACCATCTCGGCGTCCGGCTTGGGCTCCGGGTAGTACCAGACCGCGTCCTGGCTGGTGCTGCCCTCGTGTTCGAGGGTGTAGTAGGAGGCGGTGCCCTTCCACGGGCAGACGGTGTGCGTCGCGGACTCGCGGATCAGGTCGTCGCGCAGGGCGGAGCGGGGGAAGTAGTGGTTGCCCTCGACCAGCACGGTGTCGTCGCTCTCGGCAATGACCAGGTCGTTCCACACGGCTTTCGGCATGTCCCCAACAGTAGGCCGCCCCACCGACGACGACAGGGTTCAGCGGGTGGGCTGTGGGTCGGTGACGTCGGCCACGGTGGCGCCGAGCGTGGTGATCGCGGCGTCGGCGTCGACCGCGATGGCGAGACCACGTTCGCCTGCGCCCAGGGTGATCTCCCGACCGCGCAGCCGCTCGTCGGCGATCACCGGCCAGGCCGTGCTCGCGCCGAACGGGGTGATGGTGCCGCGCTCGTAGCCGGTGGCGGCCAAAGCGCCCGCCGCGTCCGGCATGGAGAGACGGTGCACCCCCAGCAGGGCCCGCAGCTTGGGCCAGGAGACGACCCGGTCGCCGGGGGTGAGCACGAACAAATGGTCGTCCGCACCCCGGCGCACCACGATCGTCTTGACCACGTCCGGTACGGCCACGCCCCGGGCGGCGGCGGCCTCCGCCAGGCTGCCGACCGCGCCGTGGCTGACCAACCGGTACGGGAGCCCGGCGGAGTCCAGGGCGGTGATCGCGGGCGACGGCATGACCGCCACGGTAGCGGCCGGACCTGGCACGGGACGAGAAATGGCCGCCGCTGACATCCCCACGAATTTCCGGGTGCGGGCGTAAGGTGATCACATGCGCGCTGAGCGTGTGGATCACCCCATTGACCATGATCAAGCGGTGGACACGTTGCGGCGGTCGTACGCCGCGGTGCCCACGGGCGAGCCTGTCCGGCTGGCCAAACGCACCTCCAACCTGTTCCGCCCCCGGTCCGCTCCCCGGACCCCGGGCCTCGACGTAAGTGGCCTCAACCGTGTGCTGTCGGTCGACGCGACCGCCCGGACCGCCGACGTGCAGGGCATGTGCACGTACGAGGATCTGGTCGACGCGACGTTGCCGCACGGGCTGATGCCGTTGGTGGTGCCGCAGCTGCGCACCATCACCCTGGGCGGGGCGGTGACCGGCCTCGGGATCGAGTCGACGTCGTTCCGCAACGGCCTGCCGCACGAGTCGGTACGGGAGCTGGACATCCTCACCGGCTCCGGCGAGATCGTCACGGCCCGGCCCGACGGCGAGCACGCCGACCTGTTCACCGCGTTCCCCAACTCGCTGGGCAGTCTCGGCTACGCCACCCGGCTGCGCATCGAGCTGCAACCGGTCGGCCGGTACGTGGCGTTGCGCAACGTCCGGTTCACCCGGCTGGAGGCGCTCACCGACGCGATCGCCGAGGTGACCGCCAGCCGGTCCTGGGCCGGCGAGCCGGTCGACACGCTGGACGGGGTGATGTTCAGCCCCGGCGAGGCGTACCTGGTGCTGGGCACCTTCACCGACACGGCCGACCCGCCCAGCGACTACACCGGCCAGGCGATCTACTACCGGTCGCTGCGCCGGCGGACCCGGGACGTGCTCACCGCGTACGACTATCTCTGGCGCTGGGACACCGACTGGTTCTGGTGCTCGGCGGCGTTCGGCGCGCAGCACCCGGTGGTGCGGCGGCTCTGGCCGGCGCGTTACCGGCGCAGCGACGTCTATCACCGGCTGGTCCGGCTGGAGCACCGGCACCAGGTGGCGGCCCGGGTCGACCGGTTGCGCGGCCAGCCGGCCCGGGAGCGGGTCGTGCAGGACGTGGAGATCCCGCTGGACCGTATGGCTGACTTCCTGCGTTGGTTCGCCGGCGCGGTGGGGATGACCCCGGTGTGGCTCTGTCCGTTGCGATTGCGCGAGCCGGCGGGTCCCGGTTCCGCGCGCTCCTGGCCGTTGTATCCGCTCCGGCCGGGGCAGGACTACGTCAACATTGGGTTCTGGGGGAGCGTGCCGATCGCGTCGGGCGCCGCTGACGGCGACGTCAACCGCACGATCGAACGCAGGGTGTCGGAGTCGGGCGGTCACAAGTCGCTCTACTCCGACGCGTACTACGACCGGGACGCGTTCGACCGCCTCTACGGCGGCGACACGTGGCGCGCGGTGAAGGACCGCTACGACCCGGACCACCGGCTGACGGGACTGTACGAAAAGGCGGTAGCACGAGCATGAGCCTGACCGACAGAGATCAGGGGGCGGCCAGCGCCCCTGCCACCCCGCCGGCGGGGGGCCGGCCCACGGGTCCGACCGTGGCGGACGTCATCCGCGCGGTCACCGCCGGGCCGCTGCCGGTGCGGATCACCGGGTACGACGGCAGCGCCGTCGGCCCGGCCGACGCCGGCATCACCCTGGCGATCCGTTCCGAGCGGGGGCTGTCGTACCTGCTCACCGCACCTGGCGATCTGGGCATGGCCCGGGCGTACGTCAGCGGCGACCTGGCGTTGCAGGGGGTGCACCCGGGCGACCCGTACGAGGCGTTGCGGGTGCTCAAGGACGAGCTGCGGCTGCGCCCGCCGTCGCTCACCGACGGGCTGGCGATGGTCCGTGGGCTGGGCTGGGAGCGGCTGATGCCGCCGCCGGCCCCGCCGCAGGAGGCGCTGCCGCGGTGGAAGCGGGTGATGAACGGGCTGGTCCACTCGCGGGTCCGCGACAGCACTGCCATCTCGCACCACTACGACGTCTCGAACGCCTTCTACGAGAAGGTGCTCGGCCCGTCCATGACGTACACCTGCGCGGTTTTCCGGTCTCCGGACGACACGTTGGAGCAGGCCCAGGCGGCGAAGTACGACCTGGTCGCGGGCAAGCTGGCGTTGCAGAAGGGGATGCGGCTGCTGGATGTGGGCTGCGGCTGGGGCGGCATGGTCCGGCACGCCGCACGCGAGTACGGCGTCAAGGCGCTGGGGGTGACCCTGTCGAAGGCGCAGGCGCAGTGGGCGCAGGCCGCGATCGAGCGGGAGGGGCTGACCGGGCTGGCCGAGGTGCGGCACATGGATTACCGGGACGCGCCGGCGGAGCAGTTCGACGCGGTCTCCTCGATCGGGTTGACCGAGCACATCGGGGTGCGCAACTACCCGGCCTACTTCGGGGCGCTGCGGTCCCGGCTGCGTGCGGGTGGGCGGTTGCTCAACCACTGCATCACGCGGGCGGACAATCGGGCGCCACACCGCTCGGGCGCGTTCATCGACCGGTACGTCTTCCCGGACGGTGAGCTGGCCGGCCCGGGTCGGCTGATCAGCGAGGTGCACGACGCCGGGCTGGAGGTGCACCACGAGGAGAACCTGCGCCAGCACTACGCGCTGACGCTGGCCGCCTGGTGTCGCAACCTGGTGGAGCACTGGGATTTCTGCGTCTCGGAGGTGGGCGCGGGCACCGCCCGGGTGTGGGGGCTGTACATGGCCGGGTCGCGGATGGCGTTCGAGCGCAACGGCATCCAGTTGCACCAGGTGCTGGCCACCCACAACGGCCCGGACGGCGTGAATGGCTATCCGCTGCGGCCGGACTGGCTGGCCTGACCGGGGCTTGACCGTCGCCTGAAGCCGCGCCGAGAAAATCGGCGCGGCTTCTCGCGAAGCGATTGACAAACAAATTTTGTACGTACAAACTGGTTTTGCCATGAGAGATGTCCTGTACCTGGAGCAGATTGAGCAGGCCGAAGTCCTGCTCAAACCGCAGCGCGTCGAGGTGCTGCGGCAACTGGCCGAACCGCGCACCTGCACCGAGGTCGCGGCCCGACTCGACCAGACGCCACAGCGCGTCTACTACCACGTCAAACAGCTCGTCGCTGCCGGCCTGGTCGAGCTGGTCAACGAGCGCAAGGTCCGCGGCATCACCGAGGGCATCTACCAGGCCGCCGCCCGGTCCTACTGGCTCTCGCCTCGGCTGGTCGGCCGGATCGGGCTGCGCCGTGCCCGCGACGAGCTGAGCCTGGGCTTCCTGCTCGACCTGATGGAGGACGTCCAGGCCGACATCGCCGCCCTGGACCGGACGGCGCCCGAGCTGCCCTCGATCGGGGTCTCCGGCGAGATCCGGGTGCCGGCCGAGCAGCGCCAGCAGTTCCTGCACGACCTGCAAACCGCACTTCAGGACCTGTTCACCCGCTACGGCGGCAGCGAAGGAGATGCCTTCAAGATCGCCGTCGCCTGCTATCCGAAAGGGAACGACAATGAGTGAACCGTTGAAGGTGCAGGCCCGCCTCTTCGCGCCCGTCGGGCGCGTCCGCCAGGCCCTGACCGACCCGGCCGAGCTGCGAATCTGGCTGGCCGAGCACGCCGAGGTCGAGCTGCCCCGGCGGTACGAGTTCTGGGGCCGCTACACGCCCGAGGGTGACGCCCCGCATCAGCGCCTGCTGCACGCCGACGACGACACACTGCGCTTCGGCTGGCTGCTCGACGGGGTGGAGACCACCACCGAGTTCCAGTTGACCGCCGAGGGCGCCGACAGCACCGTGCTGACGTTGACGCAGAGCCACTTCGACTTCGCCGAGGCGATGAGCGGCTCCAGCATCCGTGGTGTCCTCCAGACGTACTGGGCGCTGGCCATCGCCAACCTGGCCTCCCACCTGGAGGGCCGGTCGCTCCTGCCGCGCACCGACTTCACCTCCGCCGACCTGCGCGGCGAGCTGGTCATCGCCGCCCCCGCCGACAAGGTGTGGGAGTCGTTGACCGACTCCGAGCAGGCCAGCGCCTGGTTCGGCTACCCGATCGGGATCGAGCCGTGGGTCGGCGGCCGGTATGCGATGGGCGGCTTCGAAACCGGGTACGCGGCCAAGATCGTCGACCTGGAGCCCGGCCGCAAGATGTCGGTCGACTGGGGACCGACCGGCGTCACGCACTGGGAGCTGGCCGAGTCCGGCGGTCGGACCACGCTGACCTTCGTGCAGAGCGGCTTCGACGAGGGCAACCCCCCGTACGCGGCCTGGAGCGGGTCGGTGGCCGGGCTGGCCGAGCTGCGCCGCTTCCACGAGGTGCCGGCCTGGCAGCCGATCTGGCTCGACACCGAGGTGCCCGGCCTGGAGCCCGCCAACTGATTCACCCGTCAACGACGCCTCCACCCTGGATAGTTTGTGCCGTCGGCCGGATGTCCAGGGTGGAGCGTCGGGTGATAGGGCTCGTTGACTGTCTGCCCGGCCGGTAAGATCCGCGGAGTTTCTGCAGGACGGCGGCCAAGGCGGTGTGGGTGGCACATCCAGAGCGTGCGGACCGGGCCCCCGAGGGCGGCGACGAGGCCGGGACGGTGTGTGGGCTGACCGACCCGGGACTGGAGCTGCCCGGTGGGCCTGCAGCTGCCTTCTGAGCTCGCCGAAGCCCTCAACTGGGTAGGTTTCACCTGGCCGGAGGCCGACGAGGAGCTACTGTTCGAGGCCGCCCAGGCGTGGATGTCCTTCGCCGGCAAGCTGCGCACGACGGCTGCCCAGGCGAACGCCGGAGCGAGCGCCGTGAGCGCGACCAATCGGGGGCGTGATATCGACGCCTTCGAGGCGCGGTGGCGCGACGAGGAGGGTCCACCCCGCCGTATCGAGGACGGCGCCGAGGCCGCGGAACTCATCGCCGCCGCGCTGCTCGTGATGGCCGTGATCACGTTGGCCCAGAAGATCCTCACGATCGTTCAGCTGGCGATCCTGGTAATCCAGGTTGCCATGGCCCTGGCGGCAGCCGCCCCCACCCTCGGTGGCTCGCTGGCACAGATCCCGATCGCGATCGGCGTGGCCCGGGTCGCGATCCGCCGGATCATCAAGGAGGTCGTGGAACGGGTCGTCAAGGAGATCATTCCGCGAATGCTCCGCCGCGCCAAGACGTTGCTGCGCCGGTTCGACCGCAAGGGCCCCAAACGTCGGCCGGAGCGACCCGGCGTGCCCGGGCCACTGCAGGAGGTCCGTTACCAGGGGCGACCGATGCGGGATGACTACCGGTACGAGACCATGGGCGACCACCCGGGGAATCCCTTCCGACCCAAGTCGGTGCGTCGACTCAGCGAGGCGGAACTGGAAGATCACCGGGTGTACGTCGACTCGGACGGCGTCCTGCGCCAAGCACTGGACGGCCAGCCTTTCGACACCCGTGCCGCGTCCACGCACTGGAGCCAGGACGGCGGCCGGGCCATCTTCGTCATGGACGAACGGGGCAACATCTACGCCTCGAACTACCAGGAGGTCGGTAACTTCCACCACTCGACCCTGGGCAACGGCCGCCCGGTCGCGGCAGCCGGCGAGATCGCGGTCGTCGACGGTAGAGTGCAGTACGTGACCTCCGCCAGCGGGCACTATCGACCCGATCCTCAACAGATGCGGCAGGTCACCGACGAGTTGAGCCGTAACGGCGTCAACGACATCCCGCTCTTCGGCTTCGACGGCCGTACCCGGTTGAATTGACCCGTCGGAAAGGGTGCGGAATGAGCGACCATGACTGGAAGGGCGTCACCAACCAGATCCTGTACGGGGTGATGTTCACCCCGCAGTTGGACGACGCCGCCGCCAGCCAGATGGCCGCGGCGATGATGGAGCGGCGCTACTTCGGTGACGGCCCGGACGTGTACGCGGACGCGATCGCCCAGGCACAGCGATACACCGGCCTGCTGACCGACGACATCGAGACGCCGCACAGCGAGCAGGGGTTCCGCGATTTCCTGCGCAGGCTCGCGGGCGAGTTGAACGAACGACGAGGGCAGTAGACCAGCCGCCGCGCCAGCCGTGAGGCAGGCGTCAGCGGCGGTCGTTCTGATCCGCCGGCTGGATCCGGTGACTTTTCGCGGTGCAGTGGGTATTGGCGTTCGATGTTCTTCATCTTCGGTCTGCGGACCAAGGTCGACCGGTCCGGGGTCGTGCAGCAGGTCTGCCGCCACTGCGGCAACCACGCCGCTCAGGTGATCAGCCGCCGATCGACCAAATTCTCCCTCTTCTTCGTTCCCCTCATCCCGATCCGCACCCGGTACGCGTCGCAGTGCACGTTCTGCGGAGCGCAGTACGAGATCTCCAAGTCCGACGCCGAGCGCCTCCCGGTCGGCTGACCCGTCGATGGAACGCTTCCTCTGCTGGTTGATCCGCCGGCCACCGCCCCCGGCCGGCGCTGCGGTGCACACCGCCTCGCGCCCGCCCTGCACCCCCGGCCGGCGGAAACGCCGCCGCGCCCGCCGCCCGCTGGCCGGCACCAGGCTGCCCCGCTCACCCTGGAACCGTTCCACCGGCCGCTGACCGGACCCGCCGGGCGCGCACCGGCTGTCCGGAGACCCTGACTGGACGGCCGCTCGTGGCTGGACCGGCGTCAACCTTCGGCCCTGGCGGCGTACTCGGGCGGTGGTTAGGCTTTCGGGGTTTGCCGTGGACCGGTCCTCCCGAGGGTGCACGCACGACGACGAGCCGGAGCGACCGTGTCCCGACAGGACGTGCAGCAGGCTGCGAGGGCGCGTAGCCCCGCCGGTGCGTTCGTCGCGGCTGCGGTCATCGTCCTGGAGGCGTGCTGGCTGCTCGCCGCGCTGCCCGGCGCCGCGCTGGTCAGTGACCTCGGCGGGATGCTGGTGGCCGGCTGGGCGACGGCCGCGTGCGTCGGGGTGGCCCGTCGACATCCGGCACCGCTGCGCCGGTTCTGGACACTGCTGGCGGTCACCATGGCGCTCGCCGCGCTCGGCCGGGCGATCTGGACGGTGCAGCGGCTCGTCGGTGGCGACCTGCCGCACACCCCGCTGGTCGGGGCGGTCTTCGTCGCCGGCATCTTCACCGGCACGGCCGCGCTGCTCAGCTCGCCGTCCGCGCCTCGGAGCGCCGTCGGGCGGGCCCGTACGTTGCTGGACGGGGTCATCGTCGCGCTGGCCCTGGTGCCGATCGCCTGGGTGCTGGTGTTCCGCGGGGTCGCCGCCGCGGAGTTGGCCGACCCGGCGCGCACACTGGGGCTGCTCTACCCGATGTTCGACCTGATGCAGCTCACCATCCTGGTCGCGGTCTCCGGCCCGGTCCGGCCGATGTGGCGGCCGATGAGCGTGCTCGCGGCGAGCCTCACCCTGCGCGTGGTCGCCGACATTGTCTACGTGTCGCTGGTCGCCCGCGGCGACTACGCCGCCGGGCATCCGATCGACCTGTGCTGGCCGCTGAGCTACCTGCTGATCGGCCTGGCAACCAGGAACCCGCCGCCGCCGGACTGCGACGGCACCGACGACACCGCCGAGTCGCCGCTGCCGCCCTGGTGGCGGGTGGCGTTGCCGTACCTGCCGGTCGGCGGGGCGATCATCGCGGTGGTGCTGGCCCGGCGGCCCACCGGCCAGACCCCACAACTGATCTTCGTGACGATGATGGTGCTGCTCGCCGCCCTCGCCGTACGACAGGGGTTGGCGGCCAACGAGAACCTGCGGCTGGTGGTCCGGCTGCGCCGGCTCGCGTACGGCGACCAGCTCACCGGGCTGCCCAACCGGCTGCTGTTCAACCGGCGGCTGCGCCTGGCCCTGCGCGACGGGCGACCGGTGGCCGTGCTGCTGCTCGACCTGGACGGGTTCAAGCAGGTCAACGACCGGTTCGGGCACGCCACCGGTGACACCCTGCTGACCGGCCTGGCGGCCCGGATGCGCGTGGCGGTCGGCGATGACGGCACCATTGCCCGGCTCGGCGGGGACGAGTTCGCCGTGCTGGTCGACGGTGACCGGCCGGTGCCCCCGGAACGCCTCGCCGAACGGCTGCTGGACGCCCTGCGGCCGTCCGACGGTGAGGAGGACGTCGGCGTGCACCCGTCGGCGAGCATCGGCATCGCCGAGTACGGGCCGCAGCACACCTCCCACACCGATCTGCTGCGCGACGCCGACATCGCCATGTACGCGGCCAAGGCGGCCGGCAAGTCCGCGTACCGGACGTGCACCCCGGCGCTGCGCGAGTCGGCCGTCTCCCGGGCCGAGCTGATCGCCGACCTGCGCCGCGCGGTCGACGAGGACCAGTTGCACCTGGAGTTCCAGCCCATCGTCGACCTGTCCACCGGCGCGGTACGCAGTGCCGAGGCGCTGGTGCGCTGGCGGCATCCCCGGCTGGGAATGCTGCCGCCGGCGAAGTTCCTGCCGCTGGCCGAGGAGACCGGGCTGATCCTGCCGATCGACCGCTGGGTGATCCACGAGGCGTGCCGGGCGGCGGCGACCTGGCGGGGCCGCGCGCCGGAGGCGACAGTCGCGGTGAACATCTCCGCCGCGCACCTGCGCCGGCCGGATCTGATCGCCACGGTCACGGCGGCCACCAGCGCCGCCGGGCTGGCCCCGCGCGCGTTGACCCTGGAGCTGACCGAGTCGGCGTTGATCGAGGGCACCGACGCGGTGCTGGAGCGGCTGCACCAGCTTCGGGATCTGGGCATCAGGATCGCCATCGACGACTTCGGCACCGGCTACTCGTCGCTGAGCTACCTGCACCGCATCCCGGCCACCGAGCTGAAGATCGACCGGTCGTTCGTGGCCCGGCTCGGGTCGGACGACCGGGCGTACGCCACCGTGGAGATGGTCACCCGGCTGGCCGGCGCGTTCGACCTGGCGGTGGTCGCCGAGGGGGTCGAGACCGAACGCCAGCACGAGGCGGTCGCCGCGATCGGTTGCCCACGCGGGCAGGGCTATCTGTACGGGCGGCCGGACGCCGCCGCCACGGTGGGTCAGAATCGGGCTTGACCCTCACGTAGCGGCAGGCGGGAGCCTGGTTTCCGGAAGGGAGGGGAACCATGGCGTACACGGTGGGTCAGGTGGCGAGGGTCGCCGGCGTGACGGTCCGGACGTTGCATCACTACGACGAGATCGGTCTGCTCTCGCCGAGCGGGCGGACGGCGGCCGGCTACCGCCGCTACGACGACGCGGACCTGCAACGGTTGCAGCTCGTCCTGTACTACCGCGAGCTGGGTTTCCCGCTGGAGCAGATCGCGGCGATCATCGACGACCCGGCGGCCGACCCGGCCGCGCACCTGCGTCGCCAGCACGAGCTGCTGACGGTACGGATCAAGCGGTTGCAGGAGATGGTCGCGGCGATCGAGTTCGCGATGGAGGCGAGCAAGTTGAACATCCACCTCACCCCCGAGGAGCGCTTCGAGGTCTTCGGGGACTTCAAGCCGGAGGAGCACGAGGCCGAGGCCGAGCGGCGCTGGGGTGACACCGACGCGTACCGGGAGTCGAACCGGCGGGCCTCGGGCCACAGCAAGGACGACTGGCTGCGGATCAAGGCGGAGAACGAGGACTGGGGTCGGCGAATCGTCGCCGTGCTGGCCTCGGGCGCGCCGGCCGACAGCCCGGAGGCGATGGACCTGGCCGAGGAGCACCGGCAGATCATCGGCCGCTGGTTCTACGAGTGCTCGTACGAGATACACACCGGGCTGGCCGACATGTACCTGGCCGACGAGCGGTTCACCGCGCACTACGAGACCATCGCGCCGGGGCTGGCGGCGTACCTGAACGAGGCGATCCACGCCAACGCGATCAGCCGCGCGTGAGTCGGTGCGGTCCGGCTAGTCTGGCCGGGCCGCACCGCGGTGAACGTCGATCGGCGGCCGGCCGGCGGCGTGCCCGATCGGGGGAGATGACCGTGCAGAAGCCCAAGCTGGTCGCCGCCGGCGTCGTCCTCGCCGTGGCGGTGGCCGGCGGGGTGTGGGCCCTGGTCGCCGCCGGTGACGAGCCGGACGCCAATCGCCCGTCGGCCGGCGCGTCGACCGCCCCGACCTCACCCGCGCCGGTCCCGACCGACCCGGTCGGCGCGTTGAAGGCCGCCGCCGTGAAGGCCGACGAGCAGTCGTACAGGCTGACGGTGGGCACCGGCGGGGCGGCAGGTGGGGACAGCACGGTGTTGCTCTGGGACCCGAAGGCGAAGCGCGGGCTGGAGACCACCTCGCTCAAGGTGCCGAACGGTGAGGTGAAGATCGAGCGGCTGACCACCGGGGCCGACGTCTACGTGCGGGTCAGCGCCCCGGACCGTCGCGTGCCGGTCTGGGACGGCAAGACCTGGTGGCACGTCGGCGCCCCGGGCGCTCCGGGGTCCAAGCAGGGCCTGGACAACACCCGGCTGGCCAGCACGCTCACCGCGCCGGCCAACGTCCGGCAGACCGGTGCGCGGGAGTACGCGGGCACGCTGGACCTGCGCGACAGCGCCGCCGTGCTGGGCAGCGGGGTCGGCGGGGTGCTCGGCGACCGGGCCGCGGCGGTGCCGTTCACCGCCACCGTGGACGAGCAGGGTCGGCTGGTCCGCTACCGGATCGAGCTGGCCACCGAGCAGTCGAAGACCGCGCAGCTCGACCTGACGTACTCGGATTTCGGTCTTCCGGTGTCGGCCGACCCGCCGGCGGCCGATCTGGTGGGCGAGGACCCGCCGGCGAACATCCCCGGCGCGTGACGTCGGTTCACTCCTCGACCGCGCCGTCGGTCGGGGTGACGAGGAAGTCGTAGACGGTGCGGGCCATCCGGCGGACGGTCTCGTCGCCGGTGGCCATCGGCCCGGCGGTGAGGAACGCGACGGCGGTCTCCGTGCCGGGGATCAGGTAGTAGCCGACGTCGTGTGAGGCGTCCGGCAGGTCGCCGGTCTTGTGTGCCACCGGCACGCCGGGTGGCAGCGCCGCCGGAATCTTGGTGTTGAGGGTCTGTTCCCGCATGAAGCCGATCATCAGGTCGCGGGAGTCCGGACTGAGGATGTCGCCGTCCCAGACCGCGCCGAGCAGCGACACCACGTCGTCGGGGCTGGTGTAGTTCTCCTCGCCACGCTGGGCGGCCGCGCTGTCGAGCATCCGGCGGGCCAGGATGGTGGACCGCTGGTTCATCGAGTCGATCAGCGCGTTGACCGGTGCGAACCCGCCCAGGTAGGTGATCAGCACGTTCGCGGCGATGTTGTCGCTGTACTTGATCAGGTACTGGGCGAGCCGGTGCAGGGTGACCACCTGCGGGAACGTCTCGAACTGGAGCTGGCCGGTGCCGCCGACCACGTCGTCCGGGGTCACCAGCACACCGTCGTCGAGCGAGACCTGTCCACAGTCGACCCTGCGGAGCAGCTCGACGAGGATCCACAGCTTGATGACGCTGGCGGCCTTGGGGCGCAGCGCGCCGTTGACGGCGATCTGCTGGTCGCCGTACCGGCCGGACAGGTCGCGGACGGTGACCCCGGCCGGGTTGAGGCTGGCGTCGGCCACGACGCGGGCGAGCTGCCCGCTGAGCGGGAACAACCGCGCTCCCGCGACCGGGTCGGTGGGCGGCTGCGGGCTGGTGACGACCACGCCGGGCAGCTCGATTGGCGGGCGGTGCCGGCGGATCACCTCAAGCGTGCCCTCGCTCCGCCCGACCAGCGGCACCCGGTAGCGGTATCCGGTGCCCCCGACGATGACCTCACCGCTGGCCACCCCGGCGGCCACCCGCATGTCCGGGTCGGCGACCCGGCCGGTGTCGCCGTCACAGGCGCGGTAGCGCACGGTGTGCCCGAGCGAGTCCACCGCGAACACTCCGCCCGGGAACGACAACCAGGACACCTCGCTGGTCGGCGCCCGCTCCGGCGTCGGCTCCGCGACGGGCGCGCGGCCCGGACCGTCCGCGGTGGCCGGCCCGGTCGTCGCGACGACCGCGAGCGCGACCGCCGCCGTCAGCCATTTCATGGGTACGCGGACAGGCATCGCCAGCAGGGAAGATGAGCGCCTCTTGTCGCTTTTTCTCACGTTTGCACGATATGAAGCGCCGGGGGCCAGTGGTGTCGCCGGGTCTGGTGTCACCCGTCCGGGCGGCGGTGTCGCCGATAGCCTGATGTCTCACAGACATCAAAATGTCTCACAGGCATCACGCTCATCAGCACTCCCGACCCCCCGGAAGAGGCACCCAATGTTGATCATCGCTGGCAGCTTGCAGGTCGAGCCGGATGCGCGCGACGGCTATCTCGCCGACTGTGCCCCGGTCATCGCGCAGGCCCGCGCCGCCGCCGGCTGTCTCGACTTCCTGCTCGCGGCCGACCCGCTGGAGCCGGGGCGGATCCACGTCTACGAACGCTGGGAGTCCGAGGAGCAGTTGGCGGCGTTCCGCGACTCCGGGCCGAGCGAGGAGCAGACAGTGGCCATCCTCGACGCCGACGTGCACCGCTATTTGATCTCCGGCGTCGAGGCGCCCTGACCAGGCCCGCGCCCGCCGGGGTCGGCCCTGTTGCGGCCGGCCGAAGGGCTACATCGGTGGCCCTGCGGGAGTGACGGGCTGGGCGGGCAGGCCGGGTGCCAGCCGGCGCATCGAGGTGAAGGCGGGCACCAACGCGTCGTACAGCTCGGCGAAGAGCGGCAGCAGGGACGCGTACGTGGCGGCGGCGGCCGGGTTGGGGCGGACGGTCTCCTCGATCCGCACCAGGTCGGCGGCGACGTCGATGCTGGGGATCAGCCCCAACGCCTGCATGCCGAGCAGCGCGGCGCCGAAGCTCGACCCCTCGTGCGCGGCCGGGAAGCTCACCGGCAGACCGAGCACGTCGGCGAGCATCTGCCGCCACAGGCCGCTGCCGGCGAAGCCGCCACCGGCGCGGATCTCACGGACCTCGTTGCCGGCGGCGCGCACCGAGCTGAGCACCAGCGCGAGCTGCTGGCAGACGCCCTCCAACGCGGCCCGGACGAGGTGTTCGCGGCGGTGCCCGTGGGTCAGCCCCACGTACGCGCCGCGCGGTAACGCACTCCAGTGTGGAGCGCGTTCACTGTGCAGGTACGGCAGCATGATGAGCCCGCCCGAGCCGACCGGCGCCCGCGCGGCGATGGCGACGAGTTCCTCCTCGGCGTGCTCGCCCAGCTCGGGGGCGAGTGCCGTGCCGGCCCACTTGAGCACGATGCCGCCGTTGTTGATCGCGCCGCCGACCGTCCAGCGGTCCTCGGTGAGCGCGTAGCAGAACACCCCGCCCAGCGGGTCGACGCCGGGCCGTTCGACCATCACCCGCATCGCGCCGCTGGTGCCGATCGAGCAGGCCACCATGCCGGGGTGCACCGCGCCCAGGCCCAGGTTGGCCAGCGGCCCGTCACCGGCGCCGACCACCACGGGGGTGCGCTTCGGCAGGCCGGTCGCGGCGGCGGCCTGCGGGGTGAGCCCGGGCAGGACGGCCGTGGTGGCGACCAGTCGGGGCAGTTGCTCCTCGGTGATGCCGGCGATGGTCAGGGCCTCGGTGTCCCACTCCAGCCGGTGGATGTCCATCAGCCCGGTGCCGGAGGCGATCGAGTGGTCGATGACCAGTGCGTCGCAGAGTCGCAGCAGCACCCACTCCTTGATGCCGACCCAGTGCGCGACCCGCTCGAAGAGCTTCGGCTCCTGCTCGGCGTACCAGAGCAGCCTGGGCAGTGGCGACATCGGGTGCATCGGTGTCCCGGTGCGCCGGTGCAGAGCCAGCCCGGACGGCACCGCCCGCAACCGCTCGGCCTGCCGGGTGGCCCGCGCGTCGGCCCAGGTCACCGACGGGGTGAGGGGGTTGCCGTCCCGGTCCAGCCCGATGAGGCTGTGCATGGCGGAGCCGAACGACAGCCCGGCCACCGGCGCGGCCAGTTCGGCCACCACCGCGCGGATCGACCCGACGACCGCGGCGAGGATCACCTCCGGGTTCTGCTCGGCGTACCCGGGCTGCGGGTCGTCGAGGGGATAGCCGGCCGCGTGGCTGGCGAGCAGCCGCCCGTCGGTGTCGTACGCGACGGCCTTGGTGCTGGTGGTGCCGAGGTCGACCCCGATCACCACTCCGGGCAGGGTGCCTGTCGGCATGACCTCACCCCTCCCGTCACGAACGCTGCGGTGGCGTCGTCGCCACCCGGCTGGCACACGCCGAACCGCATGAACCTCCGCAGCAGTATCGCCCTATCGTGTGGGTTACTCCGCCGATCGGATATTTCGCCCATTCTGGCGTGTCCGCTCCGCGCGGCGGGGCTGTTAACCCAGTGACACCCCAGATTGGTGGCCTGCGCGGCGAAGGAGTCGGCGTGGCAAAGACTGAATCGACGGGTTCCACGTGGCGGTACCGGTGGGCGCACCGGCAGAACGTGCGGCGGGTCAGCACGTTCCGTGGCGCCGAGGCGGCATGGCGGCGTCGCGACGACGAGTTACGGCGGCTCCGCGCCCTGGCCGCCGACTTCCACGGCTCCGCGGCGGCCGGTGTTGGCCTGCCACTGGAGTTGGCCGACGGCGAGGTGGTGCTGTGGGCCCTGCCCGCCGCGCAACTGGTCGAGGTGCGACACACGACCGTGCTGCCCGCGCCGGACCTCACGGTCGCCCCGCCGGCCGGGCCACTGCGCCAACGCCGCCCGGACGGCGTCCGCGTCGCCGACGCCGGCATGGCCGTGATCACGAGCCGTCGACTGGTGCTGCTCGGTGGGCGTGGCCGGCGCGACTGGGCGTACGGCCGGATGACCGGCCTGGCCCACGACCCGGCAGCGCCGGTCACCCTGATCCAGGTGTTGGACCGGCGGCGTACCTCCGGGTTGCTGCTGCCCGCCGACGCGGCGGCGGACTTCCGGTTCAAGCTCACGCTGGCCTTCGCCGACGCGATCGAGCAGCGTCCGGCGGTGCTCGCCCAACTCGACGAGCTGATCGCCGAGCACGACCAGCTCAAACCGTTCCGGCCGGCCGCGGCCACGCCCGCGCAGGCTCGGCTCCTGTCGTTCGTGCCCGGTGGTCGGCGCACGGTCGCGGTCGCGGCGGGCATCGCGCTGCTGGTGCCGGCGGCGCTGATCGACTCGAACCCGTCCGACCCGGCCGGCGGCGCGGAGGTCGCCGTCGCGGCCACCCCGGCGCCCAGCCCCAGCACGGTCCCCGCGCTGGTCCGCCCGGCGCTCCCGCCGCCCACCCAGAGCGCCAAGCCGAAGCCGTCGAAGTCGACGAAACCGACGCCGCCACGCCCGTCGGCGACCGCGTCGCGCGATCCGCGCTGCGGTGCCCCGGAAAACCCGCTGGGGTACGACTTCTGCGGCGGCACCCGGATCCGCCGGCCGGCCGCCGAGGTGTGCGACTGGTTCGAGTGCGTGCCGCAGTTCTGGGCCGGTCGGGGTTATCTGGTGCAGTGCCGGGACGGCTCGGTCAGCCTGACCGGTGGTCGGTCGGATGCCTGCGCCGAGCATCGGGGCGTACGGCGGACCATCACCAAGTGACCGATTTAGGGTTTAAAGTCTGCTTCGGTCGGCCAGAATGATCGAGTGGAGATCCGGTCCGACGATGGCGCACGGGTGCGGATCCGTCCGATCGGCTACCAGCCCGGCATCGACCCGCCCGACGACCCCGATCGGTCCGCGCCCGGTTGGCACGACTGGTTGCTCATCGAGGTGGACGCCCGCACCGCCGACGGTCAGATGTGGTCGCACCACTACCCGAGCCTGATGGCCGAGGAGGCCCGCGCGCTGGGCAGTTGGCTGCACGGCCAGGCGCGAGCCGCCGCCGAGCCGAACCCGCCACCGGCGACGGTCCGCTTCACCGAACCCAACCTGGCGCTGCGAACGCGGGTGCTCCGCCGCCGCCGGCTGGAGCTGATCGTGGAATTCTCCGCCGAGTCGCTGCCCCCGTGGATGCGTCGCCCGACCACCGCGATCTACCCGCTGATCCTCACCGTCTCCGCAGACGCCCTCACGGTCGCCGCCGAACAGTGGGGCGGGCACTGCGAGGCGTACCCACCGCGTACCCGGTCGCGGTTTCCGGCCCGGGGCCCGCTGACCCACCCGCGCCGTGCCGACTGAACCGTGCGGTCCTTGTGGAGCCTGAGCCGCCCTGCTCTGATGTGCGGTCATGGAGGTTGAGCAGGTGCACCGCACGGTGGAGGCGGTGTGGCGAATCGAGGCCGGGCGGGTCGTCGCCGCCCTGGCCGGGCTGGTACGCGATGTCGGCTGGGCCGAGGAACTCGCCCAGGACGCCCTGGTCGCCGCGCTGGAGCAGTGGCCGCGGGACGGCGTACCGGCCAACCCGGGCGCGTGGCTCACCACGGTCGGCAAGCGGCGGGCGATCGACGCGCTACGCCGTCGCAAACTGCTGGAGCGCTCGGTCGCCGAACTCGGGCAGGATCTCGACGACGACGGGTTCACCCCGGACTTCGACGCGGCCTTCGAGGAGCGAATCGACGACGACCTGCTGCGGCTGGTCTTCACCGCCTGCCACCCCGTCCTCTCGCCGCAGGCGCGTGCGGCGCTGACCCTGCGCGTGCTGGGCGGGCTGAAGACCGAGGAGATCGCGCGGGCGTTCCTGGTGCCCGAGACCACCGTCGCGCAGCGGATCACCCGGGCCAAGAAGACCCTCGCCGAGGCGCGGGTGCCGTTCGAGGTGCCCGGCGTGGCCGCGCGTGCCGAACGGCTCGCCTCCGTGCTGGAAGTCATCTACCTGATCTTCAATGAGGGCTACTCCGCGACCGCCGGCGACGACTGGATGCGCCCGGCGCTCTGCGCGGACGCGCTGCGGCTGGCCCGCCTCCTCCAGGAGTTGATGCCCGAGGAGCCGGAGGTGCACGGGCTCGCCGCGTTGCTGGAGATCCAGGCGTCGCGTACCGCCGCCCGGGTCGACGCCGACGGCGAGCCGGTCCTGCTGCTGGAGCAGGACCGGGGGCGCTGGGACCGGCTGCTGATCCGCCGCGGCCTGGCCGCCCTGGACCGCGCGCGGGCGGCGAGTGGCCCGCCCGGCGCGTACACCCTCCAGGCGGAGATCGCCGCCTGCCACGCCCGTGCGGCGACCCCGCAGGACACCGACTGGGCGCGCATCGCCGCCGGCTACGCGGAGCTGGCCCGGGTCGTACCGTCGCCGGTCGTGGAGCTGAACCGGGCCGTCGCGGTCTCCTTCGCGCACGGCCCGGCCGCCGGTCTGGAACTGGCCCGGGCGCTGGTCGAGGAGCCGGCGCTGGCCCACTATCACCTGCTGCCCAGCGTGCTCGGTGACCTGCTGGCCAAGCTGGGCCGCCACGACGAGGCGCGTGCCGAGTTCGAGCGGGCCGCCGAGCTGACCGGCAACGAACGCGAACGCGCGCTGCTGCGCGCCCGTGCCGCCGACTGCGCCCGAGGTGTCGCGCCGACCCGCTGAGAATTTCTTCGCCCGCCATGTCGTATCCCGGTCCGGCCGCTCGACGCGTCAGTGAAAGCCGGCCCGGCCGCGCTCAGCGGCCGACAGCGTTCGTCAACAACGAGAGGACCAGCCGATGCGCTACATGATGATGCACAAGCTCGACGAGAACCTGCCGGGGGCGTTCAACCCGAGCCCGGAGTTCATGGCCCGGATGGAGTCCTTCATGAAGGAGGCCGGGCAGTCCGGCATCCTGCTCGCCGCCGAGGGGCTCTGCAAGAGCTCCAAGGCTGACGCCACCCGGATCACCGTGAGCGGTGGCAAGACCACCGTCACCGACGGGCCGTTCACCGAGACCAAGGAGCTGATCGCCGGGTTCGCGCTGGTGGACGTGCGCTCCCACGAGGAGGCCGTGGAGTGGGGGCGACGGTTCTCCGACGTCTTCGCCGAGACGATCGGTGAGGTGGAGGTGGACATCCGCCGGGTCTACGAGGGGCCCGAGCACGGCCAGTCGGCCTGACCAGGCCCGCGTCGCGCCGCCGTCCGGATCGCCTGGGCGGCGGCGCGAGCCGGAATATGCCGGCCCGTCAAATCTCTCCTTTCAGGACCAAAGGGAAGCATCGATCCTTGGTGCGTTCCCTGTCCCGCGCATGAGCGGTTGTACCGCGTGTGACCGTGACCTCACTGGCTCGTTCCCCGTGGCGCACCGCCTGGGTCGAGCGCGAGAACGAGCGGCGCCAGCACGCGTACCGCGCCGCGGTCGACACCTGGCGGCGACACGGCGAGCACCTGCGCCGGCTGCGGATCGAGGCCGCCGAGTTCCTCGGGTGCACGCAACCGCGTACCGGCCTGCCCGTGGACCTGGACGACGACGAACTCGTCTTCCGGGTCGTACCCCTCGCGGAGCTGGTCGAGGCCGAGGCGCGGCACGTCCCCGGCCTACCCGCGCCCGGTCCACTCACCTGCGCCGCGCCGATCAGCGACACCCTGCCGGCGGGCCTGCGGGTCGTCGACGCCGGCATGGCCGTCGTCACCAGCCGCCGGGTGGCCTTCGCCGGCCGCGAACACCGGCGCGAATGGCGGTACGCCGACCTCACCGACCCCGCGCACCACCCCGACGTGCCGGTCACGCTGCTGCCGGACCACGGGTCGCTGGGCGGGCTGCGCGTGCCGGCCAACGCCGCGGTGAACTTCCGCTTCTACCTGGCCCTCGCTGTCGCTGCCGTCGCCGGGGAACGCGCCACCGTCATCGACCAGCTCGACGACCTGCTGGCCACCCACCGACGCGAGCGGCCGACACCGCCACCGTCGGCTGAGCCGGACGAAGCGCCACTGCTCGCGGTACGCCCCGACCGCCGGGCGCTCGTCGCCGCAGCCGTCGCGACGGCGGTGGTCGCGACGCTCGGGCCCGCCGTCGAGCCACCGCAGGCCAGCCCGGAGCGGCGGGCGGCGTCCGCCGTCGTCACTGTCGGCCCCCCGCGTGCGGGCGGGCCGGTGGCACTCCAGACGGGTACGACCAGCCTGGGAACTCCGGCAACGCCGGGGCCGGGCACCGGTGCTGCCCCGGTCGGGCCGTCGAGTCCTTCTCAGCCCGTCCGGCCGGCGGTCCCGTCGCATGTCCCTGCTCCACCGGCCACCGCTGCTGATCCGGTTCTGTCAGCTGCTCCGGCCCCGACCGCTGTTCCGGAGCGGCCCACCGCTCCGGTCGCGTCCACCGCGCCGGCTCCGCCTACCGCTCCGGCCCCAACCGCCAGTTCGCCGCCGACACCGGACCCGTCCACACCATCACCGTCGCCCACCGTGACGGGCGTGGCCACCACGCCGACGCCGGAGGACCCCACGCTGCTGACGGCCTGCCTGGGCCGGCTGTTGCCGCTGGTGGACCTGCTGCTCTGCCCGCCGGCCGAGTCGTGACCTGTTGCTCGCGTCAGCCCGTGGCGCCGAAGTCGGGGACGGTGAGGGTGCCGTCGGGGCCGAGCAGGAAGCCAGGGTTCCAGGCGATCTCCCAGATGTGGCCGTCCGGGTCGGCGAAGTAGCCGGCGTAGCCGCCGTAGAACGTCTCCCGCGCCGGCTTGGTCACCTCGCCACCGGCCTTGATCGCGGTGGTGATCACCTCGTCGACCTCCGCCCGGGAGCGGACATTCTGGGCCAGGGTCATCGCGCCGGTGCCCGGATTGGAGATGCCGGCGTCGGCGGCGAGCTTGTCGCGGCCCCACAGGACGAGGGCCAGGCCGCCGGCCTGGAAGAAGACCGTCTCCTCGACCTCCTGGTCACGCCAGCCGAGCTGCTCGTAGAAGGCCTTCGCGCGTGCCACGTCCGTGACTCCGAGAGTGACGAGGCTGATCCGCTGTTCCATCGGTAGATCCAATCACTCAGAGGAGCGGCAGGTGGCCTGGACGCTGCCGCCGTGCTCGGGGACCGAGGTCACGCTAACGGTGGGGTGTGACTCGCGGCTTGCGTTCGTTCATCGCCGAACGCGGACGCCGCTTGACCGGGTGGGGCTATGCGGCGATCGTCCGGGCGGTGGCGTAGACGTCGGCGGGCAGTGCGTGGTGGAGCTGCCACAGGATTCGCATGGGTCGGTCGCCGGTGTGCGACTCGTACGTCATGGTGCCGGCGTAGAGGTACGGCGGCGCGCCCAGGTCGCGGTCGGCGATCCGGGTTTCCCGAACGAAGAGGTGCACGGCCGAGCCGCCCGAGGTATAGCGCTGCCCGGTCGCGGAGGCCGACGAGGTGGTGCTCTGCGACTCCCACTGAAACAGCGTGTCGGTGATGGCCCGGTCGGCGTACATGGTGGTGGGGGAGTAGTGCGCCTCGGACTTGACCAGGGTGACGAAGAACAGGTCGGCCTGGGCGTCGGGCAGCCACTTCACCCCCTCGCGGAGTGAGCCCGGGTTGGTCATCCCGAAGGCGGCGCACGCCTCGTTGCGGCTGTAGCGGGCGTGCGTCCGCAACGGCGCTGCCCCAGGGGTGGCGGCCGGCGTGACCCGGTGGATGCGATCCCGCAGCACGTCGGCGACCTGCCGCAGCTCGGTGCAGCGGGCCGGCTCCTTCCATAGGCGCCCCAGCCGCTCGTCCCGTGCCGCCAGAGGTGCGTTCGGCCCCCAGAGGCTGAAGTGCAGCATGTCCAGCAGGCGGCTGTTCCCCGCGTACACCTGCTGACCTGGCGCGGGCGGTCCGGCCGCGACGTGGGTCAGCAGCTCCAGCCGGTCGGGGTCGTCGGTGTGCAGCATGCGGCCGATGGCCCGACCCAGCTCCCGGTCGTCCGGGCCGGCGGCGGACGTCTCGATGCCGGCGAGCCGGCGTAGCCCAGCCCAGCCGCCGACGCTGGCCGACCGGTACACATCTTCGATCTCCAGGCCGGTCTCCCGCAGGAACGTCGCCAGGCTGACGTCGCCAAGTTGCCGCAGCTCAGCCACCAGGCCGGCCTTCGAGGTGGGCAGCGCCGACTTCAGGTTGGCGAGCACCACCTCCTTCGCCACTCGGTCCAACTCGACGTGGCAGCCACTGGGCAGGCTCGGGAAATCGTCCCGAACCGCTTCGGTGATGGCCCGCCGGGTCACCCCGGTCAGGGCCCGCCAGCGCAGGTCGAAGCGGAAGTTGGCATTCTGCCCGCCGATGAAGTCGAGCACGGTCAGGCACGGCTTGTCGTCGTCCAGGCGCAGGCCACGGCCGAGCTGTTGCAGGAAGATCGTGGCGCTCTCGGTGGGCCGCAGCATCAGGATCGTGTCGACCATGGGCAGGTCGACGCCCTCGTTGAACAGGTCCACGGTGAAGAGCACGCGCAGCTTGCCGGCCTTGAAGTCCTGCAACATCCCCGCCCGGCCGGCGCGGTCCGCCCGCGATGTCACCGCCGCCGCCGGCACGCCGTGCTGGTTGAACCAGTCGGCCATGAACTCCGCGTGCCCGATGCTCACGCAGAACCCGAGCGCCCGCATCCGCCCGACGTCCACCTTGTCGCGAACCGCCCGCAGCACCGACCGCGCCCGAGCGTGGTTGCCGGTGTAGAGGCCGTCCAGTTCCGTCGGGTCGTAGCCCTGCCCACGCTTCCAGGCGACCTGCGACAGGTCCACGTCGTCGTGCAGCCCGAAATACTGGAACGGCGCCAGCAACTGCCGCTCCAACGCGTCCCACAGATGCAGCTCAACGGCCGCCCGGCCGTCGAACCACCGGCGCACGTCGCCGCCGTCGGCCCGGTCGGGGGTCGCCGTCAGTCCCAGGAGTACGCGGGGACGCAGCCGCTCCAACAGCCGCGCGTACGTCGGTGCCTCCGCATGGTGGAACTCGTCGACGATCACCATGTCGTACGCCTCGGGGTCGACCTCGCGGCGGTGCAGCGACTGGATGGAGGCGAAGACGTGCTTCCAGCCGTTCGGCTTCTCGCCCGCGACAAGCGTCTCGCCGAAACTGCCGTCCCCCATCATCTGCCGGAACGTCGACAGGCTCTGCCGCAGGATCTGCTCCTGATGAGCGACGAAGAGCAGCGAATCTGCTCGGCCTGCCTTATGCAGCCGGCGGTAGTCGAGGGCAGCGACGACGGTCTTGCCGGTGCCGGTCGCCATCACCACGAGATTGCGCCAGCGCCCGTGCACCAGCCGTTCGGCGTCCAGGTCGGCCAGGATCTCCGCCTGGTACGGGTACGGGCGCACGTCCAGGTTCGAAATTTCGGTGGGTGCCTCGTCGCGCCGCTCGCCGCTCAGCGCGTGCCGCAGCCGCTCAGCGTCCCTGGTCGCGTCGTACGCCTCGAACGCCGGATCGTTCCAGTAGTCCTCGAACGTCGCCGTGAACGTGTCGATGACGTGCGGCTGCTCCATGTTCGAGATGCGGACGTTCCACTCCACGCCGTCCACCAGCGCGGTCTTCGACAGGTTCGACGAGCCGACGTACGCGGTCGTGGTGCCGTTGGACCGGCGGAACAGCCACGCCTTGGCGTGCAGGCGAGTGGTCCGCGTTTCGTACGACACCTTGACCTCAGCGCCCAGCTCGGCGAGCCGATCCAGCGCTCGCTGATCGGTGGCACCCAGGTAGGTCGTGGTGATGACGCGGACTCGGCCGCCGCGGGCGATCAACTCGCGGATGGCCGGCTCGACGATGCGCAGGCCGTACCACTTGATGAACGCGCACAGCAGATCCACGCTCTCGGCCGACGCCATCTCGTGGTTGACTTCGTGGCCGATACGGGGCTGGTGGCGGCCGTTGACCAGCAGCGCGCCGGTGGAGAGTGGGGTGGTGGGGCGCTGCGGGAAGGCTGGTAGCGCGGGAGGGGTTGGCGGGGCCGCGATGGCGTGGAGCAGGTGCTTGGCGTCGGTTACCTGGTCCTGTTGTGTCGCCGCCTTCGGGCTCAGGGTGGCGATGGCTTCGGCGATGCGATTTGCCATCTCGACCTGGTGGTGGAGCTTGTCGTCGCCGTTGGGGAGGGCTTGCAGGGCGCGGGCGGCCAGGGTGGCGATGTGCCGGGCGAGGGTGTGGTGGGCGTCGGCGGGGTCGAGTTTGTGGCGTTGGATCTGATCGGGGTCGACGTGCTGGAGCCGCTCGGCCAGCTCACGGGTGATCAGGTGCTCGTAAACACCCCGCTCAAGATCCGTCATCCGGGCAACCTAGCCGGTCGTGGCGCCACGATGTTGTCCTGACTGGCCGTCGAGTTTCCGGTGTCGGGTCGCCGACAGATGTATTCCCTTAGCAGGGGCTTTCCAGGCTGGCGCCATCATTCCGCAAACACTGCATTGTCTGCCGTCATCTTGGCGCGGTCCTATCCGCTGGACGCCTCCTTTAGAGCATTCGGTCCAAGATTGAAGAATTTGACTCGGTCGGCAGTTGACAAGAGAAACAGTCGGATCGGCCTGCCTGAACAGTTGAGTACAAGGGCTCCCGCTGGCGAGACTCGGACCGGTAGTATCCACGGCACGCTTCGTGGGGAGATGAACGAGGGTGCTTGCTGGGCTGGAGATCTCATCTACAAGTGCAGCAGAGCCGGTGGTGGCGGCCATATCAGCAGGCAGGTGCATCAGCAGTCGCCTCGTGGTCCTGATCCATGCACCCTTTGGCACCGACGAGGCAACCCTGGCAATGGTGCTGAATCACCCACTCTTTAAGATGAGAAGTGGACGTGCAGCAGTCGGCCAGTGGCTTCGAATCACTCCGGGGCATCAACGCAGGCGTCCACTGTCGCGACGAGCTTGCGTGTTCTCGATGAGTGGTCCATGCATGACGAATGCAGCTCAACGTTCAGCCCTAAACAGTCGGCTTGTCTCGACTGCAAGAAATCGGTGATGGTTAATGAGAAACTGGAGGGCGACCGGTGGTTTCGGAATTCGTGCCCATCGTCAGGATGGTAGAACGAGCGAACAGGGCCAAGGAAGACTCTGACACATCCTACTTCTTCGACCTCCTGTACATGGGTGAATGTTTAGTTAAGCTACTGACACTAGAACTGTTGGCAGCCCTGCAAGACGATCGTCAACAGCATCGATATTCTCTTGAGTACCGTCTGGTTCGTGCTAACGGTATTGGCGAGTGGGCAGACGTGCTGGATGAGGCTCTCACGGGCCCCGCAAGCCAGCTGCTGGTACCGGCTGCGAGAGACTCGCAAAGAGCTCTCAGCGTTCAAGTGGGTCCATCCGAGACTTGCTGGCAAAGGAACGCGGTGAGTTTACTTAATGAAGCGTGCCGTTCCCTTGACCCGTCAATACTAGAATTAAGCCGACAAAAAGTAAGTTTTCGCCAGTGGGTTCGCCAATTTGTGTGGTTGAGAAATCGAACTAGAGGGCATGGGGCGCCAACGGCTTCTGCCTTGTCGAAGGTTTGCCCTAAGCTGGAGGACTCCCTACTGCAAGTCATCGAATCTGCTCCAGCATTCTCTCGACCTTGGGCGTATGTTCGTAGGAACTTGTCGGGCAAGTATCGGGTCAGCGGGTTTGGGGGAGATCGAGGGCCCTTCTCTAGTCTCACCAAAGAAAGTAACCATGGCTTGATTGACGGAAGTTACGTATACCTGGACGGATATCGTCACGTAAGGCTTTTGTTTACCGATCCCGACCTTACCGACTTCTTTCTGCCGAATGGCAACTTCCAAAAGCTCTCGTTTGAAGTGTTGTCGTATATCTCCGATGAGACAAGGTCTCAGGATGGTAGCAAGTACATCTTGCCTGTCCAGGCGCAGGTTACGAGCGAGACGACAGCTAGGCCTAAGCTGGACGTAATCGGCAACTCATTCTCTAATATGCCCCCGCGGCGCCCGTCTTATGTACAGAGAGGAGAGTTGGAGCGCGAGCTCTCTGGTCTTCTGCGCGATAGCAGGCACCCCGTTGTCACCCTCCATGGGCGAGGCGGGGTAGGAAAGACCTCTTTGGCACTCGAAGTCCTTCATAGCCTAGCGAACGACAACAATTTCTTCGCAATCGTTTGGTTTAGTGCAAGGGATATCGACCTGTTGCCTGAAGGGCCGCGTGTGGTGAAGGCAGATGTTGTGTCGACTGAGGATGTCGCGAAAGACTTCGCACAGTTGATGACGTCAGAATTGGCCCCTAAGCTACCTGAGGCTCGGGATTACCTGACAAACTGCCTTTCTGGGCAGGATAAAGACGGTCCATTCCTGTTCGTTCTGGATAATTTCGAGACGATCCGAGAGCAGGCTGAGCTATACAGCTACCTGAGCAACGCCGTCAGGCTCCCCAACAAGGTTCTTATCACTACGCGGAGTCGCGATTTCAAGGCTGATTATCCTGTCGAAGTTGAAGGAATGACCCGAGCGGAATTTTCGGTGCTGGTCTCCGAGGTCAGCACTCGCTTGAATATAGAGAAGTTAGTAGATGCCGCTTTTGAGGAAGAGCTATTTGAGGAGTCGGACGGGCACCCGTATATAACCAAGGTGCTGCTCGGTGAAGTGGCGAGTATGGGCAGAAAGGCGTCATTAAAGAGGGTCATTGCTGGCAAGGACGCCATGTTGGACGCGCTATTCGACCGGTCCTTCGCGGCGCTTTCGCCGGCAGGTCAGCGCGTTTTTCTGACCCTCTGTAGTTGGCGTTCTCTTGTTCCTCGTATTGGCCTAGAGGCGGTACTTCTCCGGCCCGGAAATGAGCGCCTTGATGTACAGAGGGCCTTGTCAGAACTTCAACAACTCTCACTGGTTGAGACCACTTTCGAGGAAGCAACTAAAGCGGATTATCTCTCTGTGCCGCTAGCTGCTGCGCTCTTCGGCCGGCGGAAGTTGGTAACGAGCCCGTTGAAGATCGCCATTGAAGCCGACCTGGAGCTAATTCGCGGCTTCGGTGCGACATCCACGGTTGATCTGGCCCGGGGTCTGGGCCCTCGGGTAGACCGGCTAGTCCGTGCGATTGCTAGTCGTGAACGCCGGGGAGTTGACCTTGAGCAGGAGTTCGCGGTTATTGAATATATCGCCAGCTCCTACCCTCCCGCGTGGTTAAACCTGGCCGACTTGTACCAAGACCTTGGACTTTCCAGCGAGAAGGTGATTACCACAATCAACCGTTATCTAGAGGCTAGGCCGGCCGATCAGGATGCGTGGAAGCGGCTAATCGATTGCTATCGTGCAGCGGGAAATCATTTGGCTGAGATGCACGCACGTCTACAGCTTGCCGAAATCGCTATGCCACCTTATCATGATTTGAGCGAGTCCGCATCTCGATTGAATGGGCTACTGTCTCGAAAAGAGATCGATTTGAACGGAGATGAGCGCAGGCTGATAATTCGTAGCTTCCGCCGTCTCATGGAATTGAGGGCGGATGAAGCTGACGCGACTGACCTTTCTAGGTTGGCCTGGCTGTGCATGCACGATCAGGATGCCGACGCGGCGGGAGGGTGGGTGGCTGAAGGGCTCGCGCGAGAGCCTGCTAACCAGCACTGTGAGAGCCTGAGGCGACGTTTAGGAGATTCAGTAGGAAAGCATTGACGACCGAGGTGACTCTTTTTCCATGTCCCAGATCTGATGGGTTCATTTGGTGGGCGCTATGCCGTGTCTTATCGTTCAGAACATGACACGCAGTTCGTCAGTACCGACGAGTTGCCCGCCACCGATGAACCGGCGAGCAACTAGAAGGCCGGCGTCGTGTGCAAGTTGGCCCCCATGGCTGGCGGACGCGTCTGTTGCAAGCCACGGTGTCAGGTTGCGTTCGAAGGCATCAACCGCTGACTTCAGCACGCAACTCTCCGTCGCAATGCCACAGAAAACAAGGTCGGTCCACCCCTCCTTTTCGGTCAAGTCGGAACCAGCCGAAGAGAAGTAGGAGTAGATCGTCTTGTCGATCACGGCTTTGGCGCGGCTGGCATGCTGCGCCAGCTCGGGCACGATTTCCGTCTCGGGTGGGCGCTGCACTGAAGACCAGTGAATCAACCGTTCGAATGGGCTGCCGGGGTAGTTGTGGTAGCGGGTGAACACCACCGGCCGCCCAGTCGCCTCCCAGCTCTCCACTAGCTCGACGACCTTGGGGATGACGCCTCGGCTTCGGTCGTTGATGAAGCCGTTCTGCATGTCGATCACGATCAGGGCGGCGCGCTTCTCGCTCATGTGTCGACTCTGCCACTCAACGACGCAGTCTCGCGAAGGGCAGTCTGGGCCTGCACGAGTCGTGCCGGAAGGCCGCTCGTCGAGAGCGTCGCTTCGCGCATCATGCAATGCTGCGCCGTCTCGCGTGCCCTCGCCGTAGTCAATCGTGAGTGAGCTGCTCGGAGGAAGCGCCAGCCGAACTCGGGCGGCATGGCCGGATCCCGTCCGTCTTCGACCTGACGCTGGATGTGGCGGCAGTAGGCCCAGAGCATCTGCACGTCGACCTCACAGGACACCAGGTCGTCGACCCTGAGAGCCCGCTCGGGGGACAGGGCGTGGTAGGCGACGCCGGCCCAACTGGCGTAGCCGAGGGAGACTCCATGGACGCCGAAGGGCTGAACTGAAGGTTGATCGAAGCCTTGGGCTAGTAACCGACGTTCGACGTGGTCGTCCACAGGCTCGGGATACGGCGTCGCGTGACGGTTGACCAGTACAGACGGCAGGCTCATGAGACGCAGGGCGTTCTCAAGTTCGCCATCGCCCCATGCCGACTCCTGCAAGACATACATCGACAGGACGTATTCAGGAGCCACGTGATCGGTGGATGGAGTAGGCGAAAGGAGCCCCATAACCTGATCGGCTGCCCAGGGCACGTCCTCCTCGTAGGTGGTGTATCGCCACGTAGCCAGTGCGGCCAAGGTGCGGAAGTGCAACTCCTGCACGACGTGCAGCACCACGACACCGCACGCAAAGACGTGAGCGGTGCACGTTCCCTCCGCGTGTGGCAGCTCCACGATTGAGACGTCCAGCCATTCATGCGGGCGTCGATGGAAGCCATCTCGGGCGGCCAGCCCCGGGGTTGTCGGCGCGCTAACGTAGGCCGGTATGAACTTGTGGGATTGGACACGAAAGCCAGTCGCGACAGGGCTATGCTGGGGCGCTGTCCGGCTAGTGGCAGCGACGAAACGGTCCACCACCTCACTGCCGGCTCTGCTCAGCACGGTGTCCAGTGCGGCCTGCATCTCTGGCCGAGGATGCACCGCGTCTCGACCGGCCTCCCATTTGGAGACGGTGCGCTCACTCACCCCGAGGTTCTCCGCGAACTCGCGAATGCTCATGCGAAGCGCTTGTCGCAGCGCGCGGGTCTCGCAACCTGTCCACGCCTGGACCGTCGGCAAAGCTCTCGCCTCCCATCGCGCCGTGACCGCCTCGGGCAGCTCATCGGCTTTCTGTGCAGCCTAGGTACAGCGTAGATACAGGGTGTAGTCATACCGCGATATCGATCGCATGGCGAGTGTGGACGCATGGCCCGGGGCGGGTGCTGGCTCCGGGGTTGCGCCGACCCGAACGGCGCAGCTCCGCTCCCGCCCGCCCCGGCGCCGCCTCATCCGTCAACGTCTCGGAGCCGGCATGCCCACCCTGATCGACGACTTCCCGGTCCTCACACCCGTCACCGACGAGGACCTGTGTACCGCGCTGCGGGCGGTCACCGTCCACGTCCCAGAGAGCTGGCCGCAGGGCGAGTTGTGCCGCAGTGAACGTGTCCCGTTCCCGTGCCGGCTCGCCCGCTGGGGGAGGGCGACCCTGGAAGCCGCCGGTTTCACCGAGGCGCAGCTCGGTCAGGGGCCGGCGGCATGACGCCGGGGGAGGCGGTCGGCCAGTGGCTGCGGCTGGTGGTGGCGGACGCGGAGCTGTCGCCGTACCTCATCGGGGTTGACCTGGGTCGACTCGCCGCGCACCTCACCGCGGGCCTGGCCAACGCGCTCGCCGGAGGAGCAACGCCGAGCGACGGTTGGCGCGGCCTGGGGTTGTCGGAGGCGCAGCATCGGAGGGTCGTCGACTACCTGGTGGGGGTGCTCTGGGCGGCCGATCTGCCGGACGACCAGATCGCCCAGGTGCGGCGGACGTTCGAGGTGGACGCGTGAACCTCGCCGCAGCCTGGGCGTCGGTCGACGATCGGGCCGCCGGCGACTTCTGGTGCACCGTGGAGGACCGCCGTCCCGGGTTGCTCCCCAACCGTGAGGCGCCGCTGCTCTTCCACGCGCTGGGTCAGCTCACGCTCGGCGGCGACGACCGGGCAGGCCGGGCGGCGCTGCTGACGGTGCTCGGCCGCGCGTACCGTCGCTATGACCTGCTCCCACACGCCCCCACCCTCGGTGACGCGCTGCTCGCGACGGTGGCCCGGCACGCGCATCCACCATGGACGCCTTCGCTGACCTTCGCCGGTGAGCGCGCCATGGACCGCGCCACGCACGCCGTGCGTCGCGCCGCCGCCCGCGTCGGCGACGGCCCAGCCTGGTGGCCCGCCCAGGTGATCGGCCACGAACGGCCGTCGCCCGACATCGCCATCCTGACGGTACGTCCCTGGCGACGCCTGCCCCACCAGCCTGGCCAGGCCGTCCCGGTCTGCACACCACGCCTGCCCGGACGTTGGCGTTGGCTCTGCCCGGCCAACGCCCCACGCGCCGACGGCACCGTCGAGCTGCACGTCCGCGCCGTACCCGCCGGCACCGTCTCCCACCACCTGACCCATGAGGTACGCCCCGGCGAGCTGATCTGGCTCGGCCCACCCGCCAACACCGGGCTGTGCCTGCGTGGCGGTGATCTGCTGCTCGTCGCCGGCGGCACCGGCCTGGCACCCCTGCGCGCCCTGGTCGAACACGTCGCCGCCGCACCCGACGGTCGGCGGGTGACGCTGGTCGTCGGAGCGCGCACCTTCACCGACCTGTACGACGCCATCACCCTCGACAAGCTGCAACGCGCCCACGACTGGCTGACCGTCGTACCGGCCTTCTCGCACGATCCCAGCGCCGAGCCGGCCGAACAGGGCGACGCCCTCACCATCGCCCTCCAGCACCACGCCGCCTCGCAGACCGTGTACGTCTGCGGGCCGCCGCTGATGCTCGCCGGTGCTCGGCTGCGCCTGCTCGCCGCCGGCGTGCCCGCCGACCGCATCAACCTGCCCGTGATGCTGTGACGGTCTACCGCAGCCTCGGGCCGCTGACCGGCCCGCTCACCCCGAGCTGCCTCCGCGACGTGACGCTTCCCCTTACCCGGTACGGGCAGCGGGGCTACCGGCCCGACGACGTGCATGCGCTCCTGGACCGGCTCGCCTTCGAGCTGGGAGAACGGTCCCGTCAACTCGACCAGGCGCACGCCGAGAACGAGCGGATCAAAAATGCCCTACGCGCCTGGCAGACCGACCGCGCCGCAGGCGGTTAGACGGCCACCTGCCCCGAATGGATCAGCGACGGGCTCCTTCTCGATGGGCGCGTAGCTTCTCTGTGTCCGGCGAGTCAGTGTTCCCACAGCTCCGCCGGCAGCTCCCGGCCCTGCGAGTCGGCCGCCGGTTGGGCGGGTGGCACTTTGGGTGGCGGTGCTCAGTCTCAGTCTGCGGCCGGGCGCGTGGTCGTCTTCCGCTCGGGCACGCGGATGACGTCCGTGTCGATACCCTCCCGCCGAAGGACGTAGAACCAGCCCTCCTCGGTGTCCGGGTCGTAGTGCAGGACAGCGTTCTCTCGGGCGAGGCGCCTGAGCCAAGCGTCCAGCTTTGCCCTCTCGTCATCGCGCAACTGCTTGCCAGAGCGACGGCGTGCCTCGGCACGAAGCATCTGGATCGGAAAGAGCCAGCGGTGCTCATCCTTGAGGAGCCACGGGATCAGTTCGTCGTTGCGGATGGTCCGCCGCTGAAGCCCTCGCCGTCGGCGGAAGTTTCCCCACAGCGACGGTACGGTTTCGACGCCGTACTTGCGGCGGTACTCCTCAACCATCCACTGGTAGGTCCGCCCCTCCTCGAACCACCGGATGGCCTCCTGCTCATTCTGGATCTTCTTTGCGGGCATCGGATCAGTTCGACCTTCCTCGCGGCTGGCGAGCCAGCCACTGCGACTCCCATGAGTGAACCTCCGGATGATCATCACGTCAACCACTGTCAGTAAGCTGCAATGCAGGGTCGGCGACGGGAACAGGAGCCGTTGTGAAGGTCAGCTTGACTGTGTGTGACGTGTGCCAGGACAGGCGGCGCGAGGCCAAGACGTACGGGGTTGTCTCGGAGGGGCGGACCGCAGAGACCGACCGCTGCGAGGAGCATGCGGCGCCGTTCGAGGCGCTGTTCGCGGTGAAAGAGCCGCGTCCCGCGCGCCGCCGGTATCAGGTCACGACGATGGAAGAAATCGAGGCGAGCAAGGCAAAGCAGGCCAATCCCCGCTCGCGGCCCTGATTGAGCGGCGCACTCACGGGCGCGTCAGGTGTTCAGGTCGCCGAATTCGCGTAGCCCGTCGACGTCGAGGGTGATCCGCCCGTTCTCGGTCCACTGCGCAGTGGCGGCGAGCCAGCTCGGGTCGTCGCGTTCGTTGATGTCGCTCCAACTGTGCCGGTGGTGGCGGAGCTGTATCGGCCCGGTCGACGCGCCCGGAGCGAGCGTCCCGCTGGCGAAGGTCAGCTCGACCCAGCCGATGGCGGGGGTGCCCGGGATCGGATACTGCGTCGGCGTCGGTGTCGGCGTACCACCGGGCGACCCGCCCGGCGGTATGAAGACCTGCACCGTCTGCCGGATCCGGTCGCAGCCCAGCACGGCCCAGTCGCAGTTCGTCACAAGCGAGGTGTTGCCGCCCTCGAAGCGCAGGTGGTAGCGCACCCGCACGGTGGCGAGATCGAGCGGACCGCTGCCGGTATTGGTGACCTGGAGGCTGTATTGGATCTGGTTGTTCGTCGGAGCCCAGTCGAGGTTGAGATAGCTGAGCGTCGCGCGGCCGGTGGCGGTGCGGACGGCCGTGGGAGGCGAGCTGTCCGAGTAGCCGCCGAGTGCGCGGGCGGCGATCGCGATCCGGTACGTCGTGCTGGGCGCCAGGTCGGTCACCGTGATGGTGGTGTCGGTGGTGGTGCCCAGGAGGCGGTAGGTGTTGTGGGTCAGCGGCACCTGCACCTCGTAGCCGATCGGGCCGTCGCCGGCCGGCTCACCGACCCAGGCGGACGGCGTCCAGGTCAGGGTGAGCCGGTGTGGCTCGTTGGCCACCACGGTTGGGCTGCCGGGGGTGCTGATTGCCGGGCCGTCGGCACGGGCGGCGTGGACGGTGAGCAGGCTCGCCAACGCGGCGAGGGCGATGGTAGCGGTGACGCGGCGAGCACGCATGCTCCGAATGTTAGGGCCGCCCCGCCGAATTCAATAGCCGACTGTCAATATCTGGGCTTGGCTTCGTGGAGTTGGTCCGCTACATGACGTAGCCGGCCCGGTGCTAGTCATGAGCCTGGGCGGGCGTTCCAGTCGAGGGTCGAGTCGGGCTCGGTACCCGTGCAGGCGAGAGCTGGAGCAGCCCGGCCTTTCGTGCGTACGAGGGGAACTCGGCCCCGGTGCACGGCAGCCGATGCTGTGTCCCCCGCAGCGCGTCGATAATCGCACCCGCGTTGACCTCGGTAAGTCTGCCGGCCTGGCAGCTATCGGCGAGTAGCCAGATCGTGCCGTGAACCGCTAGGCCGTACTTACGGCCTACCTTCGTGGCTTTGCGGTCATCCGTGACTGCCGTACCTCCGTGAATCTCCGCCGCAGCGAAGACGCTAGCCTCGCCCAGGTCTCGTCTGCCGGCGCCGACGCGGCGGACCCAAGTCGAGAATCGATGGAGCTCGGCGATCGTGTCGAGTGCATTGACCTCGACCCACGCAAGGTTCAGCGCCGCGGTGAGCGCGGGCATCCCCTCGGCGCTGGTGCGAAGTTCGTCGAGCACGACGGCGGTGGTGGCCACCCGCCGCCCCGTAACCAGGTCCGCCAGCACGTCGAGCCGGTCGGCGAGCGCGAAATGGTGTAGCACGGTGGCGTCGAAGACGAGTAAGGCGTCGTGAGTCGAAGCTGCGACGGTCACGGTGCCAGATCTGTCTCGTCGCGCGCTGGTAGGTCGCCCAGGCTGATCTGGCCATGCAGGAGTTCGACGGCACGGGCATCCGTTATGAAGTCTCGGCGCCAGGCTTCCATGACGGCGTGCGAATAACCCGGCGGTACGCGAATCGCGTCGAGATCCGGCTGAGGGGCCCAGCCAACCGCGTCCATGATCTCCGCGCGCGTGGGCGTGGCTCGGCTCCAGCGCGTCGATGATGCGTCGAGCCACCCGGCCTGTTCCGCCTGCCGTAGCGCCAACGACCACGACGTGCGGTAGTGCGCGGTGAGCCGGATCATCTCGTCGCGGGATGCTGTGCTGCGGCTGACGTCCCCAAACGCGGCGACCGGGAGGAGGAGTTCGGCCGCGAAGGCGTTGATCAGACTCTCCCGGCCAGAGCGCGACAGGTGCACCGCCAGGTCTCTGGAGTATTCGTCGCCCAGCACCAGATGGCCCAGCTCGTGGGCTGCGGTGGCTCGACGCCGACCCGGATCGCCCTCAATGCTCACCACCGACACCGCGACGTCTCCGTCCACCATCGAGGCACCCTCGCCGGGCACGTCACTGACGAGGACGTACTGGCCGCTGCGTTCACAGAAGTCCATGAGGGTGGCGATGGGCTCTGTGCCGACACCATGAATGCTCCGCAGCCACCGGGCCGCCGCACGGGCGTCGTCTTCCGAGGCGAGATTGCCGTCGTACCGAACGGGGTTGACAAGAGTGAGTGCGCCGGCGTCGAGAAGCTGGCGGACGTCCCTGAGCCAGGAGGCGAGCGCGATCTCCAGTCGTTGAGATCGCCGCGCGACGTCCGTGTCGTTCTCGGCGAGGAGTTCCGAGCGGCGCGAGATCACCGTGGGTCTTGGTTCAAGCAAATGATCGATTGGTACGTCGAGCGCGGCCGCGAGCCGAATCAGCTCCAACGCGTCCACCCGTCGAACACCCGACTCGATCTTGGCGATCATGGTGCGATCGAGGCCGAGCTGAGCGCCCAGTTCAGCCTGGGAGAGGCCAGCCCCGAGGCGGGCCTGGCGTACCTGCTCGCCGACCGTCGTCCAGTCGCCGGTTTCGGTCATGGTGCGATAATCGCACGCCGTCGTGCCGAATGTCTCGACCAACGCCTATCAACCTGACTGGTGGCGCGTTCCCCTTCGATACCGCGATATGGCGTTAGCGGGCGATGGGTGGAAGCGCCTCGGCCGTAGCGTCCGGGCAGTCGGCGCGATTCTGAGGGGGCAACCATGCGGGCAGTCGAGGATGGGGTGTTACCGGGTGAGCGGGCTCCGGTAACCGTCAACATCGACCGGTGGCGGGCAGGGCTGCCGCCGGACGCGTGGCCCGACAGCCTTCCGGCGAACGGCGAGATCTGGCGGCGCGATGTCTTCGCGGTGGCCGACGCGTACCGGGCCGGGTCCGCGAGTCCGCGGCAATTGCTGACCGCCGTGTTGGCCTGGGGTTACGGACCCATCGGGTACGGCCCGTGGCGCACCGCCAAGTCGCTCGCCGCCGACCCGGACGGCAAGCGCCTGGCGTACGCGCTGGAGGCGATGTCCGAGCCAGCGCCGGACGAGGATGCGCTGCGCACGGCGTACCGCCGATTGTCCGACCCCGACCATGCACGCCTGCCGTGGTTGGGGCCGGGTTTGTTCACGAAGGTCCTCTACTTCGTCGGTTACCGGCGCGGCGTGGGCGGTGTGCAGCCGTTGATCCTCGACCGTGTCGTGGCCAGCCACCTTCCGGCCGAAGCCGGCGTCAGTCGCCGCAACGGGTGGCCATCTGAGGAGTGGCTGGCCTATCTGCGGTGGGCAGGCGCGCAGGCCCAGGCAAGGGGGATCGAGCCGGAGGCGGTGACGATGGCGGTCGCGAACGACTGGTGAGGCGGTGGGGACGCTCAGATCGATCAGCGGCGCACCTGATAGCGCAGGTGAAGCACCCGGTTGCCCTGAATCACCACGTCAGGGTCCTCCAGCAGGTGCTGCGCGTCGACCGACCCGAAGTAGCGCTTGCCGGACCCGAACACGACGGGTACGACGTCCATGCGTACCTCGTCGATCAGGCCCGCGGCAAGCACCTGACCACCGACGTCGCCAGCGGCGACCTCGACTATGCGGTCACCCGCAAGCTCCTGCGCCTTGGCCACGGCTGCCTCGACGCCGTCGACGAAGTGAAACGGTGCCTTGGGGTCCCAGCCCTCGGGCTCCGGCCGGTGCGTCACGACGACCACGTGGTCGATCCCGCCTGGAGGCTTCCCGTCCCAGCCGTCCGTCATGTCGAAGACGTGGCGGCCGACGACTGTCACCCCGATCTGGTCCCAGTACGGGCGGGTGTAGTCGTAGGACGTCTGCGACACCTTCAGCGCGCCGCTCTCGTCCAACGGGACGTCACCGCTGGACAACCAGTCGAACAGCGGTCCAGGCTGGTCATTCTCGTCCGCGACGAAGCCGTCCGTCGACACCGAGCTGTACATGACCACCTTGCCCACGGGGCTCTCCTCTGCTCTGGGATACCCCAAATTAGCGTGCCGTGAGCTGCCGCTCTTGTAAGAAATCAATCCGTCGGCAGCGGCCAGCTGTCCAGCACGTGGCCGGGATGTTCGCGCAGGAACCGCCGCCGGACTTCGACGTACCGGGTCGGGGTGAGCCCGGTGAACGCCCGGAACTCGTGGCCGAAGTGGGCCTGGTCGAAGTAGCCCGCGCCACCGGCGAGGTCGGCCCAGTCGATCGGTTCGGCGGGGTTGATCGCGAGCACGGTGGCGGTGAAGCGGTAGGTGCGGGCCAGGCGCTTCGGCGTGACGCCGATGAGTTCCTTGAACCGCTGTGCCAGATGAGTGCTGCTGACACCGGTCGCCACGCTCAGGTCGCCGATCGCCACCGCCCCGCTGGTCGCCGCGATGACCCTGCTCGTATGGCGGACCAGCCCCAGGCCGGCGGTCTCGCACAGCCGTCGCATCAGCTCCTCCTCGAGCAGCGTCAGCATCTCGTGCGGTCCGTCCGCCGTGGCCAGCCGGTCTCGCAACTCAGCAACGGCGGGCCGGCCCCAAACCTGCTCTACCGTCACCGGCCGGTCACACAGCTCGGCCGCGGGCATCGGCAGGAACGGCGCCAGCCCCCACGGTTTGAAGTGCACGCCGACGGACCGCGTCGGGCGTGGGTAGCCGAACTCGAACGCGCGGGTGGGCGTGGTGACCACGCAGCCGTCGGCGTAGTCGGCCGTCTCGATGTCGGTGCCGGCGCGGATGCGGAACGGCGCCCCGAGGTTGACGATGAGCAGTGCCGCCGGACTTGCCGGCAGCGTCAGTCGGGCGTACGGCGGCGCACCCTCCAGGTAGTAGAGGTCGTCGATCAGCCCGTCCAGCGGCGGTCGCGACACTCTGGACACGTACTCCACGCTCACAGCATCGCCGATATCGCGCGCCGGGATGGTCCAGCCCGCGCTGCCGCCAGCATCGAGCCGGCGCCGATCCCGGACGCCTCGCCTCCGCTCGCAGCCGCCGGGGGAATTACGTGAGCGCTGACAGCGGCTACGCCGCGGCGCGGAGACGGTCGTCGAGCGCGTCGAGGTCGGGGACGAACCAGACGTGCCCGCCCTGGTTCGACTCGTGCACCAGGGCACGCAGCGCCGAACTCTCCGCGAGCTGTGCGGAGATGTCACCGACGACGACCAGGCGTAGCCGGTAGTTGACGAACTTCTGCATCACGTCACCGGCGAAGCGGGTGCCCAGCGAGAAGAAGCGCTCGTCGAGTCGGTTGGCGGGCACGGCCACCACCTGGGCGCCGACGAAGGCCGCTCCGATCAGGTCCAGCGCGTCCTGCTCGGTGGCGACCGGCGGGCCGGCCGGGTCGCAGACGAGCACCTGCACCCCGGCGCGTTCCTGGATCTGGTCAGGCATCGTGGACCTCCCGGTCGATCAGGCCGTTGTCAGCGTTGAGGACGGCGTCGAGCAGGTGCAGCAGCTCGGCGGTGGCGGCGGGGTCACCCAGAATGATGATCTTCAAGCGGCGTCGCGCCTCGTCGTGCACGGTCTGCACCCGCAGCGGATTGGCCTGGTCGTGGCCGGTGTTGGCGCTGGCGAGCACGAGCGTGCCGAGTCGGTCGGCGGAAGCCCGGTCGACGCCGTCGATCTGCACGATGCTCGACACCTCGGCCGGCCCGGGGGCCACAGCGGGCGGCGTCTGCCCGGTGAGCGCATCGAGGTCGGTGGCGGCGATCCGGTACTGCTTGCCGATCCGCACCGCCCTCAGCCGACCGGACCGGATGTAACCGCGCACTGTCCGCACGTGCAGCCCGAGTCGGTCGGCGACCTGCTCCACCGAGTACATGTCTTCCTTCATCACTCCCTAACCTACCTTAACCGAGGATGTTAGGGAGTGATGGGGAGTGGTGGCCACCGTGAATCATCTACGGCATCAGCTCCAAAGGGCCCGGGGGCACCAGCGCCCCCAGCGGCGGTGTCACCCTGAGTAGATAAGCGGGCGACCGGTGTCGGACGGTTCCAGTACCGTCTGGAAACCATGGACGCGCACCTCGGCGACGCCATCATCGGGCGGGATCATCCCGCGGCCCTTCTGCGCGCCGAGCTGGACCGGGCCGCCACCAGCCACGGCGGCCTCGCCCTCGTCACCGGCGAGCCGGGCATCGGCAAGACCACCCTGGTCACGGCGGCTGCCCGGGAGGCTCGGCAGCGCGGCGCGCTGGTGCTCGGCGCAGCCTGCTGGGATTCCGACAGCGCTCCCGGCTACTGGCCATGGGTGCAGGTGCTGCGCGGCCTGCGGCGCTCCGCCGACGACTGGGCGGCGGCGCGGCAGTCCGCCGAGCCGGCCCTCGCGGCTCTGCTCGGCGAGACCGGCGGCGAGGCCGACCAGGCCGGCCGCACCGCCAGTTGGGCCGGCGTCGACACGGGTGGCGACATCGCGGACCGTGAGGCGTTCGCCCTGTACGACGCGGTGACCGCCGCGCTGGTCGCCGTCTCCCAGCACCGGCCGGTAGTGGTCGTCCTCGACGATCTGCACTGGGCCGACCCTGCCTCGCTGCGGCTGCTGGAGTTCGCCGCCCAGCACACCTGGTTCGAACGGTTGTTGCTGATCGGCACCTACCGTGACGCCGAGGTCGAGTCGGGCGACCATCCGTTGCGCCCGCTGCTGATGCCGCTGGTCGCCAAGGCCACCACGATCACCCTCACCGGCCTGACCCGCGACGAGGTGGCCGCGCTGATCACACGCACCGCCGGGCGGGAGCCCGAAGCCGACCTGGTCGACGAGGTCCACCGGCGTACCGGCGGCAACCCGTTCTTCGTCGAGCAGACCGCGCGGCTGTGGCACGCCGACGGTGCGGCCGGCACCATCGCACCCGGGGTACGGGAAGCGGTCCGACGACGCCTGGCCCAGTTGCCCCCGGCCGTGGTCGAGGCGCTCACCGTCGCCGCCGTGCTGGGTCGCGAGTTCCACCGTCAGGTCCTCGCGGCCTGCGCGGCCGCCCCGGTGGCACAGGTCGACCGGCTCCTCGACCGGGCGGTCACCGCCCGGCTGGTGGTCGCCCGGGGCGGAGGCCGGTTCGCCTTCGCCCACGACCTGGTCCGGGAGACCCTCTACGACGGGTTGACCGACGACGACCGGCAGGCCCGGCACGGCGCGGTCGTGCGAGCGGTCGACGATCTGCGGGAGCTCACCGACCGGCTGATCCCGGCCGACCTCGCCCGGCACGCTTACCTCGCCGGCCCCGCGCTCGAACGGGCCCGGGTGGCCACGCTGCTGGTCGCCGCCGGGCGGGACGCGTTCGGCCGGCTGGCCGCCGACGAGGGGGCGGTGCACTTCCGCCGGGCGCTGGAGGTCGTCGACGACCGGGCGCAACGGGTGCGGATGCTCATCGAGTTCGGTGAGGCGCAATATCACCACGCCGGCCGTGACGAGGCCGCAACACTGCTCACCGAGGCCGGGGCGCTGGCCCGCACCCTCGATGACCCGGTGTTGCTGGCTCGCGTCGCCCTCATCGTCAACCGCTCCCGCCAGGTGGAGACCATCCACTCGGTCGAGGCGGCGGAGCTGGTGCGGGAGGCGTACCGACGGCTGATCGGCGAGCCGGACGCCACCGCGCCGGTCAGCGCGCTGGTCGCCGACCTGATCACCGCGACCGAGACGATCGCTCGTCGAGGGCAGGACGACGAGGCGCTCACCTTCAGCCTGTGGGCCCGCCATGACACCACCTGGGGTCTGGGCACGGCCGCGGCCCGGGCGGCGCTCACCGCCGAAATTCGGGACGTGGCCCGCCGCTCGGGCGACCGGGAGACGGAGCTGTGGGCCACCTCGCTGCGCTGGGTGGCACTGCTGGAGTTGGGCAACCCCGGCTTCGTCGAGGAGTTCACCGCCTTCGTCAACGCGGACCGACACGGCGACCTCACCCGGCACCAGATTTCGGCGATCGTCGACAGCGGGATCATCGCGGCTTTCCGGGGTGACTTCGCGGAGGCCGACGAGCGGTTCGTCTTTCTCACCGACCTCTCCGACCCGGGCCACGCCCAGTTTGGGTTCATGGGCCATCACCTGCGCTGGTCCCGGCTGGTGCTCCAGGGTCGGTTCGCCGAGGCCGAGACCCTGCTCGACGAGCTGGCACCGATCGACTACCCCTATCAGGAGTTGCTGCGGGCGATCACTGCCGCTGAGCGTGGCGACGGTGTGACGACGATCCGGCTGACCGCCGGCATCGAGGCCGCCAACATCCGGTACCCGCGTCCCGTGTCGCCGCTCTGGCTACGACTGCGTGCGCAGGCCGCCGCCGCGTCCCGCGACCCGCAGCGCTGCGACGACGCGCGGGCCGCGCTGACCCCACATCGTGGAGAGTGGATGGTCGGGCTCTTCGGCTGCGACATCAGCGGTCCCGTCGACCACTGGCTCGCGGTGGTCGACGCCGCGCAGGAGCGCTGGGACGACGCCATCGACGGGTTCACGGCGGCCCGCGACTCCGCCGACCGGCTGGGCTCCCGAACCTGGTCGCTCATCGCCCGCGTCGGGCTGGTGAACGCCCTGGCCGCCCGCGGCCACGCGGGCGACGCCGCGGCCCTGGCCGAGCTACGCGCCACCACCGCCCGCGACGCCACCGCCCTCGGCATGCTCCAGGTCCTGCACCGACTCGGCACCCCGGCGCCAGCCACCACCACCGCCCATCCCGCCAGCCCAAACCAGAGCGCCCTGCCGGGCCAGACCGCCGTGCCAGGCCAGAGCGCCATGCCGGGCCAGACTGCCGTCTTAGGTCAGACCGCCGTGCCGGGTCAGGCCGCGTCGGTCGTGGCGGCAGTTCAGGGGTACGAGTTTCGGCGCGACGGGCCCGTCTGGCAGCTCGCCTACGCGGGCGTCGTCGTCCAACTGCCCGACGCCAAGGGCCTGCACGACCTGCACCTGCTGCTGAGTCGGCCGGGCGGTGACGTGCCCGCCGTGGAGCTGCTCGACCCAGCCGCCGGGCCGGAGCTGGTCGCGGCCCGTCGGATGGGCGGTGACCCGGTCCTGGACGACGAGGCTAAGGCCCGCTACCGACGGCACCTGGAGCGCCTCGACGAGGAGATCGACCGGGCCGCCGCACGCGACGACGACCGGAAGGTAGCCGCGCTGGACGCCGAGCGCGGCGCGCTGCTCGACGAGCTGCGCGCCGCGGCGGGGTTGGCTGGCCGGAGCCGCCGGCTGGGTGACGAGGCGGAACGGGCCCGCAAGACGGTGACCGCGCGGATCAGGGACACCTTGCGCAAACTCGACGAGCGGCATCCGGCGCTCGCCGGCCACCTGCGCGAAGCCGTCTCGACCGGCAACACCTGCCGCTACCTGCCGCCCGAGACGGTGCCCTGGCGGCTCTGAGCACCGCGACGCCGGCCGTCGGTCGGCTCAGTCCTTGAGCTCGGGGTTCAGGACTCGGGCGAGCCAGTCGGCCTGGGTACGCCGGGCTGCGGCTGAGACGCGGACCTGCGGGAACAGCGCCGAGAACCCGTGGAAGCCACCGGACCACAGATGCAGCTCCGCCTCTCCGCCAGCGGCCCAGATCCGGGTCGCGTAGCTGACGTCCTCGTCGCGGAACACCTCGGCCGTCCCGGCGTCGATGTAGGTCGTCGGCAGGCCGGACAGGTCGTCGGCCAGAGCGGGTGAGACGTACGCGGAGGGGGTCTGCTCGCCGAGGACGCTGCGCCAGCCGAACTCGTTCATCTCCCGGGTCCACACGCCGTCCGGGCCGCTGTACTGACGGCTGGACGTGGTGTCGTTGCGGTGGTCGAGCATGGGGCACGACAGCAACTGCGCGGCGATGAGCGGGGTGCCGCGGTCACGGGCCATGAGCGTCACCCCGGCGGCCAGGCCACCTCCGGCGCTGGCGCCAGCCACGACGATGCGGGTCGGGTCGATGCCCAGGTCCGCGGCGTTCTCGGCCACCCAGAGCAGGCCCTGGTAACAGTCGTCGACGAGGGTTTCGCCGGTTGCCTCCGGGGCCAGCCGGTAGTCCACGGTGATCACGACGGCACCGAACAGGTCGAGCCATTCCAGCGGAACGTCGATGTTGGAGAAGCGGTCACCCCACATCATTCCGCCGCCGTGGATCCAGTAGACGCAGGGCGCCCCGGCGGCACGGTTGGTGGGGCTGAGGACGGACAGCGGGATCGGAGTTCCGTCAGAGGCGGGGACGGTGACCTCGCGCCGTTGCACCGAGCGACCCTCCAGGTGCGTCTCGATCGGCGGCTGGGGGAACTGGCGCAGCTGGTTGATCACCTCGGGACCGAGGGGCGGCAGGGACGGCAGGTCGGCCAGGGGCACGAGCAGTTCGGGGTCGATGGCCGGTCGAGGGATGTTCATCGGGGTCCTTCCGTTGGTGTCAGGTCGGGGTGCCGGGTGTGGTCGCCGGTTCAGAAGGTCGCCTTGCCGCCGACCGGCACCGCATCGGTGTACGCGGACTCGCCGGCCAGCAGCGGCTGAAGCTTTGCGACCAGGGCCTGCGCCTGCTCGCCGCCGAAGAACGCGCTGTGGGCCTCGGCGCTGGTCCAGCCCTCGACGACGTGCACGACGTCAGGGTTGGAGGCCGAGCGGGACACCAGGAAGACGAGGCAGTCGTCGTGGGGCAGCGACGGCGCGTCGAGCAGCAGTTCGATCAGCTCGTCGGCCTTTCCCGGCTGCGCGGTCATGGTGGCCTGGAACCCGTGGTGGACGGTCATCGGTGAGACTCCTCATCGTCGAGCTGTGCTGCGCTCTCGGGAAAACTGACACTCCAATGGAATCAGCTACACCAGCAGAAACGTTAGAAGAATGCTCGCTGGCACTTGCCTTATTCTCTCGTTGTGGCGAGGATCGGTCTCGTGCTTCAATCGAGGTCGTGAACCTTGACGAGCTGAGGGCGTTGCTGGCCCGCCACGCCCGGCCCGACATGAGCACCGCCATCGACGGGGTCCTGATCTCGAAGGTCGAGCAGCGGACCCCGCCCACCACGTCGATGTCGGGCACCGTGCTGGCGCTCATCGCCCAAGGCGCGAAGCAGATGGCGCTGGGCGACCGTGTGTACGAGTACCGCGCGGGGCAGTACCTTGTCGCGTCGGTCGATCTGCCGGTCACCGGCTGCTTCACCCAGGCCAGCGCGGACGCTCCGGCTCTGGGGTTCGGGCTGGTGCTACACCCGGCCATGGTGGCGGAGTTGCTGTTGCAGGCGGCGCCGGGCGACCTACCGCCGCTGGCCGGGCCGCCGCCGTCGGGGATGGTGGTCAGTGACGCGCCCGACGAGCTCGGCGACGCGGTGATCCGACTGCTCCGGCTGCTGGACCGGCCCCGGGACGTCACGGTGCTCGCGCCCCTGATCAAGCGGGAGATTCTGTGGCTGTTGCTCACCGGTGAGCAGGGGGCGGCCGTGCGGCAACTCGGCCTGGCCGACAGCAGCCTCAGCCACGTCGCCCGGGCGGTCCGCTGGATCCGCGACCATTTCGCGCAGTCGTTCCGGGTGGAGGATCTGGCCCGGCTGTCCGGGATGAGCGTGTCGGCGTTCTACCGCAACTTCCAGGCCGTGACCGCGATGAGCCCGATCCAGTTCCAGAAGCAGATCCGGTTGCAGGAGGCGCGGCTCCTCCTCGCGACCCACCCCAACGACGTCACCGGGGTGAGCATCCGCGTCGGCTACGAGAGCCCGTCGCAGTTCAGCCGCGAATATCGTCGTCAGTTCGGCGCGCCGCCCAGCCAGGACGCCACCCGCCTGCGCGGCACCACCCGAGCCGAGGTGCCGGCGGTCGTCTGACCGTAGCCAGACAAGCGACGGGCGCCGCCACAGTCGTGGCGACGCCCGTCGGTCAGGGCCGAGGCAGGGTCAGCGGCGGTTGTACCTGTACATGGTCAGCGAGCCGAAGACCAGCACGAAGCCGGCGCTCCACACCAGCAGCCACATCGTGGCCGACGGGTCCGACTCGCCGCCCATCACTCCACGGATCGCGGCCACGAGCTGCGTCACCGGGTTGACCTTCACGAACGCCTGGAGCCAGCCGGGCATGGTGCTCGGCTCGACGAAGACGTTGCTCAGGAACGTCAGCGGGAACAGCACCATCATGCTGACCCCCATCACCGACTTCTCGCTGCGCAGGATCAGCCCGAAGAACGTCCACACCCAGGAGAACGCGAACGAGAAGATCACCAGCAGCCCGATCCCGGCGGCCACGCCGACCACCCCGCCGGCGGGCCGGAACCCGAGCACCAGCCCCAGGCTCAGGATCACCAGGGCGGCGAGGATGTAGCGCAGCACGTCGCCGAAGATCATGCCGACCAGGGCGGCTGGCCGCCAGACGGGCAGCGTCCGGAACCGGTCGAAGATGCCCTTCTCGATGTCGGTGTTCAGGCCGACACCGGTGTACATCGTGATCATCACGACGCTTGTCACCATGATGCCGGGCAGGAAGAACTGCAGATAGTCACGCGGGCTGCCGGCGAGAGCGCCACCGAACAGGTACGTGAACATCAGCACCATGATGATCGGGAACGCTGTCACGTCGAAGAGCTGCTCCGGCACGTGCTTGATCTTCAGCAGGGCGCGCCAGCCGAAGGTGAGCGACGCCCCCAGCGCGGTGGGTCGGGGCGGTCGCGCCCCGGGCGCGAGGACGGTTGCCAGCGCGTCGGCGGACGGCACGTAGACCGTCGGCGCCCGTTCGGTCGTGGTGGTTGTGGTGGCGTCTCTCATCGGGCTGCCTCCAGCTCGTCGTCGCGCTCGTCGGCGGGCACGGCGGGATGATCGGTCAGGGCCAGGAAGACCTCGTCCAGGCTGGGCTGGCCGAGGGAGAAGTTGTCGACGACGATGCCGGCGCGGGCCAGGTCGCTCAGCGCGCGGGCGGCCTGCGCGCTGGCGTCGAGGTCGGTGCCGGCCTCACCGACGCGGGCCGTCAACGCCACCGGGTCGGCGGCGAGCTGCACCGGAACGTTGAGCGCCTCCCGGAGCACCTTCTCCGCCTCGGGCCGCTGGGCGGGGTCGCGCAGTCGCAGGTGGACGGTGCCGGAGCCGATCGACGACTTCAGCTCGCCCGGGGTGCCCTCCGCGATCACCCGGCCGTGGTCGACGACCGCGATCCGCCCGGCGAGCTGGTCGGCCTCGTCCAGGTACTGCGTGGTCAGCAGCACCGTGGTGCCGTGCGACACCACCGCCCGCACGATCTCCCACACCTGGTTGCGGCTGCGCGGGTCGAGGCCCGTCGTCGGCTCGTCGAGGAAGAGCAGGTCAGGGGTGTTGAGGATGCTGGCGGCGATGTCGATGCGCCGCCGCATCCCGCCCGAGTACTTCTTCACCTGGCGGTCACTGGCCTCGGTGAGCCCGAACGCGGCCAGCAGGGCCCCCGCGCGCTCACGGGCGGCCGGCTTGGGCAGGCCGAGCAGCCGGGCGAGGAGCACCAGGTTCTCGGTGCCGGTCAGGTCCTCGTCGACGGAGGCGTACTGGCCGGTCAGGCTGACCCGGCTGCGGACCGCGTCAGCCTCGGTGACCACGTCGTGCCCGAAGACCCGCGCTGAGCCGCCGTCGGGCCGCAGCAGTGTCGCGAGCACCCGGACCGCCGTGGTCTTGCCCGCCCCGTTCGGGCCGAGCAGGCCGTAGACGGTGCCGGCGGGCACCTGTAGGTCGATGCCGGCCAGCGCCTTGGTGTCCCCGAACGAGCGGGTGAGCCCTTCGGCCTCGATGGCCAGGCCGGTGGTGCGTCTACTCATGACGTAAACCTTTCGTCGAACGTGTTCAGGAGACGTAGGGCCGTGCCGCCCGGCCGTCACGCAGCGCCAGACCCCACCAGCGGAGCTGGTCGAGCAGAGCGCGGGTGTCGTGGCGCAGCTCGTCGGTGCAGAGCGGCGTCGGCTCACCGGCGAGCAGGTCGATCCCCACGACGTCGCGCACCGTCATGGCGTGCAACGCGGTGAAGACGGTGCGCAGTTGGTCGACGGCGTGCAGACCGGTGGACCGGCAGCCGTACGACACGAAGCCGACCGGCTTGGCCTGCCACTCGTCGTACGCATAGTCGATCGCCTGTTTCAGGGGGGCCGGGAAGCTGTGGTTGTACTCGGGGGTGACCACGACGAACGCGTCCGCCCGACCCACCTCGCGGACGAACGCCCGGATGGGGGCGGTCGGCTCCGCGGGGTAGCTGGCCGGAAAGTCGTACTCGTTGAGGTCAACGACCGTCACGGTGAGGTCGTCGTGCCGCGCGGTCTGATCGATGAACCAGCGGGCGACCCGGTCACCCGCCCGCCCTTCCCGGGTGCTGCCGATGATTACGGCGAGCGCTAACGGTGTCATTGTTACCCCCCTTCCATCCTCAAGGCGCGAGGCGACCACCGCGCGCCCGCTAGATCGGATCTAGCGGGCGGCGTTTCGGTGCGGGATGTCGGTGGGGTCGGCTTGACTGGGGCCGACGAACGGGGGAGTGCGATGGCACAGGTACGCATCCAGCCGTGGCAGGAGGACGACCTCGACCTGCTGCGGCAGCTCAACTCACCGGACACCCGCAGACACACCGGTGGCCCGGAGACCGACGAGCAGGTGCTCGCCCGGCACCACCGTTACGTGCACTTCGCCGAGGGCGGGCAGGGCTGCATGTTCACCCTGGTGCTGCCGGACGGCGCACGGGTGGGCAGTGTCGGTTACTGGGGTCGGGAGTGGCGCGACCAGCCGGTGTACGAGTTGGGCTGGGCGGTGCTGCCCGCGTACCGGGGGCAGGGGTTGGCGACCGTCGCGGTGCGCGCGGCGGTCGACGTGGTCCGCGCCCGGCGGGACCGGCGCCACGCGCACGCCTACCCCTCGGTCGACAACCCCGCCTCGAACGCGGTCTGCCGCAAGGCCGGCTTCACGCTGCTGGGCGAGACGGGCTTCGAATATCCGCCGGGGCGGATGATGCGCGCCAACGACTGGCGGCTCGACCTGACCACCCCGCCGACCGAGGGCTGAGGTCGGCGCGGCGGTCAGCTCGGCTCAGCGGGGGACGTAGGCGAAGGTGTCCGGGTTCGGGCCCTGCCGGCCGGCCTCGCCCTTGTCCAACTCGGTGATCCGCTCCATCGCCGCGTCGTCAAGCTCGAAGTCGAAGATCCGGGTGTTCTCCTCGATCCGCTTCGGGGTGGTCGACTTCGGGAAGATGATGTCGCCGCGCTGCACGTGCCAGCGGAGCACCACCTGCGCCGGGGTCCGGCCGAACTGCTCGGCGATGTCGACGACCGTCGGATCGGCCAGCACCTTGCCCTGCGCGATCGGCGACCACGCCTCGGTGAGGATGTTGTGCTCGCGGTCGTACGCGCGGACCTCCTCGTTACCGAAGTACGGGTGCGCCTCGACCTGGTTGACCGCCGGCACCACGCTCGCCTCGGCGGCCAGTCGCTCCAGGTGCGGCACCTGGAAGTTCGACACCCCGACCGAGCGGGCCCGGCCGTCGTGCTGGAACTCCTCCAGCACCTTCCAGGTGGAGACGAAGTCGCCGTCGTAGAGCGTCGGCAGCGGCCAGTGGATCAGGAACAGGTCGACGTAGTCCATCTTCAGGGCGTCGAGCGTCGAGTCGAACGCCCTGCGGGCGTCGTCCGGGCGGTGGAACCCGTTGTTCAGCTTGCTGGTGACGTAGACCTCGGCACGGTTCAGCCCGGACGTTCGCACCGCCTCGCCCACCTCGGCCTCGTTGCCGTACATCTCGGCGGTGTCGATGTGCCGGTAGCCCACCTCCAGCGCCTTGCTCACCGCCGCGGCGGTGTCCTTCGGCTCGATCTGGAACACCCCGAAGCCGAGCTGCGGAATGGTGTTGCCGTCGTTCAGGCTGATGTCGGGAATCGTGATGGCCACTGCGGCTCCTTCGCGTCTTCGTGTCGATGCCCCCATACCCGGACGGGACGCCGATTCACCGTCCGGGGCGGGGGCGACGAGCGCAACGCCGGGTCGTTCACCCGGTCGTGTCGAACAACACCGGCCAGGGCCGCGCCGCCGGCACCGACGGCGGGTCGGCCGACGCGGGTGGTGCCGGCTCGGCGTCGGCCAGCACCTCGGCGGCGAGCTGCGCGAACATCGGCGCCGCCGGATGCGCGGACCGGTCCGGCCAGGCCGCCGAGGTGCGCTTCGCCAGCGGCGCGTCGGCGATCGGCCGCCAGGCGATCCGGGGCTCCCGCCGGGCCACCGTGGCCGGCTCCACGGCCACCCCGCCGCCGGCCAGCACCAACCCGAAGAGGAACTCCGGGTTGCGCGCCGGCCGGACCCGCGCCGGCCGCCAGCCGTACCGTCGGCACACCCCCAGCAGGTGGTCGTGCCAGCCGGGCGCGGTGGCCCGGGGTGCGGCCACCAGGTCCAGGTCGGCAAGCGACGCGAGCGGCACCTCCCGGCCGCGGGCCAGCGGCGAGGTCCGCGGCAGCAACACCCCCAGCGGTACGTCGACAGCGGCGCCGAAGCGCAGCCCGTCCGCCTCGACCGGGTGGTGCACCAGCCCCACGTCGAGGTTGCGTTCGGTGAGCATCCGGGTTTGCTCGGCGGTGGTCAGCTCGTGCAGCTCCACGTCCAGGCCGGGTGCTCGGGTGGTGAGCCCGTCGAGCAGCGCGCGCAGGGTCACCGCGGGGGTTTCCGGCGGCACACCGGCCCGGAGTACGCCCAGCTCACCCGCGCGGACCTGCCCCATCAGGCTGCGCAGCCGGCCCTCACCCGCGAGCAGTTCCTCCGCCTCGCCGAGCAGCAGCTCACCGGCGGTGGTGAGGCGTACCTGACGGCGGGACCGGTCGAACAGCTCGACGGTCAGCTCCCGTTCCAGCCGCTGGATGGACTGGCTCAGCGGCGGCTGGGCCATCCCGAGCAGCTCGGCCGCCCGTCCGAAGTGCAGCTCGTTGGCGACCACCACGAAGTGCCGCAGGTGTCGGAGCAGGTCCACGGCCGGACCCTACGCCAGCGGCGGCGGGCCGCCGGTGGATACCGTGCGGGCGTGGACGTGGGGGAACGCATCGAGGCCATCTTCGCCGGCGCCGGGGTGACCGCCAGCCTGCACGCCGTCGACCTGGACGCCGTGGACCTGTCCCTCGACCGCGTGGCCGGCGCCGGGCCGGAGGTCGGGGTGCGGGCCGACGAGCAGGTGGTGATCGCCTCGATCTTCAAGATCCTGCTGGTGCTGGAGTTCGCCCGGCAGGTCGAGGCCGGTCAGCTCGACCCGACCGAGCGGATCCTGGTCACCGCCGACGACCGGCTCGGCGGTTGGGGTGTGGCCGGCTGCACCGACGACGTCGAGGTGTCGCTGCGCGACCTCGCGTACTTCGCCATGTCGGTCAGCGACAACACGGCCGCCGACCTGCTGCTGCGGCGGGTCGGCCCGGACCTGCTGCCGATGCTCGCCGCCGAGCTGGGGCTGACCCGTACCCGCGTCCTCGGCGGTCCCCGGGAACTGGTCGAGGTGATGCTCGCCGACGTGGGCGCCCGGACCGAGGCGGAGTTCGCCCGGATCTTCCCCACCCTGCCGGACGACCGGGTCCGGGCCATGCGCGTCTTCGACCCGGCGCGTACGACCTCCAGCACGGCGCGGGAGATCACCCGGCTGCTCACGCTGATCTGGCGGGACGAGGCCGGGCCGGCGGCGGCCTGCGCGATGGTCCGCACCTGGATGGCCCGGCAGATCTTCTGGACCCGGCTGGCCGCCGGGTTCCCGCCCGGCGTCCGGGTGTCCGGCAAGACCGGCACCCTGCCCGGTCTGCACCTGGAGGCCGGTGTCGCCGAATACCCCGACGGCGGCCGGTACGCCATCGCCATCTTCGCCCGCGCCGACCAGCTGACCCCGCGCCGGATCGACGTGGACCTGGCGATGGGGGAGGCGGCCCGGACCGCCGTCGAGGCGCTGCGCGGCGGCTGACTTTCCGCCCCGTCCCAGCCGTGGAGCGCGGCCTCTGGCCAGGCCCGATATGCGGCGACGTATCGGAGCCGGCGGTGTTGGATCTTGGACCTGGGCCGGTGCGCGCTGGTTGGCTCGTGTCGACCAACCGCCCGACCACGGGGAGTAGATCCGTATGCCCAACCTCGACCGCCGCCGCTTCCTCCGCGACGCCGCAGCCACCACCGCCCTGGTCTCCGCCGGCGGCCTCGCCGCCACCTCCGCGACCCCGGCACAGGCCGCGCCGCCGGCCGCCGCCCCCGCGCCGACCACCCGCCGCAGCGGTGCGGTGAGCTTCCGCTGGTGGGGCACGGCCGGCTGGCGCGTCGACATCGGGAACCGGACCGTCCTGGTCGACCCGTACCTCAGCCGGATCGACACCGGCCTGTTCACCGGGCCGTTCAACCAGGCGGCCAAGCTGACCGTGCGCGCCGACGTGATCGACCCGCGCGTCGACCGGGCCACGACCGTGCTGGTCACCCACACGCACTGGGACCACTTCATGGACGTGCCGTACATCGCCGGTCGCACCGGCGCGCGGGTGTTCGGCACGCTTACCGCGTACCACCTGGGGTTGGCCTACGGGGTGCCCTCGGGGCAGCTCAGCGCCGTCAAGGGCGGCGAGGTGCTGGACTTCGGCGACCACACCATCGAGGTGGTCGGCTCGCTGCACAGCCGCAACGCCTCGTACTCGGTGGCCTTCCCCGGGGTGCGGGTGAGCCCGCCGCCGCTGCCGGCGACCATCGCCGACCTGCCGGAGGGCGACACGCTGGGTTACCTGCTGCGTGTCGACGGTGGGCCGTCGGTCTACTTCACCGGGGCCAGTGACGTCGCCGAGCGCAACCTCACCGGCCTCGCGCCGGACGTCGCCATGGTGGCCATGCAGAGCGCCACCACCACCGGCGACTACCTGCCCCGGCTGCTCGCCGGCCTGGGCTACCCGAAGGTCGTGGTGCCGGTGCACTACGACAACTTCGAGACCCCGTTGCAGAACCCTCCGGTCGTCGCCCCCGCCGACCGGACCCGGTTGAACGAGATGATCGCGGCGATCCGCCGGATCTCGCCGCGCAGCCGGGTGCTGGTGCCCGAGTACGAGACCGCGTACCGCTTCTGACGGCCTCGGTGGGGGCCGGCGTGCGGCCCCCACCGAGTCAGCCGGCGGCCATCTCGGCCAGGGCGCGCACCGACTTCCAGTTGCGGGTGGTGGCCACCACGGCGAGCTTCTTCTCCAGGTACGCGTTGGTGAACTTCGACCGCCCGTAGCCGCCGTCGGGGAAGTGCAGGAAGATCTCCCGGCCGGTCACCGTGAACGCCACGTTCTCGCTGCCGGGCACGGTCAGCGCGTCCACGCTGGACTGCTTCGGCGCGGTCGCGAGGAAGGCCACCAGCAATCTCGTCGGGTCGTCCTCCCGCTCGGCGTACGGGTTGCCGCCGGCCACCGCCGCCAGTTCCCGGCCGCTGCGCACCAGCACCGGAACCGTCAACCCCAGCTCGTCGGCGAGCGCCCGCTCGATCCCGGCGGCCAGCTTCTCGGCGTCACGCACGCTGCTGCCGAAGGCCACGTTGCCGCTCTGCAGGTACGTCTGCGCGTCGTCATGCCCGAGGTCGGTGACGATCCGGCGCAGGTCAGCCATCGCGAGCCGGACGCCGCCGACGTTGACCCCGCGCAGCAGGGCGACGTACCGGGTCATGGGGTCCTCCTCGGGCTGCCGGGCAGACCCGCTCAGCCTAGGTCCACCGACGGGCCATCGACGACCGCCAGCTCACTCCACCACCGGCAGCACGACCTCGTTGCGGCGCAGGAACCACGGCTTCCACGGCGGGTCGAAGCGCGCGTACCGGATGGCTCCGGTGGGTTGCAGCCCGGCCGCGGTGACCGACCGGCCGAGCATGGTGGCCCGCTGGCTGAACGCCTTCTCCGTCCACCGCCCGGAGAAGCGCATCGCCGCAGCCAGCTGCGCCGGAACCTCGCGTATCTGCACCCGGGCATCCACCGGCTCGGGCAGGGTGGCAGTGGTGCAGGCGGCCGGCATGACGAACTGGATCAGGTACGCGCCCGGCCACTCGCCCTCCACCTGGACCACCGGCACGGTCATCGCGATCTTCTGCGAGCCGCCGTCCGTCGACGGCGCTGGCGTGGCCGCTCCGATCGGGTGCCGGGCACGGTTGGCGCCCCCGAGGTAGGCGGTCAGCGGCCGGAACGCCTCGATCGGCGCCCGGGTGAACGACGTCTGGACCCGCATCTCGGCCACCAGGTGGGCCGGGTACCGACGCAGCTCGAAGCCGGGATGCCGGGCCACCACCCGGTACCGCTGCCGCTCGGTCATCGCGCGCTCCCAGTGATCTCCTGGGAGAGACGCTACCGCCCATCCGGCCTGGGCTCGGCAGAAGTCGTCTCCTGCTGCCCAGGCGTGATCGCCCGCCCGGTCAGCCGCCAGTGCTGCCGCTTCTCCTCGTCGCGCAGCACCACCCCGAGCCGGCCCAACTCCCGGCGCAGCTCGCGGGCGTCGTCGCGGCGATCCTTGCGGACCGCCTGCTCGCGGGCCCGCAGCAGGGCGTCCGCCCCGGTGGGCAGGCCGGGCAGGTCGGGCACCCACAGCCGGTACGCCGAGCGGTGCGGGTCGCCGTCGGCCCAGCCCCAGCCGTGCGCGCGGAACGCAGCCGCCAGCCGGTCGGCCGGCAGGTCCGTCGACTCCCGGGCCAGCTCGGCGCCGTCGGAGTCGAGCAGCACCAGGTGCCCGTCGTCCACGAAGACCAGCCGGGTCTCGGCCCGACCGACGTGCCGGTCCTTGCCGTCGCGGCGGAGCTGGACCTGCGCCGCGTCGACGGTGACGATCAGCCGTTCGGCGGTGCCGATCCCGGCGATGACCAGACCGGCCAGCGCGCCCACCGCCGCGGCGCCGGCGAGGGCCTGCGCGTCGGGCAGCCGGTCCAGCAGCCCGAAGAGCCACTGCACGGGTGCCCACGGCAGCCCGGCGACCCAGCCCGCCGCCAGGGCGAGCAGGCCGCCGGCGCCCGCGCCGAGCAGCGGGAAGCCGCCCCACATGACAGCCAGCTCCAGCGGGCCACCGCTGACCACGGTGTGCGGACGGGTGCCGGCGACGTCCACGGTCAGGACACCTCCCGGCGGAGCGTTCGGAACAGGCCGACGGCCAGCGGGAGGAGCAGCCAGACCAGCAGCGACACCACGAAGCGCCCCCACTGCTCGCCTGTCACGTGGCTGGTGAACAACGGCTCCATGGTCCGGCTAGTGTCCAGCCACTCGGACGGACCGCGCAAGGGCCGGACCAGTTGGCCGAGCACGGTCCAGAGGGTCGGCAGCAGCAGGTAGCCGACGATGGCCAGCGGCGGGTTGAGCAGCACCAGACCGAAGACGGCACCCATCAGGACGCAGGCGACCTGAGCGATCGCCGCGTGCAGGATCAGCGACCCCTCGATCTGCCAGGTGCCCGCGCCGCCCGTGGCCGACGCCACGAGCGTCCCGACGGCGGCGACGGCCAGGGTGACCAGCACCGAGGCGAGCGCGGCCAGCACCACCGCGATCAGCTTCGCGGCCACCACCCGCTCCCGGCGGGGCACCAGCGCGTACGTGGTGAGGGCGGTGCGCTGGGACCACTCGCTGGTGATCGACAGAATGCCCAGCACCGGCAGGAGCGCGCTGACCGGCAGCAGCGACGGAACGAAGAAGGTGACGAGGGTCTGTTCGTCCTTCTCGCCGTAGATCAGCAGGAGGGTGACGATCGCGACGGTGACCAGGCCGATGGTGATCAGCAGCCACCGGCCGGCCCGGGTGTCGGCGAGCTTGCGCAGTTCGACGGTGGTGAGCCGGAGCAGCGACGGGCGGCGTACCGGGGCATGGTGCGAGGGTGCGACGGCTCTGGCGGGGGGCGCGGTGGTGGTGGTCATCGGACGGCCTCCTTGGTGGTTTCGCCGGCGGTCAGCGTGAGGAAGAGTTGTTCGAGGCCGCCGCCGTCGGCGGGGCGCAGCTCGGCGAGCGCGACGCCGGCATCGGCGGCGGCCTGGCCGACCGCCTCGGCGTCGGCCTGCACCAGCAGGCCGTCGGCGCTGTCGGCGGCGGTCAGGTCGGCAGCGGCAAGCGCCCGGCGCAGTGCCGCGCCGTCGCGGGCCCGGACCATCGTTCCGCCGCCAGCCAGCAGCTCGTTCTTGTCGCCCTGGGCCACGATCCGGCCGCCCCCGATAACTACCAGCCGGTCCGCGACCGCCTCCACCTCGCGCAGCAGGTGGGAGGAGAGCAGCACAGTGCCGCCCCGGTCGGCGAAGTCGCGCAGCAGGCCGCGCATCCAGAAGATCCCCTCCGGGTCCAGGCCGTTCGCCGGCTCGTCGAGGATCAGCACCCGGGGGTCACCGAGCAGCGCATGCGCCAGGCCGAGCCGCTGACGCATGCCCAACGAGTACGCCTTCACCCGCCGCTTGGCGGCCACCGCGTTCAACCCGACCAGGTCGAGCTTCGCGGCGACCTCCCGCCGGTCCAAACCCATGGTGTACGCGGACAGCGTCAACGCCTCGCGGCCGGTGCGCCCGGCGTGCTGGGCGGAGGCGTCCAGCAGGACCCCGACCTCCCGCCCTGGGTTGGGCAGCTCCCGGTAGGGCCGCCCGGAGACGGTGGCGCGGCCGGCCGTCGGCGCGGTGAGCCCGCAGATCATCCGCATGGTGGTGGACTTGCCGGCGCCGTTCGGTCCGAGGAAGCCGGTGACGGTGCCCGGCTCGCACTGGAACGACACGTCGTCCACGGCCGGATGCGGCCCGTATCGCTTGGTGAGGTTCTCCACACTGATCATGTCGTCGAGCCTGCCCGCGCCGCCCGGCCATCCGCTGCGGCCACCGGTCGGTGCCGCGTCGACCTTGGTCGACCTACGGGTCTCGACTTTGGTAGCTGGTTGCCGGCGCCTGTTGCTGCCTAGCATGGGCGCGTGACCAGCATCGCCGTCCCGGAGCACCCCTGGCTGCTGCCAGGGGAGCTGGTGGTGCCGGCCGAGCCCGACCGTGCGCGTCCGCGCCGCACGACCCGCGACTGGGTGGTGGACAGCCTTGCGTTCCTGCTCGGGCTGGTCTGGGTGCTGTACGCCACCGGGGACGCGCTGTCGCCCGACCCGCAGACGGCGGTCGCGCTGCCGCACGACTGGATGGTCGGCGTGGACGCGCTGGTCGGGCTGGTCTGCTGCGGGCTGCTCTGGCTGCGTCGGCGGTGGCCGCTCGGGTTGGCGGTGGCGACCCTGCCGTTGAACCTGTTCTCGATGGCCGCCTCCATCCCGCTATTGATCTTCTATTTCACCCTCGTGGTGCACCGGCGGACCGCCGTCGCGGTGGCGGTGACCGGGGTCGGTCTCCTCACCAACCTGGTGTTCAGTTGGTCTCGTCCGGATCCGAACATGTCGTACTGGGCCACCGTGAGCTGGGGCGTGGTGATCACCCTCGCCGTGCTGGCCTGGGGAATGTTCGTCCGCGCCCGGCGGCAGTTGATCGTGTCGCTGCGCGACCGGGCCGAGCGGGCCGAGGCCGAGCAGCAGCTCCGCGTCGCCCAGGCCCGTCACCTCGAACGCACCCGGATCGCCCGGGAGATGCACGACGTGCTGGCGCACCGGATCTCCCTGCTCAGCCTGCACGCCGGCGCGCTGGAGTTCCGCCCCGACGCGCCCCCGGACGAGGTGGCCCGGGCGGCCGGGGTGATCCGGGGCAGCGCGCACGCCGCCCTCCAGGACCTCCGCGAGGTCATCGGGGTGCTCCGCGCGGACAGCGGCAGCGACGCTCCGGAGCCGCCGCAGCCCACCCTCGCCGACCTGCCGGCCCTGATCGCCGAGTCGCGTTCGGCCGGGGTGCGGGTGAACGTCAGCGACAGCGTCGCCAACCCGGGGGAGGTGCCGGCGGCGCTCGGTCGGGCGGCGTACCGGATCGTGCAGGAGGGGCTGACCAACGCTCGCAAGCACGCGGCCGGCGCGTCGATCAACGTGGACGTGGCCGGCGGGCCGGGCACCGGGCTGACCGTGGTGATCTCCAACCGGTGGCCGGTGGGCTTGCCCATCGGGAGCGAGTTGCCGGGCGCCGGCACCGGGCTGGTCGGCATCACCGAGCGGGTCACCCTGGCCGGCGGCCGAGTGGAGTACGGGCGGGACGAGACGGGCGACTTCCGTCTGGCCGCCTGGCTGCCGTGGCCGGCGTGACCGCGCCGTCGGGCGGGGCCGGGTCGTCGGGCGGGGCCGATTCGGCCGCCGCTGCGGTGCGGGTGCTGATCGTGGACGACGACGCGCTGGTCCGGGCCGGGCTCTCGATGATCCTCGGCGGTCTGCCGGACCTGATCGTGGTGGGCGAGGCGGCCGACGGCGGCGAGGTGCCGGCCGCGGTGGCCGCGTACGCCCCGGACGTGGTGCTGATGGACATCCGGATGCCACGGGTGGACGGCCTGACCGCCACCGAGCTGCTGCGCGCCCAGCCACACCCGCCGGAGGTGCTGGTGCTGACCACCTTCGACGCCGACGAGCAGGTGCTCCGGGCGCTCCGCGCCGGGGCGGCCGGTTTCCTGCTCAAGGACACCCCGCCAGCGGAGATCGTGCACGCCGTACGCCGGGTGGCGGCCGGGGAGGCGACGCTCTCCCCGACGGTGACCCGGAGGCTGATCGACCACGTGACCGCCGCCGCCCCCGGCCCGGTCGGCCCAGACCCGCGCCGGGAGCGGGCGCTGCGGCTGCTCACCGGCCTCAGCGAACGGGAGCGGCAGGTCGCGGTCGCGCTGGGCCGGGGCCGGACCAACGCGGAGATCGCGGGGGAGTTGTTCATGAGCGTGGCGACGGTGAAGGCGTACGTCTCCCGCCTGCTGACCCGGCTCGACCTCAACAACCGGGTCCAGGTGGCACTGCTGGTCCACGACGCCGGCCTGGTCTGAGCGTCCCCATCCGTGTTGCTCCGCTGATACGCTCATCCGTGAGTGTTCCAAACTTGGAAGTGTCAGAGGTGACCGCATGGGCGGCTTTGTCGGACGAGAACGCGAACTGGCCCTTCTCAACGACATGCTCGCCCGGGTCGAACGCGGCGGCCGGGCGGGACGGCCAGGCCGTGCCGTGCTGATGCGCGGTCGCCGCCGGGTGGGCAAATCGCGGCTGGTGGAGGAGTTCGTCGAACGAGCCGAGGTGCCGTACCTGTTCTTCACCGCCTCGGCGCAGCCAACTGTGGCCGCTGACCTCGCACTGTTCGTGGAAGCGGCGGCTGCCTCCACGCTGCCAGGCGCAGAACTGTTGTCCGAGCAGCAACCACGGACCTGGGACGCGGCGCTCACCCTGCTTGTCGCCGCGCTGCCGACCGACCGACCGAGTGTCGTCGTCCTGGACGAGATGCCGTACCTCATCGCGACCGACCCGGGCTTCGAGGGAACGCTGCAGAAGGTTTTCGACCGTGCGCTGTCCCGGCAGCCGGTCCTGCTGATCTGTGTCGGGTCGGACCTGGCGATGATGGAGGCCCTGAACGACTACGGTCGACCGTTCCACCAGCGGGCCACCGAGATGGTCATTCCGCCGTTGAGCCCGGCCGACGTCCGCGACATGCTTGACCTGCCCGCCGCCGACGCGTTCGACGCCTACCTGGTGTCCGGCGGCCTGCCGTTGATCCTCGACGAGTGGCCGGTCGGTGCATCGGTGCACGAATATCTGGCCGACGCGGTCCGGGATCCAACCTCGGCCCTGCTGGTCAGTGGCGAGCGGGCTCTGGCCGCCGAGTTCCCGCCGCAGTCCCAGGCGGGTCTGGTGCTCCGGGCGATCGGCTCCGGTGAGCGGACCTTCTCGCTGATCTCCCGTGCTGCGGGGGATCTTCCACAGGCGTCGCTGAGTCGCGCCTTGCGCCTGCTGATCCAGAAGCGGGCGGTGGAGGGCCTCCTTCCGCTGTCGACCAGGCCGTCGCGGGAAACTCGGTACGTGGTGGCCGATCCGTACCTGCGCTTCTGGCTGTCGTTCCTTGGCGCCCACCTTTCCGAGATTGAGCGAGGTCGAGGCGACCTGACCCTGGACCGGATCGTCACGTCGTGGGCGTCCTGGCGGGGTCGGGTCATCGAACCTGTCGTCCGGGAGGCGTTGCGCCGGCTTCCTGGGGACCATCTGCCTGCGGAAGCGGCGGTGATCGGCGGCTTCTGGACGCGGACCAACGACCCCGAGATCGACATAGTTGGCGCCGATCGGGAGCCCGTCGCTCGGCGCATCAGCTTCGTCGGGTCGATCAAGTGGCAGGAGAACCGGCCGTTCGATGCCCATGACCTGGGCCGACTGCTCCTGCATCGGTCCCAGTTGCCCGGCGCCGACGAATCGGTCCCACTCCTTGCCGTGTCGCGCAGCGGCACCGCCACCGACGGGTTACGCGTGCTGTCGCCGGAGGATCTGCTTACCGCGTACCGGATTTGAACTTTCGTCCGGTGCCGGCCGTACCAATTCCCGAGGATGTCGGTGCGGTAGGTCCGCCGCACCGCTGCCGAACTGCGGGAGGCCTACCGTGCGAGTTGGTGAGCAGTCGACGGATCCCATCGATCAGGTACTGGGTGAGGTGCCGATGCCGGCGCCCCTGACCCCGGAGGATGTCCGGCTCGCGGTCCGGGCGGTGGTCGTGCACACCGCCGAGGAGTGGCCGACCGGGCCGCTGTGCCGCAACGACGGCGCCTCCTACCCCTGCCGGTTGCACCGTTGGGGGCGGCGGGTGCTGGAGGCTCATGGTCTCAACGAGCGGCAGATCGAGGCGCTCATCCAACACGGCAACCCGTTCGTGCACGTACCCTTCCCGTTCACCGCGACCGGGCCGTCGCCCTCGCGCCCCGCCGGCACCCGGCCGGCGACGGCGAGCACCGGGTACCCGGCCCCGACCGCCGGGCGCGCCGGCCTGCCGGCGCGACACCAGGCCGCGCGGGTCGTTCCCCCCGGGGTGCGACCCACCGCCGCTGGCCGGCCGGTGACTCCCCCCGTCACCGCGCCGCGCTGGCCTCGGGCGAGCTGAGCGGCGCTACCCCCGCCCGCCCAGCCCGGGGCGACACGACGCCGGCCCGACGCGGAGGTTCCCCACCGCGCCGGGCCGGCGTCGCTCCGGCCGGTCTGCTCAGTTGTTGACTCCGCAGTCGGGGGCGGACCAGCTCGTGGTGTTCGAGCTGCGGTCGCTGTTGTTCTCCCGCCGCGAGTCGAGGTGCACGTGGTCGTCGTGGTCGGGGTAGCCCGGCCCGTAGATCCCGCTGAAGCCGTGGTTGCGGGCGTTGCGGGCGATCTGGCACAGCGACGACGTCCGCGAGGTGACGTCGGCGGCGTTGCCGTAGAGGTGCTGGCTGTCCGACGCGCCGCCGACCCGGTCGTTGCAGGCCCGACTGCGGAACCCGCTGGACACGTAGAGCGGCTTGTCACCGAGGCTCTTGCGCAGCGCCTCCAGCTTCCACATCGTGCGCAGCGCGTTCTGCTTGGTCTGCGCCGCCGACACGGGGCCGCCGCTCCACCCGCTGCCACCACAGCCGTTGTCCAGCTCGTTGTAGGTGAAGTGCGCGGGCGTGCAGTCGTTGTCCTGGAGTTGGTACAGCTTGGCGTAGGTCTGCGGGCCGGCGACGCCGTCGGCGCGCAGCCCGTACGCCTGCTGGAACCGCTTGACGGCGGCGGCGGTCTTCGGGCCGTAGCGGCCGTCGTTCTCCACGATGTCCCGGTTGCCAGCCCAGCCCGCGACCCGGATCTGCAACTGGCGGACGTCGTCGCCCGAGCGCCCCTGGTAAAGGTTGCGGTTCCAGGTGTAGCAGGCGTCCGCGTGCGCCGCTGGCGCGGCGATCACCGTGGCGATCGCTGCCCCGGGCAGAGCCAGGGCGAAAGCGACAGCAGCTCGCTTCAAGGTGTTTACGCGCACAGAAGTCCTCCCGATAGGAGAGCGAATGGGGTGGCTCCCGGGACATCGACCGGGACGTCCCGTGATTTCCACCCTCGCACCGATCAGGGCGGTTGGCGGCAATTAACGAGAATTGTCCTCACGATTCGTGGTTCCTGGGTACCGCCTGGGAATTCGCCCATTTACGAAACAGCCATTCACCCCGGATCACCCCGGGTGTACGTCAACATCACCGAACGTCGCAATCAGTCACACCCGGGGCGATGTTCCGAGGTCGGTGGTGGCCGGTAACGTCAGCGCGAGCGGCGGACTGGCGGAGGTGCGAGTGGCACGCGGTGGTGGCGTCTTCTGTGTCGAGGGTCAGTGGCACCGCGACCTCAATGACCGGGGTTCCGTGCTGCCGACCCTCGAACTCCTCGAACGGCTGGGCAAGATCCGCTTCATCCACAAGGGCGCGGCCACCCGGGACGAGCTGTTCTACTTCCTGGACCGCTGGCTGCTCAAGCAGTACGCCGACCACCGCGTCGGCTTCTTCGCCATGCACGGCGAGCCGAGCCGGCTCTGCCTCACCGACCGGCAGTCGGTGGGGTTGAACGAGGTGGCCGAGCTGATGGCCGGTCGCTGCGAGGGCCGGCGACTCTATTTCGGCAGCTGCTCCGTCCTGCGCGCCTCCGACGCGGTGCTGCGCGAGTTCCTGGAAGTCACCGGTGCGGCTCTGATCTGCGGTTTTACCCGAGAAGTCGACTGGGTCGAATCGGCGGCCTTCGAAACCGTCCTGCTGGACATATTGGTCAATGGGCAGCGGCACAATGCCGCCGAACTACGGATGGGCTCGGCGCACTGGGCACCGCTCGCCTCGTACCTCGGCTTTCGGGTGATCTACGCCAACGGCCGGGCCTGGCGGCCGGCGGGCCGGCCCCGCGTGCCCACCCAGGCAGTGCCCCGCGCCGCAGCCCGCCCTCGCTGACCCGCCGCGACCGGCCCGCCCCGACCCTGGTAGGAACGAGAGTCATGGCACGCAGCATCGCGACGAACACCCGGGCCGACCGGGACACCCTGCTCGACTTCCTCCGCCCACGGCACCGCGTCGTGCTGATGACCACCCGGGCCGACGGTCGCCCGCAGTCGTCCCCGGTCTCCGCCGGCATCGACGGTCAGGGCCGACTGGTCATCTCCACCTACCCGGAGCGGGCCAAGGTGGCCAACATCCGCCGTGACCCCCGGGTGTCGGCCTGCGTGCTCTCCGACGACTGGAACGGGCCCTGGGTGCAGGTCGACGGCACCGCCGAGGTGCTGGACCTGCCCGAGGCGCTGGAACCGCTTGTCGAGTATTTCCGCAGCATCTCCGGCGAGCACCCGGACTGGGACGACTACCGGGCGGCGATGGTGCGCCAGGGCAAGTCGCTGATCCGGGTCACCATCGACGCCTGGGGGCCGATCGCCACCGGCGGGTTCCCGGCCCGGCTCGCCGACTGACCACCGGCCCGGTCAGTCGACCAGCGCGGCGTAGACCAGTTGGCGCAGCTGGGAGCGCAGCGGGTACGTGCTCGACGGCATCAGCTGGGTGAAGAGGAGCGCGGTGATCTCCTCGGCCGGGTCCACCCAGAACGCGGTGCTGGCCACTCCACCCCAGTAATATTCGCCGACGTTGCTCGGCACCCGGCTCGGGATCGGGTCGTCGACCACCGCGAAGCCGAGGCCGAACCCGATCCCGTCGAGGGTGGTCTCGGCGAAGCCGCCGGTGGACAGTGTGCCCAGGTCCTGCCCGCCGGGCAGGTGGTTGCGGGTCATGAAACGCACCGTGCGCGGCCCGAGCAGGCGTACGCCGTCCAACTCGCCGCCGCGCAGCAGGAACTGGGTGAACCGGTGGTAGTCGGCGGCGCTGGAGATCAGGCCCCCGCCACCGGAGTGCAGCACGGGCTTGTAGTGCGCGATCGAGCCGAGCCGGTCGTACCGGGCCGCCCGGCCGTTGCGCGGGTCCGGCGCGTAGAGCGTGGCCAGCCGGTCGGCCACATCGGCGTCGACCCACCAGCGGGCGTCGGTCATGCCCAACGGGCCGAAGATCCGGTCGGCGAAGAACGCGTCGAGGCTCTGCCCGGAGACCACCTCGATCAGCCGGCCGAGCACGTCGGTGGCGACCGAGTAGCCCCAGGCGGTGCCGGGCTGAAAGAGCAGCGGCAGCTCGCCGAACGCCGCGCAGGCGCCGGCCAGGTCGACCTCCGTCGGCGGGTACAGGTCGTAGCCGGCCGCCCGGTAGAGCCCGTCGACCACGGAGGTCTGCATGAAGCCGTACGTCAGGCCGGAGGTGTGGGTGAGCAGGTGCCAGATCCGGATCGGCTCGGTCGCCGGCACGGTGTACGGCTTGAGCGTCGAGCCCTTCGAATAGACCCGCAGGTCGGCGAACTCGGGCAGCCAGCGGCTGATCTCGTCGGTCAGCTCGAAGCGGCCCTCCTCCCACAGCATCATGGCCGCGACCGAGGTGACCGGCTTGGTCATCGAATAGATCCGCCAGAGTGTGTCGGCCTCGACCGGGGCACCCGACTCCCGGTCCCGCAGCCCGTACGTCGAGGAGTGCGCCACCTCGCCGCGCCGGGTGACCACCACCTGCCAGCCGGCGAGCCGGCCGTCGTCGACGTACGCGCCGAAGTGCTCGTCGATCCGCGCGAGCCGCGCCGGGTCGAAGCCGATCTGGTCCGGGTCCGTGCTTCGAGCCACACTCACGCCGCCGAACCTACTTGGCGGTACCACGATGTCGGAAGGGGGTGTCCGGGGGCTGGTCGACGGGCTGCCGTCGGTGGGTGGCACTAGCCTGGTCGGATGCCGGAGTTGACCGAGGGTGTGACCTTCCGCCACGAAGACTGGTACGGCGAGGAGTTGACCGACCGGCACTTCGTCGGCTGTGAGTTCTTCGAGGTGGACCTGACCGAGGCGGTCACGCGCGGCGCGGTCTTCACCGGGTGCACGTTCGGCAACGTGTTGTTCAACGCGTCCCGGCACCTGGATTCGGCCTTCACCCGCTGCGTCTTCAAGCGGTGCAACTTCTTCGAGGCGGAGTTCACCGGCTGCAAGCTGGTCGGCAGCACCTTCGTCGAGTGTCAGCTTCGTCCGCTGCGGGTCGACGGTGGCGACTGGTCGTTCGTCGCGCTACCCGGCGCGGACCTGCGTGGCGCCTGGTTGAGTGACGTGCGGATGCGCGAGGCCGACCTGGGCGGCGCCAACCTGACCGGTGCCACGGTGGCCGGTGTCGACCTCTCCGGCGCGCAGTTGCAGAAGTGCCGTCTCGGGGGCGCTGACCTGCGGCGCAGCGACCTGACCGCGCTGGACCCGACGACCGTGGAACGGGCCGGCGCGATCGTGGACGTCGAGCAGGCGGTCGTCATCGCGCAGGCGCTCGGTTTCCGGATCGGCTGACGCGGGGCGCTCGCCCTCGACCGGCCGTTCACGCCCGGGTCCGCCTGTCCGATACCGTCCGGTTCCGGACTGGACACACCCACCCGTCCGGATCTAGCGTGTCGACCACGCCGGTGCAAACGTGAGACGGCCCACAGTGGACGGTGCGGTCCGCCGCAGCCGATTTCGGTCAGGCGGCGGAGTGGAGGGGTCGGTGGCGGACGAGGACCGCACGCGGGCGCAGTCACGGGCCGGGAGCGAGCCGACCACCCGACCGGCGTCGCACCGGCCACACGCCGTCGACGCCGCGCAGACCCGCAGCGCGCTGCGCAGGCTCGCCCGCGCCCGCCGGCGGCGGCGCTGGGCGCTGGAGGGGATCGCCGCGCTCGTCTGCCTGATCGTCCTGGGTTCGTACCTCGGCACGCGTGCCGCCCCCGAGCCGGGGGACGACCCGGGCGGGGGGCCGGATGGCGTGCCCGCCGGAGCCGCCCGCCCCACCGGCCTTCCCGCTGCCGAAGGGCGTACCAACGAGGCCGGGCCGGCGACGCCGGGCCTGCGCCCCCGGGAGCGCCCGCCCTCGCCCGAGCCTTCGTCGGTCAGCGCGCCCGCTCCGCCCGCCCCACCAGCCGGGTCGCCGGCCGCAGCGACGCTCTCGGTGAGCAGGGCGGAGGCACCCGCCGAGATCGACCTCAGCGCCGTGGGCACGCGGGACTGGATGCACTGGGGGCTGCGCGGCGGCAACTCGACCGTCCGCAAGCGCTCCGGCTCGGGAGAGATCGTCGACGCGGGCGGCAAGGGCGACCGGGTCGGCTGGGACGGCAACCAGGAGGTCGTCCGCTGGTCCGACGGCGCGCCCGAGCGGTCCGCCGGCGGCAGCCCGGACGGCGTCTACACCTGCGGCGTCGGCAACGGTTTCAGCCTCGCGATCGCCGGCAGCGGTGAGCCGCGCACCGTCCAGCTCTACGCCGGGATCTGGATGGCACGCGGTCGACTGGACGCCCGGCTGTCCACCGGGGGGCCGGTCAGTACGGTGCGGCTGGAGGACCCGTACACCAGCCAGAGCGCCCAGTTCACCATCCGGTTCGACCTGCCCAGGGGTGCCCGGCTGGTGTTGACGTGGACCGTCGAGAAGGTCTTCACCCCGCACTGCGGCAACGTCGGCCTCCAGGCCGTCGCGCTGCGCTGACGGTGCCGGTCGCGCGTCGCGTCCACGAGTCGGGACAGTTTGTCCGTCGCCCTCGGTCGATGCTGCCGTAACTTTCTGCTGTCCCCGTCCAGCCATCCACTGTGGAGGCAGCGCAGATGAGCAGCAGCACCGCCCACCGCGTCCGTCCCGCCGCTACCTCCGGCGCCGATGAGGTGCCCGGGGAGGTGCTCCGCGACATCCCCCTGCCGCCGTACGTGACGGGCGAGGACGCCCAGTTCGCGGTGCGAGCGGTGGTGGTCCACGCGCCTCGGCGGTGGTCCGGCGGGGTGATCTGCCGCAACGACGCCAACCCGCACCCGTGTCGGCTGCACCGCTGGGGCACCCAGGTGCTGGCGCTGCGCGGGCTGCGGGCCGCCGAGATCGCCGCGCTCATCGAGCGCGGCGACCCCGCGGCGGTGCCCCCCACACCGGACCGCCCGGCCTGAACGGTGGCGGGGGCACGTGCCCCCGCCACCGTTCAGCAGGTGATCGGCTTGACCCAGGAGCACTCCACGCCCTCCGGGGTGCGCGGCGTCTCCGGCACCGAGGGCGGTGCCACCCGGCCGATCTCCTTGGTGGGCGGAGGTTATTGCCGTTCGGGTTCCGGTGGCCCGCCGACCGACCTCTTGTGCCCGCCCCAGTAGTGCCGCTGCGCCCCCATGGCCAGCGGTGCCACCAGCGCGGCGAGTGCCCCGCCGAGCAGCGGGAAGACGATGAAAACCCAGAGTTGGCGCAAGGCCACGCCACCCTCGAAGACGGCCGGACCGAAGGCGCGGGCCGGGTTGACCGCAGCTCCGGTCAGCGTCACGCCGACCAGTTGCGTCGCGGCCAGGGCCAGCCCGATGGCCACCCCGGCGGTGCCCGGAATCTCGCTGCGGCTGGTCACCACCAGGACGACCAGCACGAAGAGGAAGGTCAACACGATCTCCAGGACGGCCGCGCCGCCCCGGTTGATGTGCGCGCCGTACCCGTTCGAGCCCAGCGCTCCGGTCTGGTCCGCCACGTCACCCCAGCGGGTCAGCGCCCAGAGGATGAAGGCGGCCACGGTCGCCCCGGCGAACTGCGCGATCCAGTAGGCCACCGCGCCGAGCAGCGAGATCTTTCCGGAGAGCAGCACGCCGAGCGTCACCGCAGGGTTGACGTGGCTGCCGGACAGCGGGCCGATCATGTAGACCAGGGCGAGCATGGCGAACCCGAAGGCCAGCGCGACCACCACCACGCCACCCTGGACCCTCGCGGCGACGGCGGCGCCCACGCCGAAGAAGACCAGCAGTAGCGTGCCGAGGAACTCGGCTGCGGCGCGACGGGCATCGTCCATTCCCTGAGCCTAGGGACAATTTAGGTGTTTTGGTGCAGGAATCGGCGCTGTGACCGGCGCGACGGGCAGCTGCGGGCACAGCGGAGGCGGCCCTGACGTTGCACAACGCGTGGGCACCCATTCCGTCGACGTCGTGGTGATCGGGGCTGGTCAGGCCGGCCTGAGCGCCGCCTACCACCTGCGCCGCACCGGCTTCGCTCCCGGCAGCGGCTTCGTCGTCCTCGACGGCGACGACGGCCCGGGTGGAGCCTGGCAGCACCGCTGGCCGACGCTGCGCCTGGAGCGGGTGCACGGCTTTCACGACCTTCCCGGGATGCCCTTCCCGCCGGCCGACCCGCAACGCCCGGCCGCCGAGGCGGTCCGCGCCTACTTCGCCCGCTACGAACGGGCCTTCGACCTGCCGATCCGGCGACCGGTACGGGTGCGCGAGGTGCGCTCCCGCCCGGACGGGCGGCTGGACGTCCACAGCGACCACGACCGGTGGACGGCGCGGGCACTGATCAACGCGACCGGCACCTGGACCCGTCCGTTCTGGCCGCACTACCCGGGCCGTTCCTCGTTCCGGGGTCGGCAGCTGCACACGGCCGACTACCAGGGGCCGGCGGAGTTCGTCGGCCGTCGTGTCGTGGTGGTCGGCGGCGGCACCTCGGCCGTGCAACTGCTCGCCGAGATCTCTCCGGTGGCGGCCTCCACCACCTGGGTGACCCGCCGCCCGCCGCAGTTCACCGACGGCGAATTCGGCCCGGAGCGGGGTCGGGCCGCGGTTGCCCTGGTGGACGCCGCGGTACGCGCCGGACGCCCGCCGGGCAGCGTGGTGGGCGTGACCGGGCTGCCGGTCAACCCCGAGATCCGCCAGCTCCGGGAGCACGGCGTCCTCGACCGGCTACCCGTCTTCGATCGGATCACGCCCGACGGGGTGACCTGGGAAGACGGGCGGTTCGTCCCGGCCGACGTGATCCTCTGGTGCACCGGCTTCCGTGCCGCACTGGACCATCTCGCCCCGCTGGCTCTGCGTGCGCCGGGCGGTGGAATCGTCATGGACGGCACCCGAGTCGTCGCCGACGACCGGATCCATCTGATCGGTTACGGCCCCTCGGCGAGCACGATCGGCGCCAACCGGGCGGGCCGCGCGGCGGTCAACGAGATCCGCGCGTTGCTCGCCCCTGCCCCCGCTCTCGACTGACGCGGCTCTATTTGACGGATCGCCCGACAGCGGGCACCGTGGGCAGGGAAGGGGCCTGTCAGCTGCCCCGATTCGACGCGACGGCGATGCCCGTCCGCCTCTCCTGCCGCCTCCCACGTGTGTTCGTGCGGGGGGCCGACTGCCCGGTCTGCGCGAAAGCGACCGCGAGCCGAGAATCCACGAGGAGTTCCGCAAATGCTCACCATGACCGACAACGCCGTGCTCGTCATCCGCGACCTCGCCAACCAGCAGGACGTGGCCCAGGACGGTGGGGTGCGGATCGCCGCCGACGCCGATGCCGGGTCGCTCACCGTGGAGTTGGTGCCCGAGCCGGAGCAGGGCGACCACGTGGTCGACAACCAGGGCGCTCGGATCTTCCTCGACGCGGACGCCGTCGAGTTGCTCGGCGACGCCTCGGTGGACGCCACCGTCGACGACGAGGGCATCATCCAGTTCGGGTTCACCGAGCAGCAGTAGCACTCCTACCTCGGCGGTCGTCCCCGCTGCGGCGGGGCCGGCCTGGGGTGCCAGCCGGGCAGGGTGTCGTCGAGCGGGCGGGACAGCGTGGCGAGCACGTGCGCCAGGTGGTGCGACGTGCTCCACGCCGTCCAGTTGGCGGCCGATCCGGCTCCGGCGCCACGGCGTGCCCGGCGCAGCAGCTCATGGTCGCCCCAGGAGAACGCCGCGCCGGTGTTCGGCCAGTGCGGCGCCGACACCAGCGCGCGGCACAGGTCGGCGAACCGGTCGTCGCCCCGCCCACCCCGCCGGGACCAGCGGTAGACCCACCAGCTGCCCTCGGCGGTGTACCGCACGGTGGGCAGCCGGTCGCCGGGATCACTGGAATCGGCCACGGCCGGCCCGACGCCGTAGTCGCCGTAGTCGACCCCGGTGTCGCTCAGCCGCTGCCAGAGCTGCCAGTCCCAGCGGTCCAACCGGACGGGCTCGTCGCTGGGCAGCCGGGACAGTGTCGGCGGCATCCCGCCGGCGGCCACCGTGACCGAGCGCCAGGCGTGGCGGCGGGCCCAGGCCAGCAGCCGCCGTACCCGCGGCTCGGCCACCCGCACGTCCGCCGGGCAGCACACGTCCCCGGCGTCCACCAGCAGGTCACACTCCTCCGGCGCCAGCGCCGTGAACCGCCAGATCCGTTCGACGGCGGTGGTGCTCGCGTCCGGCCCCGCCCGGTCCCGGGCGGCGCGCAGCCGGACCAGCGCCCGCCCGGCGTACGCCCGGGCCGCCGCGCCGTGCGCGGCCAGCCGCCGGTCACTCTCCGCGAGCCCGACGACGGGCATCAGGGGTACGCCCCAACGGGCCAGCTCCGGGTCGGCGGCGTCGGGCAGGGCCGTGACATCGACGGCCGGCAGCAGCCCGACCGGCAGGCGGCGGAGAGCATCCATCGTGGATCGGTCGACGGCGTCGATCTCCAGGATCGGGGCGAGCAGTGGGGTGACCGCGGGGTCGACATGGTGCAACGCCTCCAGCTCGCCGCGTCGGCGGCTGGCGAGGATGGGGCGGTAGACCGGTTCCGCCGCCCGGCCCCCGTGGGCGGGCACCATAATTCAATCTAGCCAGGCATTCGCATGCCTTCCCAGCCGCCGAGGCGAAAATCCGGTCCCTGACTGTCGGTTCGGCGACTACGCTCGCCCGATGCCCGCACCAGCGCGCCGCTACCGCAGCGAGGACGAGGACAGCGCACGCTGGGTCGGGTTCCCGTTCCGCGACGGTGACATCGTGATCAGCACGCGGTCCAAGAGCGGCACCACCTGGATGCAGATGATCTGCGCGCTGCTGGTGTTGGGCACTCCGGAGCTGCCAGCGCCGCTGATCGAGCTGTCACCCTGGCTGGACTGGCGGGTCGAGCCGCGGGACGCGGTGTACCGCCGGCTGGCCGCCCAGCCGCACCGGCGGTTCATCAAGACGCACACCCCGCTGGACGGAGTGCCGCTCGACCCCCGGGTGCACTACGTGGTGGTGGCCCGGCACCCGCTGGACATGGCGGTCTCCCTCTACCACCAGGCCGGCAACCTGGACAAGGTTCGTCTCCGCGAGCTGACCGGTGATCCTGCTCCGGCGGGACCGCCACGAGCGCGCCTGCCGCTGGAGCAGTGGTTGCCGAGCTGGGTCGACCGCGAGGTGGACCCGCGTGCCGAGTTGGACTCGCTGCCGGGGGTGCTGTGGCACCTGGGCGACGCCTGGGCTCGCCGGAACGCGCCGAACGTCGAGCTGGTGCACTACGACGACCTCCGGGCCGACCTGGGCGGGCAGATGCGCCGGCTGGCCGACCGGTGGGGCCTTTCGGTGCCCGCCGAGCGCTGGCCAGACCTGGTCGAGGCGGCCACCTTCGGCCGGATGCGGGAGCGCGCCGACCAGCTCGCTCCGGACGCGCTCGGTGTGCTGCGGGACCGCCGGGCGTTCTTCCGCCAGGGCCGCTCGGGTCAGGGCCGGGACCTGCTGGACGCGGCCGAGCTGGCCCGCTATCGCTCGCGTACGGCCGCTCTCGCGCCGCCCGACCTGCTCGCCTGGCTGCACCGCGACTCCTGACCGGTGGAGTCTCGCGAGCCGGCCGGACAGACGAGCGCACGGCGCCGTTCGACCCATGGTCGGAACGTCGCCGCGCTCTGGCCGTCTCCCACCGTCGCAGCCGTTCGGCGGTACGCCAGCGGGGACCTGGCTCGACCGGCCGTTCGCTCCGGTCAGAGTGCTCGATCCCCCTTGCGCGCGAATCCAAACCCGCCGACCGTGGGGAATTCCACCATTTGCCAGTCCCGGCGTGACGCGTCGCCGAACGGGGTATGAGCGGAGCATGGAGCATTTCACTATCGCAACCGTCGCCGAGAAGAGCCCGGACTTCCGGCGGGTGCTGTGGACCGGGGAGCACACCCAGCTGGTGATCATGACGATCCCCCCGGGTGGCGAGATCGGCGAGGAGGTGCACGAGGGCATCGACCAGATCCTGACTTTCGTCAGCGGCACCGGCGAGGCCCGGGTCGCCGGCGCGAAGCGGGAGGTCGTCGCGGGTGACCTCGTTGTCGTCCCGTCGGGCACGAAGCACAATTTCGTCAACACCGGCCCGAACCCGCTGGTGCTCTACACGGTCTACGGGCCGCCGGAGCACGCCGACCAGGCCGTGCACCACACCAAGGAGGAGGCCGACGAGGCCGAGGCCGCCGGCAAGGACGAGCCGCCGACGGCGTGAGCGCGGCGGCCTGATCCGGGCTCATCCGGGTACCCCGCGCGGGTGCAGCAGCCGCCGATCTCCGACTACGGATTCCTCTCGGATTCCCGCTCCGGCGCGCTCGTCGGCAGGGACGGTTCGGTCGACTGGTGGTGCCCGAGCCGGTTCGACGGCGCCTCGGTGTTCGGCCGGCTGCTCGACCCGAGCGCCGGGCACTTTCGGGTGGCCCCGGTCGGCGCGGGTGGCCCCGGCCACCGCGTGGAGCGGGCCTACCGGCCGGACACCCTGGTGCTGCGGACGGTGCACCACACGCCGCACGGCAGCGTGGCGGTCACCGACGCGCTGGCCGCCGAGATCGGCGCACGCGCCCACGAGTTGGGGATGCACTCTCCCGCCGTGCTGATCCGGGTGGTCGAGGGGCTGTCCGGGCGGGTACGGATGGCGTTGGACTTCGCGCCCCGCCCCGAGTACGGCCTGCTCACGCCGTACCTGCACGAGCAGCCGGACGGCGGGGTGCTGGCCGGCGCCGGCCCGGTGGTGCTGGTGCTGCACGTCGGTGGCCTGTCGCTGCGGGCCGACCGGGACCGGGTGACCCAGGAGTTCGAGGTCTCCGCCGGCCAGGTGGTCGGAATGGACGTGGCGTTCGGTGACACCTACGGCGACCCGCCGGCCCGGCTCGACCCGGTGGCCACGCTCGCCGAGACGACGCGGGCGTGGGAGGCGTACCGGGAGACGCACACGTACTCCGGCCGGTACCCCGACCTGGTGCGGCACAGCGCGACGGTGCTGACCGGCCTCACCTACGCCCGCAGCGGCGCGGTCGCCGCGGCGCTGACGACGTCCTTGCCGGAACGGATCGGCGGGGACCGCAACTACGACTACCGCTTCTCCTGGCTGCGGGACTTCTCGCTCACCATGCGTGCGCTCTGGGTGGCGGCCTGCCCGGACGAGACGTCGCGGCTGTTCGCGTGGGCCGCCCGGTCGATCGGGCGGATCGGCGACGAGCCGGTGCCGGTGCTCTTCGGGGTGGAGGGCGAACGTGACCTGTCCGAGCACAACTGCACCCACCTGCGCGGATACCACGGCAGCCAGCCGGTCCGGATCGGCAACGACGCGTGGCGGCAGCGGCAGCTCGACGTGCCGGGTGAGGTCGTCTCGGCGGTGTGGCGGCTGCGCGACTACCTCGGCACGACGTTCGAGGAGGAGTTGCGTGAGATGGTGCTCGGGCTGACCGAGCAGGTCGCCGGGACGTGGCACCTGCCGGACCGGGGCATGTGGGAGACCCGCGACGAGGAGCGGCACTACCTGTCGTCCAAAGTGCTCTGCTGGCTGACGATGGACCGGGCCGTGGGGCTCGCCGACCGGCTCGGTGAGCGGGCCGACCCGCGGCGCTGGGCCGCCGTCCGCGACGAGATCCGCGACGCGGTGCTGCGCGACGGGTGGAACGACCGGATCGGGGCGTTCACCGGCGCGTTCGGCTCGGCGGAGCTGGACGCCTCGGCTCTGATCCTGCCGGTGGCGCAATTCCTGCCGGCCACCGATCCGCGGATGCGGTCGACGATCGCGATGGTCGAACGGGAGTTGGGCACCGAGGACGGACTGATCCGCCGGTGGACGACCGATCCGGCGGGTTTTCTGCTCTGCTCGTTCTGGCTGGTGGAGTGCCTGGTGATGACGGGGGAGCCGACGCGGGCCGAGGAGTTGTTCGAGCGGGTGGTCGGGTACGCCAACGACGTGGGCCTGTTCAGCGAGCAGATCGACCTGGCCACCGGGGCGCAGCTCGGCAACACACCGCAGGCGCTGTCGCACGTCGGTCTGATCAACGCGGCCTGGCGGCTGACCGAGCCGGAAAGCTACTGACCGGCCCGCAGCGCCTGACCGGCCCGCGTGCGCTCGAATCCTGCAACAGACCTGCAAGCGCCAGGCATTGACGCTGATGGTTGAGCGGTCCTAGCCTCGAAGGGGCGGGAAAGCCCTTTCCCCACGGCTTTGATCCCGCTTTCACCCCGCTCCGGAGCAGGGCATCCGGCGGGGCACACCGATCCCAGGCCAGGGCAGTTCACCATGCCGGTACGTCCCCCGCACGCCACGGCCGTCGGATCGCCACCACACGCGTCAAGGAGGACACCTGTGCAGAAGAGACGACACCCCGGCCGACGACCACTGCTGCTGGCCGTCGGCGCGGGCGTGACCACCGCGGCCCTCGCCGCCGGCATGACCTCGGCCTTCGCGGCCACCGTCTTCAGCGACAACTTCAACGACGGCGACACCTCTGGCTGGTCCAAGTCCGGCGGCACCTGGGCCGTCGACGGCTCCGGCGTGCTCAACCAGACCAACGCCGGCAGCGAGCTGGCCCGGCAGTTCGCCGGCGACACCAGCTGGACCAACTACTCCGTGCAGGCGCGGGTCCGGCCGGCGAGCTTCGGCTCGTCCAGCGCCCTGGTCGGGTTGGCCGCCCGGTCGACAAGCAGCACGAAGATGTACCGGCTGGCCCTGCTCGGCTCCGGCCGCGCCGAGTTGCAGGCCGTCAACGGCAGCAGCATCACCGCGATCGGCTCCGCGTCGCTGGGCATCGGCACCGGCAGTTGGTACACCCTGCGCATCGAGGCCAGCGGCAGCACCATCCGCGGCTTCGTCAACGGCACCCAGATCGCCTCCGGCAGTAACAGCCTGGCCGGCGCGGGTCGGATCGGCCTGGTCACCGCGTACGCCAGCGGCGGCTTCGACGACGTGACGGTCGACTCGTCCGGCGGTGGCACCCCGACCACCCCGCCGGCCACCACCGCACCACCGACCACGCCGCCCCCCACCACGCCGCCCCCCACCACGCCGGGCCCGACCACCCCGCCGCCGGCAGGCTGGCCGACGCCCACCGGCAGCCAGAAGGTGAACGCCACCATCGGAGTCTCCGGCACCTTCGACGGCGGGCTGAAGCGCTACTACGGCATCGGCGACGGCGGGCAGAGCGAGAGCCAGGACCCGATGTTCGAGCTGGCCGCCGGTGCCACCCTGCGCAACGTGATCATCGGGGCGCCGGCCGGTGACGGCGTGCACTGCGAGGGCAACTGCACCCTGATCAACGTCTGGTGGGAGGACGTGGGCGAGGACGCCGCCACCTTCCGCGGCGGCACCACGTACACCGTCGACGGTGGCGGCGCCCGGTCCGCCAGCGACAAGGTCTTCCAGCACAACGGCTCAGGCACCGTCTACATCAAGAACTTCCGGGCCGAGAACGCCGGGAAGCTCTATCGGGCCTGCGGCAACTGCTCCACGTCGTACCAGCGGCACGTGGTGATCGACAACGTGGTCGTCCGGGACACCGACGCGATCGCCGGCATCAACACCAACTGGGGCGACACCGCCCGGTTCAGCCGGATCACGATCGTCGACGACTCGGGCCGGGACACGTCGATCTGCGTCAAGTACAAGGGTGTGCCGAAGGGCAGCGAACCGACCAAGATCGGTGAAGGTGCCGACGGCGTCAACTGCTTCTACTCATCGTCCGACATCACCTACCAGTAGGCAGGCACGGTGGCACCGGCGCGGCCCACACGGCCCGCCGGTGCTGCCGGCTCAGGTCAGCACGGGTACGCCGGAGACATCCACCGTCTCCGGATACTTCAGACCCGCGCCGGTGTTGAGCACGACCACCCGCTCCCCGGCCCGGATCCAGCCGCCGGCGCGCAGGTGCCGGGCCGCCGTCAGGCAGGCGGCACCCTCCGGGCAGAGCAGCAGCCCCTCGCGGGCGGCGAAATCGCGCAGGTCGGCCAGGATCTCGGCGTCGTCGACGGCGACCGCGGTGCCGGCGGACTCCCGCAGCGCGGCCAGGATCAGCTCGTCGCCCAGCGGCGCCGGCACGGTGATGCCGAACGCCACGGTGTGCGCGTCCTCCCACGGCCGAGCCCGATCCTCGCCAGCGGCGAACGCCCGCACGATCGGCGCGCAGCCGGTCGACTGCACCGCCACCAGCCGGGGCAGCTTGTCGCCCACCCAGCCCAGCTCCCGCATCTCGTGCAGCGCCTTGTGGATGCCGATCAGACCGACCCCGCCACCCGTCGGATAGATGATCACATCCGGTACCTGCCAGCCGAGCTGTTCGACGATCTCGTACCCCATCGTCTTCTTGCCCTCCAGGCGGTAGGGCTCGCGCAGCGTGCCGGCGTCGAAGATCGCCCCGCCCGACTCCGCGATCAGCTCGGCCACCCGCCGGCCCGCGTCGCTGATCAGCCCGTCAACCAGGCGCAGGTCGGCACCGGCAGCCACGCACTCGCGCCGGCAGATGCTCGGCGCCGCCAGCGGCATCACGATGGTGGCGCCCATCCCCGCCCGCGCCGCGTACGTCGCCCAGGCCGAGCCGGCGTTGCCGTTGGTGGGCATCGCGATCCGCTCGACGCCCAGCTCACGCGCCCGGCTCACACCCACCGCCGCGCCGCGCGCCTTGAACGAGCCGGTCGGGATCAACCCCTCGTCCTTGACCATCAGGTCCGCGATGCCGATCTCGGCGCCGTACGCGGGGGCACGCAGCAGCGGCGTCCACCCCTCGCCCAGCGTGGTGACGTGCCGGGGGTCAGCGACCGGCAGCAGCTCCCGGTAGCGCCACAGGTCGGCCGGGCGCAGCGGAAAGCGCTCCGGGCTGACCGCCTTCGCCACCGCAGGCAGGTCGTAGCGCGCCAGCAGCGGAGAGCCGCACTCGCACAGATTCTGCAACTGGTCGGCGGCGTGCTCCCGGCCGCAGCGTGGGCAGTCCAGGTGGGTCAGGTACACGTCGCTCCTCGCCATCAGACGGCGTCGATGCTCTGCCAGCGTCGGCTGCGCCGGCCCGGCTCGTAGACCGAATCCAGGCGCTTGGCGACCACACCGGGCAGGCCCTGCTCGCGGCCGGTACGCAGCGCCTCGTCGCCGGCAACGGGAAACCACGGCGGAGTCTGCCAGTGCGTACCGGTCAACGCCAGCCCATCGAGCAGTTCCCGGCGTTGCGCGTACGGCACGTCGACGCTGCTCACGCCCTCCAGCCACAGCAGGTCCACGAGCAGGTACGCCGCACCGGCCGGGACCCGGCTGCCGCCGGCTGGGCGGATCGGGCGTACCCGACCGGCGCTGTCGATGCGGACCAGCACGCCGTCGAGCACCGCCTCGGTCGGCGCCAGCGCCTCGGCCATCGCGCGCAGCCACGGGTACCCGCCGGTGATCTCCTCGTCGGTCTCGGAGAGCAGCCGCAGCCGCCCGCCGGAGACGTACGCCATCGCCCGGACGCCGTCCCAGCGCAGCTCGTACCCCCATTCGGCGCGGTCGCGGGGCAGCCTGGCGGCCGGCGTGGCGTGCATCGGGCGGATCAGTTCGGGCATCGGCGTCCACCCGGGCGGCGCCGGATCGGTGCGCCGGACCATCCAGTCCTTGCCGCCGGTGGCGAACAGCACGTAGCGGCCGGCGGTCCGTTCACCCGAGAGGGTCACGATCACCTCGTCGTCGCGCCACTTCTCGCGGCGGTAGGTGCCCCGGTCGTGGATGACCATCCGGCCGCCCCCGTACTCGCCGGCGGGGATCTCGCCGGAGAAGTCCAGGTATTCCATCGGGTGGTCCTCGGTGTGTACGGCGAGGTGGTTGCGACCGGGGTCGCGGGGCAGGCCGCGCGGCACCGCCCAGGACGCGAGCACGCCCTCGTGCTCCAGGCGCAGATCCCAGTGCAGGCTGCGGGCGTGGTGCTGCTGGATGACGAAGCGGCCCTCGCCCGCACCGTGCTCGGCCGACGTCGGGCTGCGCGCCGGCACCGGCTCGGGCGTGCGGGTCGCGTCCCGCCGGCGCCGGTACTCATCCAGCCGGTCCGTCACACCCCGCATTCTCCGGCAAAGCGGACCGTCGCGCTGCCTGCCCGAGTGTCCGGTTCGCTCGGCGGCTGGGGTCGCGGCGGGGTAGAACGGTCCTCATGGACCACATCGACCAGCCCACCGCCCTGCTCCCCGGCGACGTGCGGATGCCCCTGCTCGGCTTCGGCACCTGGCAGGCCACCGGCCAGGCGGGCTACGAAGCGGTGTTGGCGGCGCTGGACACCGGCTACCGGCACCTCGACACGGCCACCATGTACGGCAACGAGCGGGAGGTCGGCCGGGCGGTCCGGGAGAGTGGGCTGCGCCGGGAGGACATCTTCATCACCACCAAGCTCCCGCCGGACCGGGTGGGCCGGGAACGAGAAACGCTGGAGGCCAGCCTGGAGGCGCTCGGCGTCGACCAGGTGGACCTCTGGTTGATCCACTGGCCGCCGTCGTCGCCGGGGGACAGCATCCCGATGTGGCGGGAGTTGCTGGCAGCCCGGGACGAGAACCTCGCCCGTGCGGTCGGGGTGAGCAACTACAGCACCGCGCAGATCGACGAGCTGATCCAGTCGACCGAGGAGAATCCGGCGGTCAACCAGATCCGCTGGGGTCCGATGCTGTACGACCGGCAGCGGCACGCCGAGCACCGGGACCGGGGTGTGGTGCTGGAGGGGTACAGCCCGTTCAAGACCACCGACCTCAGCGACCCGGTGTTGACCCGGATCGCCGGCGCGCACGGCGTCTCGCCGGCCCAGGTGGTGCTGCGCTGGCACATCGACCACGAGATCGTGGTGATCCCGAAGTCGGTGACGCCCGAGCGGATCAGCGCCAACTTCGACGTCTCCCACTTCTCGCTGACGGCGGAGGAGATGCGCGACATCGACGCGCTCGGCGGCGCCTGATACGGCGGATTCCTTCAGTCGATGGATGATGATTGAAGGGTATCGACATAGACGTTCGTGACGGTATAGCGTGCCGTCATCGCGTTCGTCGATGCGCCCGAACCCGCCGTCGCTGGAGGATCGCCATGGCCCGATCACCATCCATCCGTCTGCGCCGCCGCGGGGTGCTCGGCATCCCCGCCCTGGTGGCCGCCGCCCTGACCGTCGTCGCCCGGCCCACCCCGGCGAGCGCCGCACCGAAGGCCGAGTGCCTGGCCGACCTGCTCGGTGAGTCCTGATGGCCACCGTGGGATGGCTCGTGGACGTGCTGCGCGCCGCCGGGGTCCAGGTCGTCGTCGAGGGAGACTGGCTCAACCGCATGCGGCCGGGCTCCTTCGACCCCATCGGGGTGCTCTGGCACCACACCGCCTCGACCTCCAGCGCCAGCAACCCGCACCCGGCGCTCGGCATCTGCATCAACGGCCGGTCCGACCTGCCCGGCCCGCTCTGCCAGGCGCTCGTCGACTACAACGGCGTCTTCCACGTCATCTCGGCCGGCCGGTGCAACCACGCCGGAGTCAGCGGCGGCAGCGGGCCGATCCCCGCCGGGGACGGCAACACCCTCATGATCGGCTGGGAGATCGACTACAACGGCGTCAGCCAGGAGATGACCGCCGCGCAGTACAACGCGTCGATCGCCGCCACCGCCGCCGTGCTCAAACGGCTGGGCCGGGACAGCAGCTACGCCCGGGGTCACCGGGAAACCAGCACCACCGGCAAGATCGACCCGTCCTTCATCGACCTCAACGTCATGCGGGCCGACGTGGCGGCGAAGATGGCCGGCGGCGGCACCGCCTGGTCGTCCATCGCCGACAACACCACCGCCGGCCGGTTCACCGCCAGCGCCAACTGGGGTGTGTCGACGTACTCCGGGCAGCGGTACGGCGCCGACTACCGGTACGCGGACCCCGTCGCGAGCAGCGACGTCGCGTGGTACCGGTTCAACGTCCCGGCCACCGCCAGTTACCGCGTCGAGGCGTGGTGGCCGGCGAACTCCGGCTACAACAGCGCCACCCCGTACATCGTCGCCACCAGCAGTGGCAACCGGACGGTCACCGTCGACCAGCGGGCCACCGGCGGCCAGTGGCGCGTCCTCGGCACGTTCACGCTGCCGGCCGGCGACGCCAACCGGGTCGGCGTGAGCCGGTGGAGCAGCGCCACCGGCCTGGTCATCGCCGACGCCGTCCGGCTCACCCGGGTCTGACCGCGTCCGCCGCCCGACCCAAACCGGGCAGCGGACGGCGGCGTAGACATTTAAGGTCATTGCTTCGTACGAACGAAGGAGCATTGTGATCCGCTTCCGCGACATCCTGGCCGTCGGCGTCATCACCGCCGCCACGGTCGCGCTGGCCGCCGCTCCGGCGCAGGCCGACAGCGTCAGCCGGTATGCCCATGCCCACTTCGACGGCGAAGGCGGCAGCATGTTCGTCGACGTGACGCGGCCAGCTGTCGGAGCCACCGTGGTGGACGTCGAGTGGCAGAGGAGTGTCTGTGGCACCACCGATGGCGTATACGCCTGTGACAGCGTCCACCGCGTGGCTTACGACGTGCCGGTCACCCGCTTCTCGTTCTCGTTGACCGGTGCCAAGCTCACCGCGACGGTGCCGTACCAGGAGCGTCAGCGACACTGCGAGGTGATCAACGAGGACGAGATCTGCGGCGCGTGGCAGGAGAGCACGGGCAGCACCACCCTCAAGGTCACCTGGGCGGCACTCGACGAGCCGCTTCGGCGCGAGCGGTGGACGGGCGAGGACGGCACCGTCCACATCACCACGTCGGCGTGGACAACTGTCTCGGGCAGCGGTTTTGGCAGCTCGTACGACGATCCGGCCAGCAGCTTCGGCCAGTTGTCCCGGTCGCGGTCCATTCCGCCAGCCGCCTGAGCGAGCCTCGAACTGTGGGGGCGTGACCTGACGGTCACGCCCCCCCTCAGCTGCCGATCTTGTCCAGTTCGGCAAGATCCTCCTCGGAGAGCGTGAGCGCCGCGCCCGCGACGTTCTCACGCAGGTGCGCGGTCGACGACGTACCCGGGATGAGCAGGATGTTCGGCGAGCGTTGCAGCAGCCAGGCCAGGGCGACGGACATCGGCGTCGCGGCCAACCGGGTGGCCACGGACTCCAGCGCGGAGGACTGCAGTGGGCTGAAGCCGCCGAGGGGGAAGTAGGGCACGTAGGCGATGCCCTGCTCGGCGAGTACGTCGATCAGCTTGTCGTCGTTGCGGTGCGCGAGGTTGTACATGTTCTGCACGCAGACGATCGGCGCGATGGCCTGTGCCTCGGCGACCTGCTCAGCGGTCGCTGTGCTCACACCGAGGTGCCGGATCAGGCCCTGCTGTTGGAGTTCGACGAGCGTCTCGAACGGCTCGGCGAGCGAGCCGGGCTGGGGTCCCGCAGCGTTTCCGAGCCGGAGGTTGACCAGGTGGAGCACCTCGACTCCGAGGTGTTCCAGGTTCTCGTGCACGGCCCGGCGTAGGTCCTCGGGCTTGCGGGCCGGCGGCCAGCCGCCCTGCGGGTCGCGGGTCGCGCCGACCTTGGTCACGATGTGCAGCGAGTCGGGGTAGGGGTGCAGCGCCTCGCGGATCAGGTGGTTGGTGATGTGTGGGCCGTAGGCGTCGCTGGTGTCGATGTGGGTGATGCCGAGATCGACGACCTCCTTGAGCACGGCGAGTGCGCCGTCGTGGTCGGCGGGCGGCCCCATGACCCCGGGGCCGGCGAGCTGCATGGCGCCGTAGCCGAACCGGGTGACGGTCAGGTCGCCCAGCGTCCAGGTGCCGCCGGGAAGGGAGGTGGAGAGCATTGCGTACCTCAGGTTTCGTCGTGGTCCAGGCGCCGCTCGCGCCTGGCGGTTCCTCCTCCACGATGGGGGTGTAACTTTCCGATGGGAAGTAGGCACCTGAAAGTGCGTAGCGCACCTACGGTCACAGGAGCGGTCGATGGCAACGATGACGGCGGCGCAGAAGAGGGCCCAGGCCAGAGCGGAATATGACGCCTTCCTGGCGGAATGCCCCAGCCGCCAGCTGCTGGACCGTCTCTCCGACAAGTGGGTCGCGTTGATCCTGGCCGCGCTGGGCAACGACGGCTCGCACCGGTTCGGCGCCGACTGCGCCGGCGAGCCCCGGGCGTTGCGCTACTCGGAACTGTCCCGCCTGCTGGCCGGCGTCAGTCAGAAGATGCTCACTCAGACGCTGCGCGCCCTGGAACGGGACGGTCTGATCACCCGCACCGCGACGCCGACCGTGCCCGTCACGGTCTCCTATGAGCTGACCGAGCTGGGCCGCTCACTGCACCAGACGATGCGCGGCCTCAAGATCTGGGCCCAGGCGCACATGGACGACGTGTTCGCCAACCGCGAGACGTACGACACCCGCGCCAGCGGAGAGCGCACGCCGAGGGCTGCGGGGGCGGGAGCGCCGGGTACGAATCGGCCCCGCCAAGCTGTGCCTGGCGGGGCCGACAGTTGAACAACTCGCTGGGCGTCACCGGTCACGCCCGGTCGTGCTCAGGTGCGCGAGCAGGTTGACCCGTTGAGCGAGAAGCTGGTCGGGGACGAGTACGACCCGTTCAGGGTGCCCTGGTAGCCGAAGCTGGCCGTGCCGCCGGGTGCGATCGACCCGTTGTGGCCGACGTTGCGGGCGGTCACCGCGGAGCCGCTCTGGTTGACCGTGGCGTTCCACGCGTTGGTGACGGTCTGGCCGCTAGGCAGCGTGTAGTTGAGCGTCCAGCCGTTGATCGCGCTGGACCCGGTGTTGGTGATCTGCACGTCGGCGGTGAAGCCGTTGTTCCACGAGTTCGGCGTGTACTTCACCGCGCAGCCCGAGCTACCGCCCGGCGGCGGCGTGGTCCCCGGGGGCGGGGTGGTGGGGTTGGTGCCGCCGCCGTTGACGTTCGCGGAGAACGAGGTCACCGCGAGGCCGGCGCCGCCCTGCCAGGGCTCGAAGCCGGCCTGGATGCTGGTCAGGTACCAGCTGTTGGTGATCGCGCCCCGGTTGCGGACGTCGTTGATGAACTCCAGCACGCTGAAGTTCAGGCTGGAGATCGCCGACGGCGCGACGTACGAGATGACGTTGTTCCCACCGTTGTTGCCCTGCCAGACCTCCCAGGTGCGGCCGGCGAGGGTGGTGTTGCCGACCCGGGAGCCGATGGGCTGGATCGAGCCCTGCCGGTTGAGCCAGATCATGATCTCCATCTGGTTCACGCCGTCGCGCTTGGGTGACGGGTCCAGCCAGATGTCGTACGACGCGTTGTAGATGGCGCCGCTGACGTACCGGTAGTTGATGCTGCTGGTGGCGCTGCTGATCTGGCTCACCTGGATCGGCAGGTTCGTGCCGGGGGAGCAGTTGGTGTAGTGACAACCGAAGAACACCGAGGGGTACGCCGTGGGCGCGCCGTTGGTGGGGTTGCTGCCGTTCTGCGTGGTGATCTCGAAGCCGGTGCTGGTGACGTTGATGCACTGCTGGGCGGTGGTGCCCCAACGGTTGTTCTGCGCCACGTACCGGCCCTGGATGGTGGTGGAGCCGTACTGCTCGCAGATCTGCGTGTCGGCGGAGGCGGTGCCGCCGAGGGCCACGGCGACGAGCGAGCTCGTGAGTAGCAGCCCGGCGACGGCCAGGGCCCGAAGTTGACGTTTCATGACGCTCCTTGACTCGGCGCGTGCCGGGCGCCGGATGTGGTGGGGCGGTGCGGGAGCGCTCCCACGCTCAATGACACATTTACATGCCTGAAATTCTGGCGCAACCGCATGTACCAAACTGGTGAATTGTGAGGATTGCCACCCCGCGCCGGACGGCTGCCACGGGACGGCCAGCTAAGCGACTCGAGCCGCCGACGAGCGCCGCCGGGCCGGCCGATTGGGGCCTGGTGTGCACCGATAGCTCCGAGTAGCGTGTTGCCTCCAACGCGTGCCGTAACCCCTCCGGAGGCGTACACCACCATGGGTGGCTCCCCCCTGCGCATCCTCGTCGTCGGCGCGGGCATCGCCGGCCTGGCCGTGGCCCGGGCGCTACGCCTGGCGGGCTTCCGGCCCGACGTCACCGACAAGCTGCCGCCGGGTGAGTCCACCGTGACCGGGCTCTACCTGCCCGGCAACGCCGCCCGCGCGCTGCACCAGCTCGACCTGCACGACCCGGTCCGCCCACTCGGGCAGGTCATCCACCGGCAACGCTTCTTCGACGCGACAGGCGCGCCGCTGTGTGAGGTGGACCTCGACACCCTCTGGGCCGGCGTCGGCGAATGTCGGGCGCTGCCCCGGGCGGACCTGCACCAGGTGCTGCTCAGCGGCGCAGGCGGCGCCGTCCGCCACGGCGCCGAGGTCCGCACCCTGGACCTGCTCCCGCGCGCGGTCGGCGTCACCTTCACCGACGGCACCACCACCGAGTACGACCTGGTCATCGGCGCCGACGGGCCACGTTCCTCGGTCCGTTCGCTGGCCGCGCTCGGCGGACCGCCCCGCCCCGTCGGGCAGGTCGTCTACCGGGCCGTGCTGCGCGACGGCCCACCCGTGAGTGAGTGGACCGCACTGCTCGGGCAGCGCTCCGGTCTGCTGTTGGTGCCGATCGGCGAGGGCCGGCTGCACTGCTATGCCGACGAGGCCGGCACCGAGCCGCCCGTCGACCCGCTGGCCCGGCTCCGCGAACTCTTCGGCGACTACCGGGGCCCCGTGCCCGAGGTACTGGAGATGCTGACGCCGGACCAGGTCCACGTAGGGCTCACCGACGAGGTGGAGTTGGGTCGCTGGTACCGGGGCCGGGTGCTGCTGGTCGGTGACGCCGCGCACGCCACCGCGCCGACCCTGTCGCAGGGTGCCGCCATGGCGCTGGAGGACGCCGTGGTGCTGGCCGAATCGCTGCGCGCCGCCGGCAGTGTCGAGGCGGCGCTGGTGGCGTACGAGAGTCGTCGCCGACCGCGTACCCGATGGGTGCGGGACCGGACCCGCGACCGCAACCGGACCCGGGACGTGCCGCCGGCGCTGCGCGACCCGCTGCTGCGCGGACGCGGCGGTCGGATCTTCGGGGAGCACTACCGGCTACTGGTCGGCCCGCTGTAGGCCCGTAGTAGATCGTGTCACGCCACCCCACGCGGCGCTGCGACCTGCCGGGGACTATCCTCCCTACGGATGACGGCCCGCAGATAACCAGCGTGTGCCGAGCGACAACCGAGAACCGGAGGCCACTCGTGACCACCGTCGCACCCAAGCCGGTCGTGACCCGGCCCTGGCCGGTCCGAGAGCCGGTCAAGGGGTCGGCCATCGCCCGGCTGCTGCGGACCACGGACGCGAAGCAAATCGGGATCATGTACATGGTCACCGCGTTCGTGTTCTTCATGATCGGTGGCCTGATGGCCCTGGTCATGCGGGCTGAGCTGGCTCGACCCGGGCTGCAGTTCCTGTCGCCCGAGCAGTACAACCAGCTCTTCACGATGCACGGCACGATCATGCTGCTGTTCTTCGCGACGCCGATCGTGTTCGCCTTCGCGAACTACATCGTGCCGATCCAGATCGGCGCGCCCGACGTTTCCTTCCCCCGCCTGAACAGCTTCGCCTACTGGCTGTACCTGTTCGGCGGCACGATGGCGACCGCCGGCTTCATCACCCCGGGTGGCGCCGCCGACTTCGGCTGGTTCGCGTACGCGCCGCTGAGCAGCGTCGAGCACTCGCCCGGCGTCGGCGCCAACATGTGGGTCATGGGCCTGGCCATCTCCGGCCTGGGCACCATCCTCGGCGCGGTGAACATGATCACCACGATCCTTACCCTGCGTGCGCCCGGCATGACCATGTTCCGGATGCCGATCTTCACGTGGAACATCCTGGTCACCAGCCTTCTGGTGATCCTGGTCTTCCCGCTGCTGGCCGCCGCGCTCTTCGCGCTCGCCGCGGACCGCATCCTCGGCGCCCACGTGTACGACCCGGCGACCGGTGGGCCGATGCTCTGGCAGCATCTGTTCTGGTTCTTCGGCCACCCCGAGGTGTACATCGTCGCGCTGCCGTTCTTCGGCATCATCAGCGAGGTCATCCCGGTCTTCTCCCGCAAGCCGATCTTCGGCTACAAGGGTCTGGTCGCCGCGACCATCGCGATCGCCGCGCTCTCCATGAGCGTCTGGGCGCACCACATGTTCGCCACCGGTCAGGTGCTGCTGCCGTTCTTCAGCTTCCTGAGCTACCTGATCGCCGTGCCGACCGGTATGAAGTTCTTCAACTGGATCGGCACCATGTGGCGGGGCCAGATCAGCTTCGAGACGCCCATGCTCTGGGCGGTCGGCTTCCTGGTCACGTTCCTCTTCGGTGGTCTCACCGGTGTGCTGCTGGCCAGCCCGCCACTGGACTTCCACGTGTCGGACTCGTACTTCGTGGTGGCCCACTTCCACTACGTGCTCTTCGGCACCATCGTGTTCGCGGTCTTCGCCGGCATCTACTTCTGGTTCCCGAAGATGTTCGGCCGGATGCTCGACGAGCGCCTGGGCAAGGTGCACTTCTGGCTCACCATGATCGGCTTCCACACCACCTTCCTGGTGCAGCACTGGCTCGGCAACGAGGGCATGCCCCGTCGGTACGCCGACTACCTGCCCAGCGACGGCTTCACCACGCTGAACATGATCTCGACGGTCGGCGCGTTCATCACCGGTATCTCCACGCTGCCGTTCATCTACAACTGCTGGAAGTCGTACAAGACCGGCCCGGTCGTCGAGGTGAACGACCCCTGGGGTCACGGCAACTCGCTGGAGTGGGCGACCAGCAGCCCGCCCCCGCTGCGCAACTTCGACCGGATGCCCCGGATCCGCTCCGAGCGGCCGGCGTTCGACGCGAAGTTCCCGGAGCTGGCCGCTGGCGGCCAGAGCCTGGCCGGCCCGCCGGAGGGTGGCTCCAAGCCGCTCACCAGCGAGTCGGACGGCGGTGCCAGCTACCGCGAGGACACCGCCAGCGACATCGACCGGCACTGACGCTCAGCTGAGCCCTACGACGGGCGCCGCCCCCGGATCCACGGGAGCGGCGCCCGTCGCCATGTCCGGGCACCACCGCGCGCATACCGAACCGGCGACCCGCAGCGCCCCCGCACGTCGCGGCCTGCGCTGCCCTGTCCGTGCTGGTGTGCCCGCGGTTCTGTGGCCGCGCTGCTCGGGTCGTGCTGCTCCGGCCCGACATCGGCGGGCCGTTCGCCGTCTCGACCGGGCGACAGCGGCGGGCCAGGTCGACGGCGGCGGGCCCGGGGGGCAAGTGCCAAACGAGCGTGATGTCTGTGAGACATTTTGATGTCTCACAGACATCACGCTCGTTGGCGGGCTTACCCCCTGGTGGCGCGTGGGCTCGCTCCCTGGTGGCGCGTGGGCTCGCCCCGACGGTCACGGCGCAGAACGGGCGGCCAGAGGGCGGTTAGCGGGTGGGCGGTTAGCGGGGGCGACCAGCGTGGGCGGTCGGCGTGGGCGGTCGGCGTATTGGTGGTCGGTGTGGGCGGTCGGCGTGCGGTCCGTCAGCGTGGGCGGTCGTGCGTGCGGGCCTGTCGGCGCGGGCGGTGGTCAGCGGGTGGCGGGAGTGAGGTCTGGTTCGGGTTGCGGTAGGGGTACCGCGCTGGCGTCGGTGCTGGCGGCGGCGTTGCGGCGGCGGCGCAGCTCGATCGGGAGCACGACCAGGGTGACCAGCGCACCCAGCGCGCCGGTCACCACGAAGCCCCAGAGCGGCGAGCTGGCGTCGATCACCGCGCCGGCGAGCGGTGCGCCCATCGCGATGCCGACGGTGACGGCGGAGCCGTGCAGGCCCATGGCCTCGCCGCGTACCTCGGCCGGGGCCAGTCGGCTGACGGCGTCGGAGGAGGCCGCGATGGTCGGTGCGCAGAGCGCCCCGGCGGGGATCAGTGCCAGGCAGAGCAGCCACCAGTGCCCGCCGCCCAGCCCGACCGGGATGGTGCACAGGGCCAACGCCCCGGTCAACGCCAGCGGGGAGATCGAGCGGTGCACAGCCCCGTAGGTGAATCCGCCGGCCAGCGAGGCTACCGCCCAGACGGCCAGCACCGCGCCGGTCCAGCCGACCTCGTCGCTGGCACGCAGGACGGCGACCACTGCCACGTCCGTGCCGCCGAGCACCAGGGTCGCGGCGGCGCTGAGCGCCAGGACAGCGAGCAGTTGGGGCGTCAACCACTCCTGGTACGGCACCCGGCGGCGCGGGCCGACCGGCTCGGCCGCGCCGCGAATCGGCGGGTTGAGCAGCCATAAGGCGATCCCGGCGGCAACGATCCCACCGCCGACGAGGTACATGGTGGTCTGCGCCGAGATCGCGGTAACCAGGGCGACGGCCAGCGCCGGGCCGATCATGAAGGACAGCTCGACCGACATGGAGTCCAACGCGTACGCCGGTCGCCGTTGATCTTCCGGGACCAGCGCGGCGATCGACTGGCGGACCACCGAGAAGATGGGCAGGGCCAGCGAGCCGGCTACGAAGGCGGTCGGCAGCAACAGCGCGTACGGCAGCGACGGCGCGGTGCTCCAGAACGCGGCCTCGGCGATCGCCGTGAGCACCAGCACCGGGCGCAGACCGCGTCGGTCCACCAGCCGGCCGAGCAGCGGGCCGCCGATCGCCGCGCCGACGGTGATGGCCGCGCCCACCAGGCCCGCGGCCCCGTAGCCCCGGTCGAGGTCCAGAACCACGTGAAAGGTCAGGGTGACCCCGGTCGCGGTGAGCGGGATGCGGGCGAGGACGGCGATCAGCAACAGCGACCGCAGGCCGGGCAGGGCGAGCGCTGTCCGGTAAGGCTTCATGTTCACGTCGGTCCGTACCTCCGGCGACATCTTCGACCGGCGGCGGACCGATGGCCAGCCAATTACCGCGTCATGCGGCCCTGATCACAGGCGCGCCGTGCAGGGTCACTCCGGCGCCGTCCATCGCCCGCAGCGCCACGTCGGTGGTCGCCGGAGCGACCGCGGCGGTCAGTTCCAGCAGCACGGTGGTGGCGAAGCCCTCCCGGGCGGCGTCCAGCGCGGTGGCCCGGACGCAGTGGTCGGTGGCGATTCCGACCACGTCGACCCGGTCCACGTCGTGCCGGCGCAGCCAGTCGGCCAGGCACTCGCCGTCGTCGGCGTGCCCCTCGAAACCGGAGTACGCCGCCGCGTGCTCGCCCTTGTGGAAGATCGCCTCGACGCGCCCGGTCGCCAGGTCGGGGTGGAACTCCGACCCGCTGGTGCCGACCACACAGTGCCGGGGCCAGGACTCCACGAAATCCGGTGGGTCGCCGAAGTGCGCGCCCGGGTCGACGTGGTAGTCCTTCGTGGCGACCACGTGGTCCCACCGGTCCGGCTCGCTGGCGAGCAGCCGGGAGATGCCGGCGGCCACCCCGGCGCCCCCCGCGACGGCCAGTGAGCCGCCCTCGCAGAAATCGTTCTGTACGTCCACGATGATCAGCGCGTTGGCCATCGGGGTCCCTCTCCTCTTGCTCGGGTCAGCGGCAGCGGTCCTGGACGAACTCAGGCGGCGGGTAGGACGGTGACCGGCACGGCCGGGTCGCCGGCCGACAGCTTCAGCCCCTCCCACGGGATGGAGATGAGACATTCCCGCAGGTGCGCCCGCGACTCGTCGAGGGTGGGCAGGGTCACCGGCTCGCCGTCGACCACGTACGACCGCTGGAGCATCCGGTCGTTGGCCTGCCGATCCGGCACGCCCTGCGGGACGATGATCTCCTCGGTGGCGGTGCCGGTCGGCTTGTGTCGGCGGACCGCGACCTTCCGGCCGCCGATGGTCGCCTTGTGTTCGGAGCGCTTCACCACGGGCCGGCCCTCGACCTCGACGAGCTTGTAGACCAGCCCGGCGGTCGGTGCCCCGGAGCCGGTGACCACGGCGGTGCCCGCGCCGTACATGTCGACCGGCTCGGCGGCCAGCGCGGCGATGGCGTACTCGTCCAGGTCACCCGAAACGATGATCTTGGTTTCGGTGGCGCCCAACGAGTCGAGCAGCTCGCGGGACTGCTGGGCGATCACCGCCAGGTCACCCGAGTCGATTCGTACCGCCCGCAGGTCCGGCCCGGCCACCGCGATGGCGTTGCGGATGCCCTGGCTGATGTCGTACGTGTCGACCAGCAGTGTGGTGTCCTTGCCCAGCGTGGCCACCTGCGAGGCGAACGCCGCCCGCTCGTCGTCGTGCAGCAGGGTGAACGCGTGCGCCGCAGTGCCGGCCGTGGGGATGCCGTAGCGCGCACCGGCGGCGAGGTTGGAGGTGAACCGGAACCCGGCCAGGTAGGCGGACCGCGCCGCGGCCACCGCCGCCTCCTCGTGTGCCCGACGCGACCCCATCTCGATCAGCGCCCGGCCCCGGGCCGCGGTCACCATCCGGGCCGCCGCTGCCGCCACCGCGCAGTCGTGGTTGAGCACGGAGAGCGCCAGCGTCTCCAGCACCACGCACTCGGCGAAGCCACCGGAGACGGTGAGAATCGGCGAGCCGGGGAAGAACAGCTCACCCTCGGCGTACCCGTCGATGTCGCCGGTGAAGCGGTAGTCGGTGAGCCAGGCCGCCGCCGCGTCGTCGACCACGCCCGTCCGGCGCAGGAAGTCGACCTCGGCCGGGTCGAACCGGAAGTCGCGGATCAGGTCGATCAGCCGGGCGGTGCCGGCGACCACGCCGTACCGCCGGCCGGTCGGCAGCCGGCGGCTGAACACCTCGAAGACGCATCGGCGGTCGGCGGTGCCGTCCTTCAGCGCGGCGCTGACCATGGTCAGCTCGTAGTGGTCGGTCAACAGCGCGGGGCGGAGGTTGCTCACCGCCCCAGCCTAAGGTTCAGCCCGCGTCGCCGCCCTCGTGGCCCGGGATCGACCGCAGTGCGGCCCACAACTCGGCACGGCCGGTCACGCCGAGCTTGGTGTAGATCCGCTGAAGGTGGTTCTCCACCGTGCGTGCGGAGAGGTAGAGGCGCTCGGCGATGGCCTTGCTGGCCGCGCCGTGCGCGGCCAGGCGGGCCACCTGCCACTCGCGTTCGGTCAGCACCGGCGCCCCGGCGCGCAACGCCGGCGTGCGGATCAGGTCACAGCGGCCGAGCAGCCCGGCCAGCCGCTCCCGGGCCTCGCCGGCCGCCACCGAATGCTGCTGGCGCAGCAGGTGCAGAGCCTGAGCGGTGGCCTCGGCGGCGTACACGGTCAGCTCCAGCGCGGCGTAGTCGTCGGCGGCCGCGAGCAGACCCGTGGCGGAGTTGGTCACCGCGGCCCGGGCGTGCCGGGCCAGCAGTGGCGGAAGCACCCCGTCCACCCGCTCGGAGAGCTCCGCGAGGCGCTGCGCCACGGTGCGCCGGCTGCCGTCGGAGCAGGTGGGCCCGGTCGGTGCGCCGGCCTGGTCCAGCCGGACCAGGTCGTGCAGGACGTGCACCTCGTGCCCGGCGAAACCGTCCGCCCGCAGCCTCTCGGCCAGGTCGCTGAACTGCTTGACCGCGCCCGGCAGGTCACCCGACGCGGCGAGCATCGCGCCCCGGGCCTGCTCCAGCCACGGGTAGAGCACCGCCATGCCCGGTGCGTGGGTGCGGTCGGCCTCGGCCATCGCCTCGGCGGCCTGCGCCGCGTCACCGCGCAACGCCGCCGCCTGGGCCCGTTCGGCCTGGGCCAGACCGGCGTAGACCCGGCTGGTCGCGAGCACCGCGCAGGCGCCCAGCGAGGTGCGCATCGCCGCGTCGCTCTGCCCGCGCAGCCGCGCCGCGTACGCCTGGAGGATGGCCAGGTAGCCGGTGCCGAGCCGGAAGTCGCCGGCGCCCGCGAGGTCGGCGAACTCGTCGGCCACGATCGCGTCGATCCCGACCAGGTCGCCGGTGAGCATCAGCCGGGTGCCCCGGGCCAGCTCCAGGGCCAGTTGCAGGTACGGCATGTCGGTGCGCCAACTGGCCGCCGAGGAGTGCACCTGGGCGATCGCCGCGCCGCTGCGGGACAGCTCGCCCTGCGCGGCCTGGACGTGCGCGATGGTGCTGCGGGCCAGCTCGCGGGCGGCGACGCTGGCCGCCGGCCGGTCCAGCACGCGCTGGCTCAGCCGCACGGCGGTGGCCGTGTCCAGCCGGTGCAGGCGCATGATCGCCTCGAAGGCGTGCACGCGCGCCCGGTCGGCGGAGTCGCCGAGCTGCTCGACCCGGCTCGCGATCTCCTCCACCGTGGACTGCCGGCTCAGCCCCCAGTAGCTGACCATTCCGCGGACGGTCAGCCACCGGCAGAGCCGGCGCTCGTCGCCGGGTTCGAGGGTCACCGCGTCGAGGACGGTGATCGCCTCGTCCGGCCGGTCGGCGAACATCAGGATGGTGGCCAGCAGCTCCGCGGCGTCCGAGCCGCCGTCGGCGTCCAACGCGGCGCGGGCCAGCCGAGTCGCCAACGGCACGTCGTAGCGGGTGAACGCCTGCACCGCGGCGTCCACCAGCAGGGTGGCGTCCTGTGCGGTGCCCGAGTCGAGTCGCCACACCGCCACCCGCAGCAGGTCGTCGCGGCGACGCTTGCCGACCCGCTCCAGCAGCTCGGCGAGGTGCGCCTGTAGTCGGCGGGTGCGGCTGACCGGGCAACGGCGGCGCATCACCTCGCCGTAGAGCGGATGGGCCAGCCGTACGTTGGTGCGCCGGTCGTGCTGCACGACGGTGATCAGACCGCGTTCCTCGGCGGTCTCCACATCGGACGGATTGGCGGCCTGGTTGAGCAGGTGCAGGCCGAGTGGTTCGCCGAAGGCGACCAGTTCGACGACGGTGCGGACGCCGTCGGTGAGCTGCCCGACGCGGGTGTCGATCAGCTCGGTCAGGCTGGGCGCCAGCTCCAGCCGGCCAGTCCACTTCCAGATGCCGTAGGTGCGCTTCAACTCCTCGCTGCCGTTGGCGGCGTGCACCAACTCGCGTAGCAGCAGTGGGTTGCCGGCGGACAGGCGGCCGAGCCGGTCGGCGGAGCCGGCGTCGACCGGGCCGCCCAGGATCGCCGCCAGCAGGCCGGCGGTCTCCGACGGTGGCATCGGGGTCAGCTCGACATGCTCGACCAGGTCGTCCGTCCAGAGTGCGCGGATCGGCAGCGGGATCTGTTCGCCGTCGCGCAGGGTGCCGACGACTGTCGCGTTGTCGGTGCGGGCGACCAGGTGCACCAGCGCCGCCGAGGGCGGGTCGAGCAGGTGCGCGTCGTCGATCGCGAGCACGATCCGTCGGCCGGCGGCCTGCTGCTGCAGAACGCTGAGCGCCCAGCGCAGAATGCCGGCGGGGGAGAGGCCCTGGGGCTGCTCCGCGGGGAGGACCTGCACGAGCCCACCGAAGGGCAGCGCGGCCGTGGTGGCGCTTGCCGCGATGGACCAGATCGCATACCGGTCGGTGGGCAGCGCGTTGACACCCTCGCGCAGCAGCCGGCTCTTGCCGATGCCCGCGCTGCCGCTGAAGAAGAGCCCTCGGCCGGCCTCGCCGGTCACCGCCGCCAACAGGCGGTTGAGTTCATCGGTCCGGCCGACGAACTTCCATCGACTCATCCGCGCAGCATATCCATCGAATTCCGTCCGCGCTCGTACCGTCACGCACCGAAGTTGAGTAGTGGCACAATTACCCATGAGTATCCGAGTGTTCTGCCTGGTCGGCGGGCCGCCCGTAGTCTTCCGGCATCCGGGTACCGTCACCGGAGTTTCCACCCGACCGGCCCGACCGGTCGCCTGCCCCGGGAGGCACCTGATGCAGCAGGGCCCTCTCCCCTCGGTCGATTCGTCGGCCAACCTGGCCAGCCCAGCCAACCTGCCGACCTGCGGCCCGTTGCCCGACGAGGTCGGTGTGACAGGCCCCGGCTCCCAGGAGCCGCTCGGCGTTGTCGCCGTCGGTCCGGCCGGCGCCGACCGGCGCGCGGTCCTCGCCACCCTCGTCGGGCTCGACCCGGTGATGCTCACCGTGCCGGCGGGCAGCTGGCTGGTGGTGCGGCACGCCAAGGTGCCCACCCGGGCGGCGTTCGTGCCCGGCTACCGGCAGCCGCATTCGTACGGCGCGGACCGCGACGCCGCCGGCCCGGCCCTGGCCCGCCCGCCGCGACGGGTCGAGTTGAGCGTGCCCGAGCCGCTGCTGCGGCACTTCACCCTGATCGACACACCCGACACGGGCACTCTCGGTGTCGCCGGCGTGCGGGTGTTGCTCGACGCCGTCGGCCGGGCCGGCGCGCTGCTCTTCGTGATCGCGGCCGACCAGGCGTTCACCGCCCCGGAGCTGAACCTGCTCGCCGAGGTGGCCGCGTCCCCCGTGGAGGTCGTCTTCGCGGTGACTCCCGGCGCGGCGGGTTGGGCCCCGCCGACCGACAGCGCGGTGACGACCCAGGACGCGGGGTTGTCCGCCCCGCCGGCCGGCGGGCCCCCTGGCGAGGTGGACTCGATCGCGGTGACGGTGGCGGCGCACCGGGCGGCGCTGCTGGCTGCCGTGCCATCCCTGGCCGGCGCGCGGTGGTTCCCGATCGACGGCGTGGACTCCGCCGACCTGCGCCGGGCGCTGGTGGGTTGGTCGGCGGGCGAGGGGCTGCAGCGGGCCAGCACCGATCCGCCGGTGTTGCCGGGCCAGCACGACCGGGTGCCGGTGGTCGCCGACCCGGGGGACTGGTCCGGGCAGCTCGACCGGCGGAGCCGTTCCTGCGCCCAGCGGATCCGCCAGCACCTCGCCCTGGAGTTGGCGAACATCCACCTGCGGGCCGTCCAGGAGATCGTCTTCGGGGTCGGCTGCGCCGGCCTGCCGGATCTGCTGGACCGGGAGATGGCGGCCCTGTCGCTGCTGGCCACCGCGCAGTGCGATCAGGCGGTGCGGCGCATCCTGGACGACGCCGCCACCCAGGTGCTCGGCGCGCCGCCGGTCGAGGGCGTACGCCGCCGGATCGCCACAGCCGTGCAGTACGGCCTGGTGGACCACCGACCCGGCCGTGACCTGGACCGGGTCCTGCTGATCACCAGTACGGCCGGTGTGGCCAGGCTGACCGGCGCCGAGGCGATCGACGCGCTGGCCGGCTACCCGACGGCGTACCGCGACGAGGTGCTGCCGCCGGTCGCGGTGGCGCTCTCCGGTGGTTGCTGGCAGCAGTGGCGTGCCCCGGGCAACGACGACCACAGCGCCGCGCGGGCGTGGTCCCAGCGGGCGCTGCGGGAGGTCGAGTTGGAACTTTCCCGGGAGATCTCCCGACGGTTCGAGGTGATCCGCCTCTCGCTGGGCGTGGTGCTCTCCGATGCGGTCGACCACGGCCTTCTGCTCGCCTGATGCCGTGGTTGTCCGCTGTCGCGGGTGCTCACCATGCCTCGTTTCCGACGGTGGCCGGGGTGGTTCCGGGGCGGCCGGGACGGGCGATCCGCGACGAGCCGGCGTTCCGGTTCCTCGGTTCCGGGAAACCGGTGGCACGATGGGGGGCATGGCGGCTCCGCAGGTTGCACCGGTCGAGACGTCGGCCACCGACGAGGTGCCGGCGGCGGACCAGCAATGGGTGACGATCGTGTGGGACGACCCGGTCAACCTGATGACGTACGTGACCTGGGTGTTCCAGAAGCTGTTCGGCTACAGCCGGGAGAGAGCGGAGCAGCTCATGCTGGACGTGCATCACAAGGGTCGTGCCGTGGTCTCCACGGGCGCCCGGGAGCGGATGGAGCACGACGCGTCGCAGTTGCACGCGTACGGGCTGTGGGCGACGGTGGACAAGTCGTGAGCATGTTCCGCCGCCAGGCCGGCCGTTACGTCGCCACCTTCGCGGTCGACGAGGTGCGGGTGCTGCGCAAGGTCGCCTCCGAGGTGGTGGGTCTGCTCACCGACGGGTTCGACCACACTGACCCGGTCGTGGGCCGGCTCTTTCCGGCGGTCTACCCCCAAGACGCGCCCGGCACCGCCGAGTTCCGCCGCTACACCGAGGGCGACCTGAAGACCGCCAAGATCGACCAGGCGGGGGCCATCCTGGCCGCGCTGCCCGACGAGGCGGGCGGCGAGGTGCGGTTGGACGCCGAGGCGGCCGAGGCGTGGCTGCGGGCGTTGAACGACGCCCGGCTGGCGATGGGCGTCCGGCTGGAGATCAAGGACGGCACCGACCTGGGCGAGGAGTTGGACGACGCGGTGGCCGAGGACCCGGCGTCCAGCCGGGTGTTCCAACTGTCGGTCTACGCGTACCTCGGATATCTACAGGAGTCGCTGCTCAACGCCTTGATCGACTAGGCGTGACCGGCACCACTTCAGGCCCCGCCCAGCACGGGTTAGGCTGGTACACGTGCTGAGCATCGAGCGGTCGATCATCGACGCGATCGTCGCCCACGCGCGCCGGGACCACCCCGACGAGGCGTGCGGCGTCGTCGCCGGCGCCATCGGCAGCGACACCCCGACCCGGCACATCCCGATGGACAACGCGGCGCGGTCGATGACCTTCTACGAGTTCGACTCGATGGAGCAGCTGCGGGTGTGGCGGGAGATGGACGACCGGGACGAGGAGCCCGTGGTCATCTACCACTCGCACACCGCCACCGAGGCCTACCCGTCCCGCACGGACGTCTCCTTCGCCGGTGAGCCGGGGGCGCACTACCTGCTCGTCACGACCCGTGAGCCCGACTCGGAGGAGATCCGGTCGTTCCGGATCGTCGACGGCGTGGTGACCGAGGAGCCGGTCCGGATCGTGGAGGCCGGGGTCGACCCGCACGCCGTGCAGTCCTACATGTTCGGGCAGAGCCCGGCGACGGTCGACTACGAGTGTTCCGACCGCTGACCCGTCAGCGTCCGCACCCGTCTCACGTCCCGTCACCGTTGGCACACCCGAATGAGGAGCACGACATCATGGCCATCGAGGTTCGCATCCCCACCATCCTGCGCAGCTACACCGGCGGCGCGAAGGTCGTCGAAGGGGCTGGCGACACCCTGGGCGACCTGCTCAGCGACCTGGACTCCCGGCACGCCGGGCTGCGCGGCCGGCTGATCACCGACGCCGGCGCGCTGCACCGCTTCGTGAACGTCTACATCAACGACGAGGACGTCCGCTTCCTCGGCGCGCTCGACGCCAAGCTCGCCGACGGCGACAGCGTCACCATCCTGCCGGCCGTGGCCGGCGGCGCGTTCGGCTTCGCCGCCGCTGCGGCGATCAGCCAGCACAGCGGCACGGCAGCGGCCCGCGCCGCCGTCGCCGCCCGCTGAGGTCGGTAGCCATGGCGCGGTACGACAGCCTGCTCGACGCCTGTGGGGGCACGCCGCTGGTCGGCCTGCCCCGGCTCTCCCCGACGGTTCCCGACGGCGCACCACCGGTGCGGCTCTGGGCCAAGTTGGAGGACCGGAACCCGACGGGCAGCATCAAGGACCGCGCGGCGCTGTTCATGGTTCGCGCGGCCGAGGAGGCGGGCCGGCTCCGCGCAGGTGACACGATCCTGGAGCCGACCAGCGGCAACACCGGCATCTCGCTGGCGATGGTGGCCAAGCTGCGGGGGTACCGGCTGGTCTGCGTGATGCCCGAGAACGTCTCCACCGAGCGGATCCAACTGCTCCGGATGTACGGGGCCGAGATCATCTTCTCGTCGGCGGCGGGCGGTTCCAACCAGGCTGTCGCGACCGCCAAGCAGATTTCCGCCGAGCATCCCGACTGGGTGATGCTCTACCAGTACGGCAACGAGGCGAACGCGCGGGCGCACTACGAGACGACCGGGCCGGAGCTGCTGCACGACCTGCCCACCATCACGCACTTCGTGGCCGGGCTGGGCACCACCGGCACCCTGATGGGCACCGGGCGTTACCTGCGGGAAAAGGTCGAGGGCATCCAGGTCGTGGCGGCCGAGCCGCGTTACGGCGAGCTGGTCTACGGGCTGCGCAACATCGACGAGGGGTACGTGCCGGAGCTCTACGACGCGTCGGTATTGTCGCGGCGGTTCTCGGTCGGCACCCGGGACGCGGTGCTGCGCACCCGTCAGCTCGTCGAGGTGGAGGGCATCTTCGCCGGCTTCTCCACGGGCGCCATCCTGCACGCCGCGCTCGCGGTGGCGCACGAGGCGGTCCGTGACGGTCGCCGCGCCGACGTGGCCTTCGTGGTGTGCGACGGCGGCTGGAAATACCTGTCCACCGGCGCGTACGGCGGCACGCTGGCCGATGCCGAGGACGCCCTGGAGGGTCAGCTCTGGGCCTGACCGCTGTGGTCTGCCCGTACGGGCCGTCGGCGTGCGCGTCGGCGGCCCGTCACGCTACCCCGCCTTGCTGTGAGCAGGTGTCACGTTCGTGACAAGTTCGAGTGGATGATTCTGGTCGTCGGGCACCCCGGCGTAGGCTGCGCAGCGTGGCGCACGCGTCGGTAGAGATCATCACCGAGGGTGCCGCTGCCACAGTTACTACTGACAGTGACAGCGAGAATACTCGATGCGACTGACCGTCCTGGGATGCGCCGGCAGCTTTCCCGGCCCCGAGTCCCCGTGCTCGGCGTACCTCGTCGAGGCCGACGGATTCCGACTCCTGGTCGACTTCGGTTCCGGGTCGCTGTCCAGCCTCCAGCGGTACGCGGGGCTGCACGCCCCCGACGCGATCCTGCTGACCCACCTGCACTGCGACCACATCCTCGACGCCGTGACGTACGTGGTGGTCCGCCGCTACGCCCCGGAGGGCCCCTATCCGGCCCTGCCGGTATACGCGCCCGCTGGTGCTCCGGACCGGCTCAGCGCCGCGTACCACGACGACGGCACAGTGGAGGACGTCTACCAGTTCTACGCGCTGGAGCCGGGCACCTTTCCGATCGGCCCGTTCACGGTCACCGTCGACCAGGTCAACCATCCGGTCGAGACGTACGGGGTGCGGCTGGAGCACGGCGGCCGCTCGCTGTGCTACTCGTCGGACACCGCGCCCTGTGACGCGCTGCTGCGGCTGGCGCAGAACGTCGACGTGTTCCTCTGCGAGGCGAGCTTCCTCGACGGGGTGGACAATCCGCCGGATCTGCACCTGACCGGCCGGGAGGCCGGCGAGACGGCCACCAAGGCCATGGTGGGTCGGCTGCTGCTCACCCACCTGGTGGCGGCGTGGGGCAGCGAGGCGCACACGTTGGAGTCGGCCGCCGCCGCGTACACCGGGCCGCTTGAGGTGGTCCGGGCCGGCGCCAGCTACGACGTCTGACCCGCCGCACCCCTCCGGGTGTACGGCGCGCGGACCGGTCGGGACACCCCGGGGAAGGTGGATCTCCGCACCGCATAGGGTGCAGGGATGGCGCGACCTGACGGGCGAGGGCCCTCTCAACTTCGACCGGTGACTCTGACCCGGAGCTGGAGCACCCATCCGGAGGGTTCGGTGCTCGTCGAGTTCGGCGGCACCCGGGTGCTCTGCACGGCGAGCGTCACCGAGGGGGTGCCCCGCTGGCGCAAGGGTTCCGGGCTCGGCTGGGTGACCGCCGAGTACGCGATGCTGCCCCGGGCCACCAACACCCGCTCCGACCGGGAGAGCATCAAGGGCCGCGTCGGCGGCCGGACGCACGAGATCTCCCGGCTGATCGGCCGGAGCCTGCGGGCCAGCATCGACCTGAAGGCGCTGGGCGAGAACTCGGTCGTCCTCGACTGCGACGTGCTCCAGGCCGACGGTGGCACCCGGACCGCGGCGATCACCGGCGCGTACGTGGCGCTGCACGACGCCGTGGGCTGGTTGGCCGCCCGCAAGGCGCTGGCCGGTAAGCCGGAGAAGGTGATGCACCGCTCGGTCGCCGCCGTCAGCGTGGGGATCATCGCCGGTGAGGCGCGCCTGGACCTCTGCTACGAGGAGGACGTCGCCGCCGAGGTGGACATGAACGTGGTCTGCACCGGCGCGGGCGAATTCGTCGAGGTGCAGGGCACCGGCGAGGCGGGCGTGTTCGCCCGCGACCAGCTCGACAGCCTGCTCGACCTGGCCGTCGCGGGCTGCAACGAATTGGCCGAAGCCCAGCGCAAGGCGCTCGCGTGAGCGCGAGGAGTGAGCTTGCGAGCCCCGCAGTCGCGAACGAAGGTGATTTGGTGAGCGCGAGGAGTGAGCTTGCGGGCCCCGCAGTCGCGAACGAAGGTGACTCAGCATGAACAAGGTTCTGCTTGCCACGCGTAACCGGAAGAAGCTGGTGGAGCTTCAGCGGATCCTGGACGGGGCGCTGGGCGCACACCGGATCGCCCTGCTCGGGCTCGACGACGTACCGGAATATCCGGAGCTGCCGGAGACCGGCCTGACCTTCGGTGAGAACGCGCTGATCAAGGCGCGGGAGGGCTGCCGGCGGACCGAGCTGCCGACGATCGCCGACGACTCGGGGCTCGCCGTGGACGCGTTGAACGGGATGCCGGGCGTGTTCAGCGCCCGCTGGTCCGGCCAGCACGGCGACGACCGGGCCAACCTCCAGTTGGTGCTGGACCAGATCGCCGATGTGCCGGACGAGCAGCGGGCCGCCTCCTTCGTCTGCACGGTGGCGCTGGTGCTGCCCGGTGGCAAGGAGCACCTGGTCGACGGCCGGCAGTCCGGGCGGGTGTTGCGTGCGCCGCGCGGCGACGGTGGGTTCGGCTACGACCCGATCTTCCTGGGCGACGGGCAGGACCGGACCAACGCCGAGCTGACCCCGCAGGAGAAGGACGCGGTCAGCCACCGTGGCAAGGCGCTGCGCGAGCTGGCGAAGCTGGTGGCGAAGGTGCTGCCGCCCGCCGCCTGACCCGCGGCGGACGACAGCTACCCGCGCGGGTCAGCCCAGCGGGCCGACCCGCCGTTCGATGGCGGCGCGTAGCTCCGGGCCGGCCAGCACCGCGCGGGCGGCCTCCAGCACCGGGGCGAGGAACACGTCCGGGCCGGGCTCGCCGGCCGCCTCGCCGAGTGCGGCGACGGCGGCCTGGCCGGCCGGCGACGGCACCAGTGGCGCGCGCAGTTGCAGGCCGCGTACGCCGGCCAGCAACTCGACGGCGAGCAGGCTGGTGAGGTTGTCCAGCACGGTGCGCAGCTTCTTTGTCGCCGCCCAGCCCATCGAGACGTGGTCCTCCTGCATGCCGCTGGTGGGCAGCGAGTCCACCGACGCGGGAGCGGCCAGGCGCCGGTTCTCGGCGACGATGCCGGCAGCCGTGTACTGGGCGATCATCAGACCGGAGTTCACGCCGGCGTCGGGGGAGAGGAACGCGGGCAGTTCCCGGGAGCGGGTGACGTCCAGCAGCCGGTCCACCCGCCGCTCGGCGATCGCGCCCACCTCGGCGGCGGCGATGGCGAGGAAGTCCGCGGCGAAGCCGAGCGGAGCGCCGTGGAAGTTGCCTGTCGACTCGACCCGGCCGTCCGGCAGCACCACCGGGTTGTCCACCACGGACACCAGCTCCCGGCCCGCCACCGTGCGGACGAAGTCCAGGGTGTCGCGGGCCGCGCCGGCCACCTGCGGCGCGCAGCGCATCGAGTACGCGTCCTGCACGGCGTGCGCCAGGTCGTCGCGGTGCGAGTCCATCACCCGGGAGTCCTGGAGCAGCCGGTGGATGTTCGCCGCCGATGCCGCCTGACCGGGGTGCGGCCGGATGGCGTGCAGCTCGGGCAGGAACGGCCGTTCCGATCCGAGCATCGCCTCGATGGCGAGCGCGGCCGTCACGTCCGCCATGGCGAACAGGTGTGCCGCGTCGTGGATGGCCAGCAGCAGCATGCCGAGCATGCCGTCGGTGCCGTTGATCAGCGCCAGCCCCTCCTTGGCGGCCAGCTCGATCGGCTTGAGCCCGGCGGCGGTCAGCGCGTCGGCCGCGTCCTGCCGTTCGCCGGCCGGGCCGAGCACCCAACCCTCGCCGAGCAGCACGAGCGCGCAGTGCGCCAGCGGCGCCAGATCACCGGAGGCGCCCAGTGAGCCGTGCTCCGGCACCCACGGGGTGATGTCGCGGTTGAGCAGGTCGACCAGCGCCTCGGCGACCAGCGGGCGGACCCCGGAGCGGCCCAGGGCCAGCGAGCGTACCCGTAGCAGCATCATGGCCCGGACCACCTCGCGCGGCATCGGGGCACCCACCCCGGCGGCGTGCGAGCGGATCAGCGCGTGTTGCAGCTCGGCCCGCCGCTCGGGGGCGATGAAGGTGTTGGCCAGCGCGCCGAAGCCGGTGGAGACGCCATAGACGGGGCGGCCGGACGACTCGATGCCGTCCACGATGGCCCGGCTGGTCGCCATCGCGTCGACGGTGGCCGGGTCGAGGACGACCGTGGCGGTGCCGCGGGCCACGGCGAGCACGTCGTCGGCGGAGATTCCGGTGGGGTGGATGGTCACGGTCGTCATTGCGGCACTCCGTTGAGCAGGACCTGGCGGATCAGTGGAACACCGGGCCGGTAGGCCAGGTGCAGGTAGGACGGCGCGTCCAGGACGACCAGGTCGGCCCGGGCGCCGGGGGTGAGCACACCGATGTCGTCGCGGCGCAGCGCCCGCGCCCCACCGGCGGTCGCGGCCCAGACGGCCTCCGCCGGGGTCATGCCCATCTCGCGGACCGCGAGGGCCACGCAGAACGGCATCGACGAGGTGTACGACGTACCGGGGTTGCAGTCGGTGGCCAGGGCGACGGTGACACCGGCGTCGAGCAACCGGCGGGCGTCCGGGTAGGGCGAGCGGGTGGAGAACTCCGCGCCGGGCAGCAGAGTGGCCACCGTGGTGGTCCCCGACCCGTCGTCGCGGGCGGTGCCGGCCAGCGCGTCCACGTCGGCGTCGCTCAGGTGGGTGCAGTGGTCGACGCTTGCCGCGCCCAACTCCACACCGAGCTGCACGCCCGGGCCGGGGCCGAGCTGGTTGGCGTGCACCCGCACGCCCAGCCCGGCGGCCTGCCCGCAGGCCAGGATGGCGCGGGCGTGGTCGACGTCGAAGGCGCCCCGCTCGCAGAACACGTCGATCCACTTCGCGTGTGGTGCGGCGGCGGCCAGCATCGGCCCGCAGACCAGCCCGACATAGTCGTCGGGACGGTCGGCGTACTCGGCGGGCACCACGTGGGCACCGAGGAACGTGGTCTCGGTGCTGGTCTCGGCGGCGATCCGCAGCGAGCGGGCCTCGTCGGCGACGGTCAGCCCGTACCCACTCTTGATCTCCATGGTGGTGGTGCCCTGGCGCAGCGCCTCCCCGCGCAGCCGGCGCACGGTGGCGCGCAGCTCGTCGTCGCTGGCGGCCCGGGTCGCGCCGACCGTGGTCCGGATGCCGCCGCCGGTGTAGCGCTCGCCGGCCATCCGCGCGGCGAACTCGGCGGCCCGGTCACCGGCGAAGACCAGATGCGCGTGGCTGTCCACGAAGCCGGGCAGCACGGCGGCCCCACCGGCGTCGACCCGCCGGTCGGCGGCCGGCGCGTACGCGGCCGGCCCGACCCAGGCCACCCGGCCCTCCTCGATCAGCACGGCCGCCTTACGGCGGATGCCCAGCGGGCCCGCACCGGTGCCGTTGGTGACCAGCTCCCCGATGTTGTCGACCAGCAGGCTGCTCACGCGGGGGTCACCGCCTCGATCGACGCCGCCAGCTCGGTCGGTACGTCCACGGTCAGGTGCCGGCCGTCGGCCACCACCACCCGGCCGTCCACGAGCACCTGGTCGACGTCCGCCGCCGACGCCGCGAAGAACGCGCCCACCGGCGGCACCCCGGCGGTGCGGGCGCTGTCGAGTCGTACCGTGACCAGGTCGGCGCGGGCGCCGACGGCGATCCGCCCGGCGTCGGCCCAGCCCAGCGCGGCGTGGCCGGTGGCGGTCGCCGCCGTCAGCAGCTCGGCCGGGGTGAAGTGGCCCCGACGGCGTGTGCGCAGCCGTTCGTCCAGCTCCACCGCGCGGGCCTCCTCGAACAGGTCGATCACCGCGTGACTGTCGCTGCCCAGGCTCAGCCGGATCCCCGCGTCGGCCATCCGCCGGGCCGGGCCGATCCCGTCGGCGAGGTCCCGCTCGGTGGTCGGGCAGAGGCACACCCCAGTCCGGCTGTCGGCGAGCAGCGTCAGGTCACCGCTGGTCGGGTGGGTGGTGTGCACGGCGGTGGTGTCCGGCCCGAGCACGCCGTGCTCGGCGAGCAGCGCGGTGGGCGTGCGCCCGTGCACGGCCCGGCACTCGTCGTTCTCGGCGGGCTGCTCGGAGAGGTGCACGTGCAGTGGCGCCTGCCGGCCCCGCGCCCAGTCGGCGACAGTGCGGAGCTGGTCGGCGGGGACCGCCCGCACCGAGTGCACGGCCGCGCCGAGGCGGGCGTGGGAGTCCGTCAGCGGGAACGCCGAGGCCCGTTCGGCCCACCGGGACGCGTCACCGTCGCCGAAGCGCCGCTGCGGCCCGGTGAGAGCCCTGCCGTCCACTCCGGCGGTCAGATAACAGGTGTCCAGCAGGGTGAGCCGGATTCCGGCGTGCGCGGCGGCCTCGACCAGTGCCGCGCCCATCGCGTTCGGGTCGTCGTAGGCGCCGCCGTCGGGCCGGTGGTGCAGGTAGTGGAACTCGCCCACGCAGGTGATCCCGGCCAGGGCCATCTCGGCGTAGACCGCGCGGGCCAGCGCCAGGTAGGTGTCCGGGTCCAGCCGGTCAGCGATGGCGTACATCCGGTCGCGCCAGCTCCAGAAGTCGCCCCGGCCGCCGTGGGTGCGCCCGCGCAGCGCCCGGTGGAAGGCGTGCGAGTGCACATTGGACAGGCCGGGCAGGGTGAGCCCGGGCAGCTGGGTGGCGTCCCGCAGCACGTCGACCCCGGCGGCCGGACCCGCGGCCCCGACGAGCGGCGTGAGGGCGGTGATCCGGCCGTCCTCGATCTCGATCAGCACGTCGGGCGTGGGTTCGGCGTGCTCGGGCAGCCAGGCGTACTCGGCGAGCCAGCGGGTGGCGGTCATACTGCTCGCCTCCTTTGGAGCTGAATCGTTTGCGACATCAGCGGCTGGGACGATGCCGGGGCCTGGGGCGGTCCGGCTGATTCGTTTGCGACATCAGCTCCAAAGGACGGCCGGAGATACCGAACCCCGTCCCGCCGCGGACCCTCCACGTCGTTCACCGGCACGTCAGCTCCTCCAGCACGCGGGCCAGCGCACGCACCCCGGCGGCGCAGTCGTCGTCGGTGGCCGCCTCGGCGGGGGAGTGCGACACCCCGGTCGGGTTGCGCACGAAGAGCATCGCGGTGGGCAGGTGCGCGGCGAGCACCCCGGCGTCGTGCCCCGCGCCGGTGGGCAGCACCGGCGCGTCGAGCAGCGTCGCCAGCCGGCCCGCCAACCCGCCGTCGAAGGAGACCAGCGGGGTGGCCGACTCCTCGGTGACGGTCGCCTCCGTACCGTCGCGGCGGGCTCGCTCGGCGAGCTTGCCCCGCACCGCCTCGACCAGGTCGGCGAGGGTCTGCGGGTCGGCGGCGCGGGCGTCCAGCCAGCCGGTCACCTTCGACGGGATGGCGTTTGTGGCGTTCGGTTCGACTGCCACCCGGCCCACCGTGGCGTGCGCGCCGCGCAGCCGGGCCTCCTTGTTGGCCGCCAGCACCGTGAACGCGTAGGTGAGCATCGGGTCGCGGCGGTCGGCCATCCGGGTCGTACCCGCGTGGTTGCCCTCGCCTGTCACGTCGAAACGCCAGCGGCCGTGCGGCCAGATCGCGCTGGCCACCGCGACCGGCGCGTCCGTCTCGACCAGCGCGCGGCCCTGCTCGACGTGCAGCTCCACGAACGCGCCGAACCGGCCCAGCAACTCCGGGCGGGCGCCCGCCGGCCGGTCGCCGAGCGCCTCGGCGAAGCTCACCCCGGCCGCGTCGCGCAGCCCGGCCGCGCGATCCGCCGGCAGCGCCCCGGTGAGCAGACGCGACCCCAGACACGGTACGCCGAAGCGCGCCCCCTCCTCCTCGACGAACGCGGCCAGCACCAGCGGCCGGACCGGGGTGACACCGGCGGCGCGCAGCTCGTCCACGGCGAGGAACGCGCTGACGATGCCGAGCGGCCCGTCGTACGCCCCGCCGTGCGGCACCGAGTCGAAGTGGCTGCCGGTGAGCACCGCGTCGCCGGCCTCCGGGTCACCCCAGTGCGCGAAGAGGTTGCCGTTGCCGTCCTCGGTGACCGGCATCGCGCGGCGCTGTGCCTGCGACCGGAACCAGACCCGCAGCTCGACCTCGGGTTCGGTAAGCGCGTAGCGCAGGTAGCCGCCGCTGTCGGCGTCCCGCCCGACCGGCGCGATCTCGTCCCACAGCGCCCGGAAGCGGGCGGACAGGTCGTCGCTCACGGCACCTCTTTTGTTCGCGACTGCGGGGCTCCGCTGCGCTGCACTCCTCGCGCTCACGCGGGGTCGCCCTCGGTCATGGGGACGCGGAGGCCGGTGCGGTCGGCGACGTCGTGGGCGATGTCGTAGCCGGCGTCGACGTGCCGGATGACGCCCATCGCCGGGTCGTTGGTGAGCACCCGTTCGATCTTCTGCCCGGCCAGGGCCGTACCGTCGGCGACGCAGACCTGACCGGCGTGGATCGACCGGCCGATGCCCACGCCGCCGCCGTGGTGGATGGACACCCAGGAAGCGCCGCTGGCCGTGTTGACCAGGGCGTTGAGCAGCGGCCAGTCGGCGATCGCGTCGGAGCCGTCGGCCATCGCCTCGGTCTCCCGGTACGGGCTGGCCACGCTGCCCGCGTCCAGGTGGTCCCGACCGATGACGAGCGGGGCGGAGAGTTCGCCGGAGGCGACCATCTCGTTGAACCGCACGCCCGCCTTGTCCCGTTCGCCGTAACCGAGCCAGCAGATTCGCGCGGGCAGGCCCTGGAAGGCGACCCGCTCGCCGGCCAGCCGGATCCACCGGGCCAGCGACTCGTTCTCCGGGAACAACTCCAGCATGGCCCGATCGGTGGCGGCGATGTCGGCCGGATCGCCGGAGAGCGCCGCCCACCGGAACGGGCCCTTGCCCTCGGAGAACAACGGCCGGATGTACGCCGGCACGAAGCCGGGGAAGTCGAAGGCACGCTGGTAGCCGGCGAGCTGCGCCTCGCCCCGGATCGAGTTGCCGTAGTCGAAGACCTCGGCGCCGGCGTCGAGGAAACCGACCATCGCCGCCACGTGCCGTGCCATCGACGCCCGCGCCCGGTCGGTGAACTCGGCCGGCTTCGCCGCCGCGTACTCCCGGGCGTCGGCCAACTCCACCCCCACCGGCAGGTACGACAGCGGATCGTGGGCGCTGGTCTGGTCGGTCACGATGTCGATCTCGACGCCCCGCACCAGGAGCTCGGGGAAGACCACCGCCGCGTTGCCGACCACGCCGACGCTCAGCGCGCGTCGGTCCCGCTTGGCGGCCAGCACCCGCCGTACCGCGTCGTCCAGCGAGTCGGCCACCTCGTCCAGGTAGCGGTCGTGCACGCGGCGGTCGAGCCGGGTGCGGTCCACGTCCACGATCAGGCACACGCCGCCGTTCATGGTGACCGCGAGCGGCTGCGCTCCGCCCATTCCGCCGCAGCCGGCAGTGAGCGTCAGCGTGCCCGCGAGGGTGTCGTTGAACCGCTTGGCGGCCACGGCGGCGAACGTCTCGTAGGTGCCCTGGAGGATGCCCTGGGTGCCGATGTAGATCCACGAGCCGGCGGTCATCTGCCCGTACATGGTGAGGCCGAGCTGTTCGAGTCGGCGGAACTCCGGCCACGTCGCCCAGTCGCCGACCAGGTTGGAGTTGGCCAGCAGCACCCGGGGCGCCCACTCGTGGGTGCGCAGCACGCCGACCGGCCGGCCCGACTGGACCAGCATCGTCTCGTCCTCGCGCAGGTCGGTGAGCGTGCGGACCAACGCGTGGTAGGACGGCCAGTCCCGCGCCGCCTTGCCGGTGCCGCCGTACACCACCAGGTCGTCGGGGCGTTCGGCCACCTCGGGGTCGAGGTTGTTCATCAGCATCCGCAGGGCGGCCTCCTGCTGCCACCCACGGGCGGTCAGCTGGCTGCCCCGTGCGGCACGGATCGGCTGGGTCATCTCTGGTCTCCTCCGGTCATCCGAGGAACAACTGGCGGCGGGCCGCCGAGGCTTCGAACGCTTCGAGTCGGCGTTGCGTGTCGGCCGGCGCGGCGTCGCAGATCGCCTGCAACACCACCATGGCCAGGGTCATCGGTGCGGTGTGCAGGTCGAAGACGAGCTGGGCGCCGACGGCGGCGGGCAGCACCACGTCGGCGTGCTCGGTGGCCGGGCTGACCGGCGAGTCGGTGATCGCGACGACGGTCAGACCGGCGGCGCGGGCGTCGCGCAGCGCGTCCAGGGTCTCGCGGGGGTAGCGGGGCAGCACGAAGGCCAGCACCGCCGTCGCGCCGGCCTCGGCCGCCTGTTCGAGGCGGTCGGTGAGCAGGCTGCCGCCGTCGTCGAGCACCCGCACGTCCGGGTGCACCTTGGCGGCGAAGAAGGCGAAGTACGCGGCCAGCGGGGCGGCGGCGCGCAGGCCGAGCACCGGCAGTGGGCGGCTGGCCGCGAGCACCCGCCCCGTCTCGGCGATCCGGTCCCGGTCGGCGAGTTGACCGGCCAGCCGGTCCAGGTTGCCCATTTCGGCGCGTACCGCCTGCTGGAGTTCGTTGCCCGCGTCCGCCGGACCACCGGGCGTGGCGGTGGTGAGGTCGCGCAACCGGCGGCGCAGCGCCGGGTAACCGTCGTGGCCAAGCGCGACGGCGAACCGGGTGACCGACGGCTGGCTGACCCCGGCCAGCTCGGCCACCTCGGCCGCCGACAGGTACGCCACGGTCGGGGCGTGCTGCACGAGACAGTGCGCGATCCGGCGCTGGGTCGGGGTGAGCCGCACCCCGTCGAACAGGTCCAGCACCTGCTTCACCGACGCCTCGGCAGTACCTTTATTCACGACACGACTCTATGCATGAAAACTTTCAGAGGGCAAGAGCGGGCCGGACCACCCGCTTCACCGAGCTGTCGCACCGCTGACCGGTGGGGCGCTGCGATGGCGGCACATCTGTAGGATCCGCACGGCGGTTGAGCGGAGGAGTGGCATGCAGCCGGAGAGCCCGTACAGGTACACCCACATGTTGGGCGCGTGCCAGGTCGGCAAGGCCTGGGCCGCAGTCGACGGGCAGGGCCAGTTCGCCACCGTGGCCGTGCTGGACGGGGTCGCCGCGTCCGACGAGCGCTGGCGGGTGGCCTTCGGCAACGCCGCCAACGCACTGGCGCAGGCCGCCGGCGGTCACCGCTACGCGCACGCCGACCTGACCGCCGCGCACCCGTGGGTGGCGTACCGGGCCGAGGAGGGGCACGCGCCGCAGCGCCTCTTCCAGAGCCTCGGCATGGACTACCAGCCGGTGCCCGACCTGCCGGTCTCCGCCCCGCCCGTGTCGGCCCCACCCACGTCGGCGCCGCCCACCTCCGCGCCGCCCGCCTCGGCCCCGCCGGTGTCCGGTGTGCCGCGGCAGGCCAGCGGGCCGCCGGTCTCCGGTGCGCCCGAGTTGGTGGCGCACATGCCGCAACTCCCCTGGGCGGTGCATACCAACCCGGTCTCCGGTCAGCCGGTGTCCGCGTCCCCGCAGCCGGTCTCGGGCGCGCCGACATCACCCTCCACTCCGGACCTGGCCACGGGCGTACCCACCGATGCCTCGGGGTCGCCGATCGCGCAGACCCGCCCGGTGGTGCCGCCGGCCGACCCGTTCGTCGCACCCGTGCGCCGCATCAAGCCCTCCGAGCCTCGCCCACGGCGTACCGGCCTCTGGGTGGGTGCCGGCGCGCTGGTCCTGGTGGTGCTCGCCGCGGCGGGTGGCCTGGTGATCTGGGGCGGATCGGACGACCCCGTGACGCCGCAGACCGCGCCCACCACCAGCATCCTGTCGCCGGCGATCCCGACGACACCGCCGCAGTCGCCCGGCATCGAGCCGCCCAAGCCGGGAGCATGGCCGACGCAGTGGCCACGGTTCACCGAGCGGGACACCGTACGCACGCTCACCGACCTCGACGGCCTGGGCTTCCCGGTGAAGATGCCCACGAACTGGCAGTGCACGCTCGCCGCCCGGGCGGAGGGGATCGTCAAGTACGAGTGCGGCACCACCGCCTCGGGCAACCAGGCGCTCGGCGGCGAGGTGATCGTGCGCGAGTGCCCCCAGCCGTGCACCGACCAGTGGCAGAACGCCATGCGCTCGGTCGAGGAGGCGTGGGGCGCGCAGTGGATCCGCAGCGGCCTGTACGCGAGCTACGCCGAGCAGATCATCGAGGTCGACGGTGCGCAGCGGCACGGCCTGGTCGTCGTCGCCTACTTCCGCAGTGGACAGGATGGCGCCGTCAACCGGCAGTTGGTGATCCGGATGACCTCGCCCGTGCCCGAGGCGTACCAGCTGCGGCGGTTCGCCAGCTACCTCCGCGACGTGGTCGTCTTTTGAGCGGGTTGAGCGGTGAATCGACGGAGACGGCGTCGTCCACACCGGACGTCGACCTGCGGCCTCTCGCTGACCGCTCCGTCGCGCTGATCCACGAGTGGTTCGGTGCCACCGGTGGCTCCGAGCAGGTTTTCCTCAAGATGGCCGAGATCGTGCCGCACGCCGACCGTTTCGTCCTCTGGAAGGACCACGACGCGACGGTCGACCAGGAGATCTACGAATCCTGGCTGGCGAAGACCCCGCTGCGGCACAGCAAGGCCCTCGCGCTGCCGCTCATGCCACTCACCTGGCGAACGTTGACCCGCAAGAAGTACGACGTCGTTCTCTCGTCCAGCCACGCCTTCGCGCACACCGCGAAGATCGGCGATCCGGACCACACCCGCCACCTGAGCTACGTGCACTCGCCCGCGCGCTACGTCTGGAGCCCCGACCTGGACCAGCGGGGCGCCAGCGCCGCGCTCGCGCCGGTGCGTGCGGTCCTCCAAGCCGGCGACAAGCGGCTGAGCAGACATGTCCACGGCTACGCGGCGAACTCGCTGGAGGTGCGGGCCCGCATCCGCCGCTACTGGGGTCGTGACGCCAGGGTGATCAACCCGCCGGTGGAGGTGGACTACTTCGCCGCGGCCCCACCGGCGGTCCGCGACCAGGAACGCCGCTACCTGCTCGGCGTCGGCCGCTGGATTCCGTACAAGAACTTCGACCTGATGATCGAGATCGCCGCGGCGGCCCGGCTGCCGCTGGTGCTCGCCGGCAGCGGCCCGGAGGAGGAGAACCTGCGCCGGCTCGCCGCCCGCGTCGACGTGCCTGTCGAGTTCGAGGTCAGACCGACCACCGAGCGGCTCCGCGAGCTGTACTGGGGTGCGTCCGCGTTGCTGTACCCGGCGCTGGAGGACTTCGGCATGATCCCGGTGGAGGCACAGGCGTGTGGCACACCGGTGGTGGGCTGGGCGCGTGGCGGGCTGCTCGAGACGGTGGTGACCGGCGAGACCGGCTTCCTCCTCGACTCCACCGACCCGAGCGCGTACGTGGACCCGATCCGTCGGGCGTCACAGCTGTCCGCGCAGGCGGCGGTGACCAACGCCCAACGGTTCACACCGCGGGCCTTTCAGGCGAACATGGCTCGGTGGCTGGCCGAGCAGGGACGGTGAGCGAGGGATGACGTCATGGTGACGATGCCCGTGCCGGAGCACGCGCGAGCGGGCGGGGCATCCGTGGCCAACGTGCTGATGTTGGGCACCGCCGAGTGGGACTCTCCGATCGCGACCAACCAGCACTACGTGGCGCGGGAGCTCGCCCAGACGGCGAACGTGACGTTCGTCGAGTCGCTGGGTCTGCGCCGACCCACGCTCCGGCGCGACGACGTCGTCCGGATGGCGTCCCGGGTCCGTCGGGCCGTGGGCGACCGGCAGACCCCGGCGCAGCGGCCCCGGCCGGCGGGGGCGCGGATCGTGTCGCCGCTCGTGCTGCCGGTGCACCGTACGCCCACCTACCCGGTCAACCGTGCCCTGCTCCGGCGCGCCACCGGCGACTGGCTCAACAGCGCACGCCCACGGGTGCTCTGGACGTTCACACCCGTCACCTACGGCCTGGAACAATCCGCGGACCTCGTCATCTACCACTGCGTCGACCTGCTGGCGACCTTTCCCGGCGTGGACGCCGTCGCGGTGGGCCGCGGTGAACGGTCACTGTCGTCGCGCACCGCCGTCGCCATCGCCACCAGCACGGCGGTGCGGGACCACCTCGCCGCCACCGGCTTCCCCCGCGTCGAACTCCTGCCCAACGTCGCGGACGTGTCGGTCTTCACGGCGGCGAGCAGGCCGGCAGGGGAGCGCCGTCCCAACGTCCTCTTCTCCGGCAACCTCACCCCGCACAAACTCGACCTGCCGCTGCTCGAATCGATCGCCCGCGCCGTACGCGGCCGCGGCGAGTTGCTTCTGGCGGGTCCGCTCGCCGCCGGCGGGGGCAGTTTCGACGCGCAGTTGCGGCAGTTGGAGGACCTCGGCGCCCGCCACCTCGGCGTCCTCACCCCCGACCAACTCGCCGAGGCGGCCGGCACCTGCGCCGTGGGGGTCATCCCGTACGCGATAAACGACTACACCCGTGGGGTCAGCCCGCTCAAGTGCTTCGAGTACCTGTCGTCCGGGCTGGCCGTGCTGAGCAGCCCTCTGCCGGCGGTCGCCGAGCTCGCGCGCACCAACCCGCACGTGACCGTGGCGGAGGCGGGCGACCTGCCCGCCCACCTGCCCGACCTGCTGCAACCGGTCGACGACGCGGTCGTGCGCGCCCGGATGGCGAGCGCGGCGGAGCACGGCTGGGAGGGGCGCGGCGCGCTACTGCGCGACCTGTTGGTGACCGAGTTGGCCGACGGGCGGTAACGGGGCCATGACAATCGCCGATCGTGAGCCACACCGGGGTTCCGCCTGCCGCCGGGCGGTCGCGGCGTGACACGCGTGCTGGTCGTCACCGTCGAACCGCCCTGGCCGGCGCAACACGGTGGCCGGATCCGTACCGCCCGGGTCGCCGAGGCGCTGGGGCGTGACGCCGAGGTGCTGGTCGCCTTCCCCGATCACGGCGATCGACAGCCGGATGCCCCGGTGGCGACCCGTGCGCTGCCCTGGTCGCCGCCGTCGGCCATGCGTACCCGGGCATCGGGCCGACCCCACCTGGGCGGGCATTACATGGTGCCGGTCGCCGACTCCCTCAGGGCGCTGTGCGACGAGTTCCGGCCCGACGCCGTGTACTGGTCGCACTCCTACCTGGCCGCCTGGGCGCCCCCCACGTCACGACAGGTGCCGCAGGTCGTCGAGTTCGCCAACATCGAGAGCCGACGCCTCGCGACGTTGGTGACGTCGGCCCACGGGTGGCAGCGAATGGCCCGCCGCGCCGAGGCCGCCAAGGCCGCCCTCTGGGAACCCCGGGTGGCCGCCCGCGCGGCCCTCTGCGTCGCGCTCTCCGAGCCGGATCGGGACGTGCTGCGCGGATGGGCCAGCGACGTCGTCATCGCGCCGAACGGCGTGGACATCTGGCCGTACCAGCCCTCGCCACCCGACGGGTACGTTCTCGCGCTGGCGTCCTACGACTACGAACCCAACGTGCGGGCGCTGCGCGCGTTCGTGCGCGACACCTGGCCACTCGTGCGCGCGGACATTCCCTCGGCCCGCCTGACGGTGGCGGGCCGCCGGAGCGAGAGCCTGGCACCGGAGTTCGCCGACGTACCCGGGGTGACGGTCCTCGGCACGCTCGACGACGTGGCCGCGGCCTACGCCGGTGCCGCGCTGACCGTCGCTCCCGCCACCACCGGCGGAGGCGCGCAGCTCAAGCTGACCGAGTCGATGTCGAGGGGGCGTTGCGTCGTCATGAGCTCGTTCGCGGCGCGGGGCCTCCCGGCCGCCGTACGCGACGCCGACGCCCACCGGGTGGCCGACGACCCGCGCTCCTTCGCCGCTGCGGTCGTCGACACCGTGCGGGGTCCGTCCGAGCGGCACGTGCGGGAGTTGGCAGGCTGGCAGCGGTGCGCGGCGCTCGGCTGGCCCGAAGCGGTCCGCGAGCTGGTCGACGCCACCTCGGCGCTCGCCGGCCGGACGGCGGCATCGTGATCCGCCGCGTCCACATGATCGAGTCAGGTGGTCGGGGTGGCGTCTTCAACCACGCCGTCGAGGTCGCCGCCGGCCTGGGGGAGCTCGGCGTCGACGTGGTCGTGCACACCGCCGACGACTGCGACGCCGCACCGCCCTCGGTGCGCCTCTGTCGATGCGTCACCTGGCACCGCGCCTCGACCAACCGCCGCGTCCGACAGGCCCGCACGTCGTCGCGCTACCTGCTTCGTACGCTGCCGCACCTGCACCGGGTGATCGGTCCACAGGACGTCGTGCACATCCAGGGCCTGTTCGCGCTCACGCCGGAACTCATCTCGATTGCCCGCCTGCGCCACGCGACAGTCGTCGCCAGCCCGCACAACACCTTCGTCCGGTCGAACGCCCCGGGTGGCGGCCGGGCGCTACGGAGCGCCCTTCGCGACGCCGACCGGGTGTTGGTCTACTCGGACGCCGACCGGCGCGACCTCCACGACCGGGGGGTGGCGAACGTCGACCGGGTGCCCCTGGCCCAGTGGGCTCCGCCCGCGCAACCGGAACTGGTCGAACGGTGGCGCACCGCGCTGAGTCCGACCGGCGCCCGGCTCGCCCTGCTGCCGGGTCAGGTCCGGGCAGACAAGAATCCCGAGCTGTTCGTCCGCGCCGTCGCGCAGTTGCCCGGCTGGCGGGGCGCCGTGGTCGGTGAGGACCTCGGGCCGGGGCAGCAGGTAGACAGCCTGATCGAGCAGACTGGGGCGGCCGTGACGACCGCGTACCGCTACCTGGACGTGGACGAGTTCACGGCACTGGTCGCGGCCGCCGATGTCGTCGTCGCGCCGTACGCCGTCGCCAGCCAGTCCGGCGTTCTCGCCGTCGCGGCCCGGCTGGGCGTGCCGACCGCGGTGGCGCCCTGCGGTGGTCTGGGTGAACTCGCCACCGTCGTCGCCCGGGACACCAGCGTCGAGGCTGTCCGGGACGCCATCGCGCTCGCGGGCGAACGCGGCGCGACGCCGGTCGACACGGCGGACGCGGCCGGGCAGTTCCTTGCCGCGTACACCACTGCCGCGCAGAGCCGGACCACCGGCCGGGCCGGCGTCCGCTGAGGGAAGGACCGCATTGGCCCCCATGATCGTCACGATGGTCTCCGTCTCCGACACCGCCGGTGGTGCCGAGGCGCACACCGTCGCGCTCGGTCGAGGGCTGCGGGACCGCGGCCATGACGTCGCCCTGTACGGCCGGTGCCCGGGCTGGGAGGAGCACGGCCTCAGCCGCAGCGACATCGGCCTCGGCCCGAAGTGGTCCCGCAGGACGATGGCGGCCGGGCTGCTGAGGGTGCCCATCGAGCGGCACCGGATCCAGGCCGTCACCGACTCGTCGATCTACTACCTGCAGTTCAAGCGGGAACAGATCGCGCTTACCGCGCCACTGTCCCGCCGGGCACCGGTCGTGTGGACCGAACACGGCCGGTGGATGGGAGGCCCGGTCGGCCGCCTGCTTCTCGCCGGCTACGCCCGTGCCGCCGAGCACGTCTCACGCGTGGTCTGCGTCAGCGAGGCGGTGGCCGACGACCTGGAACCCGTCGTCGGCCGGGACAAGCTGGTGGTGGTGCCCAACGCGATCGACACCCACCGCTACGTTGCGCCACCGGCCGCGACCCGGGCGGCCCTGCGCCAGGAGTTGCTCCCGAGCCGCTTCCGCGATCGCCGGGTCGCCGTGCTCGCGGCGCGGCTGCACGCCGCGAAGCGGCACGACCGGGCCATCGCGGCGGCGCTGGCCAGCGGCAGCGCCCTGGTCGTCGTCGGTGACGGCCCGGACCGCGAGCGGCTGGAGCGGCTCGGCGCCGGCACCGACGACGTGCACTTCACCGGCCACCGCGACGACGTGCCCGACCTGCTCGCGGCCAGCGACTTCTACATCTACTGCGGCGCGGAGACCGACGGCACGCCGACCTGCGTCCTGGAAGCCGCCGCCTGCGGACTGCCGATCGTGGCGTTCCACGACGATCCCGGCACCGAACTGGTTCCGCACTGCGGGGGCCTCGTCATCGACAGCCCGTCCGAGCTGACGGCCGAGGCGGTGTCGGCGATGCTGGAACGACGCGGCGTCGGCGTCGCCTACGTCGAGCAGCGGCACGGCCGGGAGAGCTGGCTCGACGCGTACGAACGCACCTTCGGGGAGTGCCTGCGATGACCTCACCGGGACCGACGGCGACCGAGCCCACCGACCGGGATGCCGGCCCGGCGGACGCCGCGCCGGGCATCCCCGCCGACGCCACGCGATCGGTACGCGGGCTCAGCACCGCAACCGCCGTCTCCCTCGGCCTCCGGCTGCTGGGCATGGTCGTGGGCATGGCCACCACCTCCGTGCTCGCCCGGTACCTGAACCCCAGCGGCTACGGCGTTTTCGCCCTCGCACTCACCCTCGGCACGGCGGCGGCGCAGGTCGCCGACATGGGCACCACGATCACCGTGAGTTCCCGGATCGCGCGCGAGAGGGTGGCGGCCGGCCGCATCCTGACGACCGGCCTGCTCATCCGTACGTCGGTGGCGCTGCTGGCGACCGTGGGCCTGCTCCTCGCCGCCAGCGGCGGGCTCTTCGGAGACTCCAGCGCGGTCGTCAGTGTGGTCGCCATCGCGACACCGCTGTCCGCGGCGTCCATCCTCACCGCGGGAGCCACCGCCCGGTTCCGTCCCGAGGTGTCGGCCGTGCTCGCTCTCGTCCAGGGCGTGCTCTGGCTGGTGGCGGTCGTCTTCATCGCTCGGACCGGCGGCGACGTCGTCCTGCTGGCCTGGTTCTTCGTCGCCGTCGTGGCGGTGCAGACCTGCATCGGCGTCGCCATCAACCGGAGGTTGGTGCCACTGGGCCGGCCGTCCTGGGCCGAGGCGGGCCGGATCTTCGCGCTCAGCTGGCCGCTCGCCATCAGTTCGCTCGCGGTGATGGCCTACTACCGCCTGGGTTCGGTGATCCTGTTCCATCTCCAGGGCGCCGCCGAGCTGGGCTACTACTCGGCCGCCTACAAGTTCCTCGACGTCGCCCAGCTCGGGCCGGCCATGCTGGTGGCCCCGCTGCTGCCGATCGTGGCGACGAGCCTGACCATGAACGCACACCGTCGGAACCTCATCTTCAGCCTGGCGACCCGCACCGGCACCGTCATCGGTGTGGGTACGGCGGTGCTGTTGATCGCGCTGGCCCCGGCCCTCGTCGCGTACCTCTACGGCGACGACTTCGGCCCCGCGGTCACACCCCTGCTCCTGCTGGCGGTGGCTTTCGTCGGCGTCACCCTGGGGTACGTCGGCACGACGATCTGTTCCGCACTGGGCCTGGTGCGGCCGATCGCGGTGCTGACGGTCTCGGTGGCGGTGGTCAACCTCGGGGCGCAGTTCTGGGCCTGCGCCAGGTGGGGAGCCACGGGTGCGGCAGGCGTCGCGGCGGCGACGGAACTCGTCATCGGCGCCGCCACCTGCCTGCTGGCCGCCCGGGCGATGACCTCGCGTCTGCCCGTACGCGAGATGGCCAGCGTCCTCGCGGTCGGCGCCGTCGCCATTCTGGCGCTGTGGCTGGTCCGTCTTCCGTGGCAGGTCGAGGGAGCGCTGGCCGCCGGCCTGTTCGGGGTGGCCGTGCTGGCCACGCGGGCGATCACCGTGGCGGACCTCAGGCGGGTGCTGTCCCGCAAGGCCCTCTGAGCACACTGCCGGCCCGGCGGTCGCGCCTCAGTAGGTCGCGCCGGTCCGAAGGTGTTGCCAGGTCAGACCTGTGCACTCGACCGGTCCGATTCCGCAGGACAGTCGGGCGTTCGTGTTCGTCGCCCGGCTGCCGTCCGCCCGGACGAGCTCGCTGACGTCGGCGGCCAGTTCCAGCGCGTACGAGACCAGCGATCCTCCGGCGGACACCGCGACCCCCCGGGAGTCGCTTGCCGAGCGCAGCCCGTCGCCACGGACCACCGCCGCACCCGACCGGCGCACCCGTGCCACGCCGCCGGTCGTGTCGTCGATTGTCACGTCCGACACCACGAGCTCGGTCCTGGTGTTGAGGTCGACCAGCCAGGCCGTCCCCACCGTCCGAGTCTGGCTGACGGCCAGCCGGGGCAGGACGTGCGTGGCCGCCGGGGCGGTGACCAGGGCGCCGCCCCGGCCAGCGACCCGCACGTCGGAGAGGTTCGCCCGCCGTATCGCTGCGTGCGTCGCCCACGCGGGCAACTCGACCAGGTAACTGTCGCCGCTCGTGGCCAGGCTGACCGACCGAACGGTCAGGTCGTCCACCACCCCCGCGATCTGGGTGACGGCGGTGCCCGCGGACGTGCCCGCGACGGTGACCCCGTCGACCAGCAGGCGGCCGATCGTCACCGTCCGGGCCACGGCGAGCAGAGGCGCGGCATCGAGTTGCTCAACGTCGACATCCTCCACGGTGAGAGCGTCGAGGACCGCCGCCCGAAGGGGTGTCACCCGCACCAACGGCTCGTTCCCGCGAGGCCCCCGAGCCCGCAACTCGCGAAGGTGCACGTGCCCCACGAAGGAGCCGTTGATGTGCACCATGCCGCCCCGGCTGGGCAGGGTGGTGGCGGAGACCTGCTCCACGACCAACTCGTCGACCCGGCCGCCGGTGGTGCGCCAGTCGGCGGTGTCGTCACCGATCCAGACGACGTTGTTGCCGGCGATGCCCGTGACGCCCCGGACGGTCGTGCGCAAGGCGGCGGTCTCCGGCGACCCACCGAGCACCTTGACCAGGGCCGCGAGGGAGGCCGCGCTGACGTTCTCGATGACGGTGTCGGTCACCGGCCCGAACACGTCGTCGTACGCCTGCCAGTCGCGGGGGGTGATGGCGACGGTGTCGTCACCCGTCGAACCGTGGATCCCGGAGATCCGGGTCCGCGTCGCCGGCCCCTGAAGGTGTACGCCGTCGGAGTGCACCGCGAACCTGATCTCGGTGACCGAGGTGTCGACGACGTCGCCCAGGGAGATGGCGTACTTGTCGCTCGCGGTCCGCACCGTCAGCCCCTTGAGGGTCAGGCCGTCGACCCGTCGCCAGCGCAGGGTGTGCAGGTCGGGGCCGGTGCCACCGACCCCACCCGCGCGCACCCAGGTGCCGCCGATGACGGTGATGTCCCGGTCCCGGCCACCTCCGGCGACCGCCGTGTTGGTGAGCAGGTTGCAGGCGCTGCCGGTCGCCAGGGTGACCGTGCACCCCGACATGATCAGCGTCGTGCCGCTGGACACCACGAGAGGGGCGCTGACCTGGTAGTGCGCGCCGGGGGAACCGCGTACGACGCCCCCGGACCCTCGGCCGAGGGCGGCATTGAGCGCGCCGGTGTCGTCGCCCCCGGACGGGGGCGGCAGCAGCACGGTGCCCTCCTGGGGTGGGGCGTCACCGGCGAGGACCATGCCGCTGGCGGCGGCGAGAAGGGTGCGGCGGGTGATCATCTGCGGCTCCGGGGGGTGATCCCGGGCGACCATACCGGGTGGCGGCCATCGATTACGCGTACGCCAAGTCAACAGTCCGACCGAAAACGATAAGCATCCTACTGATGTCCGGGCAATTGCTCGACCATCGATCCGGGACCACCCCCGGTCGGGGTTGTCGGGCGCACTTCCGGCGGCACTCGTCATCATCCTTACTGATACTGTGTGCCGCGGCGGCCGTGGGGCCGTGATGCTCGACCCACCACATTGCACGGCCGCGCTGGTCACCGGGCTGCCTGGGCTGTGGTCGTCCCCCGATTATCACGGCAGCCGGCTCGGCGTTGTTGTCAGCAGGGTTCTGTGTCAGCGAAGGCCGGCCGGAGCCCGATCACGGGGCAAAGGCAGCGATGGGTTCCAGAGGAACTGCGACTGATTCCGGCACGGACGACGTGGGCATCGGTCCAGTCGAACAGGTCACCGATCGAGGCGCCGACGGTGACACGCCTCCCGGGTCTCCGCTGACCCGCGTCCTCGACCGGGTGCTCGATCCCCGTCTGCCCGCCGCTGCCGGCGCACGGCGGATCTGGTGGGCGTCCTGGGCGTTCGCCGCGTTGTCGGCGCTGTATGTCGCCTGGACCATGCCGTCCTTCGTCGGCATCGTCCTGGCCATCGCGCTGCCGTTGCTCGTGCATCGGCTTCCCGTGACCGGGATCGTGCTCGTGGCGGTGCTCGCCCAGGAGATCAAACCGAATGGTCGCTTCGGTGAGCTGACCACGCTCGGCTACCAGGCCTTCATCAGCACCGGCAAGGCCCCGATCATCCTGCCCCTCGCGGTGACGGCGGTGCTCGCGGCCGCCGCGCGGTGGTGGCCGCGGGAGCGTCCCCACCTGCGCTCGGTCGGCGCGGCGCTGCTCGGCCCGGCCGTCGGCCTCGTCGTGCTGGCCGTCGTCAGCGGCCTGATCCACGGGCAGTCGCTCTTCTCCGCGGTCAACCAGAACGCGCGGCCCTTCGTCCTGCTGGTGCTGGGCCTCGTCATCGGCATGAGCCTGCGGTGGCTCCGCGACGACCAGCGATCGGTCCGGATGACGGTCTGGGCCGCGCTGACCGGCCTGCTGGTCGCGGCGGCCATCGCCATTCCGCTCGGTGAGACCGCCGACGATCGGCTCAGCGCGTACTTCATCTACTACGACTCGGCGCTGCCGGCGATCGCCGCGGCGGTGTTCATCGGCGTGCTCGGGGACAACCGGTGGCGCTGGGACTGGCGGTACATGACCCTGGCAGCCGCCACGCCACTGCTGATCCTGATCAGTTTCCGCCGCAGCGTGTGGGTCGCGGCGGTGGCCGCACTCGTCGCCGTCGTCGTCTTCACCTGGCAGCGGTGGCGACCGATGATCCGGCAGTTCGGGTTCGCGGTCCTGGTGGCGGCGGTGGTGGTGCTGGCCGCGCCGGGCTTCGCCGGGGATCTCGGCCTTCGCAGCGTGGGCAGCTTCGACCTTGCCCACGGCCAGTCGAGCGCGAGCAGCCAGCCGAGCGCGAACAGCCAGCCGAGCGCGACCGATCGGCCGAGCGCGGCGGGGACACCGAGCCCGACGGCAACCTCGGGCAGCACTGCCCGGCCGAGCGCGACCAACGGGCCGAGCGGCGCGCAGGGCGCCCCGGGCGGAACCAGCAAGCCCACCGCGACCAGCAAGCCGAGCGTGACCCCGCGCCCGGCCGGCGGTGCGAGCGCGAGTGCCAGCCCCAGTGCCAGCCCGAGCCGGTCCACCAGCGCGTCGGTGGCGCCCAGCCGACCGGTGCAGACCCCGCCAGCGCAGGAGAGCGCGATGCACCAGGCGGCCTCCACCAGCGGGCACCTCAACGACCTCCGCCTCGGCTGGGAGTACGTGCGCGCCAACTTCTGGACCGGAATCGGCCCGCTCGCCCCCCAACTCGTCGGGTTGGCTGCCAACAACTCCGAGCGGGTCTACGTCCACAACGAGCTGCTACAGGACTGGCTGCGGTACGGCCCACTGGCGCCGCTGCTCGTCATCCTCTTCCTCGCCGCCGCCGCGCTGGCCGCGCTGAAGGCCATCCGCGACCCCGAAAGCGACGGAATCGTCCGGTCCGCGGCCGCGTTCTGCCTGATCGCGCCGCTGTGTCTGATGACCGCGCCGTTCCTGTCCGAGACGAGTCGATGGCCGCTGCTGCTGGGCATCGCAGCGGGAATCGTGGTCCCGTTCTTCCTCGGTCGAGGCCAGCACGAGAGGCAGCCGAATGAGTGACCAGTCGTCACGGGCGCTACGACTCGCCCTGTGGGCCCAGCGCCAGGCCCACGTCGTGCCGGCACCGCTGCGCCGACTGGGCGGACGTACCCTCCGACGGTTAGCGAACCCGGGTGAGCGGACGTCGGGCCCCAGCGAGGACTGGTCGGTGCCCCTCGTACCCGGCAGGGGTGTGGGCGACCTGGAGGCACTCCGGCCGGTGGTGGCCGACCCGCGTCCGTCGACCCCACCCGCTGCCGTCGACGTCACCGGATCCCGGCCGGTGCGGTGCGCCATCGCCACGGGGGTGCTCGATGTCGGCGGTGCCGAGGAGGTCGCCGCGTTCCTCGCCAGGCGGCTCCCGGCCCACCGTTTCGAGACCGCGGTCATCCACACCGGTACGCGCCTGCCCGGCCAGGAGGGTGCCGGTGGCCGGCTCGCCCGCGCGCTCGCCGACGAGGGGGTCCCGACCCACCTCGTGACACCGGACGACGCCGTCGCCTGGCTGCGCTCCTGGCGGCCCGATGTGATCAGCGGGCACAACGCTGACGACTGGTTGCTCGACGCGGCCACCGAGGTCGGCGTCCCGTGGGTGGAGACGCTGCACGACATGCACCGCTTCTACCACCCCGACTCCTGGGTGCCAGAGGGCCGGCGGGCGCAGGGGATCGCCGCGCAGGTCGCGGTGAGTGACCTCGTCCGGCAGCAGTATCTCGTGCGCAACCCCGGCTATCCCGGCGATCGGCTGGTCACCGTGCCGAACGGCGTCGACGCTTCGCGCGTCCGGCGCGTGGACCGCGCGAGTGCCCGCGCCGCGCTGGGGCTGACCGACGAGTTCCTCTTCGTCTCGCTCGCGCGGTACTGCCTGCAGAAGAACACGTTCGGCCTGGTGACGGCCTTTTCCGACGTGGCCGCCGCGCACCCGGACGCCCACCTGCTGGTGGCGGGTCGAGCCAACGACGACCTGCTCTACTACGAGCAGACCCGGCAGGCGGCCGCATCGCTGCCCGGCGCCGACCGCATCCACCTTCGGGGGCACTGCGCCAACCCGTTGGCCCTGCTGGCGGCGGCGGACGCGTTCGTCCTCGACTCCTTCTTCGAAGGGTGGTCGTTGGCGTCGATGGAAGCGCTGGCGGCCGGCGTGCCGGTCGTGCTCACCGACGTCGGTGGTGCCCGTGAGCAGTTGGCGAACGGCCGGCGAGGTCACCTGGTCAGCAACCCGGCCGGCGACGCCGAGTTGGTCGACTGGCAGGTGATCAACGACCTTCGGTACCGCCCACAGGGCAATCGTTCCGACCTGGTCGAGGCGATGTCGTCGATGGTCCGCGAACGCGCGGCGTGGGCGGCCAGCCGCGAGCGCCTCCGCGAAGAGGCGCTCGGGCTGTTCTCCCCGGACGGGTCACTGGCCGGGCACGCACGGGTGCTACGTGCCGTGGCGCTCGGAAACCCCCTGCTCGCCGACGGCCGGCGCGGCACCGACGGCTGAACCCACCGACGTCCTGCACCGGACGGTGATGGTCACCGACCACCACCGCGCAGAACCTCCGCGATCGTACGCAGCACGACCTTGATGTCGAGCCAGAGCGACCAGTTCTCGATGTAGTAGTTGTCGAACCTCGCCCGGTCCGAGATCGGGGTGTCGCCGCGCAGGCCACTGACCTGAGCGAGCCCGGTGAGCCCGACGGGAACCCGGTGCCGCATCGCGTAGGTGGGGTACTCGACCGAGAACTTCTCCACGAAGTGCGGGCGTTCCGGACGAGGGCCGACCACACTCATCTCGCCGCGCAGGATGTTCCAGAGCTGCGGCAGTTCGTCCAGTGACGTCCGGCGCATGAAACGGCCGACCGGGCCCACTCGCTTGTCGTGGGCGATGGACCAGTTCGTCTCCGACTCACGCTCGTCGGCGGGCCCCATCGAACGGAACTTGATGACCTTGAATGGCTTGCCGTGCCGGCCGATCCGCTCCTGGTAGAAGAAGATGCCCCGCCCGCCGTCCAGGAACGTCGCCAGGGCGCAGAGCAGAAGCAGCGGGCTCAGCACGATCAACGCCACCGCGGCGAAGAGCACGTCCGAAGCCCGCTTGATGGCCCAGCGCGGGCCGGAAAGCCTGGTGTCACCGATCTTGACGATCGGTATCGCTCCGATGTGGTCGGGGTATCCGCCCAGTGACCGGGAACCCCACAGGCGCGGCACCGCCCACAGGTCCGAACGCGAATTGACGGACTGCAGCAGGATCTCCATCAGGGCGGACTCTGAACAATCCGGGTCGGCGATGATCAGGACGTCGCATTCCAGCATGTCGGTGAGCTTTTCGAGGTCGGCGAGAGTGCCGATCAACGGAACCCCACCGACACCCTCGTCGCGCGAGATGTCGACGCAACCGACAAAGCGCAGGCCGTACTGTGGGTAGCGGCGCAACAGCCGGGCGAGTTCCAGGCCGACCGGGCCGCTGCCGATGATGATCGTGTTGTGCTCCACCCACCGGCGCTTGCGGGCGGTGATGGTGAGCGCCCTGCTGAACGCCCGGCCGACGATCACCAGGCCGGCGGAGAGCGCGACACCTCGCATGAACCCGCCCACGTAGTGCACCGAGTCGTGGCGTTCCGCCGCGATGATGGCGACCACCGCGGCGGACGCCAGCAACCGCCCGCAGATGCTGGGCAGTTCGTCGAGGATGCCGACGTGCCGGCGGGCACGGTAGAGCCCTCCGTTCGCGAAGATGGCCACCGTGAGCGCCGCGTTGGCCAGCGTCCCACGCCAGTAGTTCTGGCTGACCAACAGAGGCACGAGCAGCCCGACGACGTCGATGGGCGCCGTGAGCATCCAGGCGCGGAGCTGACGCGTACGCTTCGAGGCCCGAGAGCCGGCGTACGGCAGAACGGTGGTCGTGTCCAGGCCGGCGCGGGCTGTCGTCGCAGCCCTCCTCGGCTCGGGGATCGCCGCAGTTGCCCTCTCGTCGCCGTCCGCGTCGTGCTGTGCCATCGCCGACGGCGCTGCCGCGCCGACCTCCGTCCGTTTCGTATCCGGATAACTCATGACCGGTTGGCTCGACATGGTGGTCCTCCCCCGTGAGCCCTCCGGCGGAATTGACAGCCAGGGGGCGATCGCAGGTTACGGCCGCGTCAGTTGTGCCACCAGAGCCGGCACGGCAATCCTGTCTCCTACTTTGCGGCGGACGCGATGTCGGCAACCGAATCGCGACGGACCGCGTCGAATACGCGCTGTGCCTTGGGCTTGTCCACGAGCACGACGCTTTCCGTGCCGATTCGGCCCGTTCCCTTGGTGGGGCAGGTGTAGAACCCGAGGTTGCCGCCACGGAGATGACGGAGCTCCATCGCGAGGTCCACCAGGGACAGCGAGCGGTCGACCGCGACCGAATTGGCCGTGGCCTTCACGAACGAGTTCAGCTTGCCGGGATTGCTGAGGGTGCCGCCGGACGCCGCCTTGTCCAGAATGGCCTTGATCACTTGCTGTTGGTGCTGGATGCGGGTGAAGTCGCCGTTGGCGAAGGCGTAACGCTCGCGGGCGTAGTCCAGAGCGGCCGCCCCGTCCATCGTCTGCCGCCCCTTGGGGAACTCCCGGCGACCGCCGGGGTTGAGCGAGTGGGTCGAGGTGAAGCCCTGCGCGACGTCGATCTCCACCCCGCCCAGCGCGTCGACGATCTCCTTGAAGCCGGCGAAGTCGACCATCGTCACGTGATCGATGCGGACGTTGGTGAACTCCTCCACCGTCTGGACCATCAGGGGGATGCCACCCCACGCGTACGCGGCGTTGATTTTGGCGTCGGTGCCGCCGCGGCCCTCCTTGGACCGGGGCACGTGCACCCAGGAGTCCCGGGGAATGGAGATCAGCTGAGCGCTCGCCCGATCCTTCGGGAGGTGGGCCAGGATGATGGTGTCCGACCGGGAGCCCGAGGTGTTCTCGGTGTCGCGGGAGTCGCTGCCCAGGATCATGATGTTCATGGCGCCGGCCGCCACGGGCTGGGGGCGCGTGTCCTCGGGAACGCCGTCGAAGGCGTCGACCCGTTCGATGTCGGACGTGATGGAACGGACGTACAGGCCGCTCGCGACCAGGCCGCCGCCAGCGAGCACCGCCAGGACCACGAAGGTGATCAGGGCGATTCGCTTCCACCGGCGCCGGGGCCGGTGCGACCGGGAAGGGGTCTGCTCGCCGCCGTCTGATTGCCCACGGCCGTCGGCCGGCTCCGAGTTCGTCGAGAGGTTGAGTTCTGCGGTCTGATCTGCGCGCGGCATAGCGGCGATGCTACTGATTCAGCTTTCGGCCCGCGTACCCTCGTCCGGCCAGGAACGTACGATGATCGTCGAAGATCTATCGGTGACATTCCCCGCCATCGTTCGCCTGGACCTGGTATGAACGCAGCCGTGGACGCAACGAAGCTCCGACGGGCCATCGCCCGCACGCCCCTCGCCCCGGTCGCCGCATTCCCCAAGCGGCTCGCCCGGGTCGCCCGTCACGACGCCAAGGTGCTGCGCGTCTCGGCCCGGTGGCTGGTCACCTCCCGTGAACATCACAACTACACGTACGAGCTGACCAAGCTCAGCCGCAACCACCTCGCATGGTTCGTCAGCAACGTCTGCGACGTCCCGGTCAAGCAGGTCCGCGGCTACTTCGCCGAAATCGAGTCCGACGACCTGCTGCGGCGCCATATCGAGCAGGCCACCGCCGGGGCCGCCCGCCGTGGCCTCGCCGACAAGCAGGTCCGCTACGCCCGCCGGATCGGCTGGTACGCGATCGTCCGCGCCACCCGCCCCGCGCACGTGGTCGAGACGGGCGTCGACAAGGGACTCGGCACCTGCGTGCTGGCCGCCGCCCTGCTGCGCAACGCGCAGGAGGGCCACCCGGGTCGGGTCACCTCGCTGGACATCAACCCCGAGGCCGGCTACCTGGCCCGCAGCGAGCCCTGGTCCGAGGTCGTCGACCTGGTCATCGGCGACTCGATCGCGTCGATCGGCGCGCTGGCCAGCCCGGTCGACCTGTTCCTGCACGACAGCGACCACAGCCGCGCCCACGAGAAGCGCGAGTTCGACGCGATCGAACCGAAACTCGCCCCCGGCGCGATCCTGCTCACCGACAACGTCACAAGCACCAACGTGCTCGCCGACCACGCCGAGCGCACCGGTCGACGGTTCCTCGCCTACCGGGAGAGCCCCGCCAACCACTGGTACCCCGGCGACGGAATCGGCGTGGCATGGTAGCCGGGTGCGGCTGATCTCGATCCACACGTACCCCGTCAAGGGCTGTCACCGCCTCGACCACGACGGCGCGTTCGTGCAGCCGTGGGGCCTGGCCGGCGACCGGCGTTGGATGGTGGTGGACGCCGACGGCGTCGGCGTCACCCAGCGGGAGACGACCCGCCTGGTCGGTCTGCGCGCCACCGTGCGCCCGGGCGGCCTGACGCTGCGCGCCGACGGGCAGCCCGACCTCGACGTGCCCGAGCCGGCCGGCGGCGACCCGGTCCCGGTGCGTACCTTCCGCAGCCGGAAGGTCCCGGTGTCCGCGCTAACCGCCGGGCCGGCGGCCGACGCCTGGCTCGGCGCGCTGCTCGGCCGGCCGGTCCGGCTCGTCTGGCTGGCCCGGCCGGCCCGGCACCTGGCCGCCGACGAGCGCGACCACGACACCGGCGACCAGGTCAGCTTCGCCGACGCCTACCCGCTGCTGCTGGCGAACGCCGCCTCCCTCGACGCCCTCAACGGGTGGCTCGCCGAGGCCGGCGAGCCAGCCGTGCCGATGGCCCGGTTCCGGCCCAACCTGGTGGTCGACGGGGCGCCGGCCTGGGCCGAGGACGACTGGGCCGGCCGGTCGCTGCGCATCGGCGACCTGCGGTTGCGCGCCGCCGGGCCGTGCGACCGATGCGTGGTCACCACCACCGACCAGGAGACCGGGGTACGCACGAAGGAGCCGCTGCGCACACTCGGCCGCCACCGCAACATCCGGCAGAAGCTCCTCTTCGGACTGCACCTGGTGCCAATCGGCAGCGGCCCCCTGCACGTCGGCGATCCCATCGTCATCGAACCCTGACCGGCCAGGCCTTGCCGTGGTCGCGACGCCGATCGATGATGGTCGAATCTGGAGGTGACGCCATGGTGGCCCTGCATCAGCCCCGGGTGGCATGGGACGCGGCCCGGGTGCTCGTCGGCGCGACGCGCGACGACGACCTGTTCGACTGGCTCAGCGTTCAGGTGGGCGACCTGCTCGGGCCGACCTGTCAGGAGTCGCTGGACCGCACCCGGGAGCAGCTCCGGCACGACCCCGACAGCGCCCGCGCGTCGGTCGAGACAGGGCTGTGGCGGGCCCGCCTGGAGGACATGCTGCGAGCCCGACCAGGGCTGGCGGGCGAGCTGCAGAGCCTGACCACACTGACCGCCGGTCTGCTGCGGGAACGCGCCGGTCACCGTCCGTCGACGCTGTCTTAGCTTTGCCTTAGCGGGCTTGTCCGGCCGTCCACGGTTCCGGCAGCATCGCCGACGTGACGGACGGAAGCGCTCCCGGCGGTGTCGACATCACCGACGTCGACATCGAACTCGACCTGGACCGTGCCCCGGACAACCGGCCCGCGTCCCCGTCCGGCCCGCTGCCCTGGCTGGTCGCCACCGGCGTCACCGTGCTCGCGGCGGCGCTCGGGCTCACCCTGGCCCTGCGCTCCGGCTCCACCCCGGCCTGCGCGGCCGGCCGGACCCTCGCCGCCGCACCGCCCACCGGCACCGCCACGCACAGCGGCAAGGCGACCTTCTACGACTCCAAGGGTGCCGGCGGCAACTGCTCGAACCCGGCCGCCCCGGCCAACCGGCTCTACGTCGCGCTCGGCCCGACCGAGTACGCCGCCGGCGCCGCCTGCGGCGGCTTCCTCGACGTCACCGGCCCCAAGGGCACCGTCCGCGTCCTGATCATGGATCAGTGCCCGGAGTGCGAGCCCGGCCACCTCGACCTGTCCCGGGAGGCCTTCACCCGGATCGCCGACCCCGTCCAGGGTCTCGTGCCGGTCACCTACCGCGCCGTGGTCAACCCGCCGCTGCCCGGCCCACTCACCTTCCGCATCAAGGAGGGCGCGTCGCAGTGGTGGTTCGCCGTCCGGGTCGGCAACCACGGCAACCCGCTGCGCGCCGTCGAGGTGCGGCAGGGCACGAGCGGTCCGTGGCGCGCGACCGCCCGGCAGGACTACAACTACTGGCTGCTGGCCTCCGGCGCCGGTCCCGGCCCGTACAGCGTGCGCGTGAGCGACGTGTACGGGCACCAGGTCACCGTGTCCGGCATCCGGATGACACCTGGCCAGGTGCAGACCAGCGTCGTGCGGATGTACGAGCCCGGCACCGCGCGCGCGACCTCGCGCCCGCCGACGTCGGCCCGCCCGGCCGCCACCCGACCCGCCGGTACGCCGACACCCGCCGGTACGCCGACACCCGCCGGTCGCCCGGCCGAGGTGGCGCAGGCGAACGCGTCGGCCACGCCGCCCGCCGAGACACCGTCCACCCGCCCGACGAGGGCCACCGCCCGCTGGTGTGGCTGACCGGTGGGTCGCCTTGTGTGGCTGACCGGTCAGTCGGCCGACGTCAGGTCGAGCCACATGAGGATCTCGTCCCGATCGTCACCGGCCGCCACCCGCAGCGCGCCCGGCAACCGGCCGACTTCCCGGTAGCCCAGGCGGCGGTAGAACCCGTCCAACCCCAGCCCGTCCCGCACCGTCAGGTGCAGCGCCTCGTGACCCAACTCCCGACCCAGCCGGGCGGCCTCGCGCATCAGCGCCGATCCGTAGCCCGCGCCCTGGGTGTCCGGGTGGACCATCACCCGCTTCAGCACACACCAGTGCGCCTTCAGCGGGAACCGGTTGTCGCAGAAGACCAGCACCGCCACCAGTCGGTCGCCGTCGTAGCCGACCAGCAGCCGGTCCGGCCCGTCGGCGATGCCGGCGAAGGTCGGATCGGCGATCGTGCGGACGTCGGTGGCGGTGACCGGGGGTACGAAGCCGACAGCTCCACCGGCATTGCTGACATCCACCCAGAGGGTGAGAATCTCGGCGCGCAACTGCGGGGTCAGGTCGGGGTCGAGGACGAAACGCAGACTCACGGCGCCCATCCTGGCTGCTCAAGGGCCTGCCCGGCTCGAGGTTGTGACCCGGCTGACAGCGTGCGCGGCACGTGAGCACACCGGCCAAGTGGTGCGGGAGAGGGGATTCGAACCCCCACATCCTTCCGGATACAGGTTCCTAAGACCTGCGCGGCTGCCGTTACGCCACTCCCGCCGACTCGCTGAGTCTAGAGCGTCTGGCTTCGACAGTGTTGAGCCCGGCCTCCTTGAGGATGGCCGAGATCGTGCCATGACTCACCCTGCATTTGCCGTCGGGCAGGTCGCGGAGGATCCCCGACAACCGTTTCGGCCCGACGTCCGGATTCGCCAGCGCCTGCTCGATCACCGTGGCGCGATGAGCCCTCGAACGCCAGCTGCGGTCCGGGCGCGGTGTCAACAAGCCCTCCTGCTCGAGGCGCCGCCGAACCTTGTACAGATATGCCGTGCGACAACCCAGGTGCTGAGCCGCCTCCAGGGCCGTGATCTGCTGCGCGTCGACCCGGCCGAACAGGTCGACGAGTTCCTCCCGGCTCGCCGGTCGACGACCGGAACCAGCTGTTTCGGGGGAGGCGCCGCCGCCGGTCGCCGCTCGCGCGGGAATGGTGAGAGCACCCGCCCGCTTCCCTCGGCCGGCGTAGGTCGCGGTCTGACTGTGACAGTTCGGGCAGAGGAGCCGCAGGTTCGGTGGTCGGTTGTCGAGGAAGTCCCCGTTGATGTGGTCGACGTGCAGGGTCAGTGGAGCGCCTCGCCAGACTGGCCCTGTCCCGCACTCTTCGCACTCCTGCGGCACGCCGAGCGTGCCCAGGGCCCACTTCAACCGCACACCCGGCGTCCGGCGGGACCCTTCGGGCAGCTCAACCAGGAGCTGGGATGATGTGGTGCGCCGTTGGCCTCGACCGCCCCGGTTGTGCGCCTGCCCGGTGAAGTGAGACGTGTCGATGCCGAAGCGCTTGAGCTGACGACTGATGTGCGCGTGCGAGCCGCCGCTGACGCGTACGCCGAGCAGCCGCATCACCTCGGTGATGTTGCGCGCGGCGGCGGCTGCGGTGGCGAGCGCTTCGGGCGTGTACTTGTACCGAACCACTGACGGACCGTAGCGGCCCGGTGTGACAGGTCAGTCCAGGCCGAGGTCGCGGCGGAGCTTGGCGACGTGCCCGGTGGCCTTGACGTTGTAGAGCGCGCGTTCGATCTTGCCGTCGGCGTCGATGACGAAGGTCGAGCGGATCACGCCGGTCACGGTCTTGCCATACAGCTGCTTCTCGCCGTACGCGCCGTACGCGATGAGCACGGCCTTGTCCTCGTCCGACACCAGCGGGAAGGTGATGGCGTCGCGCTCGCGGAACTTCGCCAGCTTCGCCGGCTTGTCCGGGGAGATGCCCACCACCTCGTAGCCGGCGGCCTGGAGGGAGGCGAGCGAGTCGCGGAAGTCGCAGGCCTGCTTGGTGCAGCCGGGGGTCATCGCCGCCGGGTAGGCGTACAGGACCACCTTGCGGCCTCGCAGGTCGGCCAGGGAGAGCTGGTCGCCGGTGTCGGTGGGGAGGGTGAACTCGGGTGCGGGGTCACCGGGGGAGAGGCGGTCGGGCGCGGTCATGGCCCGACCCTACCGCCGGCTACTCGATCGTCGCCGCCACCGCCGCGCGGCGACGGGAGGGTGAACAAAAGCATGCGTTGTTGCCAGAGTATGGCAACAACAACTCCCAGGAAATAGGCTGAGCCCGCCGGCCCAGGACGGGCCCGCTGACGCGTGGGAGGTCGCGTGGAAACGCTGGCGATGCACATCTCGAACGGGATCATCAATGGTCCCGTCGCGGCGGTCTTCGCGGCACTGGCGCTCGCCGGGCTCACCGTCTGCGTCCTGCGCGGTCGGCGGGACCTGGACGATCGGCTCGCCCCGATGGCCGGCCTGGTGGCGGCGTTCATCTTCGCCGTCCAGATGCTCAACTTTCCGATCTTCACGGCCGGTGTGAGTGGTCACCTGCTCGGTGGCGCGCTCGCCGCGATGCTTGTCGGGCCGTGGGTCGGCGCGCTCTGCGTGGCAGTGGTGCTCGTCGTCCAGGCGCTGATCTTCGGTGACGGCGGCGTGGCGATGCTCGGCCTCAACATCACCAACATGGCGCTGCTCGGCACGGCCGCGGCGTACCTGCTGATCGCGCTGCTGCTGCGGGTGCTGCCCCGCACGCGGGCCGGCCTGGCCGTGACCGCGTTCGTCGCGGCGCTGGTCAGCGTGGTGGTCGCGTCGCAGGGCTTCGTCCTGCAGTACTGGTTGGGCGGCACCACCGACCTGGGCGGCAACCTTGCCGGGCTGGCCGGCACGATGGCCGGCGCCCACGTGCTGATCGGCGTCGGCGAGGGCCTGATCACCGCGACCACGGTGCTCACCGTTGCGAAGGTGCGCCCCGACCTGGTGTACGCGCTGCGCTCACGGCGCGCCCCCGTCACCCCCACCGTCCCGGTCGCCGGAGGTGTCCGATGAAGAACCGGTCCTGGGCCTTTCTGGCCGGCGGCCTGCTGGTCGCCCTGCTGCTCGCCGGGGTCGTGAGCAACTACGCCTCGTCCCACCCGGACGGGTTGGACTCCTCCCTGCTCAAGGGCTGCACCGTCGACGCCGACGACAACATCGTCGGCGGCAGTTGCCCGGCGCAGCAGGCCCAGGATCACGAGTTGGCCGACAGCCCGCTCGCCGACTACGGCGTGCGGGGTGTGGAGAACAGCTTCGTCTCGACCGGCCTGTCCGGGGTGCTCGGGGTGCTGATCACGTTCGCGATCGGCGCCGGCGGTTTCTGGCTGCTGCGTCGCCGGGGCACCACGCCGGCCGAGGGTGACGCGACCACGCCCGTCGAGGGCGACGCCGGGTCCGCCGACGACCGGCGCCACGTCGGCACCGCCGGCTGATCAGGAGGTACGCGGATGGGTGCCGGTCACGGGCACGTGCTGTACCGCGAGTCGGACTCGCCGGTGCACCGGCTCCCGCCCGAGGTCAAGATCGTGGCGATGGTGGTCTTCACGATCGCCGTGGTGGCCACCCCGCGGGAGGCGTTTTGGGCGTTCGGCGCGTACGCCGTGCTGGTGGTGGCGGTGGCCGCGCTGGCCCGGGTGGGGCCGCGCTGGCTGCTGAGCCGGGCGTTGATCGAGGTGCCGTTCGTGCTGTTCGCTGTGGCGCTGCCGTTCCTCGGTGCCGGTGAGCGGGTCGAGGTGCTGGGGCTGCGGCTGTCCGAGGACGGGCTGTACGGGGCGTGGAACATCCTGGCCAAGGGCACGCTGGGTGTCCTCGTCTCGCTGTTGCTCGCCGCGACCACCACCACCCGGGACCTGATCGTGGGGTTGGACCGGCTGCACTGCCCGCAGGTGTTCACCCAGATCGCCACGTTCATGCTGCGGTATCTGGACGTGCTGGTCGGTGAGGCGCGGCGGATGCGGGTGGCCCGCATCTCGCGGGGTGACGACCCGCGTTTCCTGTGGCAGCTGCGCGGCTTCGCCGCCGGGATCGGGGCGCTGTTCCTGCGCGCCTTCGAACGTGGTGAGCGGGTCTACCTGGCGATGCTGTCCCGGGGCTACACCGGGCGGATGCCTGCCGTGTGGCAGGGCGACGGCGCGGCGACCGCTGGCCAGTGGCTGGTCGCGGCGACCGTGCCGGTGGTGGCGGCCTCCGTCGCCGCCGTCGCCGTCGTGCTGACATGATCGGAGTTGTGCAGACCGCTGTCTCGCTGGACGTTCGTGGCGTCCGCTTCGCGTACCCGGATGGGCACGTGGCCCTGCACGGGGTGGACCTGACGGTGCCGCGCGGTGACCGGGTGGCGTTGTTGGGGCCCAACGGCGCTGGCAAGACCACGCTGGTGCTGCACCTCAACGGCATCCTCACCCCGACGCAGGGCAGCGTGAGCGTCGGCGGGCTGACCGTCACACCGGACCGGGCGACCCTGTCCGAGGTACGCCGTCGGGTGGGCATCGTCTTCCAGGACCCGGACGACCAGCTCTTCTTGCCGACGGTGGCGGAGGATGTGGCGTTCGGGCCGGCCAACCTGGGCCTGCGCGGGGCGGAGTTGGCCGCCCGGGTGGACGAGGCGCTCGCCGCGGTGGGGATGAGCGAGCACCGGGACCGATCCCCGCAGCACCTGTCGTTCGGGCAGCGCCGCCGGGTGGCGGTGGCGACCGTGCTCGCCATGCACCCGGAGATCCTGGTGCTGGACGAGCCGTCGTCGAACCTGGACCCTGCCGCCCGACGCGAGCTGGCCGAGATCCTGCGCGGCCTGCCGGTGACTCTGCTGATGGTCACCCACGACCTGCCCTACGCGGCGGAACTGTGCGAACGCTCAGTGATCCTGGACGGCGGTCGGATCGTCGCCGACGCGCCCACCCTGGACCTGCTGACCGACCCGGCCCTGCTGGCCCGCCACCGCCTCGAACTCCCGCACGGCTTCACCCCCACCCCCCACCCCTGACGCCCCCCACCCGCACGCCGCGCCGATCTTGCACTTGCTGTCCCCGCATCAGCCACGAAAGCCGCGAATCGGCGACCCAAAGTGCAAGATCGCGGGGCTAGGTTCGGGTCGGGCTCGGGGTCTGGGCTGGGGTTCGGGAGGCGGCGTGTAGGCGCAGGACGCCGGCGGCGGTTGCTCCGGCGCCGGTCAGCAGCGTTACGGCGATCATGATTCGGGCGATCTCGGCGGGCCAGGGGACCGGGGCGATCGAGCGGGCGAACACGGCCGCGTTCGTCACCCCGGCGAAGAGGGCCAGGCAGGCGCCGGCCAGCGCCACCGCGAAGTCGGCGGCCGGGCGGCGGGCCAGCGCGTACGCTCCGGCGGCGAACGCCCCGAGGCCGGTGAGCAGCGACCAGAGCTGCCCGCCCAGCAGCCCGACGAGCACCCCGCCCACGCCCTGGGCGCCGGCGTCCAACTCCCGGCCCACCGGGTACACCACGGCGACGGCGCCGCCGACGACCAGGAGCCCGCCCAGCGCGGCCAGCGCTCGGGCGCCGGCCGGCGCGGCGGCGGCGAGTAGGCCGAGCGCCCCCACCGCGAGCATCCCCACGATGCTCACCGCCCACCAGGTGTACGCGTCCGGCGGCGGCACCCAGTCCAGCGTGCCGCCGATCACCGCGGGGTCGGCGCCGTCGCGCAGCGGGACCGTCCAGTCCCGAACCCGGTGCTCGCGGTCGGGTGCGGCGCGTACCGCCGCCGGTGGCGCCGACTCCTGCCAGAGCGCCCGCTGGTCGTGCCAGCGCACGGTGGTCCCGTCGTCGATGCGCCGCCAGGACGGCGGGGCGGCCGGGTCCGCGTCGGCCGGCAGGGTGGTGTCCCCGGCGATGGTGCGGTTGAGGTACGTGGCGGGGGAGCGGCTGTTCTCGTAGACGCCGTCCGGGCCGACCCGCAGGTACGGCTCACCGGAGTAGCCGATCACCTCGATCGGGCGGCCGGTGCGGTTGGTCAACTCCAGCCGGGCGCCCGCCTCGATCACCCGTACCTCCAGGCCGGGCCGGGCGGGCGTGACGCCTGTGACGCGGGTGCGGTAGTCGGTGCCGTTCGGGGCGTCCGCGCCGTGCGCGGCGGCGGGCGCCGCCGTGAGCAGGGTCACCGCGCAGGCGGCGGTGGCGACCAGGCCGGCGCGGGCCAGCAGGGTACGGATCACTTGCCGGCCGCCGCCACGGCTGCGGTGATGCCCTGCGGGCTGCGGTCGGCGAGCGGCTGACCGTTGACCAGGATGGTCGGCGTGCCGGTGATGTTGCTGCGGCTGGCCTCCTCGGTGACGTGCTCGGTCCACGTCTTGTACGTGCCGTCCTTGACGCAGCCGCCGAACGAGGCCCGGTCGAGGCCCACATCGGCGCCGATGTCGACCAGTTCGTCGTCGCTGAGCCCGGCGCCGCCCTCCGGTGGCTGCTTGGCGAAGAGCGCCTTGGCGTACTCGTGGAACTTGCCGCCGGCGGCGGCGCAGCCGGAGGCGGCCGACGAGCGGGTGGAGTAGCCGGTGGTGGAGAAGCGGTTGAGGTACGCGACGGGGTGGTAGACCACCTTCGCCTTGTTCTCGGCGGCCAACTGCTCCAGCGTCGACCCGCTGGTCTGCTCGAACTGGTTGCAGGCCGGGCAGAGGAAGTCCTCGTAGACGTCGACGGTGACCGGCCCGCCGCCGGTGACGATGCCGGTGCCGTCGGCGTTGGCGCCGGGCGGCGTGGTGAAGTCGTCCGACTGCTGGCTGGACAGGGCGGCCCAACCGATCAGACCGGCGATGACCAGCACGGCGACGGCGGCGGCGGAGACCCAGATGGTGCGGCGGCGTCGTCGTTCCCGGGCCAGTTGCTGGCGGACGACCCGGGCCGCGTCCCGCTGTCCCTTGCGACTACTCATCCTCGTCCTCCACGGCCGGTTCGGCGGACAGCCACCCGTCCACCGAGACGGGCGTACGCGGCCAGATCAGCAGAAATCCGGCCAGTACCAAGAATCCCAGGTCCCGCAGGATCTCCGGGAGGTAACTGGGTGCCTGTCCCTCGGCGAGCTGCCCACCGCTGCCGAAGCAGCCGCAGTCGATGGCCAGGCCCCGCGTCCACGCCGAGGCGATGCCCACGATGAAGACCACCAGCAGTGCGGCGGAGACCGCCGCGCTGAGCCGGGTGGCCAGCCCGAGCAGCAGCAGCACACCCAGGGCCAGCTCGACGAAGGGCAGTGCGGCGCCGATTACGGTCGCCACGTCGTACGGCATCACCTGATAGGCGTTCACGGCTCGGCCGGAGGCGGCCAGGTCGCCGACCTTCGACGCGCCGGCGACCAACCAGACGGCGGCGAGGCCGAGCCGGGCCGCGATGCCGAGCCAGGGCCGCACGAGCGCCCAGCGGCCGACCCGGGTGGTGGGTGCTGTCACGGTCATTTGTCGTCCTGTCCCCGCCGGAAGTTCCGGGCTCAGCCGGTGAGGGCGTCGCCGACCGCCTGGATGAGCTCGTCACGGGCCCGGGCGACCCGGGAGCGGATGGTGCCCACCGGCACCCCTTCGACGGCGGCGGCCTCGGCGTACGACAGGCCGTGCAGTTGGGTGAGGACGAACGCCGCGCGTCGGTCGGGGCTCAACCGGCGCACGAGGTCGGTGGCGCCGAACTGCCCGGCCGGGTCCGGATGCGGTTGGTCGGTGTGCGCGTTGACGGCCAGCCGCTCGTCGAGGCGGCGGCGACGGATCACCGTGCGGAGGTGGTCGGCGCAGGCCCGCCGGGCGATGCCGAGCAGCCAGGTGCGGGCGCTGGAGCGACCCTCGAACGCCGGTAGGGCCCGGAACGCCCGCAGGTACGTCTCCTGGGTGAGGTCGTCGGCGGTGTCCGGGCTCACCAGGGCGGCGGCGAACCGCCAGACCTCGGCCTGGGTCAGGCGGACGAACGCGGCCTGGGCGGCCGGGTCGCCGTCGCGGGCGGTCAGCGCCCACTCGGTGGCCTCGTCCCGGGCGGGGTCACCGGCCGGATCGACACCGAAGTCACGCGGGACGGGGATCACGAAAAACCAGGTTACGCGGCGCCGGGCGTACCGTCAGGGTCCTTCGGCCCGTGATGGTATGCGCCACGTCGGGAACTTTTCCCCACCGGGTGCCGACTACCTCCGCATGACACGCGATGCCGTCCGCGCGGCGCTGGCGGCTGAGCGCAATTGAGCCGCCTGACCTACTCGGGTCGCCGACAGCCCGGTCCGTCGGCGACCATGGCCGGCATGACTGTCGCCCCCCGCCGCTGGATCGCCCGGCTGGCCGCCGCCGCCGGCCTCCTGGTTACCGTCGTCGCCCTGTTGATCGCGCCAGCCACCCCGGCCAGCGCCCACGCGGTGCTGTCCCGCACCAGCCCGGCCGCCTCGGCGGTGGTGCCGAGCGGGCCGGCCGAGGTGGTGCTCACGTTCAGCGAGTCGGTCCGCAAGGTCCCCGGCAAGATCCGGGTCATCGCGCCGGACGGCTCCCGGGCCGACCGGGGTGAGCCGTCCTTCGACGGCGGGGTGGTGACGATCCCGGTGGATCCGAGCGGTGAGCGCGGCACCTACCTGGTGAGTTTCCGGGTGATCTCCGCCGACAGCCACCCGGTCTCCGGCGCCTTCACCTACTCGGTGGGCGCGCCGTCGGCGGCGCCGGTCGACTCCGGGGCCGACAGCCGCGCCGATCCGGTCGTGGGCACCGCCGTGAAGGTGGCCCGTTTCCTCGGCTACGCCGGTCTGGTGCTGCTGGTCGGGCCGGTGCTGGTGCTCGCCGCGCTGTGGCCGCGCCGGCTGTCCCGGCGGGGGCCGGCCCGGCTGGCCTGGACCGGTCTCGGCCTGGTCGCCGTGGCCACCCTCGCCGACCTGTGGTTGCAGGTGCCCTACACCGCCGGTGGCGGTCTGTTCGAGGTGACTGGCGAGGGGTTCGGCAGCGTGTTCGGCAGTACCTTCGGCGCCGCCCACCTGGTGCGGCTCGGGCTGCTGGCGGCGTCGGTGTTCCTGCTGCGGCCGCTGCTGGCCGGGCCGGTCGGCCGGGCCGACGCGATCATCCTGGCGGTCCTCGGCGGTGCCGCGCTGCTGACCTGGCCGCTGGCCGGGCACGCGGCGGCCTCCCCGGCGCCGGCGGTCTCCGTGGTGGTCGACGCGGTGCACCTGGGCAGCATGGCGGTGTGGCTGGGCGGCCTGCTGATGCTCGCCGTCTTCCTGCTGCGCCAGGCCGACGAGCGGGAGTTGGGCGCGATCCTGCCGATCTGGTCGCGCTGGGCAGCCCTCGCCGTCTCGGCCCTGCTGCTGGGCGGCGTCGTCCAGGCGCTGATCGAGGTGGGCAACCTGGATGCCCTGTTCTCCACCACGTACGGGTGGCTGCTGCTCGCCAAGATCGGGCTGTTCGCCGTGGTGATCGCCGTGGCCGCGTACTCCCGGCAGTTGGTGCGCCGGCGCACCGCGGCGCAGCGACCGGTGCCGGTGCGCCGGGCGGTCCTGGCGGAGCTGGCCGTCACCGTGGTGGTGCTGGGCCTCTCGGCGACCCTGGTGCAGACCACGCCCGCCCGGACCGCCGTGGCCGAGCCGTCCGGCACCCAGACCGGGCTCTTCACCGCCACGCTGTCCAGCTCGCTGTTCACCCTCCAGGTCGAGCTGGACCCGGCCGAGCGGGGCAACAACTCGATGCACCTGTACGCCTACACCAAGGACAACCAGCCGCAGAAGGTCGAGGAGTGGCGGGCGACCGCCGCGCTGCCCTCGGCCGGGATCGAGCCGATCGAGGTCCCGCTGCTGCCGCTGACCGACAACCACTCCTACGGCGACATCAGCATGCCGTCCTCCGGCGAATGGCAACTGAAGATCACCGTCCGCACGTCCGACATCGACCAGGCCACGGTGACCGCCACCGTGCCCATCCGTTAGAGAGGTCCACCAAGCCCATGACCCGTCTCCGGCGTACCGCATCCGCCGCTACCGCCCTGGCGTTCGCCGCCGTCGCCACCGCCGTGCTCGGCTTCGCCGGACCGGCGTCCGCCCACGTCACGGTCAACCCGAAGGAGGCGACCCAGGGCGGCTACGCCCGGGTGGCGTTCCGGGTGCCCAACGAGAGCGACACCGCGTCGACGACCAAGCTGGAGGTCGTACTTCCGGAGAACGCGCCGGTCGGCTCGGTGTCGACCATGCCGGTGCCGGGCTGGACGGTGGCCGTGGAGAAGCGCAAGGTGGACCCGCCGATCGAGGTGCACGGCAGCCCGATCACCGAGGCGGTGTCCAAGCTGACCTGGACGGCCACCGGCGACGCGGGGATCAAGCCGGGCCAGTTCCAGGAGTTCGGAGTCTCGATGGGGCCGCTGCCGCAGGTCGAGTCGATGGTCTTCAAGACCCTGCAGACGTACTCGGACGGCAACATCTCGCGCTGGATCGACGAGCCAGTGGCGGGCGGCGAGGAGCCGGACCACCCGGCGCCGGTGCTCACGCTGGCCGCCGCCTCGGCGCCGGCAGGTTCGGCCGCACCGACCGCTCCCGCCGTCGCGTTGCCCGACGACGATGACGACGAAGACGGTAACGGGCTCGCGGTCGGCCTCGGCGTGGCCGGGCTCGTCGCCGGCCTGGCCGGCCTGGTGCTGGGCGGGTTGGCGTTCACCCGGACCCGCCGGGAGCCGGCCGCCAAGTCCTGACCCGCCGCTCATCCGCTGGCCCGCCGGAGTTCGTTTCCGGCGGGCCAGCGCGCTTCCTGCCGGACCGGAACCGGCCGTGCCGTGGATATCCCCTGATCAGAGGCCGTACGTCGGTAAGGTCGGCCGGGTATCTGGCTACGGAGGGGGACAACGCGAATGCGTTTCGTGCGGGCGGTCGCCGGAGTGCTGCTGTTGGTCATCGGGATTCCGACGCTGTTCGTCGGTGGCGGGCTCTGGCTGGTGACCCGGCACGCCGACCCCGGCGGGGCCTTCGCCGCCCGGTTCGAGACGGTCCGTACGCCTGGGCACGCCGTCGTGGTCACCGACCTGGAACGGCTGCTGCGCCAGGAGGCGCCGTTTGTGCGGGGCGCGCAGACCCAGCTTCAGCTCGACGCCCGTACACCGGACGGCCCGGCCTTCGTGGGGCTGGCGCCCACCGCCGAGGTGCGCCGGTGGTTGGAGCCGGTGCCGTACGCCTCGGTCCGCCGGGTGGCGTTGGCCCGGGGGCCGCTCCCGGTCCGCACAGACCCTGCCGGCGCTGCTGCCACCGCGACGGCGTCGCCGGTGGTCGCACCGCTGGGCCGCCCCTTCTGGGTACGCGAGGGCATCGGCTCGCTCCAGTGGAGCGCCGACGACCTGGCCGGCGAGCCGATGAGTCTGGTGGTGATGCGCCCGGACGGTGGCGCCGACCTGACCCTTGACCTGCGCGCCGAACTGCGGGCGGGGTGGGTCGGGCCGACCACCTGGGGTCTGCTGGCGGCGGGGGTGCTGCTGGTGGTGTTCGCGGTGCTGCTCCTGCTGCGTCCACTGCGTCCGCGTGAGGTGGTCTTCGTGGTCGAACCTGACCAGGTGCCGGTGCTCGCCGGCCGGCTCGGGGTCAGCTCGTTGAGCGGCCTGGGTGCCACCGGGCCGGTCGACCCACCGCCGTTGCCGACCGTTCGGCAACTCGCCCCGGTCGGGTCCGGCCCGGCCGAGCGCCCCCGGTCCGCGATCGGCGCCGAACCGGCCCGACCGGCGACCCTCGCCGACCTGGATCCGCCCGCCCGGTCGCCCCGCCCGCCGGAGGTGACGTTGAGTCTGGCCTGGCCGCCGGCCACCGTGGAGCCGCCTGCCCGGCCGGTGCCGATGGACTGACAACGAGCGGCCCTCCACGCTGCCGACGCGGAGGGCCACCCTCACCGGGGGATCGGTGCTACCTGAGCGACGCTTGAGGTAGGTGAGACCAGATTAGCGGCGATGGTGGCTAGTGGGGAGTTCTGTCCATTTGGTGCGACTTTTCCACGGGGCGGGTCGGTCGGACCGCGCGCACCGGCAGGGCCACCAGCAGCAGCAGGCTGAGCAGCACGTAGGTGTTCTGCGTGACGAAGTCCACCGGGTCATGGGTGCGGACCGGGTCCGTGCCCCACTTCTGGAACGTCACCACGCCGTAGACGATCACGGCGGTGGTACCCAGCGCGAGCGCGGCCAACCACCGGCGCCGGCGTGCCTCGTCCGGGCGGTCGGCACTCAACGCCGCGTCGGCGAGCAGCACCACCGCCGGCAGGAACCAGTAGATGTGGTGGGTCCACGTGATCGGGCTGACCAGGGCGCCAACCAGGCCGGTCATCGTCAGGCCCGTCAGCAGGTCACCGGCCCGAGCCGCGCGGGCCGCCCGCCACAGTCCGTAGGCGGCGATCGCGGCGACCACCAGCAGCCAGAGCAGCCGATCCGGCTTCTCCGGCGCGGTGAACCGGCTGAGCAGGCCGAAGAGCGACTGGTTGCCGACGTAGTCGGTGCGACCCACCCGGTCGTTGTCCCACAGCTCCTGCGTCCAGAACCGCCACGAGTCCACCGGCGCGATGGCCGCCGCCAGCAGGGTCGCCGCCGCCGCGGTGGCGCTCGCCACGGCAGCCGCCCGCCACTTCCGAGTGGCGAGCAGGTACACGATGAAGATGCCGGGGAAGAGCTTGAGCGCCGTCGCCAGCCCCACGCCGACCCCGGCCCAGCGCCGGGCCTGCGGCACGGCGAACAGCAGGTCGGCCAGGATCAGCACGACCAGCAGCATGTTGATCTGCCCGAAGGTGATCGTCTCGCGGGTGCTCTCCACCGCCAGCACCAGCAGCACGGCGACGACCAGGGTGAACGTCCGTGGCAGGTCGTGCCGGGCGATCACCGGCATGACCAGCCAGCGGGTGGTCACCACCACGGCCAGAACCGTGAGCACCGTGAAGATCGTCACGGTGACGCCGAGCCTCAGCAGACCGAACGGCCAGAGCAGCAGCGCGCTGAACGGTGGGTACGTGAAGTACAGCTCGCCCTGCACCCGATCCGGCTGGACGTAGTCGTAGAGCGGGTGACCCGCCGTCCACCAGTCCATCGCGGACATGTAGATCTTCAGGTCGAAGAAGTTGTGCACCAGGCCGGGCAGGTAGAGCGCCGGCAGCACGGCCGCCAGCCCCACCACCGCGACCAGCCGACGCACCGCGCGGCCGCCGGGGTCGTCCTCGGTGACGGCGGGTGGTGCTACAGGATCGGCTGGCACCCCGAAACCCTAGCGGTCCGCCCGGCCGAGAGCGCGCAGCCGCGGGGTGTGGGCTGCGCGTAGGCTGTCCCGGTGGCTGAACTCCTCGTCTGGATCGACTGTGAGATGACCGGGTTGGACCTCGGCAGGGACAAACTGATCGAGGTTGCGGCACTTGTCACCGATCCCGACCTCAACGTGCTGGGTGACGGTGTCGACGTGGTTATCCACGCCGACGAGGCCGCGTTGGAGGGGATGCCGGAGATCGTCCAGACGATGCACGCCAAGTCCGGCCTCACCGAGGAGGTCCGCCGCTCGGTGGTGACCCTCGCCGAGGCCGAGGACCGGGTGCTGGAGTACGTCACCAGCTTCGTCAAGGACCCGCGTACCGCGCCGCTGTGCGGCAACTCGATCGCCACCGACCGCGGCTTCATCGCCCGGGACATGCCCCGCCTCGACGCGCACCTGCACTACCGCATGATCGACGTCTCGTCGATCAAGGAACTGTGTCGCCGCTGGTACCCCCGGGTGTACTTCGGCCAGCCGCAGAAGGGCCTGGCGCACCGGGCGCTCGCCGACGTCCGGGAGAGCATCCGGGAGTTGGAGTACTACCGGCGCACCCTCTTCGTGCCGCTGCCCGGCCCCGACGTCGACACCGCCAAGGCGATCGCCGCCGACCTCTGACCCGTACCGTCTCCCGGGGGAGCGGGCAACCCAGTGGACGCGGTTGGTGGAGGTGTGGCTATTATTGGTCCGCACCCCGCCCGGGGCGATCGACCGGGTGGCGGCGGCATGGTGGCTGTAGCTCAGTTGGCAGAGCACCGGGTTGTGGTCCCGGTTGTCGTGGGTTCAATTCCCATCAGTCACCCAGCTAGCTTCACGACTCAGGCCCCCTCTCACGAGGGGGCCTGAGTCGTTTTGGGGGCGAGCTAGGGGCAGCACACGAGAGCCCCCTCCGTGGAGAGGGCTCTCGTCGTCTCGGTCGCTCAGGGCGTGGGCGACGGGGTGCCGGCACCATCCGGGGTCGCGGTGGCATCCGGGTCGGCCGGCGGCTCGTACGGCAGGGCGCTGCCCTTGACGTACTCGTCCCAGCTCATGTTCCAGTCCGTCCAGCCGTTGCCGTTCTGGAGCTTGCGTTCGGTGCCCTTGACCGTGATCGGATCGCCGACCTGGGTGTTCTTGAACAGCCACTCGCCGTTGGCCATCGACACGTTCACGCAGCCGTGCGACACGTTGACGCTGCCCTGCTGGCCCTCGGACCAGGGGGCCGCGTGGATGAACTCGCCGCCCCAGGTGAGGCGCTGCGCGAAGTCGATCTTCGTGCGGTAGCCGTCCTCCGGGCCCAACTCCTCGAACGTGTCGAAGACCGTCTTGCGCAGCTTCTCGATCACGATCATCGTGCCGCTGGACGAGGGGGTGCTCTTCTTGCCCAGGCTCACCGGGATGGTCTTGATCGCCGAGCCGTTGCGGGTCACCGTCATCCGCTTGGTCTTGTTGTCGACCGTCATGATCACCGACGCGCCGATCTTGACGTCCACGTTGAGATCGGCGCGGCCGTACCAACCGTCACCCATCGGCAGGCCACCGGCCTGCACCCGGTAGGAGACCTTGCTGTCGGCCTTCCAGAACTCCTTCGGCCGGTACCGGATCTCGGTGGGGCTGACCCAGTGCCAGATGCCCTCCTGGGCCGGCGTCGAGGTCACCGTCATCCGGCGCTGCACGTCGTCGCGGTAGTCCTCCGGAATGCCCCGGCTGAACTTCACGATCAGCGGCATCCCGACGCCAACGACCTGGTTGTCGCCGAGGAAGCTGCTCACGCGAATCTGGTTGTTCGGCTTGGCCATCGTCGTGAAGGTGCTGGTCGCGGTGGCCGGACGGCCGTCGTCGCCGGTGGCCGTCACCGTGGCCGTGTAGCTCGTGCCGTACGCCAGGGCGCCGGCCGGCAGCCAGGTCTTGCCGTCCGAGGACAGGGAGCCCTCGACCGCCTTGCCGGCCGCGTCCTTCAACTCGACGGCGGTCTCCACGGCGTCCTTCGTGGTGAAGGCGATGCCGGTGGACGCCGGCACGTCCTTCGCGTCGGTCGCTGGCTCGCTGATCGTCGCCGCAGCCTTCGGCGCCGTGCTCTCGCCGCCGCCCTGCCAGGACGACGGTTTGCCGCCGCCGCCACCGTCCGTGCAGGCGGAGGTCAAGGCCAGCGCCGCGGCGAGAAGCCCCGCCGCGAACACGCGGCGTCGCCCACCGGGCCGGATCAGCTGGTGCTGGCTAGCTCGCATGATTCCCTCACAGTCGTGGTCCCTGCCCCATCGTCTCCTACTGACGCGCCAGAACCGGCCCCGGTTGCAGACGGTGAACCGGAACACGCCGATGATGATGTCGGAATCTTGCTATTATCGGCGATTCGTGATTCTGGCTCGTCTCCATGTCGGGACGGAGGGCCGTCGCGCAACGGGCACCGCAAGGGTACGCGCCGGCCCCCGCCTCGGGCGGGGGCCGGCGCGTACCCTCGGATCGCTCAGAGCGCCGGGCCGAACCCACCCTCGGGCACAGGCAGCGCGCTGCCCTTGACGAAGTCCGACCAGCCCTGACTCCACGCCGTCCAGCCGTTGCCGGCGGCCAGCTTGCGCTCGGTGCCCTTGATCGTGATCGGGTCACCGACCCGCGTCTTCTCGAACAACCAGCGGGCGTTCGCCATCGACACGTTCACGCAGCCGTGCGAGACGTTCTGCCGCCCCTGCACGTGCTCCGACCAGGGCGCGGCGTGGATGTACTCGCCACCCCAGGTGATCCGCTGGGCGAATTCGATATCGGTGACGTATCGGTTCGCCGGGTTCGGGTCGTTGCGGGTGTCGAAGACCGTGGCCTCCTTCTTCTCCATCACCACCATCGTGCCGCTCGACGACGGGGTGCTCTTCTTGCCCAGGCTCACCGGGATGGTGCGGACCACCGCGCCGTCCTCGTACACCGTCATCTTCTTGGTCGCGTTGTCGACCTTCATCTCCAGCGACCGCCCGATCTTGGCGGTGGCCTTGCGGTCGATGTCGCCGTACCGGCCGTTGCTCAGCGGCACGCCGGCCAGCGCGATCCGCACGGTGATGGTGGTGCCCGGCTTCCAGTACTCCGGCGCGCGGTAGTACGCCTGCGTGCCGTTGTCGACCCAGTGCCACGCCCCCGGCTGCGGCGGGTCGGTCTTGACGAACATCCGCTTCTGCACCGCCGCCCGGTCCTTCTTCGGAATGCCCGGGTGGAACTCGGCGACCACCGGCATGGCCACCCCGTAGCTCTTGTCGTCGAAGAGGTACAGACCCGAACCGATGGTCGACTTCGGCTTGGCCATCGTGGTGAAGTTGCTGGTGCCCTGGCTGGTCGTGCCGTCAGACCCGCTCGCCGTCACCGTGGCGGTGTAGCTCGTGCCGTACTTCAGCGGAGCGTTCGGCACCCAGGCGGAGCCGTCCGTGCGCAGTTTGCCCTCCACCGACTTGCCGTCCGCGGCGGCCAGGGTCACCGAGGACACCTTCCCGCCGTCCGGGAGCTTGGCGCTGATCTCCGTGCTCACGGGCTTGTTCTTTGTGCCGTCGGCCGGACTCAACGTCAGCGCCGGCCCGCTCGGCGCCGCCGGCGTCGAGGGCTCCGCCGTACCGGGATCGGCGCCGGCGCTCGCCGGGGCACTCGCCTCGATCCCACCAACGAATTCCGGCTCCTTCTGCTCGCCGCCGCACCCGGTCAGTGCCAGCGACGCAGCCAGGGTCAGAGCGCCCACCACCGCCCCGGCTCGCGTGAACCGTGCCATCCCCACCTCTGTTCTCGCGTACCTGGCGGACATCGTGCCGTATCAACGCCCTCACCCACGCACCCGTCTCAATCGTGCTGGAGGATTTAGGGTCTTTTGACCGGTAAGCTCGACCGAAGGGGGGACCCTGGTAACCGGATTGGAGCGCGGTTCAGCGGGGTGCTAATGTTCTCTCCGTTGCCGAACGAGCGCCGCTAGCTCAACTGGCAGAGCAGCGGACTCTTAATCCGCGGGTTCGGGGTTCGAGTCCCTGGCGGCGCACCAACGATCAAGGCTCTGACCTGGTGTTTCTCACTGGGTCAGGGCCTTTTTCGCGTACGGCGGTGGTGGATGGTCGCTCGGTGGGTGCTCGGGAGCCGTTGGACCGGTCGCCGTTTGCCGGGATGCGGTGCGGTGATCGTGGACATCGGCGGCTGCCACGCGGTGCATCTGTTGAGGGATCGTGGAGGTCCGTGGGCGGCGGGCGTTGGGTGAAGGGCCCGCCCCGGCTTTGTTCGTCTGGTGTCGATGCTTGCGGCCCGGTCGTAGGATGCGCGCGTGTTGGCGATCGACAGGAAGCAGTTCGCTGCCGGCGTCCGGTGGTGGCAGACGAAGACGAATTGGCCGAACGACTTCCACAACAGCGACTATGAGGTGCTGGCCGCCCAGAACCCCGATGGAGATTTCCGGGACAGTTGGTGGGTGGGATTCCTGCCCCGTTTGACCACGTGGAAGGCGTTGCGGCCGCTTTCCCAAGCCGACGTGACCAGTAAATTCAACGAAAACCGGGACTACCTGGCCCGGACCTGGCACGAAGCGTGCGCGCCGGTAAAGGACCTGGACATCACCGACGTGACGTGGGATCAAGTGCGGATGTTCCCCGGGGTGGTTGCGTGGCTCAAGCCGACGAAGTCGGGGTCTGCGGTGTTCCCGTCGAAGTTCTGCCACTTCCTTCTTCCCCGGGTCTTCCCAGTTTTCGACAACGCGGCGGTCGGCGGTTCTTGCACCTACGAGACGTACTTCGGTTTGATCAAGCGCGTCTGGGAGGCCACTCCCGCTGGTCTTCAAGCCGAACTGGTCGCGGAGCTGTCCCAGCTCATCGAAGACGACGGCCGGGGCCCTCTGTACGAGGACTTCCCGATGGCAACGAAGATCAGCGAGTTGGCGCTCATCGGACGTCGCCACCCTTGACATCTGAGAGCCGTGTGCATGGATGCCGTCAGGGCATCGAGGTAGGCGCAATGTTTAAGGACCTTGTGGTCGACTGTGCTGACCTGGCCGTATTCGTCGAGTGGGCCTGACCCGGTTTGACGGACATCCCAGCTCAGAGGGGCTGTGTGCTCCTCGGGAGGATGTTCATCATGGAAGGCATGGGCAAGAAACCACGCCGGCCGCGTCGGGCGTTCACGCCGGAGATCGTCGAGGTGTGTCGGCGGGGTGACCGGACGGTCGCGCAGGTCGCGAGGGACTTCGACCTGACCGAGACCGCGGTACGTGAGTGGGTCAAGCAGGCCGACGTCGACGCCGGCACCCGCACCGACGGGTTGACCAGCGACGAGCGGGATGAGTTGGCGCGGCTGCGGCGGGAGAACCGCCGGCTGCGGGAGGACGTCGACATCCTCAAACGGGCCACGGCTTTCTTCGCGACGGAGACCCGGTGAACGTGTACCCGTTCATCGAGGCTGAGAAGGCACGCCCGACGGGAACGTGAAGCGTTCCTGCGAGCTGTTGGAGGTCTCCCGATCCGCCTACTACCAACACCGCACCGGCCCGTCGTGGCGGGAGCGTGACGACGTCGACCTGACCGCCCGCATCGTCGACATCCACACCGGCTCGGCCGGCGCGCCTCGGGTCCACGCCGAGTTGGCCGCGCAGGGACGGCGGCACTCCCGCAAACGGATAGCCAGGCTGATGCGGGGCGCCGGGCATTGCGGACGGACACCGAAGCGGTGGCGCACCACCACCGTGCCCGACGCGGAGGCGGCCCTGGCCGCCGATCGGATCCGCCGGGACTTCACCACCTCCGCGAGTGAGGTCGACACCTGCTGGTGCGGCGACCTCACCTACATCCCCACATGAGAGGGCTGGCTGTACCTGGCCACCGTCATCGACATCGCCTCACGTCGGCTGGGCCACCGCCGACCACCTACGCACCGACCTACCCGCCCAGGCCCCGTCCAACGCCATCGCCACCCGCCGCCCGTCCGGACCGGTGATCTTCCACAGCGACAGGCAGTACACCTCGACGCAGTACGCCCGCCTCGCCCGCCAGCACCGGGTGCTGCTGTCAGTCGGTTCCCGGGGCCAGTGCCAGGGCCCCGGCAAAGATGCTCCTATAGATGTCAAGCTGGGGAGTGTGTCGATTTCGGCTCTGTCTCACATTCGGTGGTGACCGAAGGTAGTCGATGTCGTTGAGATCATGTGTGCAAGATCGGTGATCTTACGAAGATGGTCTTCTCGGGGCTGCTGCCGCTGGTGATCGAGGACGTGACGGACGAGGGCGGTCGGATCCTGGTGCGGGCGCGGACTCCCGAGGGGCCGGTGGCCTGTCCGGGCTGCGCGGCGGTGACGGGCCGGGTGCACGGGTATCACCAGCGGACCCTCGCGGACGTGCCGGTCGATGCCCGGCCGGTGGTGGTCCGGGTGCGCGTACGTCGGCTGGTGTGCCCGACGCGGGGCTGCCGTCGAACGTTGCGGGAACAACTGCCCGGGGTCCTGAACCGCTACCAGCGCCGCACCTGCCGGCTGATCTCCCAGGTCGGTGTGGTGGTGCGTCAGCTGGCCGGCCGCGCCGGGGCGCGGATGTTGTCGGCGCTGGCGGTGGTCGTGTCCCGGCACACCGCCCTGCGGGCGCTGCTACGCCTGCCGTTGCCT
>NZ_JBEYTK010000004.1:604933-630748 GCF_040643015.1 Micromonospora sp. NPDC047527 | reverse complement strand
AACAAAAAATTAGTTGAACAGCATCCTGACAACAAACAAATGTTGCCAAAGGAATCCCAACCAGCCAAACCATAAAGGCCCGACCAGTCCGGGGTGTAAATCATAATTGGCACTGGCTTTACAAGCACCCTGTTGAGTTCTCAAAGAACAACCACACACCGATCAGAAAGCCCATTTCAATGGGCCCCGTTTCGGGGCAACCGCTAAAACCTACTTGGTCGAACTCGCATTGTCAAAAACCTCGTATCCGAGGCGATCAATGTAATTCGTCCGGACCCACGATGACGCACACCGTAGCCGGTGGTCGTTACTGTCGTGGGAAGCCGTAGACCGGCCGATCGCCGCTTCGCGGCTCTCCGCCCGGCTCCTGCCGGCTTCAAAACCTTACCCGGTCGGCTCCGCGTTCGCAACCCCGTATCCGGAGTGTTCCGCACCGCCCGATCCCAGCCTCGCTCGGCGTTGCCGCCCCGAGCCTGGTGCCCGCTCTCGGCCGGTTTGTCCGGCCTCCCCCGTGCAGAGAGAAAGTTACGCGGACGGCCCGGAGAAGGCAAATCAGGGTTCATCACTGGTTTGATCCGCCCCGGACGGCACGGCGTCCGGGGCGGCTCGCGACGCGGGGAGCAATGGCGTGCCAGAGTGTCAGGCATGGATGAGTCCGGGCTGGGTGCGACGGTGTACGCCGAGGAAGCACTGCTCGGCCTCCTCCTGCCGATCTGGCAGGTGGTGATCGGCGCGGTGGTGCTGGTCGTCCTGGTGCTCTCGGTGCGACGGCTGGCCCGGCGGGGCAGGTCCCGGATGACCACGGCCCTGCTGGTGACCGCCGGAGTCATAGTCGGGCTCGCGACCATCGGCGTCCTGTTGGAGGGCTGACGGCTCAGAGCCGGCGGTTGGCCAGGCTGGGCAGCTCGGCGCGGATCACGGCGAGCCGGTCGAGGTCCAAGTCGGCGACGGACACCCCGGGGCCGTCCGGCAGTTGGGTGAGGACCGTTCCCCAGGGGTCGATCACCATGCTCCGCCCGAAGCAGGTGCGACCGGGTTCGTGGTCGCCGGTCTGGCCGGCCGCCGCCACGAAGCACTGGTTCTCGATCGCCCGCGCCCGCAGCAGGACCTCCCAGTGGTCGCGGCCGGTGTGCAGCATGAACGCCGCCGGGACCACCAGCAGTTGGGCGCCACCCTCGCTGGCGAGCCGCCGGTACAGCTCAGGGAACCGAAGGTCGTAGCAGATCGACAGCCCGACCCGGAGCCCTTCGACGTCCACCACGACGGGTTGGTCGCCGGGCGCGACGCTCGCCGACTCCAGATAGGAGACTCGACCGGGGATCTCCACGTCGTACAGGTGGATCTTGCGGTAGCTCGCGGCCAGGCTGCCCGTCCGGTCGAAGACCAGCGAGGTGTTCCAGGTGTGCTCCCGGTCCGGCCCGGCCTCGTGGAACGAGCCGGCCACCAGCCAGATGCCGAGCCGCCGAGCGACGCCGGCGAAGAAGCTGCCCACCTCACCGTCGACCGGCTCCGGCTCGGGCATCCCGGCGGCGGGGCCGAGATAGTCGACGTACTCCGGAAGGATGGCGAGGTCCGCGCCGCCGGCGGCGGCGCGTTCCAGCAGGACCTCGGCGGCGGCCAGGTTGGCCTTGCGGTCGTCCCGGGCGTTCAGCTGGCAGACTGCGACGCGCATGAGCCCAGAGTACGGCCGGGACGGCCGGCACGGACAGCGTCAGATGCTGGCCAGCACCAGAGCTCCGGCGGCGAACCCGAGGCCGGCGACCTGGATCGGTCGCAGGCGCTCCCGGTCGACGGCGAGGGCGAGGAGCACCGTGCTGGCCGGGTAGAGCGCGGCGAGCGCCGCCACGATGCTGAGGTGACCACGGGCGGCGGCAGCCAGAAAGAGCGCGTTGGCGGCGCCGTCGAGCAGGCCGGCGACGGCCGCCCAGCCCAGCGCCGGTCGCCCGAGTCGCAGCCGCCGGCCCGTGCCGACGGCCAGCGCGAGGCCGAACGCGATCGAGCTGGCACGCACCGCCGCCACCGGCCACATGCCGGCGCTCTCGTCGGCCTGGCCCAGGAGGGTGAAGAAGACGCCGAACAGCGCCCCGGCGGCAAGGGCGAGCCCGACCAGCCGCGCCGGGACGGCGACCCGCCCTCCCCCATCACCCAGGCTGACCAGAGTGATCGCCAGCACCGCGAGGCCGGCGCCGGTGAGCGCCAGGGCACCCGGGAAGGACGCGGTGAAGAGGCCGGCGACGATCGGCACCACGGCGGCGGTGATCGCGGTGACCGGCGCCACGACGGCCATCATCCCGCCGGCGAGCGCCCGGTACAGCAGCATGACGCCGCCCGCGCCGGCCACCCCAGCGAGCAGCCCCCAGACGATGTCTCCGACGGTCGGCGTTCCGGGTACGACCAGCACCAGAACGACCAGCAGCGGGACGCTCAGCAGTTGGGAGACCACGGTCACCGTGATCGGGTCGGCACGGCGGGACGCCTTTCCGCCGGCAAAGTCGGCGGTGCCGAACGCGACGGCGGACACCGCTGCCAGGACAATGGGGAGCATGCGATAGTCGTACCATAATAGTGACCGTGGGGGGTAGTTTAATGACCGAGGCCGCAAGCCGGGTAGGCGCGGTGACCGCCGCGGTGGCCCGGCAGGTACGTGAGCTACGCGCCACCCGGGGCTGGTCCTTCGAGGAGCTGGCCGGCCGCTCCGGGGTGAGCAAGGCGATGCTCGTGCAGATCGAGAGCGCCCGCACCAACCCCAGCGTCGGCACGCTGTGCCGGGTCGCGGACGCGTTCGGTGTCAACATCGCGCGGCTGCTGGAGCCCGACGAGGAGCGGACCGTGAAGATCAGCTCCGCCGCCGAGGCACCCGTGCTCTGGCAGGGCGAGCACGGCGGCACCGGCCACCTGCTGAGCGGGTTGGGCGAACCGGACCTGGTCGAGCTCTGGGACTGGCGGCTGGCGCCCGGAGAGGGGCACCGCTCCGCCGACCACCCACGCGGCACCCGGGAGGTGCTGCACGTGCTGGCCGGGGCGGTGATCGTCCAGGTGGACGGGCAGGACCACCCCGTCCGGACGGGCGAGACGATCGAGTTCCACGCCGACCGGGAGCACGGCTATCGCAACGACACCGAGGACCCGGCTCGACTGATGATGGTGGTGGTCACGCCGTCGGGCGAATGGGACCGCCGAACGCGATCACGCCGGCCGCGTCAGGACTGAACGCGACCGGCGTGACGCGGGGAGGATCAGGCCGACTTCTCCTCGCGGTCCCGCCGGGCACGACGCCCGGTGAACTCGCGCGGAACGATCGTCGGGTTGACGTTCTCCAGGACGACCTCGCGGGTGATCAGCACCCGGGCGGCGTCGGGGTTGCTCGGCACCTCGTACATCGCGGAGAGCAGAACCTCCTCGATGATGGCCCGCAGGCCACGGGCGCCCGTGCCGCGCAGCATCGCCTGGTCGGCGATCGCCTCCAGGGCCGGCTCGTCGAACTCCAGCTCGACGCCGTCCAGCTCGAAGAGGCGCTGGTATTGCCGGACCAGGGCGTTGCGCGGCTCGGTGAGGATCCGCACGAGGGCGCTGCGGTCCAGACTGCGGACGTTGGTGATCACCGGCAGCCGGCCGACGAACTCGGGGATCAGCCCGAACTTGAGCATGTCTTCCGGCATGACCTGGCTGAAGATGTCATCGGTCGACCGCTCGGACACCGACCGGAGCCGGGCACCGAAGCCGGTGCCGCCCTGCCCGGTGCGGGACTCGATGATCTGGTCGAGGCCGGCGAACGCGCCACCGCAGATGAACAGCACGTTTGTGGTGTCGATCTGGATGAACTCCTGGTGCGGGTGCTTACGACCGCCCTGCGGCGGCACGTTGGCCACCGTGCCTTCCAGCATCTTGAGCAGCGCCTGCTGCACGCCCTCGCCCGAGACGTCCCGCGTGATCGACGGGTTCTCCGACTTACGGGCGATCTTGTCGACCTCGTCGATGTAGATGATGCCGGTCTCGGCGCGCTTGATGTCGTAGTCGGCGGCCTGGATCAGCTTGAGGAGGATGTTCTCCACGTCCTCGCCGACGTAGCCCGCCTCGGTCAGCGCGGTGGCGTCGGCGATGGCGAACGGCACGTTCAACATCCGCGCGAGGGTCTGCGCGAGGTGGGTCTTGCCGCACCCCGTCGGGCCGAGCAGCAGGATGTTGGACTTGGCCAGCTCGACGGCGTCACTGCCGGAGCCCGGCGCGTTGGCCGCCTCTGCCTGGATCCGCTTGTAGTGGTTGTAGACCGCGACGGCGAGCGCCTTCTTGGCCTGATCCTGCCCGACGACGTAGTTGTCGAGGAACTGGCAGATCTCCATCGGCTTGGGAAGCTCTTCCCACTTCACCTCGCCGGACTCGGCCAGCTCCTCTTCGATGATCTCGTTACAGAGATCGATGCACTCGTCGCAGATGTAGACCCCAGGGCCCGCGATGAGTTTCTTGACCTGCTTCTGCGACTTGCCGCAGAAGGAGCATTTCAGTAGGTCGCCGCCGTCACCGATCCGTGCCACCTACGTTCTCCCTGCACTCATCGGCCGGAGACCCGGCCCTGACCTGCGGACGCTGCGCGCCGCCCGGCTTGGTTCACCCCGCCGGCCGAACCGGCGAAGCGGTACGGACCCGACGTTACCCGCTGGCGGAGCATTCTCCGACCCCCAAAACGGGTGTGTCAGAGGTCGGCCGGGAACGGAGCCCCGGCCAACCTCTGACCCGGTACAGCTCAGCTGGCGGCGTGGGTCGCCAGCAGGCCCTTCTTGCGGCTGGTCAGGATCGTGTCGACCAGCCCGTACTCCTTGGACTCCTCGGCCGTCATGATCTTGTCACGGTCGATGTCCTTGCGAACCTGCTCGATCGGCCGGTTGCAGTGGCGGGACAGCATGTCCTCCAGCTGCGTCCGCATCCGCAGGATCTCCCGAGCCTGGATCTCGATGTCCGAGCCCTGCCCGTAGCCGCCCTCGGTGGCCGGCTGGTGGATGATGATCCGCGAGTTCGGCAGCGCCATCCGCTTACCCGCGGTGCCCGCCGACAGCAGCACCGCCGCCGCGCTGGCGGCCTGCCCGAGGCAGACCGTCTGGATGTCTGGACGGACGTACTGCATGGTGTCGTAGATCGCCGTCATCGCGGTGAACGAGCCACCCGGCGAGTTGATGTACATGATGATGTCGCGGTCCGGGTCGGTGCCCTCCAGCGTCAGCAGCTGGGCCATCACGTCGTTGGCCGACGCGTCGTCCACCTGGACACCGAGGAAGATGATCCGGTCCTCGAAGAGCTTGTTGTACGGGTTCGACTCCTTGACCCCGTACGACGTGCGCTCGACGAACGACGGCAGCACGTAGCGGTTGTGCACGGCCGCGAACTGGGGCGGCAAGCTCAGATCGGTCATCGTCAGCTCCTCAGCTCAGGGTCCCGGCGCCATCCGGAACCTGTGCGGCCCCGATGATCACCTTGTCGATGAAGCCGTAGTCCATGGCCTCCTGGGCGGTGAACCAACGGTCCCGGTCCGAGTCCGCCTCGATCTGCGACTGGCTCTGGCCGGTGTGGTGCGCGACGCGCTCCTGGAACATCCGCTTCGTGTAGAGCATCTGCTCCGCCTGGATGGCGATGTCCGACGCCGTGCCGCCCAGCCCGCCGGACGGCTGGTGCATCATGATCCGGGCGTGCGGCAGCGCGTACCGCTTGCCCTTGGTGCCCGCGCAGAGCAGCAGCTGACCCATCGAGGCCGCCATGCCCATCGCCACGGTCGACACGTCGTTGTCGATGAACTGCATGGTGTCGTAGATCGCCATGCCGGAGTAGACCGAGCCACCCGGCGAGTTGATCCACAGGTTGATGTCGCGGTCCGGGTCCTCCGCGGCGAGCAGCAGCAGCTGCGCGCAGATGCGGTTGGCGACCTGGTCGGTCACCTCACTGCCCAGGAAGATGATGCGTTCCTTGAGCAACCGGTTGTAGACCGAGTCGTCGAGGTTGCCAATTGAGTCGCCACCGCGGGCATCGATCGCCCTGCGCGACGTCGTTGGGATGTGCATGTCGGTCATGGCAGCCCTTCGCTCTCCGTACCGTCTTTCCCGACACTAACCGCTGTGCGGGGCGGCAGAGTCCCGGTCGGGGCACTGTTCGCTCTCAGCGCAGTTGCGTCGGGCGCACCCGCGGCGCGGGCGTCCGGGCGTACCCGGGAATGGATGTGGCCGCCGTCCACCGCACAGCGGCGGACGGCGGCCGCATCCGACGATCAGTGCTCGTGGTTGTGCTCCGCCTCGTTGGCGGCGCGCAGCGCGTCCAGGGTGACCTCGTTGCCGGCCGAGTCCTTGATCGTGATCCGCTCCATCACGGCCGCGAGCGCCTTGCCCCGCCGCACGTCACCGAAGACCGCGGCGGCGGCGCCGGAGCGCACCAGCTGGTCGTAGTACTGCTGCGGAGCCATTCCGGCGCGCTGCGCCCGGTGCACGATCTCGTGACCGAACTCGTCGTCGGAGACCTGCACGTCCTCGGCGTCGGCCAGCGTGTCCAGCAGGAGCTGCACCTTGACGCCCTCGGTCGCCGCCTCGGTCAGCTCGGCGTCGATCTGCTCCTCGGTCTTCTCCTCGGCGGCGAGGTATTCCTCCAGGGAGGCGCCGATCCGCTCGAGCTGGTCGACCATGGCCTGCTTGCGGCTCTCGACCTCTTCGCGAACGACGCCCTCCGGCGCCGGCACATCGGCGGCCTCGACCAGCTGCGCCAGCGCCTTGTCCCGGGCGGCGTAGATCTGCTCGACCTGCTTGCCCTGGGTGACCCGCGCCCGCAGGTCGCCGCGCAGCTCCTCGATCGTGTCGAACTCGCTCGCCATCTGGGCGAACTCGTCGTTCAGCTCGGGCAGCTCCTTCTCCTTGACCGTGCGTACGGTCACCGCCACGTCGGCGTCCCGACCGGCGAAGTCGCCGCCGACCAGCTGGGTGCTGAAGGTGGTGTCCTCGCCGGCGGCGAGGCCGACCACGGCCTCGTCCAGGCCCGGCAGGAGCTGCTTGCTGCCCACCTCGTGGGAGATGTTGCTCGCCTGGCCGCCCGGCACGTCCTCGCCGTCGACCGTCGCGTTCAGGTCGATCTGCACGTAGTCGCCCTCGGCGGCGGCCCGCTCGACCGTCTTGAGGGTCGCGAACCGCTCCCGCAGGTTCTTCACCTGCTCGTCGATCTCGCTCTCGTCGATCTGCAGCTCGTCGACGGTCACCTCGATGGTGCTCGCGTCGGGCAGGGTGATCTCCGGGCGAACGTCGACCTCGGCGGTGAAGTTCAGCGAGTCACCGTCGTTGAACTCGGTGATCTCGACCTCCGGACGACCCAGCGTCTTCAGGTCGTGCTCACGCACCGCGGCGAGGATGTTCTCCGGGATGGCATCCTGGACCGCCTCGTTGAGGACGGTGCCCCGGCCCACCCGCTGGTCGATCACCGCGGTCGGCACCTTGCCCCGGCGGAAACCGGGGACCTGGACCTGCGAACCGATCTCCCGGTACGCCTTCTTGAGGCTCGGCTCGAGCTCGACGAACGGCACCTCGATGGCGAGCCGCACGCGCGTCGGGCTCAGAGTCTCGACGGTGCTCTTCACAGGCGTACTCCTTGACGGATCTCAGTTGAGTCTGGGCGTGATTCAGCCCATCGAGTGTAGGTGAGCCGGCCTGACGCTCCGGCAGCGCCCGGGGACCGCATGAACGGCACCCGGGGCGGCCCGGCCGCGGACGACAGTCGGGGTGGCGGGATTTGAACCCACGGCCCCTCGCTCCCAAAGCGAGTGCGCTACCAAGCTGCGCCACACCCCGTGGCGACGTGCAGTCTATGCCGTCGCCGCGCCGCAAGCGGTGCCGGGGCATCCCCACCCGGACAAGTCCCCCGAAAGCCACCAGTCAGCCCACCTTCCCGCAGGCCTCGGGTCATCACGTCGCCAAGATCAACACCGTGTCGGCGATGTGGTGGCTTCACGGCGTCGGGACACCACTACATCGCCGACCTTGTGTGGATCTCGGAGCGTTGCCGCGCCGCGCCGGGACGACACGGCGCCGCAGGGCGGTGGCGCGGCTGCGCGCCGGACACAACCATTGGGTACGCTGTCGACGCATCCGCTGCGGCGGGTGCACGCGGGCGTAGCTCAATGGTAGAGCTTCAGTCTTCCAAACTGACGGTGCGGGTTCGATTCCCGTCGCCCGCTCCACACACACGAAGGCCCAGGTAGACCGCATGATCGCGGCACCTGGGCCACCCGGCGAGGCCGAGTCACCGCGTCACTTCAGGTGGAACCGTTCGTCGACCGCGAGGGCCGCCAACTGCGGCACGGAGAACGGCAGCATGTTCAACCCCGACCGGCTCTCGTCGAGCTTCGCGCCCTGCGCCACGAAGACCACCACGCCATCCGGGTGCCGGTAGGCCGACCACTGGTCGAGCCGATCGTCGCCGGCCGCTCGGACCACCACGCCCACCTGCGCCGCTCCGACGGTTTCGACCTCGCACTCGCCCTGCATCCCCCAGAATCCTCGGGCCAGCGCGCACGGCTCGGTCGGCAACTGGTTTCCGGCATCGTGCACCTCGACGATCACTCGCCCGGCACCCTTCCCCTGGGCCACGGCGACCGAGGCCATGTAGCTCCACAGTTCGACGCCGTTCACCCGGTCCTCGAACTGCGCCTGGTGGGTCCGCAGCGTCCGCTCATCGGCGGGCTGGCTCGCCGGATCCTCCGGCGCGGTGTAGCCGGCGGGCACGACGGAGACGACCTGGCTGAGCAGGTGGACACCCTGGTCGTGCTTGGAACCGGCCCGCGCGGTCCGGTCCTCCTGCGGGAGACCGTCCGGCCCGGTCGGCCACGCCTCCTTGGTGTCCGACGCATTCGGGGCGACCGGTGGCCCGTGGCCCGCCGGTTGGTAGACGCGGCCACCCGGGGTGCCGACGGCCACGAAGCCGGCAACCGCCAGCACGGCGGCAGCCGACCCGAGGGACGCCCACAGCCCGCGGCGGCGGAGTTGCGCACGCCGCGCGGCGTCGAGCGTGGCTCCCGTACTCAATGGTGGTGGCGGGGTGGTGCTCGCCATCTCGCTGCGCAGCGCCTCGCGCAACTCTTCTCCGTTCATCGCTCCCCCATCTCGATCCCGCTGTACGTGGGTGCCAGGAGGCCGCGCAACGTGTCGAGCCCGCGTGCCGCCTGGCTCTTCACCGTCCCTGGAGAGCACTCCAGCAGCGCCGCGACGTCCTCGACCGACAGGTCCTCCCAGTAGCGGAGCACCAGGACGGCCCGCTGGCGCGGTGCCACGGAGGCCAGTGCCTGGAGCAGCACCAGTCGACTCTCCGGAGAGTCGGGCGGGGCCGCCTGGTCGGCGTTCTCGCCCCCGACCCGCTCGCGCCGCCACCAGCCGCGCCGTCGTTCGTCGAGGAAGGTCCGGATCAGGATCTGGCGTACGTAGCTGTCGAGCACCTCGTGCCGCAAGATCCGGTTCCAGACCCGGTAGAGCTTGACGAACGTGGTCTGGACCAGGTCTTCGGCCCGGTGCCAGTCGCCGCACAGCAGGTACGCGGTGCTGCGCATGGCGCCGGACCTTGCCGCGAAGTACTCGGCGAACGCCGCGTCGCGATCGCTCATTCAGGCCTCCGATCCCCGTTTCGAGATAGTCACGCGGGGTCCGGCTTGCGGGGTTGCATCTGAACTCGCGCTTTTGTCACGGAATCAACGACCAGCGGCCGCGTTCAGCGACGTACGGGCCGCCGCACCCTGCGGTAGAAGCCCGGGCTGGGAGCGGGCCTTCACCGCACGCCGCCGTTGATACTGGCGCTGCGCCCGCCCACCGCCCATGATCTCGCCATGACTCTCGCTCCGGTCATCAGTCCGGTAGAACTGCGGCCCCGCCGCATCTGGTTCTTCATCGCGGCACTGATTCCCGTTGGTGGCGCGCTGGCCGCCGTCGGGGTGTTGCTGTTCGTCCTCCGTTCCGAAGGTGATCTGGGACAGCCCCTCCCGTTGGGCCAGCCGGTCACGGTGCAGCTCTCGGACGAGAAGATGGTGTGGTTCAGGACGACCGATGGGGGCCCTCCTGACGTCAAGTGCGCGGCGTCCCCAAAGGACGGCGCGGAAATGGTCGAATTCGGGCAAGCCAACGTGCTCGTCGCGGGTGCCAAGGTCGACAACGAACAGTGGCGCGGCCTGCTCACGCTGCACGCCAAGCCAGCCGGCAGGTACGAGGTGACCTGCACGGCGGCCGGGGCCGGCCCGCAGCCGGCCCTCTCGATCGGTGATCCGCCACGCTTCTACGGTCCCCAGGACACCGCTATGGGCAGCCTGGCGGCATTAGGTGTGACCAGCACCGGTGTGGTCACTGGCCTGGTGCTGGCGGTGATCGTGGCAGTCCGACGCGGCATGCACCGAACCCGCCTCCGCCAGCAGCCCATCGACGCACGTCGCGGTTGACCCTCCGCGGTTCCGCGGACGGCGCTCATTGACCAGATCCCTTGACGTATGTCGATCTGTGCACTGGTGTAAGGAGCAGTGACATCGACGTCCGTCAGGAGGGCACATGAACGTCCGACGACGGTGGACAGCTGCCGCCAGCACAGCGATCCTGATCAGCGCGGCACTGTCCCACCCCGGTCCGGCCACCGCGGCACCCACCACCGCGCCCGCACCGATCACCCTGACCGCCACCGAGACCGCCCTCGTGCGGGTGCAGCTCCGCGACCAGGCTCAGCTCGACCGGCTGGTCGCCAGCGGCGCAGACCTGGCCAACCGGCCCCGAGCCCGGGACGGGCGGATCCTCGCCGACCTGGTGCTCAGCGGCGCGCAGCTCGCCGAGCTGACCGCACAGGGCGCCACGGCCGTGCAGATCGTGCAGCGCGCCGGGGACGGCACCCGGCACTTCGCCGAGAGCGTCCGCGCGGCTCAGGCCCGTACCGCCGCCGGGCTGCGCGCACCGGCGACGAGTCAGCGGACCACCGCCGCCGCGGCCGTGGACACCCTCCAGGTGCAGCAGGCGTACTGGTGGACCACGGGTGGGCAGACCTTCCTACAGGCCCAGGTGGCCACGACCGCCACCGACGACCCGGACGTGGAGATCACCGTCAGCTGGCGGACGGCCGACGGCGCCACCGGCACCTTCCCGCTGTACCGGTTCGAGGACTCCGGCGAGTACCAGTACCACTACAACCTTCCCCAGCCGATGCCGAGCCGGCCGGTCCAGTTGACCGCCACCTCCAGCCTCGGCGGGGTCAGCCGGGTGGTCACCCCGACACTCTGGCCGAATGCCGCCCCGCCGCCCGTGCCCGCCGGTTACCAGAAGGACTTCATCGACGCGTACCTGACGCCGGTCGACATCCAGGCGCGGATCAAGCGGCTGGCCCGCCAGTACCGGGACCTGGTGGACGTGATCGACCTGCCGAACAAGACCCAGGGATACCGGCGCACCGCCGCCGCGTACCTCGGTGACCCGGCGGTCGCCGCCGTGGTCGTGGAGTCGGTCCGCTTCGGCGACCAGAGCATGAACGGTGTGCAGGTGCGGACGGTCGACCCGGGCCGGCGGAACCGCCCGCTGACCGTCGGCTACCGCGACCGTGTTCTCACCGTCTCGCTCGCCACCGACACCGCCGGCAAGACCGTGAGCACCACCGACGAGGTCGCGGCGGCGATCAACGCCCGCCAGGCGAACCGGTTCCGGGCCACCGTCGAGGACGGCTCGGCCGGGCTGCCCATGCCGGTCGCCGGCCCCGCCCGCCTGGACGACGGCCTCCAGGGCACCGAGGTGCCGGCGAAGCCGTGGACGGTGCAGGCGCTGCGCCTCGGCGTACACCGGGACGGCTCCCGGGTCGGCGTCCTCGCGTACTCCCAGGAACACGCCCGGGAGTGGGCCACGCCGCTGGTGACGCTGGAGTTCGCCGAGCGGATGCTGGCCAACGCCCGTACCGACGCGGCCACCCGTGAGCTGCTGGAACAGGTCGACATCTTCGTCATACCGACGGTCAACCCGGACGGCGCGAACTACTCGTTCAACGACTTCAACTTCCAGCGCAAGAACCTGGTCAACCACTGCGCCGGGTCGGCCCGCGACCCGAAGAACCGCAACTCGTGGGGCGTCGACCTCAACCGCAACTACACCGTCGGGTCGTACTTCGACGGGTACGTGGGCGCCAGCGCCAACTGCCTGTCCGGCAACTACGCCGGCACGGCGGAGCTGTCCGAGGCCGAGAGTGGGAACGTCATCGCGCTGGCCCAGGCCCACCCGAACATCAAGTTCGCGATGAACGTGCACTCCTACGGCGGGTACTTCATGTGGCCGCCGGGGGCGTACCGCGCCGACGGCCGGATCACCCTGCCCCGGCCTTCGATCGACGAGTCGACGCTGTTCCTCAACAGCGCCCGGCGGATCGTCGGCGCCATCGCTCAGGAGCGCGGCACCGTCACCTGGCCGTCCCAGACCGGCCCGGTCGCCGACGTGCTGTACTCCGCAGCCGGAAACTCCGCCGACCAGCTCTACTACGAGCTGGGCATCTTCGCGTGGGACTTCGAGGTCGGCAACGACCGGTGGAACCCGACCACCGGCCAGTGGGAGGGCGTCGGCTTCCAGCCGCCGTTCGACGAGGCGCACGGCGAATCCCAGGAGTACGCGGGCGGGCTCGTCGAGATGGTCCGGGTGGCCCGTGACTACGCCGCCGCCCAGGCACCCGCGGGCTGATCGTCGGAGCAGTGCCGACCGGCCACGGATGAATCGTGGCCGGCCGGGTAAGCAGCGGCCTTACCTGGTGGGGGCACGGCCGGTGTCGCGGTGTGCCGCGACCGGACGCGCGGGCGGGCGGGCGGCGAGGGCCTGCCCGCCCGGGCGTACGCCGGGGTCAGTTCGTGGAGATCCAGTTCCAGGCCGAGACGACCCACTCGGTCTGCTGGAGCCAGGCCACCCCGAGACCGACGAGAAAGACCGCGGTCGCCAGGTGGGCACCCCGAGCGGTACGCCGCACCCGTCCGAACTGCCGCTCCAGCACCAGCCGGCCGATCATCCGGGACAGCGCGAACAGACCGACCGCCACCAGCAGGCTCAGCACCAGCACCAGCAGCGGGCCGGACAGGTCACCCTGACCGGAGAGCGCCCAGATCCCCCAGCAGACGAACGCGAAGAGACCCCCGGCCGCACTCCACTCGCCGCCGCGGCGCAACTGCGCCAACCGCCAGCTCAACGGCCGGCGTGGCGCCGGCTCACCCGGCCAGCCCGTCCCGGTCGGCTCCTGCTCGACCACCGGGAACGGCACGGTCCGCGGGTTACGCGGCTGGCCCACCGGCGCCACACCACGGCGGAACCCGTCCCGCTGTGGCGGCACACCGACGCCGGCCTGCGGTGGCACCTCCACGGTTCGCTCCGCCCACGGCTGCGTCTGGTCTGCCATCTCGTCCTCCCCCTGACCGGCGGCACCACCACCGCCTGAACCCGAGGGTAGCCAGCCGGCAAATCGGTCGCCGAGCCCCGTAGGGCGCGGACCGGCACCATGGTGTCGGATCCCACCCCGGGCGGGGTACGGTCGGCTGATGGGTGACCCGGACCGACGCCGACGACGGCTGCGCCACCACGCGGACCCCGACCCGGCCGGTCGAGGCCCCGACGGCTCGACGGTCAGCACGGCCGGGGTGCACGACGGGGTGGATCCGCCGCCCCGACGCCGCAACGGGGGCGGCGACGAACGCGACGGCGAGCGAGGCCTGCGCGGGCTGGTCGGCTCCGGCTCGTCCCAGGTGGGGCTGAGCGCCGCACTGCGCGCCCGGGACGCGGCCCGGCCCACCGAGGACGACCTCGCCGAGGCGGAGGCCCGGGTGGTCGTCGTCCGGCGCAACTGGGTGCCCCGCGAGGACCTCCCCCGCTCGCCGCGCTGACCGCCACGAGCGCGGTCAGCCTCGGGCCGCGCCCACCTCGGCGAGCGCGGTCAGGGGCGAGCGCGGTCAGGGGCGAGCGCGGTCAGGGGCGAGCGCGGTCAGGGGCGAGCGCGGTCAGGGCAGGTCGGGCAGCTGCCGGGTCCGCTCGTACTCGGCGACCTGGTCGATCCGGCGGGCGTGCCGCTCGTTGCCGGAGAACGGCGTGTTCAGGAACGCCTCGACGATGCCGGTGGCCTCGTCCAGGGTGTGCTGACGGGCACCGACCGCGACCACGTTCGCGTCATTGTGCTGGCGGGCCAACTGAGCGGTCTCGACGCTCCAGGCCAGCGCGGCGCGTACCCCAGCGATCTTGTTAGCGGCGATCTGCTCACCGTTGCCGGAACCGCCGATGACCACTCCGAGGGCGGTCTCGTCGGCCACCACCCGGTCGCCGGTGTGCAGGCAGAACGCCGGGTAGTCGTCGTCGGGGTCGTAGCTGTGCGGACCGACGTCGACCACGTCGTACCCCTGCTTGGCCAAGTGATTGGCCAGGTGCACCTTCAACTCGAAACCGGCGTGATCGGATCCCAGGTAGACGCGCATACCGGGCAGTCTGTCAGGCCGCCGTCTCCGACGCCGCAGGGGCGGCGTCGGAGAGCCGGGTTCGTCACACGGGCGGGCGGTTGACCGCTCAGTACGGCAGCTCGGCGACCACCAGGCCGCCGCGTGCCTTCGGGGTGAACCAGGTGCTCTTGCGGGGCATCTTCTCCCGGGCCAGGTTCACCGCGACGAAGTCCGACACGGTCACCGGCGCGATCAGAATGGCCAGCTCGGCCCGCCCGGCGTCGACCTCCCCGGTCAGCCAGCTGGCCGGGTAGTCACCGCCCACGTACGTGATCCGCTTGTCGCCCGGCTCCAGCCCCAGCGCGTCGCGCAGCAGCAGTCGCTCGACCTGGGCGTGGTCCAGGTTCTCCAGCCGGTCGGCGGCGGTGGCGGGCAGTCGCACCGCGTACCCCTGGCCGGCAAGCCAGAGGTGGACGGTGCCGCCGGCCGCCGGGACCTCGACCGGGCCGTCGATCGGCTCCACCTGCGCGCCGGCCGCGCGCAGCCGGTCGAGCAGCTCGCCGGGCGTGGTGGTCAGCTCGCTGACCAGCCGGTTGTAGGGCTGAATGGCCACCGACGCCGGGGTGGTCACCACGGCCAGGAAGCGCGGCATCGCCCCGGTCTGGGCGGCCAGGCTGCGGTGGTTGCCGTCGGCGACGACCAGCTCGCCGCCACCGGCGAGGGCGGTCAGCGCGTCCTGCTCCGGCCCGGGGCCGAGCAGCCAGATGGCGTGGGTGCGCCCCGCCTGGTCAGTGTCCGTCGCGGCGGGCACGCCGGCCGCGTCGGTCGCCGCCGCGAGCGCGGCGTGCAGCTCGTCGCCGGTGCCGGTCTGCAGCAGGAGTACGGGTGAGAGCAGGTGGCCGAGCGCCTCGGCCAACGCGACCCGCTCACGCACCTTGGCGATGAAGACGTCCTCGTTGCGGATGACCAGGCCCGGCTCGTCGGCCCGCGTGGAGATCTGGTCGGTGTCCACCATCGCGAACAGCCCGTACGCGGCGGCCTCGCCCGGGGCGCTGATCCGGTAGAGCACCACCACCTGATCGGCGGGGGTGTAGCTGCCGTCGTCCTTGGCCTCGGTGAGGCGGGCCACCGCGTCCGGCAGCGCGTCGAGGAAGGACTTCCCCAGGCTCTCCGGTGCCCGGTGCGGCATTTCGATGCCGAGGGCACTGTGCGGATTCGCCTCGATGATCGAGGTGATCTCCGCGTCGTCAGCGAACTCGTCATAGTTCTGCGCGCCGGTGCCGCCGGTGGTGATCCAGGCCCGGGCGATCGGATGTACGACCGTCATGCCCACTGACGCTACCGGCGGCGGCGGCCCTGCCGACGGGGACCCGCGCGGCGTCCACCAGATGAAAGTGCCGGGGCCGGGGGCCGATAGTCAGCCGGCGCGTCCGGAGGTGCCGTTGTGGCGACGGTGCCGGCCGGCGACGGCCGGCCCGCCGTTGCCCCGCCGGCCGTTCCCGATGGGCCCGCTGGTCGCGCTGCGGCGGGGCGTCGCGGGCGGTCCCGGCACCGGGCGCGGCTCGGGCGGCGGCCCCGGAACCGGCCGTGGGTTCAACGGCGGCGTCGGTACGGGACGCGGGTTGGCGGGCGCCGGCGGGGGCGGGGCCGGCTCGGCCGGCGCGGCTGCCACGACGGGCTCGCCGCCATCCGGCGTCGAGCCGTCAGCCGGCATCGACCCGTCAGCCGGCGCCCTGGCGGGCGCGACCATGGCTGGGGTGAGCTCGGCCGGCACCGCCGGACGCTCGGCCGGCACGGGGTCGGCCGCCGACGTCAGCGGCCCGACCGGCGCGGTGCCGACCAGCGGCGTGAGCGCGGGTCTGGCCGGCACGGCCGACCCGGCCCCGGCCGGCGGCGTGGGCGCGGCCCCATCCGGCCCGACCGACGCGGTGCCGGCCAGGGGCGTGAGCGCGGGTCTGGCCGGCACGGCCGACCCGGTGCCGGCCGGCGGCGTGGGCGGTGTCAGGCGGGAGGTGACCGGCACCCGGGCCACGCCGACCACGATGGGTGGCGCGAGCAGGTCCACGAGGTGGGCGGGAAGGTCGGGGCGGACCGTCGGCCAGCGGGAGTCGTCGACCGACCAGTACGCCGCACCGGGAGTCTCGATCACCCCCTGCCGGGTCAACTGATCGTCACCGGACGCACGGTGCTTCGCCATCGGGATTGCCTCCACGAGCTGCGGGCGGCCCTGCGGGTCGCTGCGGCGGACACCGAGGGAAACGACGCCGCCCGCCCACCGGTGACGCCGTGACCGCGAGGCGTACCCGCCGCCCGACGCCGACACGCCCCCGCCCGGGCATCCGAGGGGTGTCCGGCCGGGGGCGTGGGTCGTGGATCAGTCGAAGACCGGGCCCTGCTCGCGGGTGCGCTTGAGCTCGTAGAAGCCGGGGGTGCCGGCGACCAGCAGCACGCCGTCCCAGAGCCGACCGGCTGCCTCGCCCTTCGGGGCCGGCGTGATCACCGGGCCGAAGAACGCGACCGGAGTGCCGTCCGGGCCGGGCGCGTGGATGACCGGGGTGCCCACGTCCTGGCCGACCGGGCGCATGCCGGCCTCGTGGCTGGCCCGCAGCGCCTCGTCGTAGTCGGTGCTGTCGGCCGCCGCGGCCAGCGCCGGGTCCAGGCCGGCGTCGGTCAGCGCGGCGACGTACAGCGCCTGGCCTCGCTCCTCCTTGCCGAGGTGGATCCGGGTGCCGAACGCGGTGTAGAGCGGGCGCAGGGCATCGGTGCCGTACCGCTGCTCGGCGGCGATGCAGATCCGCACCGGGCCCCAGGCGGTCTTCAGGAACTCCTTGTACCCCTCGGGCAGCTCGTCGCGGCCCTCGTTGAGCACGGCCAGGCTCATCACGTGGAAACGGATGTCCACATCACGGACCTGCTCGACCTCCAGCAGCCAGCGGGACGTGATCCACGCCCACGGGCAGGCCGGGTCGAACCACATGTCGGCAGTGACACGATCGGTCACGGTGAGGTCCCTTCATTGCAGTGGCGCCAGGTGTGCGGCGCGCACCCCCGATCCTCACCCCACGGCCCGTCGGCCGGCACCCGAATGAGAGCGTGACCTCGGCCACCGCGGGCTGTCCGTACGTGGAAGACTCGGGTCCGGGCCGACGCCACGAGCGGTCGGCAGACGGGCGCCGCCGGGCGTACGGCGAGATGTGGGATGGAGACAAACAGTGCCGGGAGTGCGCAACCTGACGCAGGTCGAGGCGACCGAGCGGGCCCGCCTGCTCGACGTGACCGGGTACGACATCAGTCTGGACCTGTCAACCGCCGTGCTGGCGGCCGACGGTCGCACGTTCCGGTCGACGACCGAGGTCCGGTTCGGCTGCACCGAGCCGGGCGCGAGCACGTTCATCGAGGTGGCCGCCGAGTCGGTGCGGTCCGCGACGCTGAACGGCGCTCCGGTCGACCTGTCCGACTGGTCGGCCGAGAAGGGTCTGATCCTGTCCGGCCTGGGCAGCGAGAACGTCCTGGTGGTCGACGCGGACTTCGCCTACTCCAACAGCGGCCAGGGCCTGCACCGCACGGTCGACCCCGTGGACGGCGAGACGTACCTCTACAGCCAGTTCGAGACGGCCGACGCGCAGAAGGTGTTCGCCTGCTTCGACCAGCCCGACCTGAAGAGCGTCTACACCTGGCACGCCACCGTGCCGGCGCACTGGCGCGCGGTCTCCAACATGCCCGTGCAGCGCGAGGAGCCGGCGGGTGAGGGGCTCAAGACGCTGCACTTCGCCGAGTCGCCCCGGATGAGCACCTACATCACGGCGATGTGCGCCGGGCCGTACCACGAGGTGCGCGACACCCACGACGGCATCGACCTGGGGGTGTTCTGCCGGGCGTCGATGTCGCAGTACCTGGACTCCGACGACCTGTTCCTGATCACCAAGCAGGGCTTCGACTTCTTCCACGAGAAGTTCGGCGTGCGCTACCCGCTGCCGAAGTACGACCAGCTCTGGGTGCCCGACTTCAACGCCGGCGCGATGGAGAACTTCGGCTGCGTCACGCACGCCGAGTCGCACTACATCTTCCGCTCGCAGGTCACCGACTTCGAGTACGAGCAGCGGGCCAACACGATCCTGCACGAGATGGCCCACATGTGGTTCGGTGACCTGGTCACCATGCGCTGGTGGAACGACCTGTGGCTCAACGAGTCGTTCGCCGAGTGGGCCAGCCACTGGTGCAACACCAACGCCACCCGGTTCACCGAGGCGTGGACGACGTTCCTGTCCATCCGGAAGAACTGGGGCTACCGGCAGGACCAGCTCTCCTCCACCCACCCGGTCTACACCGAGATGCCGGACATGGAGGCCGTCGAGGTCAACTTCGACGGCATCACGTACGCCAAGGGCGCGAGCGTTCTCAAGCAGCTCGTCGCGTACGTCGGTGAGGAGCCGTTTGTGGCCGGCCTGCGGGCGTACTTCGGCAAGCACGCCTGGGGCAACGCCACCTTCGACGACCTGCTCACCGAGCTGGAGGCGGCCTCCGGGCGGGAGCTGCGCAAGTTCGCCGCGCAGTGGCTGGAGACCGCGCAGGTCAACACGCTGCGGCCGGAGGTGACGATCGGCGCGGACGGCACGTACGAGCAGGTGGTGGTGCGGCAGGAGGCGCCGGCGGCGTACCCGACGCTGCGCACGCACCGCATCGGCGTGGGCCTGTACGACCTGACCGGCGGGCGGCTGGTCCGCCGTGAGCGGTACGAGGTGGACGTGACCGGCGAACGGACCGACCTCGCCGAGCTGCGTGGCGTCCGGGCCGCCGACGTGCTGCTGCTCAACGACGACGACCTGAGCTACACCAAGCTGCGCCTCGACGACCGCTCGATGGCGACCGTGGTGCAGCACATCGGCGGCTTCGAGTCGTCGCTGGCCCGCGCGCTGTGCTGGACCGCCGCGTGGGACATGACCCGTGACGCCGAGCTGGCGACCCGCGACTACGTGGCGCTGGTGCTGGCCGGGCTGCCCGCCGAGACCGACATCAACCTGGTCACCGCCACCCTGCGCCAGGCCACCACCTCCCTCACCCTCTACGCCGACCCGGCCTGGGCGCCGACCGGCTGGGCAGGGCTGGCGCGTGCGGCGAAGGACGCGCTCGCCGCGGCCGAGCCGGGGAGCGGCTTCCAGCTGGCCTGGGCTCGGGCGTACACCTCGGCGGCCCGGTCCGACGAGGACCTGGCCACGCTGCGCGGCTGGCTGGACGGCTCCGGCGCGCCGGCCGGCCTGACCGTGGACACCGAGCTGCGCTGGACGGTGCTCGGCGCGCTGGTCGCCAACGGCGCGGCCAGCCCGGCCGAGGTCGAGGCGGAGCTGGCCAGCGACCGCACGGCCAGTGGCGAGCGGGAGGCCGCGTACGCGCACGCGCTGGTGCCGACCGCGGCAAACAAGGCTGCCGTCTGGGAGCTGCTGACCGGCCCGGAGTCGCTGCCGAACTGGCGGCACCGGGCGCTGTTGCAGGGCTTCGCCCACCCGGCGCAGGTGGAGCTGGTCGCCCCGTACCGGGAGCGGTACTTCGCGGTGGTCGGCCAGGTGTGGGCCACCCGGGACAGCGAGCCGGCGCAGGAGTTCGCGCAGCTGGCGTACCCGACCTACCTGGTCGACGACGACACGGTGGCGGCCACCGACGCGTGGCTGGCCGAGGACGGGCACCCCGCTCCGCTACGCCGGCTGGTCGCCGAGGGCCGCGACGGTGTGGTGCGGGCGCTCAAGGCCCGCGCGAGGGACGCCCAGGCCTGACCTGGCTACCACCGGCCCGGGGTCGGCGTGGGTATGAGCCCGCGCCGGCCCCGGACCGGCGTAAGCCCGCGTCGGCGTCGATGTCCGCCCGCGTCAGCCCCAGCGGCGGCGTCGGCCGGTTGATCGACTCCAGATCGCCGATGTGGGGGTGTCCCGTGTCGCGGACACCCCCACATCGGCGATGTGGTGTGGATCTTCGCCCGGTGCACTGCTCACGGTGCATGCTCAGCCGCGTTCACCAAGCCACGAGACGCACGAGACGGGAGATCACACCCGAACATGGAAGTAGGGGCCTCCCGCGCAGGCGAGACCCCTACTTCCATGTTCGAGCGCGATCTTGCGCGGCGCGGGCCGGGTGCGCGGCGTGGGCTAGGCGCGTGGCGTGGGCTAGGCGCGCCGCGTGGCCGGCCGCGACATGGGCCGGGCAGCAGCCGCGGCGTCAGCAGGGCCTCGGCATAGGCCGCGGCATGGGCCGGGCCTCGGCGTGAGCCGGGCGAGTCCTCGTGGCGGGTGGGTCAGCCCTTGCCGGCGTGGCTGGCCAGCTGGTCTAGGCCGTTGATGATGCCGCCGGCCAGGTCGCCGCCGCTGAAGGCGCCGACCATGGAGAGCGCGGCCAGCTTGGCGTACGTGTCGGGGATGCGCTTGCGGGCGTGCCGCCCGGTGACGATCTCCAACTGGCGCTGGTTGGGTGACACCGCGATCAGCACCGACCGGTCGGGGTCGGCGAGCTGACGGTGCAGCCGCTGGGCGTGCTCGCGGATCGGCTCGTCGAGGCCGCCGACGAAGATCGAGAAGACCAGGCCGGTGCCCTGGTCGGCCAGGCGCAGGGCCTCGTCGATGCGCAGCAGCTGGCGGGTCGAGAACGGCCCGTCCAGCACCTCGGGCGGGTTCGCCGTCTCGGTCTGCTTCTCACCAACGGTCACTTGCGCCTCCGGTTCCACCGGCCGGCGCCTGGACGCTGGCCTGCTCAAGCTTGTGGCTGGTCAGGGCGGGTGCCTGAGCGCCCGCCGTCAGCGCGGTGCCGGCCGAGTCGGCCAGCTGCCCCGGGCGGCCCAGGAACCAGACCGGAGTGAAGTCGAAGGGCCGGCCCGGCCGGTAGCGCTTGGCGCCACCACCGCCGCCGGTGCCACCACCACGGCTTCCGGCGTACGCCAGACCGGTGATCACCAACACCGCGACCACCGGGATGCCGACGAAGACCAGCAACGTCTCGGTAACAGACAATCCCAACGCCCCCAGGCGGAAGAAGGACCTCGAACAACCGGGTCGGATGGACGATCACGATGGCGACCGACCGATTCCGTCGCCATTCACGTTAGCGGAGTCGACCGCCCGCCAGATTGCGGGGTGGTGATCCCACCAGTCACTGGCGTGCTCCAGTTGCGCAGCTGTCGCGATGAGACGCGCATCGTCGCCGTACCGGCCGGTGAGCAGCACCCCGACGGGCAGCCCGTCGGTGGCCGTCGTGCCGACCGGCAGGGACACCGAGGGGTCGCCGGTGACGTTGAAAATGGCGCAGTAGGGCGAGAATCGGCGTTGCCGGTCGAAGTCGGCCGCCGGGTCACCGTCGGCCGTGAACCAGCCAACGGGCGCCTGCGGGGCGGCGAGGGTGGGGCAGAGCAGCAGGTCGCAGCCAGCGGTGCGACGGGCGCCGAGACGGACCTGCGCCTGCAACTCGCCGAGGGTGACGGCGAGCTCGCCGGCGGAGATCTCGGCGCCTCGTGCCCGCAGCAGCCGGGTCAGTGGCAGCAGCTCCGCCTCGCGTTGCGGGTGCACCGGGGAGAGCGCCAGGACGTACCAGATGGTCTCGAACAGCGGCCACGCCTCGGGCCCGAGCGGCGGTGGCACCTCGACCACCTCGTGGCCGGCGGCGGTGAGCAGCGCGGCGGCCCGGTCGACGGCGGCCACGCAGTCGGGGTGCACCGGCTCGTCGGCGAGCATCGGCGTGGTGAACCGGCCGATCCGCAGCCGGCCGGGCTCGGCCCGGCGGGCGGCGGCCAGATATCCCCCGGGCGGGGCGGGCGGCGGCAGGTAGGGCTCGCCGGGCACCGGCACGGCCATCACGTCGAGCAGCGCGGCGACGTCGGTGACGGTCCGTCCGAGCGGCCCGCTGGTGGGCAGGCCGAACGCGCCGGAGCCGAGCGGCCCGCCGGACACCACACCGCGACTGGGCTTGTAGCCGACCAGGCCGCAGAGCGACGCCGGGATGCGCAGCGAACCGCCGCCGTCCGAGCCCTGGGCGACCGGGACCAGCCCGGCCGCCACCGCCGCCGCCGCGCCGCCACTGGACCCACCGGCGGTGTACGCGAGCTGCCACGGATTGCGTGCCGGCGGCGCGACGCGGCCCTCGGAGTAGAGCGAGCAGCCCAGCTCCGAGGTGGTCGTCTTGCCGAGGCTGACCAGGCCGGCGGCTTTGATGAACCGGACCACGTCGGCGTCGACGGGCGGGACGAAGTCGGCGAACGCCGCCGAGCCGAAGGTGGTGCGGACCCCGGCGGTGAGGGTGAGGTCCTTGATCGCGGTGGGTACGCCGTGCAGCGGGCCTCGCCCCTGCACGGGCGCGGCGTCGGCGGCGCGGGCGGCCTCCCGGGCCAGCTCCGGGGTGACCGTGACGAACGCGCCCACGGTGTCGCCGATGGCCGCTACCCGGCGCAGGTAGTGCTCGACCAACTCGACGCTGGACATCTCACCGCCGGCGATGGCGGTGGCCTGCTCCAACGCGGTCAAGTCGTGCGGCTCGGCCATCCCGTCATCCTGCCGCCCGTCGCCCCCCAGCGCACTCGACACGCGCCGACACGCGCCGACACGCAGATCTTGGACAGTTTCCGCTCGCCCCGAACGGAAACTGTCCAAGATCTGCCCGCGCCCGGGCGAGACGGCCTCAGCCGTACAGGAAGCGCCGGGCGTTGGCGGACAGCAGCTTGCCGCGCTGGTCGTCGGTGAGGAAGTCGGCGTCGCGGACCACCGCGCCGGCCGGGCGCTCACCCAACGGGTACGGGTAGTCGCTGCCGACGAGCACCCGGTCCTCCCCGATGGTGTCGACCAGCAGCCGCAGCGCCGGAGGCGCGAAGACGACCGAGTCGACGTGGAAGCGGTCGACGTAGCTGCTGGGCGGGCCGGCGGACGCGCCACGGACCAGGTCCCCGCGCCGGTGCCAGGCGTTGTCGGCGCGACCGAGCCAGAACGGGAAACTGCCGCCGCCGTGCGCGAAGCAGATCCGCAGCGTGTCCGGCACGCGGTCGAAGACGCCGCCCAGGATCATCGCCAGCACCGACAGGTGCGTCTCGGCAGGCATTCCGGTGAGCCAACGCGCCATCCACCGGTCCAGCCGGGGGCTGCCCGGCATGTCCCACGGATGGACGAAGACCGGCGCGCCCACCTCTGCGCAGTGTTGCAGGAAGGTGACCACGCCGGCGTCGTCCAGGTCGCGGTCGCCGACGTGGTTGCCGATCTCCACACCGACGTGCCCGGCGGCCAGGGAGCGGTCCAGTTCGGCGCAGGCGGCGTCCGGGTCCTGCAACGGCACCTGGCAGAACGGCACCAGCCGGTCGCCGCCGGCCGCGGTGACCTCCAGGGTCAGGTCGTTGAAGATCCGGGCGACCTTGACCGCCTGGTCAGCGGGGCGGTCGTAGCTGAAGAAGACCGGGGTGGGCGAGACGACCTGCACGTCCACGCCGTCGGCGTCCATGTCGGCCAGCCGCTGGGACGCGTCCCAGCACTCGGCGCCGATCGGACGGAACTCCGTCTCCCCCACCATGATCATCGCGGCGCGTTCGGAGTCGACCCGCAGCCACGGCCACCCGGACCCGCCGCACGCGGCGCCGAGGTCCGGCCAACCCTTCGGTACGACGTGCGTGTGCACGTCGACGACACCTGCCGCCATCAGCCCTTACCCGGGTGCAGGGTGCCGCAGTTGGCGCAGGTACGAGCCTGCTCGTCGGCGTAGAACGCCTGGAACACCGGCGGCAGGTCGGCCGCGATGTCGCGGACCTGCAACTCCACCTCGTGCACCTTGTGCCCGCACTCCGGGCAGTACCACTGGAACTTCTCCAGGGTGCCGTCCTCGCGGATCCGCTCGACGACCACACCGATCGAGCCGGGCTCCGGCCGCTGCGGCGAGTGCGGGGTGTTACGCGGCAACATCCACATCTGCCCCTCGCGCACGTGCACCGTACGCGGCCCCTCGGGGGTCATCAGGTTGATGTGCATGTTGCCCTTGACCTGGTAGAAGAACTCCTCGTACGGGTCCACGTGGAAGTCGGTGCGCTGGTTGGGCCCGCCCACCACCATCACGATGAAGTCGTCCCCGCCGGGGAACATCTCCTTGTTGCCCACCGGCGGCTTCAACAGGTGCTGGTTGTCCGCGATCCAACCCGGAAAGCTGAACGGTTCGGCGATCTCACTCACGACTGACCTCCGGAGGGAAGAAGGGCCACGGCCTGGATTTCGATGAGCAGGTGCGGGTGGGGCAACTGGTGTACCGCCACCGTCGTTCGGGTCGGCCCCGACGCGTCGAAGAACTCCGCCCACACCTCGTTGTAGCCACCGAAGTCATTCATGTTGACCAGGTACGACGTCATCTGCACCAGGTCGGCGAGGTCCGCGCCGACCGAACGCAGCAGGTCCTGGATGTTCTCGATGACCGCACGCGTCTGTGCCCGGATGTCGAGGTTCGTGGTGCCGAGTTCGTCGACCGACACACCGACGAACGTGTTGTCCGGCCGCCGTGACGACGTACCGGAGACGAAGACGAACCCGCCCGCGACCTTGACGTGCGGGAACGCGCCGCGTGGCACGGCCTTGCCGGCCACCACCCGCGCGGTCACTCCGACGCCCGCAGGGAGGCGGTGCCGAGCTTCTCCACGACGGCACGGACATGGGCGCCGGGCCGCAGCGGAACAGCCGCCGTGGCGGCGCCGGCCAGGAACACCCATCCGGATTCCAGGCGTACCCCGTGTCGGCCGGCCAGCCGGATGCCCTCGTCGAGCGCGCGGCGCGGGTCGCCGAGGATCGCCGCCGTCGAGCCGACCTGCGCCACCCGACCGTCGACCTCCAGCAGCACGCCGAGGTTGTCCAGACCCGCCGGCACAGGCGACCACGGCCCGATCACGAACGCCGCCGCCGAGGTGTTGTCGGCGATCACGTCCGGAAGCGAGAAGCGGAAGTCGGCGTACCGGGAGTCGATCAGCTCGATGGCCGGGGCGACCGCGCGGACCGCGCTGGCGAAGTCGCCGACCGGCTCGCCCGGCTCGGGCAACCGGTCCAGAAGGAACGCCACCTCCGGTTCAACCCGGGGATGGATGTACGCGGACGGGTCGACGACACCGCCGTCGGGCACCCGCATCGCGTCGGTGAGCCGCCCCCAGATCACCTCGTCCACGCCGACCTGGGCCATCTTCGCCCGGCTGGTCAGCCCCATCTTCAGACCGATGAGCCGTTCGCCGCGATCCAGCCGGCGCTGCACCAGCGCGGCCTGCACGCCGTACGCGGTCGGCACGTCCAGGCCCACCTCGTCAGCGAGCTGCGGAATCGCCGTGGCGGTGTCGGCGGCCTCGCCGAGCTTCGCCGCGACGCCCAGGGTGTCCACGCCGATCATGCTGCATCTTCCTTCGTTCGCGACTGCGGGGCTCG
>NZ_JBEYTK010000004.1:0-604835 GCF_040643015.1 Micromonospora sp. NPDC047527 | reverse complement strand
CGCAGACCCGGCTCACTCCTCGCGCTCACCGGCTCATCCTTCGTTCGCGACTGCGGGGCTCGCAGACCCGGCTCACTCCTCGCGCTCACCGGCTCATCCTTCGTTCGCGACTGCGGGGCTCGCAGACCCGGCTCACTCCTCGCGCTCACCGGCTCCTTACCGGCAAGGTCGAGTGCCACGTCCACGATCATGTCCTCCTGGCCGCCGACCATCCGACGGCGACCCAACTCGACCAGGATCGACCGGACGTCGACGCCGTAGCGCTCCGAAGCTCGCTCGGCGTGCCGGAGGAAGCTGGAATAGACCCCCGCGTACCCCAGGGAGAGCGTCTCCCGGTCCACCTGGACCGGGCGGTCCTGCAAAGGGCGGACGAGGTCGTCCGCGGCGTCCATCAGCGCGAACACGTCGCAGCCGTGCTTCCAGCCGTGCAGCTCGGCGACCGCCACGAAGACCTCCAGCGGCGCGTTGCCGGCGCCCGCGCCCATGCCCGCGAGGGAGGCGTCGACGCGGACGGTCCGCCCGTGTGTCGCGTCGGCGCCGACGGGTGCGGACCCGGAGATCCGGCCGTGCTCGACGGCGAGCACGCTGTTGGCCACCCCGAGCGACAGGTTGTGGTGGGCGTGGATGCCGATCTGCGTATCCGGATCGAGGACCTGCCGGTACGCGTCGACCCGCTGCGCCACGTCGGACATCAGCAGCCGCCCACCGGAGTCGGTGACGTAGACGCAGTGCGCCCCGTACGACTCCATGAGCTTGGCCTGCCCGGCCAGCCCGGCCGGGTCGTTCATGTGCGACATCATCAGGAACCCGGCCACGTCCATGCCGTTCTCCCGCGCCCAGGAGATGTGCTGGGCGGAGATGTCCGCCTCCGTGCAGTGGGTGGCGATCCGCACGCTTGTCACGCCGAGCGCCTTCGCGGCCTTCAGGTCGGCGATCGTGCCGATGCCCGGCAGCAGCAGGGTGGTCAGCTTCGCCGTGGTCAGCACCTCGGCGGCCGCCGAGATCCAGTCGGCGTCGCTTGCCGCGCCGTGACCGTAGTTGACGCTGGACCCGGCGAGCCCGTCGCCGTGCGCCACCTCGATCGCGGCCACCCCGGCGGCGTCCAGCGCGGCGGCGATCGCGCGCACCTGGTCGACGGTGTACTGGTGCGCGACGGCGTGCATGCCGTCGCGCAGCGTCACGTCCTGGATGTACAGGTCGGTCATTGCGCAGTCACCTCCGAGGAGCGCAGGGCCACCAGCCGCTCGGCGGTGCGCAGCGCGGCGGAGGTCATGATGTCGAGATTGCCGGCGTACGCCGGCAGGTAGTGTCCGGCGCCGGAGACCTCCAGGAAGACCGACACCTGCAACGCGGTGAGCTCCCGCCCGAGCGACGGCAGGTACGCCCGCACCCGCTCGAACTGCACGTCCTGCTTGAGGCGGTAGCCGGGGACGTACTCCTGGACCCTCGCCACCATGTCCGCCACGGAGGCGGCGATGGCGGCGGTGTCGGCGTCGGCGTCCGGGCAGAGGCAGTAGACGGTGTCGCGCATCAGCAGCGGCGGGTCCGCCGGGTTCAGCACGATGATCGCCTTGCCCCGCTCGGCGCCGCCGACCACCTCGATGGCGCGGGCCGTGGTCTCGGTGAACTCGTCGATGTTGGCCCGGGTGCCCGGACCGGCCGAATTCGACGCGATCGACGCGACGATCTCGCCGTACGCCACCGGGGTGATCCGGCGTACCGCGGCGACGATCGGCACGGTCGCCTGCCCGCCGCAGGTCACCATGTTGACGTTCGGCTCGTGCAGGTGCTCGTCCAGGTTGACCGGTGGCACCACGTACGGGCCGATGGCGGCCGGGGTCAGGTCGACCACCGTGCGGCCGTGCGCCCGCAGCACCTCGTCGTGGTGCCGGTGTGCGCCGGCCGAGGTGGCGTCGAAGACCAGCTCGACGTCGGCGAACTCGGGCATCGCGACAAGCCCGTCGACGCCTTCGGCGGTGGTGGCGACGCCCAGCCGGCGAGCCCGGGCCAGGCCGTCGGAGTTCGGGTCGATGCCGGCCATCGCCACCATCCGCAGCTCGTCACTGAGCCGCAACACCTTGATCATCAGGTCGGTGCCGATGTTGCCGGAACCGAGCACCGCCACGCCGACGCTCATGCCGAACCCTCCTTGCTGAAACAGGTCCGCACCGAACCGAGGCCGGAGATCCGCGCCTCGTACGCGGCCCCCGGGGTGACCGACACCATCGGGCCGAGCGCTCCGGAGAGCACCACGTCCCCGGCGCGCAGCGGGTCGCCGGCGCGGGCGAGGGTGCCGGCCAGCCAGTGCAGGGCGTGCAGCGGGTTGCCCAGGCAGGCCGCGCCCGCGCCCACCGACACCGGCTCACCGGCGTGCTCCAGCACCATCCCGCACAGCCGCAGGTCGACGTCGGCGAGCCGGCGCGGCGTGGTGCCGAGCACGAAGAGCCCGCTGGAGGCGTTGTCGGCGATGGTGTCCACGATCGAGATGTCCCAGGCGGCGATCCGCGAGTCGACGATCTCGATGGCCGGCAGCACGTGGTCGACGGCACGGATCAGGTCGACCGTGGTGATCTGCGGATCCGCCAGGTCCTTGTCGAGCACGAACGCGATCTCCGCCTCGACCCGCGGCTGGAGCAGCCGGTCGATGGGCACCTCGACGCCGTCGCCGACCGCCATCGCGTCGGTCAGCACGCCGAAGTCCGGTTGGAACACCCCGAAGGCTTCCTGCACCGCCCGGGAGGTCAGCCCGATCTTCGCGCCGACCCGGCGTTCGCCGCGGCCCTGCCAGGCTCGCGCCTGGAGTTGCTGCACGCGGTACGCCGACTCGACGTCCCCCTCCGGCAGCAGCCGGCCGCGCAGGGGCGGGCACGGCTTGCCGGTGCTGCGGGCCTCGGCCAACTCCCGGTTGGCGGCCTCGATGTCAGCTTCCATGCCCGCTCTCTCGCTAGGGCTCACGACAGGTCCACGCAGACGTTGGTGAGTTCGGAGTAGAAGTTCAGCGAGTGCACGCCGCCCTCGCGGCCGATGCCGGACGCCTTCACCCCGCCGAACGGGGTACGCAGATCCCGCAGGAACCAGGTGTTGACCCAGACGATGCCGGCGTCCAGGCGGGCACCGGCGCGGTGCGTCACGCCCACGTCCCGGGTCCAGACCGTCGCGGCCAGGCCGTACTCGGTGCCGTTGGCCAGGGCGTACGCCTCGTCCTCGGTGTCGAACGGCGCGACGTGCACCACCGGGCCGAAGATCTCCTCCCGGTTGGTGCGGGCGCCCGGCCCGAGGCCGGTGAGCACGGTCGGCTGCACGTACGACCCGCCGTCACGGGCGTCGCCGAAAGTGGGCGCGCCGCCGCCGGTGAGCACCTCGGCGCCCTCGGCGCGGGCCAGGTCGTAGTGGCTCAGCACCTTGGCCCGGTGCTGGCGGGAGATGAGCGGCATGGTCGCCGTGGCCTCGTCGGTCGGCCAGCCGTACGCCAGCTCGCCGGCCCGCTTGGCGAGCCGGGCGGTGAACTCCTCGAAGACCGGGCGCTGCACGTAGATGCGTTCGGTGCACAGGCACACCTGCCCGCCGTTGGTGAAGCTGGAGCGCACCGAGCCGGCCACCGCGGCGTCCAGGTCGGCGTCGGCGAAGACCAGGCCGGCGTTCTTGCCACCCAGCTCGAAGCTCACCGCCTTCACGCCGTCGGCGGCGGCCCGCATGATGGCCCCGCCGGTGGCCGACTCGCCGGTGAAGGTGATCGCGTCCACCCCGGGGTGGCGGGTGAGGAACTCGCCCGCCGAGTCGGGTCCGAAGCCGTGCACCAGGTTGAACACTCCGGCCGGTACGCCGGCGGCGGCCATCACCTCGGCGAGCACCGTCGCCGAGGCGGGCGTCTCCTCGCTGGGCTTGACGATCACCGCGTTGCCGCAGGCCAGCGCCGGGGCCACCTTCCAGGTGAGCAGCAGCAGCGGCAGGTTCCACGGCACGATGACCGCGACCACGCCGACCGGCTTGCGGACCGCGTAGTTGAGCGCCCGGCCGCCGGTCGGGGTGACAGTGGTGAACGACTCGGTGGGCGCGGTCGCCACGATCTCCGCGAACGCCCGGAAGTTCGCCGCGCCGCGCGGAATGTCCAGCGTGCGGGCCTGGGCGATGGACTTGCCGGTGTCGGCGACCTCGGCGGTGACCAGATCGTCGAAGCGACGCTCCAGCTCGTCGGCGACCCGGCGCAGCACCTCGGCGCGTTCCCGCTCCCCCATCCGGCCCCACGGGCCGCGCAGCGCCGCACGGGCGGCGGCGACCGCGTCGTCGACCGTGGACCGCGATGCCTCGTCGACCTCGAAGACCGGCTCGCCGGTCACCGGGCTGACCTTGGTGAACGTCGACCCGCCGTCGACGAACTCGCCGCCGACGAAGTTGCGCAGCCGCGGTGGCCCGGCCGGCGCGCGGCCGGTCATCAGCTCGGGATCCCAGTGGCCGGTCATCCGCGCCGTCCTCGACTGAGCGCCGCGCCGACCGCACCGATCAGCAGCAGCGCGGCACCACCGGCGAGCGCACCGAGCACCCGGTGCTGCCGCCGGACCCGGCGGCGCACCTCGGCGTACGGGGTGGTGGAGAAGGACACCAGCTCGTACTGGGAGACGTACCGACCGGGCAGGGCCCGCTCCAGCGCGTGCTCCACCCGGCGGCTGAGCTGGAAAACCGGCGAGGCGACCTTGTCGCGCATCTCCACGAAGTTGGTAAGCGCCATCTGCGCGATGGCCTCGGCGTTCTCCTGCCGCCGCTGCTGCAACAGTGGCAGCGCCGCCGACCACTCGTCGTCGCACTCGTCGAGGCAGCGGTCCAGCTCGACGATGTCCTCGAAGGCGCAGTTGGCGCCCTGGCCGTAGAACGGCACGATGGCGTGCGCCGCGTCGCCCAGCAGGCCGACGGTGCCGTTGACCTGCCACGGGGCGCAGCGGACGGTGCCGAGCACACCCACCGGGTTGTGCTCGTAGTCGTCCACCAAGGTCGGGGCCAGCGGCACCACGTCCGGGTAGTGCTCGGCGAAGTACTGCTCGATCGCCGCCGGATTGTCCAGCGCCGCGAAGCTACCGACACCCTCGTTGGGCCAGAACAGCGTGCAGGTGAAGGAGCGGTCCGGGTTCGGCAGGGCGATCATCATCGAGGTGCCGCGCGGCCAGATGTGCAGCGCGTCCGGGTCCAGCGCGAAGTCCCCGCCCAGCGGCGGGACCGTCAACTCCTTGTAGCCGTAGTCGAGGAGGTCCACGTCCTCGGTCAGCAACCCGTCGGCCAGCAACTGCGCGCGTACGGCCGAGCCCGCCCCGTCGGCGCCCAGCACCACCGACGCCTTGGCGGCGACCGGGCCCTGCGGGGTCTCGAAGCTCAGACTGCCGTCGGTCGGGTCGAGCCCGACGAGTCGGTGGTCGAAGACGATCCGCACACCGGGCAGCTCGGCTGCCGCGTCGAGCAGCGCGTTGTTCAGCGCGCCCCGGCTGATCGAGTTGATCGCCCGGTCGCCGGCCAAGCTGTACGACTGGAACTGCGGCTCCCCCTCGACCGGGTGGATCATCCGGCCGCGCATCGGCAACGCGTCGGTCATCACCTGTTCGGCGAGGCCGATCCGGCGCAGCGCGTCGAGGCCGCGCTCGGAGAGCGCCAGGTTGATCGAGCGCCCGCGCTCGGCCGTGCCGTTACGCGGGTCGGGCCGACGCTCGTACAGGGCCACCGGGTAACCGCGCCGGGCCAGGAAGCAGGCGGCCAGGCTGCCGGCCAGCCCGGCGCCGATGATCGCGATCTCGTCGCGCTGGGAGGTCATGAGGACTGACCCTTCGTCGAGGACTGACCGACCGTCGCGGCGAGCGCGACAGCGGCCCGCCAGCAGTCGTGGTACGTGGAGTAGAGCGGCACCGGGGCGAAGCGGACGATGTCCGGTTCCCGGGCGTCGGCGATGACGCCGTGTTCGTGCCGCAGCCGCTTGGCCAGCTCGGCGGCGTTGCCGGCGCCGACCCGTACGGAGAGTTGGCAGCCCCGGCGGGCCGGATCACGCGGGGTGACCACCTGCAGCGGCCGGTCGGCGGTGACCTCGTCGAGCAGGCGCTCCAGCCAGCCGGTGAGCCGCAGGCTGCGTTCGCGCAGCGCCGGCATGCCGACCGCGTCGAACAGCTCCAGCGAGGTGCGGACCGGGCCCATCGCGAAGATCGGCGGGTTGGAGATCTGCCAGGCGTCCGCGGTGGCCGGTGGCCGGGAGACCGGGGTCATCTCGAAGCGGGTGGCCGCCGCGGTGCTCCACCAGCCCTCGAAGCGGGGCAGGTCGGGGTCGCCGAGGTGCCGCTCGTGCACGAAGACGCCGCCCAGCGCACCGGGGCCGGAGTTCAGGTACTTGTAGGAGCACCAGGCCGCGAAGTCGACGTCCCAGTCGTGCAGGGCCAGCGGCACGTTGCCGGCGGCGTGTGCCAGGTCCCAGCCGACCACCGCGCCGGCGGCCCGCCCGGCGGCGGTGATCGCCGGGATGTCCATCAGCTCGCCGGTGAGGTAGTTGACGCCGCCGAGCATCAGCAGCGCCACGGTGTGACCCTCGCGGGCCAGGAAGTCCAGGACGTCCTCGGTGCCCAGCGTGTCGGTGCCGGGGCGCGGCTTGAGCCGCACGACCGTGGTGTCCGGGTCCAGGCCGTGGAAGCGGGCCTGGCTGCGCACCGCGTAGCTGTCCGAGGGGAACGCGGTGTCCTCGATGACGATGCGGGTGCGCTCCCCCGCCGGGCGGTAGAAGCTGACCATGAGCAGGTGCAGGTTGACCGTGAGGGAGTTCATCACCACGGTCTCCGCGGGCCGGGCGCCGACCAGTCGGGCGGCCGGGGCCGTCAACAGCTCGTGGTACGGCAGCCAGGCCCGCTCCGCCTCCACATGCCCCTCGACGCCGAGCCGCCGCCAGTCGTCCAGATCAGCGAGGAGTTCGTCGCGGGTCGCGCGTGGCTGTAGGCCGAGCGAGTTGCCCGCCAGGTACGCCGACTCGGGGTGGTCGCCGCCGTCGGCGGGCGGTACGTGGAAGAGGTGCCGGTGGCCCGGGTCGGCCTCGTCGAGGCGGCGGGCTTCACTTTCAAGGGTGTGCACAGGGGTGTCTCCGCTCTCGGGTCACATCGCGGTACGGGCCGACCACAGCTCGGGGAAGACCACCCGAGCCATGCTGCGCTGCAGCCACGCCAGGCCGGCCGAGCCGCCGCTGCCGACCTTGGCGCCCATGGTCCGCTGCACCGCCTTCACGTGGTTCCACCGCCAGTCGCCGAACTCCTCGGCGACGCCGCTCAGCGCCTCACCGAGCAGCCGCAGCGGGTTGTCCGGGCCGCCGTCGGCGTAGATCCGCACCCACGCCGCCTCGACCGCCGGGTGCGGGTCGTGCTCGACCCCCACATCCCGGTTCAGCAGGTCGGCGGGAAGGTCGAAGCCCTGCCGGGCGAGCAGCGCGACCACGTCGTCCCAGAGGCTCGGGGCGGCCAGCGCGGCGGTCAGCTCGGCGTGCACCTCGGCCTGCCGGCGGAACGGTCGGATCAGCGCCGGGTCACGCAGACCGAGCAGGAACTCCAGGTGCCGGTACATCGCCGACTGGAAGCCGGAGCCCTCGCCGAGCAGGTTGCGGAACCGGTTGAAGTCGGCCGGGGTCATCCAGCGCAGACCCTTCCAGGAGGCGTTGAGCCCCTCCAGGTGCAGGGTGGCGCGGCGCAGCGGGGCCAGGGCGTCCGACAGCCGGTCGTCGCGCAGCAGGCGCTGGGCCTCGCGCAGTTCGTGGCAGGTCAGCCCGAAGTACAGCTCCATGATCTGACTGACCATGAGGAAGGACATCTCGCCGGGGTCGTCGCTGAGCGGCTGCTGCAACTGGTGCAGTGCGCTGGCCCGCACGTACGCGTCGTAGGGCACCAACTCGGCGAACTCCAGCGTCGGCTCGCCGCCGTTGCGCGCGGCCCGCGCGGCCCGCTGCCGCGGGGTCACCGGTCGTACCGTGACGCCGCCGTTGGGCGCCCGCCGCTCCGTCTGATCCACCAGTTGTCTCCCTCCGGATGTGCCGACAACATGATCCCGCGGTTGGAACGGCAGATGGAATGCCGGATCAACGGCTCTTGCCGGCCCGGGGTGGCCAACCCAAGGCAGGTGGGCGAATCTGCTTCACGAAAGTAAAGTCGCAGCGTGGACGACATGGACTGGGCGCTGCTGCGCGAATTGCAGGCCGACGCGAGGCTCTCCTTCAGCGAGCTGTCTCGGCGGGTGCACCTGTCCCCACCAGCGGTTGCGGAGCGGGTCCGCCGGCTGGAAGAGACCGGCGTGATCACCGGCTACCACGCCCACGTCGACCTGACCCGGGCCGGCCGCACGGTGGTCGCGCTGATCCGAATGTCCTGTTATGGACCCCGCTGCATCCTGCACGACCCCGAAGTGGCCGGCTGGCCGGAGATCCTGGAGATCCACCGAATCACCGGGGACGCGTGCAGCATGCTCCGGGTGGCCGCCGGCTCGATCGGCGACTTCGAGGCGGTCATCGACCGGCTCGCCCCGTACGGCCAGCCATCGAGCACGATGGTCCTGTCGTCCCCGCTGGACTGGCAGCCGATCACCCCACTCCCGCCCGCCAGCCCCGCCGCCCACCGCCGCTGACCCTGCTCGTCGGCGGGTTTGCCTCCGAGCCAGCGGGAACTCAGCGGCGTGCCCAGGGGAGGGTTCCGGCGGTCGTCGCCGGGAGGGGGAAATCATGCAGGGTCTTCGCACGATCAACCGCGCGCTCTCGTCCGCACTGACACTGTTGGGGCTGGTCGGAGCGTTTGTCCTGTTGTCGGTCGCGCCGGCACGCGCCGGTGAGAACACCTTCGTCGAGGTGACGCCGAACAGCGTCCAGGCCGGCAGCCGGGTCACCATCCGGGCGAGCTGCGACAACAACAACAACGACCGGCAGGCCAACGTGCACTCCGACGCGTTCGGGCACGTGATGCTCAGGCCGGACAACGGCTTCCTCAAGGGAGAGGTCACCGTTCCGGGCAACAAGCAGCCCGGCGACTACCCGGTCGAACTGCGCTGCCAGAACAACCAGACGGCCTCGACCATGCTGACCGTGCTGAACATGGCCTCGCCCAGCAAGGGACCGGCGACCGGGGGCGGCGGCACCGCCGGCGGCCGGGGCACCGGCTCGATCCTGCTGCTCGGCGGCGCGGCCCTGGTGGCCACCGCGGTCGTGCTGGGCATGGCGGGCGGCCGGCGCCGGACCGGGGCCGGCTCCTGAGCCGGATACGCCATGACCCGCAGATCCGCGCGTGCGCGGCCGGAGCGTCGTGCCCGCCTGCGGGCCGGGAGGGCGCTGCGCGCCTCCGGCCGGCTGGTGGTCCGGGCCTCGCACCGGCTGCGCCGGGTCGCCGGCCAGGCGGTGTCCGCCAGCGTCGCCACCACCGACCCGGACGCCCGCCCGCTGCCGCCGAGCCGTCCGGCCGGGTCGCCGCTGGCGCGCCGCCGCTTCGACGCCGGGCCAGGGCTGCCGGTGCTGGCCGTCGCCGCGTTGATGGTGCTGATCGTCGCGATGCTCGGCGTCGAGCAGGTCACCGGGATCAGTGTGCTGCCCGACAGTCTCAGCGCCGGCCTGCGGCCACCGCCGAAGAAGTTCCCGGTGCTGTCGGCCAGCCGCCCGACGAGTCTCGCCATCCAAACGATCGATCTGCAGGCGCCGGTGCATGACGTGGGCATCGCCTCCGACGGCACCATCGCCGTGCCGGACGCCGGCCGCGCCCAGGAGGCCGGTTGGTACGACCAGGGCCCCACCCCCGGCCAGTACGGCCCGGCGGTGATCGTCGGACACGTGGACACCACCAGCGGACCGGCCGTCTTCCATCAACTGGGGGAACTGCGCTCCGGCGACGAGATCGAGGTGACCCGCTCCGACAACAGCGTGGCGGTCTTCGAGGTGGACTCGGTGGAGCGGTTCGACAAGGAGCGGCTGCCCGTCGACGAGGTGTACGGCGACTTCAGCCGACCCGGCCTGCGACTGATCACCTGCGGGGGCCGGTGGGTCGGCGGTCACACCGGCTACTCGGACAACGTCGTGGTCTTCGCGTCGCTGGTCAAGGCCCGATCTGGCTGACGCGCGAGCCGTGCCACGATCCGGGCGGGATCGCGCGGTACCGGTCCGGATGCGACGCTGAGGGCGTGACTTCCTCCCTCGGGCGTCGTGTGTACGAAACCTGCCATCTCACCGGGTCCTTCCGCCTGCGGTCCGGGCAGGTGAGCGCCGAGTACTTCGACAAGTACCTGTTCGAGGCGCAGCCCACTCTGTTGCGGGACGTGGCCGAGGTGATGGTCGCGCTGCTGCCGGAGTGCGACGTGCTGGCGGGGATGGAGATGGGCGGCATACCGATCGCCACCGTGATGGCGCAGATGACCGGGCTGCCGACGGTCTTCGTGCGCAAGCAGGCCAAGGAGTACGGGACCGGCAAGGCGGCCGAGGGCGGCCCCGTCAGTGGCCGGCGCGTCGTCGTGGTCGAGGACGTCGTCACGACCGGCGGGGCGCTGCTGGCGTCGTGCCGGCAACTGCGAGCCGACGGCGCCCTGATCGACACGGTCGTCTGCGCCATCGATCGCGAGCAGGGCGGGCAGGAGAACCTGGCGGCGGAGGCGCTGCGGTTACGCCCCGCCCTTCGCCGTCGCGATCTTGAGCCGCCGGCCGCTCGGCTGTAGCACCACGACAATGACCACCAGCACGGCTGACCTGGACGCGCAGCCGGCACCGACTTCCGCTGCTCTCGGTCAGGCTCAGGCGGCGGCTTCGGGCTCCCGCAGGTCGAGCCAGTCGGCCCAGCGAGGGTCGGGGACACGGTGCCCGAGGACCCGCCAGGCGGTGCCCTTCGGAGCAGCCGGGAGCGCGTGCAGCCGCCAGCCCAACTCCGCCGGCGTCTTGTCACCCTTGGTGTGGTTGCACCTCGCGCACGCGGCGACCACGTTCTCCCAGGCGTGCCGGCCGCCCCGGCTGCGGGGGAACACATGGTCGATGGTCTCGGCCGGACCCCGGCAGTAGGCGCACCGCCAGCCGTCCCGGGCGAAGATCGCCCGCCGGGACAGACCGACGTGGGTGCGGTAGGGCACCCGGACGAACCGGGTCAGCCGGACCACGGACGGCACCGGGAGCGCGTCGCGGGCGCTGTGCAGGATGCCGTCGCCGTCGGCCACGCAGACCGCCTTGGCGGAGAGTACGAGGATCGCGGCGCGACGCACCGACACGACACACAGGGGCTCGTAGGTGGCGTTGAGGACAAGCGCGCCAGAGCCCACCGTGGGTCGTATGTCAGGCATCGCGGTCACCCTCCCGGTTCAGCGGCTGCTGCGGAGCGACGCCGACCGGGGCCGGGCACGACGGCCCGCACGGTCGACGCCGGTCCGATCACCGACGTCCGTTGCGCCAATAGTCCCTGATCGGACCCCGGATTGCACGTACTAATCCCTCATGGGGTATGAGGATCATCCGCATCGGGGCGGATCGCCGTCCCGGCCTGGGAGAACTCTGCCGCTGCCTGACACTGGTTGACAGCCCTTGCCGGCCTCAGTTGTGCCGGATCTGTGCCCGATGATCTTCGCGACGCGTCCTCTCCGCCGTATCCTCAACTCTGCCGTCTGCGGCGACCACAACGACCGCTTGACCCCCAGAGATCGGCAACGCGGTCCTATTCGGCTCGTACCGCTGGTCAACGGTCCGAGGGCGGCCACCAGGGTTCCGCTCGGTGTAGCGGGTTGCTGTACTTCGTTGCTGTACTGCTTGGCCCCGCACACCAACAGCCCTTCGCTGCTCAACGGTCTGCGCCACTCGTGGCGGGCGGGCACCTACTTGAAGACGCCAATGATCCCGGTCACGGTGCCGACGAGGCCACTGACGGTCGCCAGCTTTGCCGAGGCCCCGGTCCAGATCCCTTTGGTCTTCTCACGCCAGCCGAGAGACCACCAGTCACGCCCGAACTTCTGCCACCTGTGCTGTCGTAGGTGGCAGCCCAGGACCAATCCGCTTGAGTTGTTGCGGCAGAACTCAACACCGCCGCCGCGCTTCCTGTTGATTGCGCCGCAGTACACCGGCGCCTGGAAGAGAACGAAGAGGATCAAGAGGCCGACGAGAACCGCGTAGACGCCGGGGCCGAACGCGCTGCTACCAAGGGACAGGAGGAGCACCGCCAGGACGCCGTAGCCCCAATACCGCCATAGGTTCGACTTGCCGCGAGACGCCATGGGTGCGAAGAGTACCGACACGAGGGCAATTCGTGAACATCTTTATGGGTTGGTCGGATTGTCGACAACCATCAGTGGCACCGACCTAGAGGTAGGGCAAATCAATCCTTATAGGGCGGCAGGCTGTCATGACCGCTCGGGCGCAATCAATGGTCCTGGATAGCCTTCCGGCCATGACGGAGTCAACCGAGGACACTCCCGGGTCCTGGAGTGAAAGCCCGCTCATTGACGATATCGCCGACCCGCTGGATAGATGGGCGAGGGCTACAGCCGTACTCCTCGGAGCCGCGACAGAAGGAGCTGGTTGCGTCGCCGTGTTTACCGTGGACAACCAGGCCGGCACTGCGGTGTTGCTACTGGTCGGGGCCGTCCTACTCCTACTAGGGCTACAGGGCACTCCTCTGCGCAGCTTAGGCGGCGGCGATTACAGGGTTGAGCTGACGCGACTGCGCCGCCGTGCCGTGGCGGTCGTGGATCAGGCTGCACGGCAGGAGTCCGCCGAGGTAGCTGCTGCCGTCGCCGATGCCGTGAGCGCGATTGATCCAGGCGTACGTTTCCCTTTCTGGCCGGCAATGCGGTACGAGCAGCAGGTCCGAGAGGCGATACAGGCCGCAGGAGCGAGTCTAGGCTCAACGCGCCTTTCGGCCCACCGAGATCAGGGCGTAGATCTATGCGTTCAAGTCCCCGAGGGCAGGGTCAACGTTCAGGTGATTTACCGCAGGCACGGCAAGATTGGGTCGCGAGAGGTCACGCTCGCAGTTGTGAAGATGCGCAACAGCGGCGTCGATGGCGGCTACCTAATCGTTACTAACGCGGCCACAACTGCTGATGCACAAACCCGTGCTTCCCTCTTGGGCGGAGCGGACAAAGTTGAAATCGTGACATGGACCGATGACGAAGATACCGAAGAGTTGAACGCTGCCTTGCGACGGGGCGCTCGCTGAGCACTTACAACCGCCCGCACACCACCGCTCGCGCTCTCTCCTTCTAGCCATCCGTCGGCCTTCGTCCGCACCCTGTGGAGTGGGTGGGGCCTGCCCGGTCAAGGTGGAGCACCCTACGTCTGAACGACCTTGACCGGGCAGGCCCCACCCACTCGGCTTTGCCCGGACGAAGGTCGTCGGGATGGCGCCCACCATCCCGGAGTGCCCGAGCGCCCCACCGGAGGCGCGCCCACGGGGAGCAGGAGCCTTCGACGCGCCATCGTTCCGCGCTCGAATAGGCGACGCATAGCGGAGGCTCGTTTCAGTTTCGTGGAAGGACCCAAGCGAGCACGGCGACAATGATGCTGACGAAGGTGAGAAACATGCTCGTGGTGGCGACAATGAACATTTTTTGTTCGAGCAGTTCGTCTTTGCGATAAAGTGTGCTGACCCACTTCAATCCAGCGAGCGCCTTGCGCCAGACTGGTGCCGCATTGAAACGCGACTTGAGCGTTACGCTGCTTGCGGTCAAATACGCCCACATCCCTGCAAGCATGGGTATGGCTGCAAACGCGATGAAGGCAACGGTTGCCGCCGCCGCAACTTGGTTGCTGAAATTCGAGCTTTCTGGATCAATGGTGTCAATGGCCGCCTTGACGAAGCCGTACAGGAAGAGAGCACCGAACAGGAGGACGTTCGGCACCACCGCGATTGTGCCGTAGTGCCACTTCTGACCTCTGCGCTCGGCTCGCTCTAGGATAGCGACAGTCTTGTAGAATTCGGTCGGAACTTTGCTACTTGTAGAACGCAGTTCCAGCCAGCGCGATTTTTTGGCATGCTCGCCGGCGGTGACTGATATTTGCGCTCCGCTTGGAAAGACTGCCTCGACCTCAAAATGAAACAAGCGGCCTCTTGAGGCGTGCTCGATTAGTTCGCTCAACGTCGCAGCTTTATAGAGCCTGAACGTCTTAACCGTGAAGGGAGACTTGGGACTTAGCCCTTTTGGCGGAGACATAGAAGAAGTCTCGCTGCATTGCCAGATGACCTGAGCAGCGACCGCAACCAGGATGTCCTCAATATCTCGAACGTCTTGGATGTCCAATCGGGCCGTCCGGAAGCGTGCGCTGCCTAGCTCGGTTACATTCAGGCTAGTTCTTAGCTCGGCGCTTGTGCGGTCGTGAGTCGTCACCCGACGCACCCTATCTTCCTCTGCCCTCTGCGACCGCGGCTCCGAGTGCCAATCTTCGTCCCTCTCGTAAGCCAAGCCCCGATCTGCCAGAACCCATGGCGGACCGGCCTCCGTCGTATGTCGCGCCACCGGCGGGCTGAAACCGACGCGCTGACGGCCGAAGGCCAAAGGCGCGGCGGCGGGCCATCGGGCCGGCCCAGGTTCGGCGGCGCGAGCGGCCCGCGACGCGGGCCGCCTTGATCTCGTACAGAAAGTTCTCACACCACATCTGCCCAACAGCTTTGCCCAACAGCTGTGTCCTGTCACGGGACATGCTTGACACTCGCGTCCCACTAGATGTTTGACATGATCATCACTGGTGCGGTTGCACACCGACTAGCCTTGCCGGCGTGCTCGACGCGATCGGACGCCTGGTCCTGGTGAGGCATGCGATGCCCGCGGTTAAGCCCGAGGTTCCAGCCGCACGCTGGCAGCTCGATGAGCCGAGCCACCGGGCGCCGGGCGTCCCGCGCCCTGAGCATCGCCGTTCCCGAAGAGGGCTACTACGTCTCTAGTAACGAGCCCAAGGCGCTGCAAACCCTCCAGGAGATGGCCCGTGGCCAGTACGTGGCCACCGATGCGGGCTTCTGTGAAGTGCAGCGGCCCTACCGCTGGTCGGACGACTACAGGCAGCAGGCCCGGGCTTACATCGAGGGTATCTGCCATAACGAATGGGAACCACACGCCCACGTCCTGGCTCGCTTCGATGCCGCCGTGGCGCGCCACGCCAGCGTCGCTGCTGTATATGAGCGCACTCTGATCGTCGGCACGCATGGCCTGGCCCCGACCGTCTGGCTCGCCAGCCGCCTGCCCCTGCTGCCGAGCCCGGCTGACTTCTGGGCGGCGCTGACCTTCCCCGACCTCATCGACGTGGATCTCGTCAACAAGACAGCGGAACGTCGTCGTTTCTAGGCCAACCGTCAATCATCAGCTGGGACGGATCCGTCAAGCATGTGGTGGGACTAGACAACTTGCCCAACAGCCTGTGATCCGTCAGCTGATGCGCGACAGCCTCCCTCCGTAGACTGATCACGACAGCCGCCCCACCAGCTGATCTCTGACGATGCTATGGCGGGCACCTGCACGCACCTACCGGACGAGCGGCTCTTTAGGACCGTCAAGGCCCGGAAAACCCCAGCCCGTGGTCTTGAGTGGCTCATCGTCCCGGCCAGCCCGTTGGCCAGGCATAAAAGCGCGGAACGGCTCACCGTCTGCCGGCCGAATCTTCATGGTTCTTCCTGCCCCACGACCCGCTTCAAGTTCCGCCAGCAGGTCCAACCGATCCGCGATCTCGGTCTCTGTATGAAAATATGTGACCGGGCCCAGGTCTAGGTGCATACCGAGAATCTCCAAACGGACATCAGCGGTGACCCGTATGACCGACGTCTCTCGGCTGAGCAGGCATCGAAGAGTTTCGTCTACCGATCCGTTCAAGGTCGCCGTGTAAGCGACCACCGTCCGCATCGCCACGCAATGCCCCTCGATGAGTAGCCGAGCAATCCTGAGGTCGATGCGATCTGCGGCCGATATCTCGTCTGGGATAGGGAAGTAGGTTCGGCAATGGCGCTGGACGACGTCCAGGTCATCTGCCAGCATCTCCGTGATTCGAAGCAAGCGGCGGTCCTCGTCGTCGACCGCGGGTGGGGTGTCGCGGTTAAATGTGCCGAGCCGCTGTCCGTCGAACTCAAACTCTATCGAGGCACTGTCTTGCAGGCTGCGGTACAGCGCGATCGTTTGCAGCACAGTCGCAGGCATGGCACGGGTGAACCGGAAGCTCCCATCCATATGACTCTGGTGGTCGTTGCCGATGAGCATTTGAATGGTGGCAGTGTCTTCGAACCTCAACGTCAGCGAGTTGCCGAGATCGCCCCTCCCGACCCGCACCAAAGTGCCCTGAAACGAGGCGGTTAGCTTGCCATCGCCGGCAAGCGCAGTCAGTCGCGCAGTCACTTCGTGGTCCGTCGGCACCTCAGCCGGAACCGCTTCAATCTCCAGGTGACCAGTCGGCGCGGGCAACCAAGGTGGCCCGGTGTAGGTGAGGTTGCGCGTGACCTCAGGCGGAAGAGTCAGTCGCTCATCGGTACCGAACCCTATAACCCGTCGTAGGACCGGTCGCAGGTCGGCGTGCTCAGGCCCGAGCGCATCGCCACTGACCCTCAAGGTGATCGGCGAGACGACATGGGCATGCGGGTGCTTCGCCTGGATCCTGTGCACAACCTCGTCCCCATCCATCACCGTCCTGACGGCCCAGTGGGGGTCCAGTGTGTCCGCGATGCGCGTAAGCGCTCGGGTTCGTGCGGTCAGATCGGCTAGTCCGCCTGCGAGGACCGCTCGCTCCTGCTGAAAAATTTGCGCGGCTTCCCGAAGCTGATCCCTGTTGAAGTAATCCACAAGGTCGGCATTCCTCGCGAACCAGCTGTCAAGCTCGACCCTCCCCAGAATCCGAATCTTGAGATCGGGCTGGTCCGTACCAAGCTCGTGGACGAATCGCTCCTCGCCAGGAGTCGGGTTTGTTGGGATTACTAATGTCCACTCATCAGGTTGGTGCGCCATGGCTTCGCGGAACGAGTTGGCGATCTGCCTACGCTGGGTTCGACGTTCGACTCCGAAGCCGTCCCGGAAATACTTGAGCTGAAAGATGCGCAGGCGTTGCCCCTGTCGGACGACGACGTCACGGCCGCCGTCGCCACCTCGGCCGTCGTAAACCCGCACTTCGTCGCCCGGTCCGCTGTATAGCCGAACGAGCAGAGCCTCGATCCGCACGTCGAATTCCGGCTGATTCAGGTGATCCCAGTTAATAGAAATGGTTCCTCCTAATCGCCTTCCTGCCGTTTTCTCACGCCCACCAAAAAGGCATCAATGGCAGTGATCGTTGTGCCTCAACACTTGGGCTCCACCTGCACAGGCGGCTTGTCCGCCCACGAGCTTAGGGCCATACCTTCGGCGTGGGCAGTGGGATCTCGAAGTTCGACCACACTGCTCGTTGCCGCCCCGACAGTTCCTCCTCCACGGTCATCCGTCGACGATACGAAGAGACCGAAGAATATCCAATCCCCTCGTAGGCCTGCCGCCCTAGGCATGCCTTAGGCGCCAACCGGATTGCCCAGCGCCAGCCGGAAGCGCCTAAGTGGGTAGTGATTCGCTCCAATCTCGCAGCCGATTAGCTAAGGCGATGACTGCATCGTGAGCGCCCGTGAGGTAGTACGGATCTCCGCCGATTGATGCGTAGAAATGATCCGTCGGGGGACGGAACGTGCTATGCGACCGTGTCACAGCAACCGCTCTAGACCTTCCCAATGACCCCGGTGCAATCATCGTTATTAAAAGCCCTTCCGATGCAAGGGTTTGCCAAGAGATGCCCCCGAATGGGCCATGTCCAGTGGCCGCGATCTGGGGAATCCTCTCATCTAAGTGCTCGAAGTGATGCCGCGCTGGCTCGTATTTGCTGACCTCTGCTTCGAATGCCCGCTTCGCCAATCGGACCTCTGGTGCACCAGGAAGCCTTTTCACTACAAGACGAAGTCGCTGCACTGTACCGACGAACGCGATGACATCGCTTACGAGTGACAATTGAAAGCCTTCTGGCACCTCGCGGCCCCGCATCGCTGCCTCATAGTCGGTTGCAGCAGACAGCATCCGTCTATAGAACAGGTCGACGGCGGGAGTCAGGACCTCAACGGCATCCAGGAAGAGGGTCTGCTGTCGATCCAAACCCGAGGGGCGCGACGGAAAGATTCGCTCCATGCGGTGAAGGTACTGGAGGAGGGTGACAGCGACCGACCGCTACTGGTCTGAGTTGTGGGAAGACTGGCGTTCCGATGTTGGCTGGCCCAAGGAGGGCACCTTCCACTCCCTGCGCCATTTCTTCGCCACGACCCTGATGAGCAGCGGGGTTGAACCGCAGCACGTACAGAAGGCGCTGCGGCACGCCAGCCTGCGGATCACGCTGGAAACCTACGTCCACTGGCTGCCGAAGAAGGACCGACCACGCGGCTTGGTCGGCCAGCTCCTGAGGCAGGCGAGCGGCCAGCCGCCGCAAACTTCCGCCACCCAAAATCGGCGCTAAGTTGCGCCCCGGTTGTGCCCGATGATCTTCGTGGCATGTTCTCGCAGCTCAGCGCTGGTCTACGCCGGCCGTTCCGGGACTTCACGTACTAATCCGGGGTCGGACATGAAGCTCCTTCCCGCACCTGTCACGATGGCCGGTTCACACCGGTCCGACCCCGCCCTCGGCGGGATCTCACCCGGCCGGTGGGTCGGCGGCGGGCGGTCGGGCCCCTTGCGGTACGAAGACAGGGTGAGTGCCGCCAGCGTGACCCCCCTCGCCCTGTCCACCGTCGGATCGGTGAACTGTCAGGGCAGCACCTCCTGCGAGTTCCTGTACCGCATGACCAGGTCGGAATGGTTCGCGGAGGGCAGCTACTGGATCCTGCTCAAGCCACTGCGGGTGCTGGTGATCGTGGCGCTGGCGATGGTGGCCCGCTGGGCGCTACACCGGACGATCAGCCGGCTGGTCCGGACCACCACCGAGGGTGCCGTGCCGACGATGCTGCGGCCACTGCGCGAGCGGGTGCCCACCGCTGCGGTCGACCCGGCCGAGTTCGTGCCCGAGCGACGTCGGCAGCGGGCCGAGGCGATCGGCTCGGTGCTGCGCAGCCTGACCACCGCGTTCGTCTTCGGCATCGCGCTGCTGATGATCCTGCGCGAGTTCAGCTTCGATCTCGCTCCACTGCTGGCCAGCGCCGGCATCGCCGGTGTCGCGCTGGGCTTCGGCGCGCAGAGCCTGGTCAAGGACCTGCTCGCCGGGCTCTTCATGCTCATCGAGGACCAGTACGGCGTCGGCGACAACGTCGACCTGGGCGAGGCGACCGGCGTCGTCGAGGCGGTCGGGCTCCGGGTCACCACCGTCCGCGACGGCCGGGGCGTGCTCTGGTACATCCGCAATGGCGAGATCATCCGGGTTGGCAACAAGAGCCAGGGCTGGGCCCTGGTGGTGGTGGACCTGCCGATCGGCTTCAGCGGCACCGAGGAGGCCAGCGCCGTGCTGCGGACGGCCGCCGCCTCGGTGGCGCTGGACCCGGAGCTGTCGCCGGAGATCGTGTCGGCGCCCGAGGTGTTGGGTGTCGAACAGATGACGGTGGATGGCGCCGTGATCCGTACGGTGGTGAAGACGACCGCTGACGGTCAGTTCGCGGTGGGCCGGGAGCTGCGCCGCAGACTGGCCGAGGCGCTGGAGAACTCGGGGATCACCGCGCAGATCGCCGCGGCCCGCATCTATCCCGGCGCGCCGGCCCGTCCGTTGCCCGAGGGTGAGACGGGTCAGGGCGGCGCCACCTGACCTCGGCGGTCTGGCCCGGCAGCACTGTCCGCCGATGCAGGGGTCGCGAGCCGCCCGGCCCCTCAGGTATCGTCCGTTCGTTCAGTCGGGGATGCGACGAACGAGCCGTTCGCCCTAGCTAGTTGTCAGACGATCGGGCAGAATCCGAAAGACGCGTTCCCCCCGGAACGTGGTCACATCCTCGCTGATCCGTAGATCTGACGAGTGTTCCCGGCCGGGCTGTCACGAGCGGCTGCTCCGGGGGCCGATGGAGGCGACGGTGCCTGACGAGCGACCTTCCGCGGAAGGCCCGGCCACTTTTCGCGAAGTGTTCGCCCAGCGCGAGTTCCGGGCTGTCTTCGCCGCTGGGGCCCTCTCCTGGATTGGTGACTACGTCGCCAAGGCTGCCGTCACCCTTCTCGTCTACCGGCAGACCCAGTCCGTCGCGCTCTCCGCCGCCGCGTTCGCCATCAGCTACCTGCCGTGGCTGGTCGGTGGCCCGCTGCTCGCCGCGCTGGCCGAGCGATACCCGTACCGGCGGGTGATGGTGCTGTGTGACCTCATCCGGATGACGTTGATGTTGCTCATCGCCCTCCCGAACCTGCCGGTCCCGGCGCTGCTGGTGCTCATCTTCGCCACCACGCTTGCCAACCCACCGAGCCAGGCCGCGAAGTCCGCGCTGATGCCGCAGATCCTCGCCGGGGACCGGCTGGTGGTCGGGTTGTCGCTGAACAGCAGCATCGGGCAGGCCGCACAGGTCGTCGGCTACATGTTCGGCGCGGCCATCGCCGCGATCGACCCGAGGGTCGCGCTGTTGTTCAACGCGGTCACGTTCGGCGTCTCCGCGCTGCTGGTCCGCCTCGGTGTGCGCAACCGCCCGGCGGTGATGACCAGCGCGCACCGCAGCCACCTGCTCCGGGAGACCGCCCAGGGGTTCCAGATCGTGTTCGGCACGCCGGTGCTGCGGGCCATCGCGGTGCTGGTGTTCAGCGCGATGCTCTTCTCGATCGTTCCGGAGGGGCTGGCCGCCGCCTGGGCCAACAAGCACCCCAGCGTCGACATGAACCCCGGCACGGCGCAAGCGGTGATCATGGTCGCCAACCCGGTGGGCTTCATCCTCGGTGGGCTGCTGGTGAGCCGGCTGTTCGGCCCGGCCCGCCGATTAGCCCTGATGCGGCCACTCGCGGTGCTCTCGCCGCTGGTGCTGGTGCCGGCGCTGTTCGACCCGCCTCCGTTGGTGGTGGCGCTGCTGGCCGCCCTCTGCGGGTTCGCGGTCGCCGGCATGCTGCCGATGGCGAACGGGCTGTTCGTCCAGGCGCTGCCAGCCGGGTTCCGGGCCCGCGCGTTCGGCGTGATGGCGACCGGCGTGCAGGTCATCCAGGGCATCGCGGTGCTGGTCACCGGAATGCTCTCCGAGCGGTTCCCCATCCCGGTGGTGGTCGGGGTGTGGAGCGCGGTCGGGGTGGTGCTGATGACGGTCGCCGCGCTGCGCTGGCCGGACAAGCAGACGATCGACGAGACGATCGCAGCGGCCACCGCGGCCAACGCCGCGCCGGCCCCCGAACAGCGTGCCCCGGCTGCCGACGACACGACGACGGGCACCGATCCGCGCTCCGGTGACGACCGTCACCGGCAGGTGGTCACCTGACCGCTGCCCCAGCGCCGAGGCCCAGGCCGAAACGGCGTGACCCGACGCACGGCGTCCGGGTCGGGTCGGGTCGGAACGCACCTGGCAGGATGGAACGGTGAACCCCGCAGGTGAATCCGACCGTCCCGGTGCGTCGATGACCCTCTTCGAAGCTGTCGGCGGCGAGCCCACCTTCCGCAGGCTGGTGGATGAGTTCTACGTCGGCGTGGCCAACGATCCTCTGCTGCGGCCGATGTATCCCGAGGAGGACCTGGGGCCGGCTGCCGACCGGATGACCCTGTTCCTGATGCAGTACTGGGGTGGGCCGAACACGTACTCCGCCCAGCGCGGGCACCCGCGCCTGCGGATGCGGCACGCCCCGTTCCGGATCGGCGCGGCCGAGCGGGACGCCTGGCTGCGGAACATGCGCCGCGCGGTGGACCAGCTCGATCTGGAGCCGCAGATCGCCAGCACCCTCTGGGACTATCTGGAGCGGGCCGCGTACTTCATGGTCAACGCCACGGACGACCCGGCCGAGCCCGCCTGACGGCCCGCACCGGGCACCCGGCCCGCGTGACGCTCAGAGCAGCGCGCCCTCGTCGTGCAGCCAGTCCACGAAGCTGGTGGCCACCGCCGCGCCGCAGTCGAGCATCTCGACCAGCAGCGCGTCATGGGTGCCGGCGCCGAGCGGCACCTGGAGCTCGGCATAGATCGGCAGTTGCCCGCGCTCGGTCGGGTCACCGATGTACGCCTTGCAGAACCGGCGGGTGTGGTTCCACTCGTTGACCACCCGGTAGGCCCGGTCGGCCCAGTCCGGTGGGACCGTGGCGTGCGGACGGGCCCGCATCACCAGGATCTCGTCCTCCGGGCCCTCGAGGGTCACCAGCACGGCGTGCCGCTCCCACATGGCCAGCAGGTTGCCGTCGCCGTCGGCCAGATAACGCACGTCGAGTAGATCGAGTGCGTCACAGACCCGGCCCAGGCTCACCGGCTCGATGGTTGCCGACATTTCGGCCAGCACGGGCCGGTCGCTGCCCGGGCAGTCGTCCCCCGGCTGGCGAGGACTCGGCGGCCCGACCCGGACCGCGCTGTCGACTGTGATCCCGCTTCCGGTTCCCGGATCGCCGCCGTCGGCGGGACCGGGGCGCCATGACCACCACGGCATCGCTCGCGCACCTCACTCCCCAGCGGATCCAGTCGCCTACGGTGCGTTGGATCCGAGGATGGACGGTACCCGGACAGCCGAGTTGAAGCACCCCCCCAACGACAGCACCGAACCAGAAGAATGATCCGGGGTCATCCGTTCGGACGAGTGATCAGGGGTTTCAGAGCAAGATCGGTGGCCTTCTGCAACCAGGCGGCTCCGTATGGTCCCACCAGGCCGACCCAACGGCCGGCAACCCGCACCTGCACCTCGGAGCGCGCAGGGCCGCCAGCCGAACCGTCGACCGCGCTGCCGGCCGGCCCGAGGAAGCCCATCCGGACCAGCCCCTGCACCAGCCGCTGCGGCACCTCCACGTCCGGGCCCGGCGGGGCATCCGGGGTGACCAGCACGGCCACGTGGTCGAGCAGCGCGTCACGCAGCGCCCGCTGGCCCACCGCACGGCCGGCAACGCCCTGCTCGCTCGCCTCGCGCAGCGTGCCCGCAGCCGCGTCCGCGATCCGCCGCACCTCGACGCTGGGCAGCACCTCGACGGGCCGGCTGCCCATCGGAGGCAGCGGCCAGCGCCACTGCGCGTCCCGACGGGCCGGCAACGTCGCGCCACCGCGTTCCAGCTCGGCCAGCAGTTTCGCGGCCTCCACCGTGACGTCCACGGCGCCGCCGTCGGTCGGCCCGCCGGCCACCGTCCGGACCACCAGCACCTGCCACGGCAGCCGGGCCCAGAGGGCGACCCGGCCGGGCGTATCGCCCGGCCGCAGCCGCACCGGCGCACCCGGATCCAAGCGGACCAACCGAGCCAGGAACGCGCCCGCGTCGGCCACCCCGGTCAAGCCGTGCCCCGCTGCCGGGTCCGGCCGGGTCATCCGCCGCCGCCCTGGGGGGCGTACGTGAGCAGGAAGGCCCGCTCCTCGGCGCTGATCCGTCGGGGCACCTGGCGGGTGAGGTCGAACGGCACCAGCACCGAGCGGGCGCGGCTGGCCAGCACCTCACCGTCGTACATCTCGTAGGCGACGGTGAACCGCGAGGCCCTGATCTCCTCCACCCACAGCTCGATCCGCACGGTGGGCGCGGCCTCCGCGGTGGCGCGACCGAGCGCGTAGTCGACCGGGCGCAGGTAGTCCACCTCGTGGCGGTGGATCACCACCCCGTCGGCGAACGAGCCGACCCCCCAGGCCCGGCCGCCGGAGAACATCAACGCCACCCGCGCCTCCTCGTAGAGCGTGAGGAAGCGCGAGTTGTTGACGTGGCCGTACGCGTCCAGGTCGGACCAGCGCAGCGTGCAGTGGTAGACGAAACGGTCAGTCACGGGTCAGCTTGCGGTAGGTCACCCGGTGCGGTCGGGCGGCCTCCGCGCCGAGGCGGTCGATCTTGTTCTTCTCGTACGCCTCGAAGTTGCCCTCGAACCAGAACCACTTGGCCGGGTCCTGGTCGTCGCCCTCCCAGGCCAGGATGTGCGTGGCGACCCGGTCCAGGAACATCCGGTCGTGCGAGATGACCACGGCGCAGCCGGGGAACTCCAGCAGGGCGTTCTCCAGGCTGGAGAGCGTCTCCACGTCCAGGTCGTTGGTCGGCTCGTCGAGCAGGATGACGTTGCCGCCGATCTTCAGGGTCAGCGCCAGGTTGAGCCGGTTGCGCTCGCCACCGGAGAGCACCTTGGTCGGCTTCTGCTGGTCCGGGCCCTTGAAGCCGAACGCGGCGATGTACGCCCGCGACGGCATCTCGACCTTGCCCACCATCAGGTAGTCCAGCCCGTCGGAGACGACCTCCCAGACGGTCTTGTCGCCGTTGAGGCCCTCACGGTTCTGGTCGACGTACGACAGCGAAACGGTGGGGCCGACCCGGACCTCGCCGCCGGTCGGCTCCTCCAGCCCGACGATGGTCTTGAACAGCGTGGTCTTGCCGACGCCGTTGGGGCCGATGATGCCGACGATGCCGTTGCGCGGCAGCGAGAACGACAGGTTGTCGATCAGCAGCCGGTCGCCGAAGCCCTTGCTGAGGTTGTTCGCCTCGATCACCGTGCTGCCCAGACGCGGGCCCGGCGGGATCTGGATCTCCTCGAAGTCGAGCTTGCGGGTCTTCTCCGCCTCGGTGGCCATCTCGTCGTACCGGTCCAGGCGGGCCTTGGACTTGGTCTGCCGGGCCTTGGCGTTGGAGCGGACCCACTCCAGCTCCTCGGTGAGGCGCTTCTTCATCTTGGCGTCGCGCCGGCCCTCGACGGCCAGCCGGGCGGCCTTCTTCTCCAGGTAGGTGGAGTAGTTGCCCTCGTACGGGTACGTCCGGCCGCGGTCCAGCTCCAGGATCCAGTTGGCCACGTTGTCCAGGAAGTACCGGTCGTGGGTGATGGCCATGACGGTGCCGGCGTACTTGGCGAGGTGCTGCTCCAGCCAGGAGACACTCTCGGCGTCCAGGTGGTTGGTGGGCTCGTCGAGCAGCAGCAGGTCGGGTGCCTCCAGCAGCAGCTTGCAGAGCGCCACGCGGCGGCGCTCACCACCGGAGAGCTGGGTCACGTCGGCGTCCGGCGGCGGGCAGCGCAGCGCGTCCATGGCCAGTTCGAGCTTGGAGTCGACGTCCCACGCGTCGAGGTGGTCCAACTCCTCCTGGAGCTTGCCCATCTCCTCCATCAGCTCGTCGGAGTAGTCGGTCGCCATCTGCTCGGCGATCTTGTTGAACCGCTCCAGCTTGGCCTTGGTCTCGGCGACCGCCTCCTCGACGTTGCCGAGCACCGTCTTGGATTCGTTGAGCGGGGGCTCCTGGGCGAGCATGCCGACGGTGTAGCCGGGCATGAGCCGGGCCTCGCCGTTGCTCGGCTTGTCCAGCCCTGCCATGATCTTGAGGAGGCTGGACTTACCGGCGCCGTTCGGACCGAGCACACCGATCTTGGCTCCCGGCAGGAAGCTCAACGTCACGTTGTCGAGCACGACCTTGTCGCCGTGCGCCTTGCGCGCCTTTTCCAAGACGTAGATGTACTGGGCCACGGTGCGGGCTACCTCCATCGGTTGCGCTGTCGCTGATCGGCGGCGCGGCGCGGGCCAGGACCTCCACCCGCCGCCGCCGGCCGGGAGCCGGCCACACGCACGCCATCGTCAATCCTGACAGGTACGGCGCGCATCGCCCACATCACCCCGCCCGAGGAGTACGCGGGCGAGCCACATCCTCACCTGCGACCGAAGCTGTCGACAAGATCACCTCTAGGATTCGGCGAACACGGGGCGGGTAGGAGACTCCGGCACGGGGGCCCAGAGGCCGCAGCTACGCTCAGTACGCTCATCGCGGTGGACCCGTCAGTACCCGGAGGTGGCCGATCGTGACCGTCCGTAGCTCCTTTGTCGTAGTGGCGAACCGTCTGCCGGTCGACGAGGTGAGCACACCCGAGGGACGGCAGTGGCGACGCAGCCCCGGCGGGCTGGTCACCGCGCTGCATCCCGTGCTCGCCGAACATCAGGGCACCTGGGTCGGCTGGGCCGGTGGCACCGGCGCCGCTCCCGAGCCGTTCGACCTGGAGGGCATCCGACTCCACCCGGTGCCGCTCAGCGCCGAGGAGCTGGAGCGCTACTACGAGGGCCAGTCCAACGCGACGATCTGGCCGCTCTACCACGACGCGGTCGAGACGCCGGCCTACAAGCGTCGCTGGCGGGAGGCGTACCGGCTGGTCAACGCCCGGTTCGCGGAGGCCGCGGCGGACGTGGCGGCCGAGGGCGCGACGGTCTGGGTGCAGGACTACCAGCTCCAGCTGGTCCCGGCGATGCTCCGCGAGCTGCGTCCGGACCTGCGGATCGGGTTCTTCCTGCACATCCCGTTCCCGCCGATCGAGCTGTTCATGCAGATGCCGTTCCGCACCGAGATCCTGCGCGGCCTGCTCGGCTCCGACCTGGTCGGCTTCCAGCAGCGGCTGGCCGCGCAGAACTTCGTCCGGCTGGCCCGGCACCTGCTCGGCCTGCGCTACGAGGGGCAGATGATCCAGGTCGACGGTCGGCAGGTGAAGGCGGGCGCCTTCCCGATCTCCATCGACACGCAGGAGATGGAGCGGATGGCCGCCGACCCGGCGATCCAGGCCCGGGCCAAGCAGATCCGCGCCGAACTGGGCGACCCGAAGACGATAATCCTGGGTGTGGACCGGCTGGATTACACCAAGGGCATCGAGTTGCGCCTGAAGGCCTTCCGCGAACTGCTCGCTGACGGAAAGTTGACAGTTCCGGACGCGGTTATGGTGCAGGTCGCCACGCCGAGCCGCGAGCGCGTCGAGCACTACCAGGCACTTCGAGTCAAGGTTGAGCGCGAGGTTGGTCGGATTAATGGCGAATTCGGCAGGGTCGGCGTGCCTGCCGTGCATTACCTGCATCAGTCGTACAGTCGCAGTGAACTGGCCGCGATGTACGTCGCTGCCGACGTGATGATGGTGACCCCGCTGCGAGACGGAATGAATCTGGTGGCCAAGGAGTACGTCGCATCGCGCGCCGACCAGGGTGGCGCGCTCGTGCTCAGTGAGTTCGCCGGCGCCGCAACCGAGCTGCGCCAGGCATTTTTGTGTAACCCGCACGATCCGGACGCGGTCAAGGACGCCCTGCTCCGGGCAGTGCACGTGGAGAAAACCGAGGCACGCCGCCGGATGCGGACAATGCAACGTCACCTGCGTACCCACGACGTGGGGCACTGGGCCAAGTCTTTCCTCTCCGAACTCGGAGTCTCCGAGGCGGAGGCCGCGTGAACACGTCCGTCAACGACGGAGCGGCGATCGCCGCCGGAGTGATGGACTCGGAGCTGAGATCCGCCATCGGCCGGATCGCCCGGGTTCCCCAACTCCTCATCGCCTGCGACTACGACGGCACGATCGCGCCGATCGTGGAGGACCCGAGCACGGCCGTACCACTGCCCGAGGCGGTGGCCGCGATCCGCGCGCTCGCCGCGCTGCCGCAGACCACCGTGGCGGTGATCTCCGGCCGGGCGCTGCGCGACCTGGCCGCGCTCTCCCGCCTGCCCAGCGAGGTGCACCTCGTCGGCAGCCACGGCTCCGAGTTCGACATCGGCTTCGTCGAGCGGCTCTCCCCCGAACTGGTGGCGGTACGCACCCAGGTGCGCAACGCGCTCCGTGAGATCGCCGCCGAGCACCCCGGCATCCGGCTGGAACGCAAGCCGGCCAGCGTCGCCATGCACACCCGGGGTGTCGACCCGCAGATCGCCGCCTCGGCCATCGAAGCGGTCCGCAACGGCCCGGCCACCTTCGACGGCGTCACGGTCACGCAGGGCAAGGAGGTCATCGAGCTCTCCGTGGTGGCCACCCACAAGGGCACCGCGATCGACCAACTGCGGACCCAGCTCGCGGCCAGTGCGGTGCTCTTCATCGGCGACGACGTCACCGACGAGAACGCGTTCGGCAACCTGCACGGGCCGGACCTCGGCATCAAGATCGGGCCTGGCGAGACCCAGGCCGGCTACCGGGTGGCCGAGCCGATCGAGGCTGCCCGCGCGCTCGGGCTGCTGCTGGAGACCCGCCGGCACTGGTTGTTCGGCGAGCGGGCGGTGCCGATCGAGCGCCACTCCATGCTGGCCAACGGCCGAACCGTCGCGCTGCTCACCCCCGAGGCCAAGGTCAGCTGGCTCTGCCACCCCAAACCGGACTCGGCGGCGATCTTCGCCGACCTGGTCGGCGGCAGCCCCGCGGGCCACTTCAGCGTCGCCCCGGAGCGCGGCGGCATTCCGCTGGGCCAGCGTTACCGCTCCGGCACGATGACCGTGGAGACCCGGTGGTCCGGGCTCACCGTCACCGACTGGCTGGACAAGCCGACCCGGGAAACCAACCCGGACGGCCCGGCGGTGGTCACCGGCGACTCGACCCTGATCCGGGTGCTGACCGGCAGCGGCAAGGCCCGGGTGGAGTTCGCGCCGCGGCCCGAGTTCGGTCAGGTCGCTGTGCAGTTGCAGCCGCTCGGCGACGGCCTGCTGGTGCTCGGCTCCAACGAGCCGGTCGCCCTCTACTCCCCCGGGGTGGAGTGGCAGGTCACCAACGACGGCGGGTACGAGACCGCCAAGGCGCTCGTCGACCTGTCGGCGGCCGGTGGGCAGGTCGTGCTGGAGCTGCGCTTCGCCACGCACAGCCTCGAGCACCACCGGGTGCCGATCCACGAACGGCAGGCCGCGGCCGAGCAGCCGTGGAAGGACTGGGTGGCCTCGCTGCGGCTACCGTCCACCGCCCGGGACCTGGTCGTCCGCAGCGCGCTCACCCTGCGCGGGCTCTGCCACGAGGCGACCGGCTCGATCCTGGCCGCGGCGACCACCTCGCTCCCCGAGGAGTTGGGTGGCGTCCGCAACTGGGACTACCGCTACTGCTGGCTGCGCGACGCGGCGCTGACCGCCCGCGCGCTGGTCGACCTGGGCTCCGTCGAGGAGGCCGAGGCGCTGCTGCGCTGGGTGGACGGCTGCATCGAGCGCACCGGCGGTCACCCGGAGCGGCTGCACCCGCTCTACACGATCGACGGCTACGAGCTGGGTGCCGAGGCGGTCATCGACACGCTGCCCGGGTACGCCGGCTCCCGGCCGGTCCGGGTCGGCAACCTCGCCAACCACCAGCTCCAACTGGACGTCTTCGGCCCGATCGCCGACCTCATCGCGGCCGTCGCCGACGCTCGCGGCTCGGTCCGCGAGGACGAGTGGCGGGTCCTGGAGAACATGGTCGAGGCCGTCCGGCGGCGCTGGCACGAGCCCGACCACGGCATCTGGGAGGCCCGGCTGCCACCCCGGCACCACGTCTTCTCCAAGGTGATGTGCTGGATGACCGTCGACCGGGCGCTGCACGTGATGCGCGAGCACGGTGGCGAGGACCGGCCGGAGTGGAAGGACCTGCGCGACCGGATCGGCGCCAACGTGCTGGAGCACGGCTGGCACTCGGACGTCGAGGCGTACAGCGTCGCGTACGGCGACGAGGACATGGACGCCTCGTCGCTCTGGATCGGGCTCTCCGGCCTGCTCCCGGGCGACGACCCGCGCTTCCTCTCCACCGTCCTACGGATCGAGGCGGACCTGCGCAGCGGCCCGGTCGTCTACCGCTACCACTGGGACGACGGCCTGCCCGGCCGCGAGGGCGGCTTCCACATCTGCACGGCGTGGCTGATCGAGGCGTACCTGCGCACCGGCCGCCGCACCGACGCCGAGGAACTGTTCGCGCAGATGGTGCTCACCGCCGGCCCGACGGGGCTGCTCCCCGAGCAGTACGACCCGCTCGCCGAGCGCGGTCTGGGCAACCACCCGCAGGCGTACAGCCACCTGGGTCTGATCCGCTGTGCCCTGCTGCTGGACAACATGCTCAAGCAGTAGCCGACAGGCACTTCGACGACGGGCCGGAGCAGCGCTGCTCCGGCCCGTCGTCGCTTCGTACCGGTCGCCCGAGCGCCGCCGTCACGGCCCCCGCCCTCGCCCTCCGCGCGTCCTTTGCTCTGCTTCACTCCACGCAACACAAACAGCTTCTCCGTGTTGCGCCGGTTGAAGCAGAGCAAAGGACGCGCAAGGGACCTCGAGCCTCCCGCTCTCGTGCCGGCGGCGCCACCCGGCGCCGCGCTGACGCCCACCGGGACCGATGTCACCGGTCACCCGTCGAGCGCACCCACCACGTCACCGACCACCACGACGGCTGGCGGGCGCAGGTCGGCCGCCAACGCGTCGCCGGCCACCGCGCCGAGCGTCGACCGCAGGACTCGCTGCGCGCCCGTGGTGGCCTCCTGGACGACGGCGGCCGGCGTCTCCGGCGGTCGGCCGTGCGCGATCAGGGTGGCCGCGATGGCGGCGAGGTTCTTCAGCCCCATCAGGATCACCAGGGTGCCGCGCAGGCCCGCCAGGGCCTCCCAGCGCACCAGCGAGGCCGGCGAGTCGGGTGCCAGGTGCCCGGAGACGACGGTGAACTCGTGCGCCACCCCCCGGTGGGTGACCGGGATGCCGGCCGCGGCCGGCCCGGCGATCGAGCTGGTCACCCCGGGGACCACGGTCACCGGTACGCCGGCCGCCGCGCACGCCAGCAGCTCCTCGCCGCCCCGGCCGAAGACGTACGGGTCGCCGCCCTTGAGCCGGACCACGGACGCGCCGGCCAGCGCCCTGTCGACCAGGATCTGGTTGATCTCCTCCTGGGCGCGGGACGGACCGTAGGGGATCTTCGAGGCGTCCACCAGCTCGACGTCGGGGCGTAGCTCGTCCAGGAGCAGCCCGGGCACCAACCGGTCGGCGACCACCACGTCCGCCTCGGTGAGCAGCCGCCAACCCCGCACGGTGATCAGCTCCGGGTCCCCAGGACCGGACCCGACCAATGCCACCCGCCCTCGCACACCCTCGGGACGTGTCCCCTCCGGCGCGGCGGGCCTGCGTGCGTCGAGAAGGTCGCGGATCGCGTCGCGGACGGTCATCGCGCGCCGGGGATCCCCGCCGCCGAGCACCGCCACGGTGACCGGGCCGTGCCGGGTCACCGCCGGAGTCCAGGCCGTCGCCGCCGTGCGGTCGTCGGCACGGACGCAGAATATCCGTCGTTCGGCGGCGGCCACGGTCACGGACTCGGCCGCGACCGGGTCGTCGATGGCCACCTGAACCAGCCATGCCCCGTCCAGGTCGTCGGGTGCGAACCGGCGCGGCGCCCAGCGCAGTCGGCCCGCGTCCGCCCGGGCGCGCAGCGCCGGGGTCAGCTCCGGGGCCACGAGCAGGACGTCCGCGCCGGCGTCCAGCAGCGCGGGCACCCGCCGGGTGGCGACCGCGCCGCCGCCCACCACGACCACCCGCCGCCCGTCGAGCCGCAAACCGAGGGGGTACGGGCTGGCGCTCACGCCGTGCCCCCTCGCTCGCCGCGCGTGGTCACTTCTCGGCCACGCCTGCGGAGTCGAAGGTGGCGACCTCGTGCAGCACCCGGACCGCGCCGGTGACCACCGGCAGCGCCAGCAGCGCGCCGGTGCCCTCGCCGAGACGCAGCCCCAGGTCGATCAGCGGGTCGAGGCCCAGTTGGCGCAGCGCCACGGTGGCGCCCGGCTCGGCCGAGCGGTGCCCGGCGATCATGGCGCCGACCGCGTCCGGCGCGAACGCGGCGGCGGCGAGCGCGGCGGACACCGCGATCACACCGTCCAGCAGCACCGGCGTGCGGCGCGCAGCAGCGCCCAGGATCAGCCCGGCCAGCGCGGCGTGCTCCAGGCCGCCGACGGCGGCCAGCACGCCCAGCGGGTCGGCCGGGTCAGGTGTGTGCAGGGCCAGCGCGGCGCGCACCACGGCCACCTTGCGGGCGTACGTCGGGTCGTCGACCCCGGTGCCCCGGCCGGTCGAGTCGAGCGGGTCGACGCCGGTGAACGCGGCGATCAGCGTGGCGGCCGGGGTGGTGTTGCCGATGCCCATGTCGCCGGTGAGCAGGATGCCGGCACCGGCGTCGATCAGCTCGTCGGCGATCCGGATGCCGGTGCACACCGCCGCGAGCGCCTCGTCCCGGGTGAGGGCAGCGGTCACCGCGAAGTCCCGGGTGCCCTGGCGCACCGAGGCGGAGACGAGTCGGGGCGCGGTCGGGTCGAGGACGGCTGGGTCGGCTCCGTCGACGGTGGGCGGCTCGGGCAGCGGGTTGGCCACCCCGACGTCGACCACGGTGACCGAGGCGCCGGCCTGCCGGGCGAACGCGTTGACGACCGCGCCGCCAGCCAGGAAGTTGCCGATCATCTGCCCGGTGACCTCCTGCGGCCACGGGGTCACCCCCTGGGCGTGCACCCCGTGGTCACCGGCGAAGATCGCCACCGCGGCCGGCTCGGGCAGCGGCGGCGGGCAGACCCCGGCCAGTCCGGCGAGGCGTACCGACAGGTCTTCCAGCGCGCCCAGCGAGCCCGCCGGCTTGGTCAGTCGGCCGTGCAGCTCACGGGCGGCGGCCATGGCCGACTCGTCCAGTGGCGCGATGGCCGCGATCGTGGTCTCCAACATCATGCCTCCATGATCTCGCGCAGCACCTCGACGAACGCGTCGGTGGTGTTTCGGTCCCGTACCGCCACCCGCAGCCAGTCCGGGCCGAGTCCGGGGAACGTGTCGCCGCGACGTACCGCCCAGCCCCGCTCCCGCAGGGCCGCCCGGACCCGGGTCGCGCCGCGCAGGTGCAGCAGCACGAACGCGCTGGCGGGGCGGCCTGCGACGCGTACACCGGGGAGGCTGGCGAGGCGTGCCACCAGATGGTCGCGGTCGGCGGCGAGGTCGACGGCGATCGCGCGTTCGGCCTGGACGGCGGCGGGCGTGGCGCAGGCCGCGGCGGCGGCCAGCGCGGGTGTGGAGACGGCCCAGAGCGGCTGGACGGCGGCCAGCCGGGACAGCAACTCCGGGGCGCCGAGCAGGTAGCCGATCCGCAGACCGGCCAGCCCCCAGGTCTTGGTGAGGCTGCGCACCACGAGCAGGCCGGGCAGGTCGCGCCGCTCGGCCAGCGACTCCGGTTCGCCGGTGTGCCCGCCGGTGGTGTCGGCGAACGCCTCGTCGACCACGAGCACCCGACCCGGGCGGGCCAGCGCGGCCACGGCCCGCGCGGGGTGCAGCACCGAGGTGGGGTTCGTCGGGTTGCCGATCATCACCAGGTCGGCGTCGGCGGGCACCCGGGACGCATCGAGCCGAAAGCCGTCGGCCGGGTCCAGCAGCACCCGCTCGACCGGGTGACCGGCGGCCCGCAGCGCCGCCTCCGGTTCGGTGAACTGCGGGTGCACGACCACCGGTCGGCGGATGCCGCGCAGCGCCTGGGCGATCAGCACGAAGCCCTCGGCGGCCCCGGCGGTGAGCAGCACCTCGTTCGGGGGACGCCGGTGCCGGGCGGCGACCGCGGCCCGGGCCGGCGCCGGGTCCGGATAGCGGGCCAGGTCGGTGAGGGTGGCGGCGATCGGGTCGGCGAGCCAGTCCGGCGGTGACGCCTGGCGGACGTTGACGGCAAGGTCGATCAGGCCGGCGCCGACCTCCGCGTCCCCGTGGTGCGTCAGATCCGGCTCGGGCGCCGCCGCAGGGTCGGCCTCGGCGACCGGCACCTCGCTCGGCTCATCACGCATGTCCGAGATCCTGCCGGGAAGGTGGCCGGTGGGACAGTCGATCTCCGCGTAAGCCACGTCACCACCTCACGGGTTTATGAGTTCGTCTCATGTTTGATTCGGAAATGTCATAACTTTGCCACGTGAGCAACCGACCCCTTGCTGCTGCTGGTCGACTCGTCCCTCTCCTGCGTGCCGGGCTCATCGCCGGCATCGTGATCGCCGCCGTCGCGTACCCGCTGGTCGCCTTCACCGGGCTCGGCGCGAAGGCCACCGCGCACGCCATGGAGCACAAGACCAGACTGCTGACCACCGCCCTGCCCGCCGAGACCTCGTACCTCTACGCCCCGGACGGCAAGACCGTACTGACCATGTTCTACGAGGAGTACCGGCAGTACACGAAGCTGTCGGACATGTCGCCGAACATCCAGCAGGCGATCGTCGCCGCCGAGGACAACCGCTTCTACCAGCACCACGGCGTCGACCCGAAGGGCGTGGCCCGCGCCTTCGTGGCCAACGCCCGGTCCAGCGGCGTCTCCCAGGGCGCGTCGACCCTGACCATGCAGTACGTCCGGATGGCCCTGCGGGACAGCGCGACCACCCCCAAGGAGGTCCAGGAAGCCACCCAGCAGACCAGCCTGCGCAAGGTCAAGGAAATGCGGATGGCGATGGACCTGGAGAAGGAACTGAGCAAGGAGCAGATCCTTGAGCGCTACCTGAACTCGGCGTACTTCGGTCACCGGGCGTACGGCATCTACGCGGCCAGCGAGATCTTCTTCTCCAAGACCCCGAAGGACCTCACCCCGGTCGAGGCCGCCACCCTCGCCGGCCTGGTCAAGTCCCCGTCCGAGTACGACCCCGCCGACTCCGACCAGAAGGAGGCCACCGCGCGGCGCAACTACGTGCTGGACCGGATGAGCCAGCTCGGTTACCTCTCCCCCGACTCGGCCACCGCCGCCAAGTCCGAGCCGATCCGGCTGAAGCTGACCACCCCGCCGCACGACTGCGCGGCGATCCCGGAGAAGTACAACAGCTGGGGCTTCGCCTGCGACTACCTGAAGAACTGGTGGAGTGCGCAGCCCGCGTTCGGTGCGAACCGGCTGGAACGGATGGACAAGCTGCGCCGTGGCGGCTACCGGATCGTGCTCAGCCTCGACCCGAAGATCCAGGAGGCGGCGGAGAAGAACGTCGGTGCCAAGGAGGCCACCGGCAGCCCGTTCGCCAACGGCATCGTGGTCTCCGAGCCGGGCACCGGGCGGGTGAAGGCGATGGCGGTGAACCGGACGTACTCCCTCGACCTGGCCGACAACCCACCCAGCTCCAACCCCGAGGCCGGGCCGAAGGTGAAGGCCAACTACCCGAACACGGTGGCGCCGCTGCTCGGCGGCGGTGACCTGGCGGGCTACCAGGCCGGGTCGACGTTCAAGATGTTCCCGATGCTCGCCGCCCTGGACTCCGGGATGACGCTCTCCACCTCGTTCAACGCCCCGTACCGCTACCGGTCGGAGGTCTACGACGGTTGGGCGCCCTCCAACGCCAGCGGCGCGATGACCGGCCAGCAGACCATGTGGTCCGGTTTCGGCAAGTCGGTAAACACGTACTTCGTGTGGCTGGAGGAGAAGGTCGGCGCGGAACGGGCGGTCCGGTTGGCCGAGCAGCTCGGGCTGCGCTGGCGCACCGACGTGGACCGGGACCACGCCTCACCCGCGAAAGCCTCGAAGTGGGGTGCCTTCACCCTGGGCGTCTCCGACGCCACCCCGCTGGAGATGGCGAACGCGTACGCCGCCATCGCCGCCGACGGCCGCTACTGCGAGGCGATCCCCGTGCAGGCGATCATGAACCGGGACGGCACCCCGGCGACGTACGCCACCCCCGGCGGCATCCATCGTGAGGTGGCCAAGCCTCGGTGCCGGCAGGTGGTCAACGCGGACGCCGCCCGGGCTGCCACCGACGCCGCCCGCTGCCCCACCGGGGACACCCCGGCACGCGGCAGCTGCGGGGGCTGGTCCACCGCCGACAGCGTCCGAGGCACGGTCGGCCGCCCGGTCGCCGGCAAGACCGGCACCACCGACAGCACCCGGTCGGCCTGGTTCGTCGGCTACACCCCGGAACTGGCCGCGGCGAGCTTCATCTCCGACCCGGACAATCCGTTCAACGCGGTCGGTGACGGGCAGTCCCAGATCCCCATCGCGGCGGTCGCCGAGACCCTGCGCGACGGCCTGAAGGGCACACCGACCCGTCAGTTCACCCCACCCTCGGACGCCATCGTCGGCTGACCGGGAGTGGACCAGGATCAGTGCTTGTCGGCGAGGACCTCACCGGCCGCAGCCGCGTCCGCCTCGCCCACCGGCTCGCGCACCGCCGCCGCGACCAGTCGGGCGGCGGTCGCCGCGTGACCGGCCCAGTGCAGGGCGAGCTGTGAGGCGTGGACGTTGCGCCAGACGAACCCCTCCGGCGTGCCACCGTCCCAGCTCCACGCCGGCCGCTGACCGGCGCGCGGGGTGAGCACCGCGCGGTGCTCCTTGTGCCCGACCAGCACCGTGCCGCGCGCCGCGACCACGCTGTCGGTCTGGGCGGTCGCCTCCCGGTAACCCACCACGAGACCGTCCCGGCTGACGCCGACCGCGTCCAACACACCGCACATCGGCAGCCCGTCCAGCTCCCGGGCCAACCAGAGCAGGCCCGCGCCCTCGGCGACCACCGGCCGCCCGGTGCGCGCCAACTCGGCCACCGCGATGCAGAGCCGCCGGTTGGCCGACAACTGCTCGGCGTACGCCTCGGGCAGCGCACCGCCCACGACCAGCGCGCGGACACCGACCGGCAGCGCCTCGTCGCGCAGCGGATCGATCGTGACGACCTCGGCACCGGCGGCCCGCAGCAACTCCGCGGTCTCCGGGTGGCTGAAGCTGCCGCCCGGCCCGCCCGCGATCGCCACCAGCGGGCGCTCCGCCGGAACGACCAGTTCGCCGAGCGCCTCCTGCGGCGACCACGCCGCGGCCGGCAGCGGTGGCGCGGAGCGGGCCAGCCCGAGCAGCCGTTCCAGGTCGACCGTGGCGGCGACCGCCTCGCCAAGGCGACGAACCGCACGGGAGGCGTCAGCGGACCCGTCGACCACCGGGGCCACCCCGTGCCGGCGCGACGGCAGCACGGACGGCAGGTCCTGGCGACGCAGTGCGCCGTAGACGGGCACCCCCACGTCCTCCAGCGCCTCGCGCAGCATCCCCTCGTGCCGCGAGGACGCCACCCGGTTGAGGATCACCCCGCCGAGCCACAACTGCTCGTCGTACGAGCGGAAACCGTGCACGAGGGCGGCCACCGACTGCCCCATCGCGGCCACGTCGACCACCAGGACCACCGGGCTGCGCAGCGCGGTGGCCGCCGCGGCCGTGGACTCCTGCGTGGGACGGCCGCCGACCGAGTCGTACAGGCCCATGCTGCCCTGCACCACGGCGAGCCCGGCACCCGCCGCACCGTGCGCGACCAGCGGAGCGAGCCGGTCGGTGCCGACCAACCGGGGGTCGATCACCCGGCCCGGTCGACCGGCGGCGAGACCCAGGTACGCGGCATCGACCTGATCCGGGCCGAGCTTGAACCCGGCGACGTCGACACCCCGCTCAGCCAGGGCGGCGAGCAGCCCGATCGCGAGCGCGTTCTTTCCGTGCCCGGAGGACGGCGCGCTGAGCACCAGGCGCGGCACGACGGTCATCATCGACTCCCTGGCGGGCGGCGGCGGGTACGCGACGACCGGCTGAGGGCCGCGCCGTCCGCGTGACGATACCTGCCCGATCCGACGGGCGAGCACCCCCGACCCGACCCGCCGACCGCTACCCGGCCCGGTCCAGGTCAGTGGCCCCGGTCATACGAGTAGCCTCGGTGCCGTGTACCGGTTCCTGCTGAGCCCACGCTGGCTGGGCGCCCTCGCGCTGACTCTGGTCGCCTCTGCCGTCATGGTCTGGCTGGGCAACTGGCAGCTGGACCGCTACGAGGGGCGCACCGAGATCAACGAGCGGATCGACGCGGGCCTGCGAATGGCCCCGACGCCCCTGGCCGACGCGTTCCGCGCTCCCACGGGCGGCCCGGGGACGGCCGGCCCGCCGCCCGCGAAGGACAAGGTCTGGACCCGGATCACCGTCACCGGCCGGTACGACCCGTCGAACACCGTCCTGGTCCGTGGCCGGACGGTCGATAGCCGGGTCGGCTTCGAGGTGCTCACCCCGCTGGTGCTCGCCGACGGCACCGCACTGCTGATCGACCGGGGCTGGATCCCGCCGGCTCCGGGTGGGGCTACCGCCCAGCCGTCGGTGCCCGCCGCGCCCAGCGGCGACGTGACGGTGGTCGGCCGGGTGCACGAGACCGAGAGCGGCGCCGGCGCGGTGGACCGCCGCGACGGGCTGCTGGAAACCCGGCGGGTCGGCGTGCCGCGTCTCGCCCGCGAGCTGCCCTACCCGGTCTACGGCGGCTATCTGCTGCTGGACGAGCAGACCCCGGCAGCTGACCCGCTGTTCAAGGCGGTGCCGGTCGGGCACACGAACAACTGGCAGAACTTCGGCTACGTCGTGCAGTGGTGGCTCTTCGCCGTGATGGCCCTCTTCGGCTACGGCTGGGTGGCCCGCCGGGAGGCCCACCGGGCCGCCGGCATCGGCACGACGGCCGCCCCGCTGGATCGGGCGGCCGAGCCCACGCCCAGCGCCTCCGCCTGAAACGGAGGCCGAGTCGGCGTCGCAATCGGACGCTCGGGGGAACACGGCACGCCACGGCAGCCGGTAATCTCCGCCGGGTGATCAATCCGTGTGGGGTGCGCCGGTGACCGTCGATCCCACGGCGCCGTTTCCCGAGTCGGAGCCGGCGACCCCGCCGACCGACCCGTGGGCCTCCGCGCCGCTCACCGACGCGTGGTCGGCCAGCCCGCTGGCCACGCCGCACCCGACCGCCGCGATCTTCGGCACGCCGACGGCCGCACCGGCGCCGGCCACACCGGCACCGGCCGCGCAGTTCCCGGCCACGCCGGCGCAGTTCCCGGCCACGCCCGCGCAGTTCCCCGCCGCGCCCGCGCCGTTCCCCGGATCGCCGGCCCAGCCGTCCGCGCCACCGACGCCGTTCTCCGGGCCGCCGGCCCAGTTCTCCGGCCCGCCCGCGCCGTTCTCCGGGCCGCCCGCGTCCTTCTCTGGGCCGCCCTCGCCCTTCTCCGGCCCGCCCGCGTCCTTCTCCGGGCCGCCCGCTCAGGCCCCGGGATCGTGGCCGGCGGTCGGGCCGTACCCGCCGGTGGCGGCGCACCCGGTCGCGGCCGGCTTCGCCGCCGGGCCGGAGGTGGTCGCGGTGCAGATCGCCGAGATCACCGTGACCCCGCCGGTCATCCGCACACCGGCCGGTGTGCTGCCGCTGGCCGGTGCCACCTGGCACGTGGCCGACTACTGGCAGCGCGAGGAGAAGATCGCCACCTGGGCGCTGGTCTGCGCCATCGTCGGCTTCTTCTGCGTGGCCGTCTTCAGCCTGCTCTTCCTGCTGGTCAAGGAGACCCGGCACCACGGCACCGTCCAGGTGACGGTCACCAACGGCGCCCAGCAGTATGTGGCCCGGATCCCGGTCACCGACCAGAGCCAGGTGCAGCACCTCAACAACCAGGTCAACTACGCCCGGTCGCTGTCCAGCAGGTGACCCGGGCCGGTCAGCCGGTGGACCGACCGGCGTGGATGGCCCGGACCGCGTCGATGGTGTCCGCCTCGGCGGCGGACTTGTCCTCGCGGTATCGCACCACCCGGGCGAACCGCAGCGCCATCCCGCCCGGGTAGCGCGAACTCGTCTGCACCCCGTCGAAGGCGATCTCGACCACCTGCTCGGGACGGACCCGGACCACCCAGTCGCCGCGCTCCACGGCGAGGCCGAGGAAACGCTCGGTCTGCCAGCGCAGCAGCTCGTCGGTGAGCCCCTTGAACGTCTTGCCGAGCATCACGAAGTCGCCGTTGCGCGGGTCGCGGGCACCCAGATGCAGGTTTGACAGCCAGCCCTCGCGCCGACCGCTGCCCCACTCGACGGCGAGCACCACCAGATCGAGTGTGTGCCTCGGTTTGACCTTGACCCAGGCCGCTCCCCGCCGGCCGGCGTCGTACGGGGCGTCCGGTGCCTTGACCACCACGCCCTCCTGGCCGGCGTCGAGCGCGGCGGCGAAGGCCGCCCCGGCCTGCTCCGGGCTGTCGACCTCCAGTCGCCCGACCAGCAGTGACGAATCGACCGCGCCGGCGAGCGCGGCCCACCGCTCACGGCCGGGCAGGTCGATCAGATCGTCACCGTCGAGGTGCAGCAGGTCGAAGAAATATGGCGTCAGGACGGTCTGGCCGGTGGTGGCGGCAGCCGCGAGCACCGCCGGGGCGACCGGTGTGCCCCCGGTGGTACTGGGTGTGGTGCGCCGGGCGGCCCGGCTGGAGGTCTGCTGGAACGGCAGTGGGCGACCCGTCTCGTCCAGGCCGATCGCCTCGCCGTCGAGCACCAACTCCCGGCCGGGCAGGGCGCGGACGGCGGCGACCACCTCGGGCACCCGAGTCGTGATCTCGTCGAGGCTGCGGGTGAACACCGCGATGTCGGCGCCGGAGCGGTGCACCTGGATGCGAATGCCGTCGAGTTTCACGTCGACCACGGCGGGCGTGCCGGTCGCGGCCAGCGCCTCGTCGACCGAGGGGGCGCTCTGCGCCAGCATCGGCGCCAGCGGTCGGCCGACCCGCAGGCCGAACCCGGCCAGCTCGGCGGCGCCCCCGGCCAGCGCGGCCACCGCCACCGCGCGCAGGTCACCGGCGAGCAGCAGAGCCCGACGGACCGTCGCCACCGGCACCTCGGCGGCCCGGGCCACCGCGTCGGCCAGCAGCCCCGCCTGGGCACCCTGGCGCAACTCGCCACCGAACAGGTTGGTGAGCAGTCGCTGCTCGTCGGCGGTCGCCGCCGCGAAGAGGGCACCGAGCAGCGCCCGGCGTCGGGCCTGCGAACCCGCGCCCCGCACAGCGGCGATCTGCTCGATGGCCGCGTCGACAGCGGCCACGGTCAGCGTCGGCTCGGCGGCGGGAGGCGGCAGGTCACGCAGGCTCGCGTAACCCACGCCGGTCTGCCGCTGGCGCAGCTCACCGGCGAGATAGCCGGCACCGGGCTCCACCTCGGTCGGGTCGAGCCGGCGCAGCGCGTCGGCGAGCAGCTCCACCTTGGCCCGCCGGCCGCTGGTGGCGCCCACGGCGGCGGAGGTGGCCGCCAGGTCGATGAACCGCACGGAGTTCATCCTGCCAGCCACCTCCGACACCGCCCGGGCATTGCCGTGCCCGGGCGGTGTCGGCAGGGTGCCGCCACCACGGCGGACGGCGGATCAGGCGGAGACGGGCTCCTCGATGCGCAGCCCTCGGGCGCGGACCTCGCCGGCGACCCGGGAGAGCACCGAGTCGAGGGCGACCAGGGCGGCGGAGAGCTCGCCGAGCTGTTCGTTGAGCGTGGTCTCGGACCACGCGGAGACGTCAACGTCCCCCAGCGCATTGACGGCGGCCCCCAAGCGGGCCATCACCTCGTTCGTACTCATGTTCGAAAGGCTATAACAGCCGATCGTCCGACACGCCGTGAACTCCCAGAACAAACCCAAAGTTGCCGTTCCGACACCTAACTGCCCGCTGCGGCCACCTTGCCCAGCAGCAACGCCTCGGCGAGGCAGACCCGGGCGAACTCGCCGAGGTGCAGGCTCTCGTTCGGCCCGTGCGCGCGGGCGTGCGGGTCCTCCACACCGGTCACCAGGATCGCCGCCCGGGGGAACATCTCCTGGAAGGTCGCGATGAACGGGATCGAGCCACCGACGCCGATGTCCACCGGGTCGGTGCCGTCCCAGGCTGCCCGGAACGCCGAGCGGGCGGCGTCGAACATCGGCCCGGACGCGTCGATCACACACGGGTCACCGTCGTGTTCGAAGCTGACCGTCACCTGGGCGCCCCACGGCGCGTGCTTCTCCAGGTGTGCGCGCACCGCCGCGTACGCCCCCTTGGGGTCGTCGCCCGGGGCGAGCCGGATGCTGAGCTTCGCCTTCGCGGCCGGCACCAGGGCGTTCGGCGCCTCACCGGTCGACGGCGCGTCGATGCCGAGCACGGCCAGCGCCGGCTTGGTCCAGAGCCGGTCGGTGATCCGGCCGGTGCCGATGAACTGCACGCCCTCGGCCAGCCCGGCCTCGGCCCGGAACCGGTCCTCCGGGTAGTCGACGGCGGCGCCCGCACGGCCGACCAGCCCGTCCACCGCCACGTCACCGGCGTCGTCGTGCAGGGTGGCCAGCAGCCGCACCAACGCGGTGAGCGCGTCCGGGACGGCGCCGCCGAACATGCCGCTGTGCACGGCGTGGTCCAGCGTACGAACCTCGACGAAGCAGTTGACGATGCCGCGCAGCGAGGTGGTCAGCGCCGGTACGCCGATGTCCCAGTTGCCCGAGTCGGCGATCACGATGACGTCCGAGGCGATCTCGTCGCGGTGCTCGACCAGCAGCCGCTCCAGCGAGTCGGAGCCGTACTCCTCCTCGCCCTCGATGAACAGGACCACGCCGACCGGCAGCGCGTCACCGTACGCCCGCAGCGCCGCGACGTGCGCCATGATGCCGGCCTTGTCGTCGGCCGCGCCCCGGGCGTAGAGCCGGCCGTCCCGCTCCACCGGCTCGAACGGGTCGGACTCCCACAGCGACCGGTCGCCGACCGGCTGCACGTCGTGGTGGGCGTACAGCAGCACGGTCGGCGCCCCGGGCGGGGCGGCCCGCCGGCCGATCACCGCGGGCTGACCGCCGGAACGCACGATGTCGACGTCCAGGCCGCAGCCGCGCAGCAGCTCGGCGACGGCCTCGGCGGAGCGCTCCACGTGCGAGTGGTCGAAGCCCTCGAAGGCGATGCCAGGGATGCGGACGAGGCGTTCCAGATCGGCCCGGACACCGGGCATCTCCCGCTCGACGGCAGCCCGCACCTCGGACTCGGACATGATCGGTGAGGTCATGACCGGAATCGTATGCTGGCCTTACCCCGCCGCGCCGGCCGAGCCCGTACCCTCGCCGCCTCCGGCGGGGCCCGCGCCCGCGGTCGCGCCCGGCGCGGCCCGACCGGCGCGGTGCGCGCGGCCGGCGGCCTCGGTGGCGGCGTCCATCCAGGAACGAGCCCGACCGGCGGTGCCGCCCACCCACTCGCCGACGTCGTTGGCGCCGTCGCCGAGGCGGCGCAGCAACCCGACCAGCGGATCGGTGGACCGGCTGAACTCCTCCCGGTACGAATCGGCGGCTGCCTTGATCTCCTCCGACACGCTTGTCGAGGCGTCGTCGTCGCGACGCGGATAGTCCCCGGCCAGCACCCGCCCGTACGCCCCGGAGTCGATCCACTGCCGCAGCTGGGCGGCCCGCGCGACCGGCGCCGGGTGGGTGCTCCAGGCGGTCATCCGGATCTTGTGCAGGCTGTCCCGCAGGTCGCCGCCACCGGCGTACTCGGCGGCCTGCTCCAGGAAGGCGGTGGTGTCGATCTGGGACAGGTCGCCGCCACCGGCGAGCTTCATCAGCAGCCGCAGCGCGGCGGCCGGGTCCTGCCCGGCGAGCAGACCGGCCCGGTCGGCGGACAGCTCCGCCTTGCGCCACCACTCCAGCATCGCCGCGATGATCGCCCGCAGTGCGATCGCGCCCACCGGCAACCAGCTCAGGTTCGCCGCCCACCGGGTGAGGATCATGAGCATGGTCTTGTAGACCGCGTGCCCACTGCCCACGTGCCCCAGCTCGTGGCCGAGCAGGCAGCGCAGCTCGTCCTCGTCGAGTTGCTGCACGCACGCGGAGTTCAGCACGATGAACGGCCGGTCCAGGCCGACCGCTTCGGCACCCAACCACGGCGACTGGGTCACATACAGCTCGGGCAGCTCGGCCACGTCGAGCGCCGCGCCGGCCTCGGTGTAGCGCTGCCACACCGCCGGGTACTGCCGGTGGTCGACGCGGATGCCGGAGGCCAGCACGGAGAGCCGGAACCCGCGCTCGTTCCACATGCCGAAGAACGACCGCACCACGTCGTCGAACCCGCGCAGCTCCCGCAGCGCGACCAGAGCGCCCCGGTCCGCCGGGTGCTCCCAGGCCCGGGAGCTGATGCCGGTCAGGGTGATCCGTCGCCGTGCCGGTGTGTCCGCTGTCGACATGTGGCTCCCCTTCGCCCGTACCCGACCTTTCCCGCATCGTGCCCCAGCCGGTGCCCGGCGTCCATGCCCCGCTCACGTCAACGGTTGCGCACGTAGTACCTCTCGGCGTCGTACGGCAGCGTCGGCGCACCGTCGATCACCAGGTCGACCCGGTCGACCGTGCCGTCGGCGGCGAAGTGCGCCCGCTCCCCCGCGTGCCAGCGACGCAGCTCGGGCAGGATCTCCGGCCCGTCCCGGGCCACCGCGCGGGCAAGCCGCGTCGGCGCGGGCGCGGTGACGAAAATGCCCAGGGTCAACTCGGGCCGAATGGCGGCACGCGCCGCGCTGACCCCCTCCAGGACCAGCACCGGCGCGACAGGCACCGGGATCGGGCGGGGCAGGAAGGAGCGCCGGACCCAGCTGTAGCGGCGGTACGCCCCCGGCCGCCCGGCGCGCAGCGGGGCCAGCACCTCCCGGTCCAGTCGGTGCCAGAAGGTGAGCTGGTCGTCCCACCCGTCGAGCAGGTCGTCGGTGTGCACCACCGGTGGCCGCCCACCGCCCGCCAACACGGCCAGAGCGTCCGCGAGGTGCGCGGCGAACCGGCTCTTGCCCGCGCCGCTCGGCCCGTCCACCGCGACCAGCCGCGTCCGCCCCAACCGCGCCGGGCCCGCGAGCACCCGGCGGGCCAACTCGGTGTACGCCTCGACGACCGCCACGGCCGACCCACCACCCCAGCGGTCGGCCGTGGCCCCGACGTCCTCGGCCGCGCCGGCCGCATCGGCTGCGCCGGCCGTTCCTGCGAAGCCCTCGGCCGCGCCGGACGTTCCTTCGAGGTGCGCGGGCTCGTGGCCTGGCGCCGGCCCGGCGGTTTCGGGGGTCAACTCGCCCTCGCCTGTTCCCACCGCCGCAGGGCGGGATGGTGGATGCCGTGGGCGAGCGGCCCTCGGCTGGCGAGTTCGTACACGACCGAAGTATGCCGTCGCCGCCGCAGGTCAGGGTGATCGACTCCAGATCGCCGATATCGGGGCATCCCGTCGATCGGACACCGCCACATCGGGGACATGGAGTCGATCTCGCTGGACCAGCGGCCATCGTTGCCGGGCTGACACGTCCGGCTGACCGCCGTGGCCGGGTGCCCGTCACGTCCGGGGGATTTGCGGCAGCGACGGGTGACGCGCGACCCGTTCGCCACGCGGGCTGGTACCCGGCTCGGCATGATCGGGTGGTGCTCCGAGACGTGATGAGCCCCGGCATCGACGCCCTGCTCGAACAGGCCCGCGCCGGGCTGCACCGATTGACTCCGCAGCAGACCGTCGACGCGGTCCGCGGCGGCGCACTGCTGGTCGACACCCGTACCGACACGCAGCGCCGCGAACAGGGCGACCTGCCCGGTGCCGTCGTCATCGACCGGACAGTGCTGGAATGGCGACTCGACCCGGCCAGCGCCTGGCGCATTCCGGAGGCCACCGGCTACGACCGGGAGATCGTGCTGGTGTGCCGCCAGGGTTACAGCTCCAGCCTGGCCGCCGCCAGCCTCCAGACCCTGGGGCTGCGCCGCGCCACCGACATGATCGGCGGCGTGGACGCCTGGCTGGCCGCGGGCCTGCCCACCACAGATCGCCCCGCAGACATCCGCCCCTGAGGCCCCAGCCGCCCCGGCGCTGAGTCGTCAATCAGGCAGGTGCGGGCCGCGAAACTGTCCGCACGCACCCAACGCTGAGTCGCCGGTCAGGTCGACGGCGGACCTGGTGGGATGAAGGGGAGTCCGGGGGTTGGGCCGGCTTCGATGAGCTTCCAGAGGGCGTCGGTGTCCAGGTGCTCCTCGACGAGGTCGCCGAGCAGGTCGAGTGAGCGTTCCCGGGCTGCGGCGAAGCTGGTGTCCGGCGAAACCCGGAACCCGGTTCGCCCGGCCAGCCGGGCCGCCTCGGTGAGGAACCAGCGACGGAACCCGTCCGACTCGAACGCCCCGTGCCAGTGCGTGCCGTGCACCGCCCCGAGCATGGCGCCCTCGCCGATGCCGTCGACCCCGGTCAGCAGCGGGGTCAGGGTCGGGTCGGCCTGCGAGACGTACCCGTGGTGGATCTCGTAGCCGCGGACCGGCAGGCCGCCGGGGGCGGTGCCCACCGACTGCCGGACGGTCTTGCGCGGGTCGAAGGTGATCTCGATCGGCAGCAGGCCGAGCCCTGGCACGCTGCCCTGCCGACTCTCCACCGGGTCGTGGATGGCCCGGCCGAGCATCTGGAAGCCGCCGCAGAGGCCGAGCAGCGGCTTTCCGGCCGCCGCGTGCGCGTGGACCGCGTCGGCGAGGCCGGTCTCGCGCAGCCAGGCGAGGTCCGCGACGGTGGACTTCGAGCCGGGCAGGATGATCAGGTCGGCGGCGGCGAGTTCCGCCGGTTCGACGGTGAGACGTACGCGGACGCCTGGCTCGGTGGCCAGCGCCTCCACGTCGGTGGCGTTGCTGACCCGGGGTAGCCGCACGACCGCCACGTCCAACCACTCGGTGCCGTGCGGCGCGGCGGGACGGCCGAGCACCCGGCCGTAGGCGAGCGAATCCTCCGCATCGAGCCACAGGTCGAGCGCCCAGGGCAGCACCCCGTACGTGGGGCGGCCGGTCACCTGGCGCAGCATGTCCAGCCCTGGCTGCAGCAAGCCGAGATCACCCCGGAATTTGTTGATAACGAAGCCGGCGATCAGTGCCTGGTCGGCGGCGTCGAGCAGGGCCACCGTGCCGAACATCGAGGCGAACACGCCCCCTCGGTCGATGTCGCCGACCACAATGGTGGGCAGGTTGGCGCGCCGGGCCAGGCCCATGTTCACGTAGTCCCCGCCCCGCAGGTTGATCTCCGCCGGGCTGCCCGCGCCCTCGCAGATCACCACGTCGTACGCGGTCCGCAACTCGGCCAGCGCGGCGTACGCGGACTCGGCGAGCCGGGGCCGCAACTGCCGGAAGGTGCTCGCGGTGATCGTGTCGACCGCCTCGCCGAGCAGCACCACCTGGCTGTCCAGATCGCTGCCCGGCTTGAGCAGCACCGGGTTGAAGCGCAGGTCCGGGGCGAGCCCGCAGGCCGCGGCCTGCATGGCCTGAGCTCGGCCGATCTCGCCGCCGCGCCCGTCCGGCCCGACCACGACGGCCGAGTTGTTCGACATGTTCTGCGCCTTGAACGGTGCCACCTTCACGCCTTGGCGGTGCAGCCACCGGCAGATGCCGGCGGTCAGCACGCTCTTGCCGGCGTCGGAGGTGGTGCCGGCGACCAGCAGACCGCCGCTCACCGCCCGATCCCCCGCGCAGCCGCCCCAGCCCGCAGCCCACGCCGGCCGACCGCCGCGCCCAGCCCACGCAGACCGACCGCCACGCCGAGCCCGGTCCGATCGACCGCCGCATCCAACCCACGCCGGCCCATCGCCGCCCCCAGCCCGGTCCGGCCGATCGTGGCGGCCAGCCCACGCCGGCCCACGGCGTTGACGAGGCGGCCGACGGTCACCGGGTAGGCGGCGGCCAGCCCGAGGGCGGCCAGCCCCACGGCGCCGGAGACGCGGGCGGCCCGCTTGAGGTGGCGCGCCTCGGGGCGCGGACCGTCACCCAGGAGGGGGCGAACCTCGGAGCGCCCGAAGTAGATGTTGCGGCCGCCGAGGCGGACGCCGAGCGCACCGGCCATCGCCGCCTCGCACTGACCGGCGTTGGGGCTCGGGTGGTCGTTGCGGTCGCGCCGCCACACCCGCCAGGCCCGCTCTCGGTCACCGTGCGCGACCGGGGCGACGGCGATTGTGAGCAGCCCGGTCAGCCGGGACGGCACCAGGTTGAGCAGGTCGTCCAGCCGAGCGGCAGGGGTGCCGAACCGCGCGTACCGCTCCGACCGGTGCCCGACCATCGCGTCGAGGGTGTTCGCCGCGCGGTAGCCCAGGAGCCCGGGAAGGCCGGCGACCGCACCCCAGACCAACGGGGCGACCACCGCGTCGGAGGTGTTCTCCGCGACCGACTCGACGGCGGCTCGGGCCAGCTCCGACTCGCCCAGGGTCGACGGGTCCCGGCCGCAGAGGTGACCGAGGCGTCGCCGGGCGGCCGGCAGGTCACCGTCGCGCAGCGTCCGACCCATGACGGAGGCCTCGTGGCGCAGGGTACGACCGCCCAGCACGGTCCAGGTGCCGGCGGCGACGAGGACCGCGCGGGCCACGGGCCGGTGCCGGGTGGCCACGGCGGCGACCGCCCCGAGCACCACCGGCCCGCCCACGGCCAGTGCGGTGAACGCCGCACCCGCTGCCCGGTCCGGCCGGTAGAGGCGACGCTCCAACGCTCCGGCGGCCTGCCCGAAGCCGGCCACCGGGTGCCACCGGCGGGGGTCGCCGAGCGCCCTGTCCAGCGCGTACCCGGCCAACAGCCCCACCGCGTTCGCCACCGGCGCTGTCTGCCGCACGCGCACCACCTCCGGCCGGCCAGCCTAGACGAGCATCCCGTGAACCAACTGCGCCCGCCGCTGGCGTCACGCGGGGTGACGACGCCTGTCGCGTCGCCACCCCGCCCCCGTCGTGCCGCGCCCTTGGGGCGCCCGGAAGCTGAACGGTCACGCCGGCTGCGGCACCCGTCCTCGGCCGCGCCGCCCCCGGCCGGACGGCGCGGGATCCGGCCGACCCTCGTCGGGCACCGGCCCCAGCTCGCCGTCGGGGTCACCGTCGTCCGAGTCGCCGGGAGGGGCAAGTTCGTCGTCGTCGAGGGCGGCGGGCACGTCGTGCTCACCGCTCTGCGCACGACCGGGGCCACCCGCGACGCCGCCGCCCAGGTCGCCGCCGATCCCGCTGCCAGGGAGGAAGACATCGTCGAGCGGACCGTGGTCGACCGGGCTGGTCCGCAGCGAACCGAACTCGGACAGCTCGAAGTCGTCGTCCAGCGGGCGATCGTCGGGCAACACGGGCGCCTGCCCGACCGGCACCGGCTCGGTGGGCTCGCCGTGCACCCGGCTCTCGGCCTCCGCGTCCTCGACCGTGCTGGTCGTCATGGTCGGCCGGTTACGCAGGAAGCGGGCCCGGCCACGGGACAGGTCGTGGCCGACGGCGACCGCCTCCAACTCGTAGACCGTGCGGTGGTTGCCGGCGTCGTCGGTCCAGTCGCGGGTGTAGAGGCGGCCACAGATTACCACCGGGTCGCCGACCATCACCGAGGCCGCCACGCCTTCGGCGAGCTTGCGCCAGCAGTTGACGCGGACCCGCAGCGAATTGCCATCGACCCAGCGACCGCTGTCGCGGTCGAGCCGGCGGGCGGTGGAGGCGACCTTGAAGTTGGCCACCAGGGTGTTGCTCTGGGTGGTACGCCGCCACTCCGGCGCGGTCAGCACATTGCCGACGATCGTGACGTAGGTGTCGAACATCGTCCCTCCATGGGATCGGGGGTCTGCCAGCGCGAGTCGACTCGGCCCTGAGCCTGAGCGCTGTCGACGAGGGCCGCCAGCGCCCCACCCCCGACCTGTGGACAACGGGGCCACCTGTGGACAACGCCCTGATCACGCCCCGATGTGGTACGGCCGACCTCACCATGTCGGGTGACGGCGGTTCCGGCGTCACCGGAGTGGGTATGGACTTGATCAAGCACCACCGACAGCTCCACGTCGACGAGAGGTCAGCGCCATGATGATCACTACTTTCGGCTCCGCGACCGCTTCCGAGGTGCGGCGATGAGCGCCGTGGCGAACCCGGCCACCGTGGCCGAGTGCCTGCGGGTGGGCGCCGGGTTCTCCCAGGGCGACCGCAACTGGATCGCCGAGCAGTTCGCCACCCTCGACTCCCGGTTGGCCGGCTTCCACGCCGACGCCACCGAGTTGGAGGTCTCGGTGAAGGACCGGGAAGCCCGAGGCCAGAAGGTCACCCTGGAGTGCTGGATCGCCGGCCGACAGAAGATCGTCACCACCTCCGCAGAGGAGGACCTGCACGCCGCGCTCAACGACGTTCGCGACGACCTGCGCCGGCGGCTCAACGACGCCAAGACCCGTCAGGAGCCGCGCCACAACAAGCACCTGCGCGACGTCAGCCAGCCGCAGGGGCAGGTCGACCCGGCCGAGGGCCTACCCGCCGCCGATCCAATCCGAGCCGACGCGGAAACGGCCTAACCTCGCCGCCGCCCCGCGATCTTGCACTTTCGAACCTCGTTTCGTGCCTTTTAGGCCTTATGAGGGGGCAACGAGTGCAAGATCGCGGGGCGGGGAGGCGCGGGGGTACCGCTGGGTAGGTTGCCGGCGTAGCGTCGATTTCGTGGAACCGGACGTGTTGGGGCCGCCCTACGAGCGGCAGACGATCGACCTGGGCACCGACGACGAGGGGCCTGTCGTCGCGACGCTGGTCCGGCGGCGGGCCGAGCGCCCCACCGGGCGGGCGGTGCTCTACGTGCACGGCTTCGTCGACTACTTCTTCCAGACCCACCTGGCCGACTTCTTCGCCGAGCGTGGCTGGGATTTCTACGCCCTCGACCTGCGCAAGTACGGCCGCAGCCTGCTTGCGCACCAGACCCCGAACTTCTGCCAGGACATCAGCGACTACTTCCCCGAGTTGGACGCCGCCGCCGAGATCATCCGCGCCGACGACGGGCACGACACGTTGCTGGCGATGGGCCACTCCACCGGCGGCTTGATCATCTCGCTCTGGGCGGACGCCCGCCGCGACACCAGCACCGTCGACGGCCTGGTACTCAACAGCCCCTTCTTCGACCTGAACGCACCCTGGGCGGTGCGCCGACCCATCGCGGCCGCCGCGGCCCGCCTGGGCCGCAGGGCGCCGCACCGCATCCTGCCGTTCGGGCTTGGCACGGTGTACGGCGAGAGCCTGCACACCGACCACCGCGGCGAGTGGACCTACGACCTGGCGTGGAAGCCGCTGGCCGGGTTCCCAGTCCGGGCCGGCTGGCTGAACGCGATCCGCACCGGCCAACGCCGGCTGCGCGCCGGACTGGACATCCAGGTGCCGGTGCTGCTGGCCTGCTCGACCCGTTCCTTCCGGGGCACCAAATGGCACGACAGCGCGACCCTGGCCGATGCCGTGCTGGACGTCGAACACATGGTCCGCTATGCGCCCCGCCTCGGCCGGCACGTCACCCTGGCCCGCTTCGACGGCGGGCTGCACGACCTCGTCCTCTCCGGCCCGACCGTACGCCGGAAGGTCTTCGACGAGGTCGGCCGGTGGGCCGAGGCGTTCCTCGCCGCCGGCCCCACCGCCCCGGCCGATCCCCCGGCCGTGACGGACCCGACCGACGCCACCCCTGCCGCGCCGACCGACGGCGGCTCGACCAAGGCCGACCCGGCCGGCACCGCTTCGACCGACGCCGACCCGGCCGGCACCGCTTCGACCGGCACCGCTTCGACCGATGATGAGCACCGGCTGCCCGAAAGCCGGCGTCCGACGGACGATCGGGCCGGGGCGACGGCCAACGACTGACCCACCAGCACCGGCGGTCCGCGGTCGACCCGCCAGCACGGCGCTGCTCGGCTCGGCCGGCAGCACAGCGACAGCTCAGACGTCGCCGGGCGTGGCAGGGATGACGGCCCGGATCCGGTCGAAGGTCGCCACCGGGTGGCCGTCGACGCCGGGCAGCACCAGGCCGAGGCAGTACAACGACACGTGCCCGGTGGCGTCGGCCTGCACGACAAAGACCGGCGCTCCGACGTACCCCAGTGGTAGCTCCGTGGTGATCCGCACGATGTCCCCCTCCCGGACCACCCGCTCGATCGCCACCTCCAACGGCCGGGAGCCGTCCTCGCGTACCCCATGGGCCAGCACGAAGGCGGAACCGGCGGCGGCGGTGAGGCGCGCGACCACCTCGGGCCCGGCGGCGATCTCGGCAGGAACCGGCTGCACCCGCCACCGCCAGCCGCCGTCACCGGCGTAGCGGTGCAGGCCGCCGGTTGCAAGCACCGCGACGCCGTCGCCCGGGAAGCGGACCCAGCCGGGCCTGATCTCACCCGCCGCGACGGCGCCCGGGGCCACCCCGGCCGGCTCGGTGACGCTGGCCCGCAGGCCCAACTCCCCACCCGCGCCGCCGACCAGGTCGGCCGCCGTCAGCAGCGACTCCCCCACCGGGTCGTCGCTGCCCTGGAAGAAGAACGCCGTGCCGAAGCGCTGGTCAGTGGCGTCCGTTAACCGGTACGGCAGGATGGCGCGCCCGACGATCTGGCACAGCTCGTAGGCGACGCCGCTCTCGGCGTCGGGGTCCAGCAACACCAGCCGAGGGTACGGGCCAACGCCGGGCCGATCGGCGGGAACCCGGATGCCCACCACCCGGCCGTCGTGAGACTCTGCTCGGCGACGTGGACGCGAGCACCCTTTTCCCCGCGGCGAGGTGGGGCGGCGGTACCCTCTTGGCGCGTACAACCACGCCGCGCGCCCGTAGCTCAGCGGATAGAGCAGGGGACTTCTAATCCCAAGGCCGCAGGTTCGAATCCTGCCGGGCGCACCACCGTCACCGCAGGTCAGCGGCTTTCCGCTCCCGGTCGAGACGATCACCACGGCCTCTGTACAGCCAAGTCAGCCGAAGAGGTGCTTCGCGGCCTCGTCCACGGCGGCCCGTTCGATCTCCGGCAGATGCCGCCGCGGATCACCTCGCCGGGCACCACAGAGGCTGGACGGTCTACGAATGCCCAACGAGGAGATCCGCTTCCTGGATACAGCCAGTCACTCCGTCGCCGCAGGCGAGGCGTTACAGAGTGCGTCGGCGCGCTCGCGCCAAGCGCTTACTTGAACCGGCATGGTGAGCTCGGCGGTTTGCTGGTCGGGGGTCTGCACCGAGAAGCGCATCGGCAGAGGATTCGGGCTGGCCATGCGGCAATCAACCATCAGCCGGACGTCTATCCCGCCTGTGCTGCCCGGGACCAACAACAGTGACTGGCCGGTGTCACGCACCAGCACGCCCGTCTCCTGAGCTCCAACGAAACGGACCATGACCGGTATGGAACCAGCATTCACCACCGTGAGCTGGGCGTCCACCTGAGCATTCCCGTCGCGTCCAGTGCCCCCGCTGGTTGGGCCGGCCAGAGCGTTGACCGCGACCGTGGCCGACTGTGCCTGTTGTTCGCGGCGTTCCTGGAACTTGGCAACACCGACACCGCCAAGCGCCGCACCGAGAGCGAAGGTACCGACGAGGTACAGCGCCACACGTTGTCTGGACGGCATGCGCTCACCCGGACTCTCGTCCGATCCGGCAGGATCACCCTCTCTCTGATCTAGGTTGATGAACCCATGCTCCGTTGCCATGCCGAGAGCATAGGGCCGACCTGTCCACCGCCGTCCTCGTCGCCGGTCCGCATCCAGTCCGCAGGAGGCCGACGGACAGCAACAGAGAAGTGTGAGGTGTCGCGAAGCATTTCCGCTGCTGGGATCCCCGACGCCAGGTCGCCATAGCGGTCAACTTGGTCTCGTAATGCGCAGGTCAGCCAACGTCAGCCCGCCGGTGTCTACCGCCGCGTCGGGCACAGCGGGCAGACTGCCGGCATGAGTTACGACTTGGCGGTCTGGGAGGGCGAGCTGCCTGCCGACGACGGCGCTGCGGGTGTGGCCTACGACCAGCTCTACGCCACGTACATGGAGGGTGAGGAACTTCCGCCGACCCCCGCGCATCCGTGCCTACGTCCTGGCGCTGCTTGAGCGGTGGGCGCTGGCTGGCCGGTTGGCGGCGGCCGGCAACGACGTGGAGGTCCGCATCTACCCCGAGTCGCCGCACGGCTTCACGGGCCACCCCACGGCAATCGCCGGTACGGCGCTCAGCGGTGTCAACTCCTGGCTGCGTGACCGGATCACCCAGTCGTAGAGCGCAGCGCAGGCCGGACCCTATGCGGCCAACGCCGAGGGCGTCCGGCAGCCGACGATCGCCGGCGCCTCGTGGACCAGTTCGTCGTTCGTCAGCGCGTCCACCATGAACAGGGCGAAATCCGCGCGGCGCGTGATGTTGCTCTTGAGTACGGGATCACCAACGTGCCGGCTCCACACGGGTAGGCCCTGACTCTCGCCCTCCTCAAGGTCACTGCCGCGCACGACCGTCCACCGGGTGTCGCTGGCGAAGATCTGCCGGCACGCCTCCACCTGGTCGCGGATGTCGGCGAAGCGGGCCAGCCGCGCGAGCACACCGAAGACTTTGACGAACGCCCTGAGCGTCCACGGGTACACGTCCTGACCGTCGCGCGTGATGTGCCAGCCGCACGAGAAGACCAGGCGTGCTCCCGGATCGGCGTGGTCCAGGACCGCCCGCGCCGTGCCCGTCGCGTAGCCGTGCACGCCCCAGGGGACCAGGACGGTGAGCACACCGTCGCACCCGGCGACCGCCCGCCCGATGACGTCACGGTCGTTCGTCGGCCCCTCGACGACGGTGATGCGGTCCTTGAACTCGTCCAGTTTGCCCACGCTGCCCTCGCGGCACACGCCGACGACCTCGTAGCCCCTGTCCAGCGCGTGCCGCACCATGTACCGGCCGAGTTTTCCCGAGGCTCCGACGACGCAGACCCTCAACCTGTCACGACTGCTCATGATCGTCCTCTCGTTGCCATGTCGGCCCCGAACCGCCTACTCCTCGGGGTATTGGAAGACCTCGTCCAGTGGCACGCCGAACGCCCGGGCGATCTGGAACGCCATCTCCAGCGATGGCGAGTAGCGCCCCTGCTCGATGGCGATGACCGTCTGCCGGGTGACACCGACGCGCTCGGCCAGGTCGGCCTGGGTCATCTCGTCGCTGGCGAACCGGAGAGCCCGGATCCGGTTGGTGACGCGGGTCGGTCTAACCATGGAAGACACCGTGGTACGCGCGGATCTTCGCGACGGCCCCCCACGTCGCTCCGATGGCGCCGATCAGGAACAGGGCGTTGCCGATCCAGAAGTGATCCACTTCGAGCATCACCAGCGCCAGGACGACCGCGCCACCGAAGGCGGTGATGGCCTGGGCCAGGCGGTCGCCGTAGCGGTCGATCTGCCTGTCGCGCACGTCCGCTTTGGACTCCACGTCCCGGTTGGCGATGGCCGCCGCGATCGAGATGAGGATGGTCCCCACGATGGTGCCGATGACCGTCGCGCCGATCGTCCACAGCATCGGCCCCACCCAGGAGACCTCCGCGGCGGGCTGGTCACCCAGTCGGGGAAGGACCACGGCGAGGTACGCGATGGATGCCGCAGGCATGACGATGGCGGACACCCACGCGTTCCTCTGCCCGAACGTCATGGCGACACGTCCATCTCGATTGGCGTCGCAGATCATCACCCACTCCCTCCGTGTCAAGGATTCTTTACACACTCCAATGTAAAACATCGTTTACATCACGTCAACCATCTTCGACATCCGCAAACGCGCGGGCGTGGCTGTGACCTGACCCACCCTGACTACCGATCAGTACAGAACCTGTTATGGTTGACACTACCGAGCGGTACAAAACATGGACGAGGGTCCACTCCAGCCGGCCGACCTGGATCAACCAGCCGGCACCGACAGAACGGGAAGACTGATCATGAGCACCAACGCGACGGGTTCGGGCATGACCACTCAGGAACTGCGCGACTTCTACCTGCGGTACGTCGAACTGGCGAACAAGCGCGAGTTCGACAGCATGGCCGACTTCGCCCACGAGGAGGTGATCATGAACGGCACGCCCGTCAAGATGGCCGACATGGTCGCCGAGTTCTACAAGCACGTCGACGCGGTGCCGGACCTCCACTGGGAGATTCAGGAACTCATCGTCGAGGGCGACCGGGTAGCCGCCCGCCTGATCGACACCGGAACGCCGGTCCAGGAGTGGAACGGCCTGGCCCCCACCGGAAAGTCCGTGAGGTTCGCCGAAACCGCCTTCTACCAGATCCAGGACGGCAAGTTCAAGCACATGTGGTACCTGATGGACGCCGACACGGTACGGCGACAGCTCGCCGCCTGACCCGCCAACCGAACAGCACGCCGCGACGACCGCCGCCGACCTCGTTCATCGAGGTCGGCGGCGCGCCCGAAAGCCGGTGCCAACTCGTCGCTCCGGTGCCATATGCTGCGCGCGTCGGCACGGGGGCCACGGGGAGATTCACATGCGACGGCACGTCAAGGCAGCGCTCGCGGCTGCGTTCATCACGGTGGCGTTGGCGGGCTGCGGCACGCCGGCCGGCACGGACGGCGACCTGTCCGACGACTGGCGACCGATGGCCCAGGCGCAGCAGTTCACACCGAAGGCCGGCGAGTGCCACGTCGATCCCGAGGCGAGCGCGTACCTGGCCACCTACGCCCCGGTGGACTGCACGAAGACCCACCTGGTGGAGACGTTCCACGTCGGCACCTTCACCGGCGCGCTGGCTGCCCGAAGCACCCCGCCGCCGGTGGAGTCGGCAGCGATGCGCGCCACCTTCGCCGACTGCGACACCCGCGCCAAGGAGTTCGTCGGCGGCGAGTGGCGCAGCGCCCGACTCTCCGTGCAGGTCGCGCCGACCTCACCGGCCGGCTGGGCGGGCGGCAGCCGCTGGTACCGGTGCGACATCTTCGAGCTGGACGAGGTGGACGGCGCCAACGGCGACACCGACCGGGCCATCCACCGGGCCAGCACGCTGCGCAACGCGGTGGGCAGCCGCTCCCCGCTGACGTACGGCTGCATGAACGAGGACGAGTGGGGCCGGTTGCTGCCGGCTGGCTGCACCACGGCGCACCAGTACGAGTTCGTCGGCATCTGGACCGCCCCGGACCGCTCCTACGAGGACGCCGTCCGTGACGAGGCCGCGATTCATTCCGCCTGCCGCACCGTGGTCGCCCGCTACGCCAAGGTGCCCGTCGACGCCAACCTGCGTTACCGCACCGGCACGACGTACCGCTTCCCCTCCCAGGAGTTGTGGGCGCGCGGCGACCGAGGTGTGCGCTGCTACTTCTGGTCCGGCGGCGGATCGGTCAAGCGGTCGATCGCCAACGGCGGCCCATCGGTGCTACCGATCGACTGAGCCGGGCCCGGCACCGACCGGCCGGCGAGAGATCGGGGTGCTGGCTCAGATCGGCCCGAGCAGCGCGGCCGTGGTCAGGCGCAGCCCGTCCAACGCCGCGCGCACCTCCGCGCGAGGTTTACGGCAGGAGTCCATCGGCAGGTACGGCCGCAGCCAGCGACCCTGCTCGTCGAGCAGGGCCAGCCAGGGCGGCACGAGCAGGTCGAGGGTGCAGGCGACGTCCCTGTCCGCCCGCTGGTCCGGCAGTCGCAGCGCGGCGACCAGCGACGCGATCTCGTCGGCGCGTCGTTCGGTGGCCACCTGCTCCTGGCCGCCACCGGGACCGGGCCGGATCTCCCGGCCGCAGAGCACGGCGGCGACCGGGGTGAACGCGGGGTCGATCCGTCCGACCGCCGGCTCGGTCGGGGTCGGGGACGCCAAACCTTCCGGGGCCGGGGACGCCGACCTGTCCGGTGCTGGTGGGGCGGGCAGCACGGTGCCGGCCTGGGGCGCGGCCTCGGCGCAGGAGGTCCACCTGTCCGCGATCTGGGCGGGGCCGGGATCGTCCACTCCGTTCGGCCCGGCGCCGGTGCCCGCACAGCCGCTCAGTGCCACACCGAGCAGAGCCGCCGTCAGTGCCGTTCGACCCGAGCGCATCCCGACCCTCCATCTCGCCGCCACCACGTTCGGACGGGCGGTGGCGGCATCGGGTTCCCCTCGGGGACGCCCGGCGGCGGCGTGACCGACCTTGTACGGCAATCGGGCGAGATCAGCACCAGCCCTGACAGCGGAGCGTCACGATAAAGAGACACCATGCGGACAGTGGGTGAACACTCACAGTCCGCCATGCTATTCTCCGATGTCGATCTCCGCCGCGCGGACCCGGACCGGGTCGTTGTCGGAAGGACACCTCCCGATGCCGGCGTCAGCCGCCCCGACCGTGCCGCCTCCCGCGCTGGACAATCCGGCGGGTGGCGCGTTCGGTCTCATCTTCACCACGTTGCCCGCGCTGCTGCGACTAACCTGTGGGCTGGTCGGTGCGGCGGTGGCGCTGTCGGTGCGTACCCCACCGGTCGAGCCGGCCCTGCTGTGGCCCGCCGTGGCCGTGCTGACCGGCTGGTCGCTCTGGTACGGCCTCCGCGCGCTGCGCCACGGCATCACCCCGGCCCTGGTCGCCGGTGACGTCGCGATCACCGCGGCGGCCTGCCTGCTCATCCCCCGGCTGGTGGCACCCGAGGTGCTGCCCGGCGAGGGCAGTTGGATCGCGGTCCTGGCCAGCACCACGGTGATCAACGCCCAGGCCACCGCCCTCCCCCGCTGGTCGGTCCCGGCCGGGCTGCTGGTCACCGCCACGTACGTCGTCGGCACACAGGCGGCCGGCAACCTCACCGAGGCGCGGGCGCACGCCACGACCCTGGTGGTGCAGACGGCCGTCACGGCCCTGATGACGACGGTGATGCGCCGCCGGATCGGGCGGGCGGACCAGGCGTTCGCCGAGCACCAGCGGCTGACCCGGGAGGCGTTGGTCGCCCGGACGGCCCGGGAGGCGGAGCGCCAGCAGAATCGCGACCTGCACGACACCGTGCTCGGCACGCTGACGATGGTGGGGCTCGGCGCGGTGGCCGGTCCGTCCGCCGCTTTCCGCGACCGGTGCGCGGCCGACCTGCGTACCCTCGTCGCGTTGACCGACAGCGGCCCGGCGCCCGGCGACGGCCCGGTGTCCCTCGACGGTCGCCTGCGGACGGTGCCCGACCGGCTGCCCGACCTGCGGGTGAGCATGGACCTGGCGGCGTGCGCGGTGCCCGCCGGGGTGGCCGACGCGATCACCGAGAGCGCCTACGCGGCGCTGTCCAACGTGGATCGGCACGCGCCAGGCGCGTGGGCCACGCTGCGGCTGACCCGCGACGCGGTAGCCGTCGTGGCCGAGGTCGTCGACGACGGCCCCGGGTTCGACCCGGCCACCGTCCCACCGCACCGGTACGGGCTGCGCGAGTCGATCCACGGCCGGATGGCGGCGGTCGGCGGGCGGGCCGAGGTGCGTTCCGCGCCCGGTGCGGGCACCCGGATCCGACTGGAGTGGCCCGGTGTCGGCTGACCTCGATGTCCCAACGGACCGCGCCGCCACCCGCGCGGCACCGGCCCCCCAGCAGCAGTACGGCACGGCGTCGGAGCCCCGGGAGGCGGCGGCGCTCGCCGCGCCGGCGGCCGTGGCGCGGGCCTCGGACCGAGGTGCCCGGATCGTTGTCGTCGGCATCGCGTGGGCCTGGCATGTCGCGATCGGGCTCCCGGCGGTGCTGGGCGTACGCACGGAGTTCGCCGCGCCGGCGGTCGTGCTCGGCTGTTGGGGGCTGGTCGCCGTGGCCGGCGCGGCGGCCGGCATCCTGCTGCTGCGGGGTACGCCGCTGCCGCCGTGGCCGCTCGCCGGGCTGCTGCTCGCCGCCGACGCGGCGGTCTTCGCCGCGGTCGGTGAACAGCACCTGTTCGGCGCCCCCAACTGGGTGTGGAGCACGCTCGGCTGGTTCTTCGTGCTCATGCTGTGGGGCCGCCGGGTCGTCGGGCTAATCGCGCTCCTGACCGCGCACACGTTTATCGCGCTGGTCGCCGTCCTCGCCCACGGCCCCGGCACCGCCGACCTGGCCCGCTTCACCATGTACGTCTACGGCACCTTCTCCCTCCAGGTGGCGGTCTTCGTGGGCGGCACGACGATCGTCGGGTTGGCCCGGGACCGGGCCGCCACGGCCACCGCGATGCACACGATGGCCGCCGAACGGGCCGCCGCCGAGCGGGGCCGTCGGGAGCGCCGCGACCGGCTCGCCCTGGCCGGCGCGGCGGCCGGGCGGGTGCTCGGTGAGCTGGCCGACGGCACGGCCGACCCGGACGACCCGGAGGTGCAGCGGCGGTGCGTCCTGGCGGCGGCCCGATTACGCCGCATGATCGCCGAGTCCGACGACGTGCCCGACCCGCTGCTGCACGAGCTGCGGGCCGCCGCCGACCTGGCTGAACGCAACGGGCTACCGATCGACCTGGTCACCATCGGCAGTCCGCCGCCGCTGCCGGTCGAGATCCGCCGTCGGCTGGCCGACCCGCTCGCCGGGCACCTGGCCGACGCCCAGGGATGGGCTCGGCTGACCGTCGTCTCCGGCCCCGACGAGGTGGTGATCAGCCTGGTCACGCCGGACAAGGAAGGGCCGGAGGCGACCGGCCCACCGCCCGGGGAGTACGACCACGGGCCGGTACAGCACCTCTACGAACGGGACGGGGACATCAGATGGGCGCAGACCCGGTGGCGGAAGTGACCGGCGACCGGCCGGTCGGGGTGGCGATCGTCGACGACCACCCGGTGGTCGTCGACGGGGTCCGCGCCTGGCTGGCCTCCGAGCCGCGTCTGACCGTGCTGGCCACCGGCGACGACCCGGACGAGGTGCTGCGCGCGGCGCCGGACGCCGACGTCGTCCTGCTCGACCTGCGGCTGCACGGCCGGATGGCGCTGGACAAGCTGGCCGAGTTGAGTGCCGCCGGCCGGCGGGTGGTCGTCTACTCGGAGCACACCGATCCGGAGACGATGCTCGCCGCGCTGGACGCCGGGGCGGTGGCGTTCCTGGCCAAACACGAGGGCCGGGAACACTGCGTGGAGACCGTGTTGGCGGCGGCGAGCGACCGTCCGTACGTGCCACCGGCGCTGGCCGGCGCGATGGTCGGTGATCCGAGGCCGGACCGACCCGTGCTGTCCGACAAGGAGCGTGAGGCGCTGCTGCTCTGGTTCCAGTCGATGTCGAAGGCGTCGGTGGCCCGGCGGATGCGGATCAGCGAGCACACCGTGAAGCAGTACGTGGACCGTGCGCGGATCAAGTACACCCGTGCGGGGCGACCGGCCGCCACAAAGGCGGCGCTGCTCGCCCGTGCGATCGAGGACGGGCTAGTCCGCCCGGAGGAGATCGGCATCTACCGGTCACAGGCGATGCACGACCGGCCGACCCCCTAACGACCGTCATGACAGTGGCCCCGTGATCCGCGAGGCTCAGACGCACAGCCAGCTGACCGGGAGGTCGTGACGATGCATACCGACGCGTCCCCCTTCTTCATCGGTCCACACCGGTTCGACGCACCGGACGACGATGCGGGTCCGGTTCTGGACCGGCACTACGACATGCGCCCGCTGCCCGGTGAGAAGGTGCTCGGCCGGCACCGGCTGTTGGTTGCCGGCTATCTGCTCGGGCCGACGGACGCGCGGCTCGGCTGGCAGCTTCCCGGCGCGGTCTCGGTGACTGTCACCGACCAGCGGATCTGCTGGGTGGGCACCGGCTCCCAGCTGTCCCTGGTCGCCGGCGACAACACGCCCCGGTCCCGGCCCGGGAGCCGGCTGACCGGCCTGATGACCGGGCAGGTCCGCTGGCAGTGGCCGTCCCGGCTGGAGCTCGCGCCGACCGATCCGGCGGAGTTGCTGATCGTCTGCGACGCGCTGCGCACCATCCAGCAGCCGGCGCTGGCCCTCGGCGGGTCATTCGGTGAGCTCATCGCGCTGGCCCGGCAGATCCGCCGGGCGGTGGCCCTGTTCCGGCTCACCCGCCCGGAGCTCGTGGACCTCTCGGCGCAGGAGCGCGACGTGTTGCTGCTGCGGGCCGGCCCCGCGTTGCTCGCCGGGGAGACCCGGATCACCCTGCCCGGTTCACTGCCGGTGGAGTTCCGCTCCCGGGACGACTACTACCGCTCGGGGCCGGATTCGAGCTCCTGGGACGGGTTCGCAGGCGGCGCAGCATCCGGGCGTCGGTGAAGCCGACGGTGCGCGCGGCGGCCTCCACCGTCGCGCCGTGCCCGATCAGGTGCTCGGCGCGTTCCACCCGCAGCGACTGCTGGTAGCCGAGCGGGGTGAGCCCGGTGGCCGCACGGAACAGCCGGGTCAGTGTCCGCTCCGCCACGCCACCGGCGGTGGCCAGCTCGGCCAACGGCAGGGGCTCGGCGTACCGGGTGTCGATCACGTCCTGCACGCGGTGCACCGCGTCGGACAGGTGGAAGCGGTGTCGCATCATGGCGCTGGCCTGCGGCTCGTGCCCGTTGCGCCGGGCGTAGACGACAAGCGTGCGGGCGATCCGGGCAGCGGTGGCCGGGCCGTGCCGGGTCGCCACCAGGTGCAGCGCCACATCGATGCCGCTGGCGATGCCGGCCGAGGTGACCACGCGGTCGTCGACCACGTACAGCACGTCGCGGGCCACCCGGGCCGCCGGATACCGGCGGGCCAGGTCGTCCTGCACCTCGTGGTGGGTCGTGCAGCGCCGGCCGTCGAGCAACCCGGCGCGACCCAGCGCGTACGCGCCGGCGCAGACGCTGGCCACGGTGCCACCGGATGCGTGATGGTCGGCCAGGCGCCGCAGGTCGACCGGCGACACCGGCCCCTGCGGGCCGTGCGCCGCCGGCCGCCAGCCGGGCACGATCAGCAGGTCGTCCGGCGTCAGCTCGGGCCACCGGGTCTCGGCGACCAGGGGTACGCCCTGCACGGTGGGCACCTGCTCCCGCTCGGCCACGTAGTGCAGCCGGTAGTCGTAGCCGAGATCGGCGGCGCTGGAGAAGACCTGGGCCGGCCCGGCGAGGTCCAGCAGGTGCAACTGCGGGACCAGCAGGAAGACGACCCGGGTCATCGGGTCAGCCCCGGGCGCCGGCGAGGGTCGCGCCGGTCACCTCGTCGACGGTACGGATGGCCGCGAAGCGGCCGGCCAACGCGTACTCGGTGCGGGTGACGATCTCCTCGACGGTCAGGGTGCGCGGGTCGGCGAGGATCTCCTCGACGGTCGCCGTCTCCGGCATGTCCCAGTGCGCGATGGGGAAGGTCAGCGTGGCGTCGGTGACGAAGGTCATCCGGTAGCCGAGGTCCGCGCCCACCCTCGTGGTGGTCTCGACGCACTGCTCGGTACGGATGCCACAGACGGTGAGGTCGTACACACCGGCCAGGGTGAGCAGCTGCTGGAGGTTGGTGGTGGTGAACGCGTTGTGCGCGGTCTTCACCAGCCTCGGCTCACCCTCGACCGGCGCCAGCCCGTCGAGGAGGCGGACATAGCCCCGCGCCGGGTCGAACAAGCCGCCCGTGCCGGGCTCGGCGTGCAGGACCCAGACCACTAGGTCGCCGCGCTCGCGGGCGGCGGTGACCAGCCGGTCGACCTGCCCGACGAGGTCGGGGTTGGAGCCGTGCGCCCAGATCGGGCGCTGCCGGAACGATTCCTGGACGTCGATCACGATGAGTGCTGCTCTGCTCATGACACCGATCCTGGCCGGGCGGCCGCCGCGGCGGCAGACACCATCATGCCCGGTTGCGGAACGATCTGGTCACCGAGCCGGCCGCTCAGACGCTAGGCGTGCGGCGCTCTCCGGCGGCGTCCATGGCGGCGGCCTCCTCCGGCGTCGGGGCGCTGCCGCCCAGGTGCGCCGGCAGCCACCAGGTGTCGTCCGGGCCGGCCGGCGCGTCCGGGTACTCCCGCTGGGCCCGGTCGACGAGCGCCGTGAGCCGGGTCGTCAGCTCGGCGGCCAGCACGTTCGGATCCCGGAAGTCGGCCGGCTCGATCGGCTCGCCCACCAGGATCGTGATCGGCGTGTGCCGACGGGTAAGCGTGCGCGGGCGACCCTTCGTCCAGAGCCGCTGAGTGCCCCACACCGCGACCGGCAGCACCGGCACCTTCGCCGAACGGGCCATCCGGACGGTGCCGCTCTTGAGCTCCTTGACCGTGAACGACCGGCTGATCGTGGCCTCCGGGAAGACGCCGACCACCTCGCCGCGCTTGAGCGCGTCCACCGCCGCGCGGAACGATGCCGCGCCGGCCTCACGGTCCACCGGAATGTGCTTCATCCCGCGCATCAACGGCCCGCCGATCCGGTGCTCGAAGACCGAGTGCTTGGCCATGAACCGGACCAGCCGACCCGACGGGTTCGCACCGAGGCCCGCGAAGATGAAGTCGAGGTAGCTGACGTGGTTGCTGGCCAACACCGCCCCGCCGGTGCGGGGTACGTGGTGGGCGCCCTCAATATTGATCTTCAGGTCGAGGACCCGGAACAGCGTCTTGGCGGTGGCGATAACGGGCGGGTACACGAGCTCCGGCATTCGCAGAATCTACCGTGCCCGACTGTGGGTCGGCTGGGTGGCGGGCGGCGGCGGCGCGGGTTGCTCGCGCCGCCGCCGGTTCGTGACTGGTGGCTCAGTCGGCGAGGTTGTTCAGGTCGAGCCGACCCCGCGCGAACGCGTCCACCCGACCCCACCGGCCCGGGATGTCCAGCACCTCGATGCGGCCCATCCCCACCGGCAGCCGTGGCTCGACCGCCAGGTGCCCCTCGTGGGGCTCCAGGCCGAGCATGGTCCGCAGCAACAGCAGCGGCGTACCGGTCGACCACGCCTGAGGGCTGCACGCCGTCGGATACTCCACCGGGAACTTCGTCAGCTCCCGCGGGTAGCCGCCGAACGCCTCCGGCAGTCGCCCGTCGAAGTACGTGGCCGCGTCCAGCATGCCGTTGGCGATGGTCGCGGCCTCCTCGGCGAACCCGTACCGGCGCAGACCCCAGGCGATGAAGGAGTTGTCGAACGGCCAGATCGTGCCGTTGTGGTAGCCGATCGGGTTGTACCGGGCCTCCCCCTCGGCCAGGGTCCGGACGCCCCAGCCGGAGAAGAGACGAGGTCCCACCAGGTGTTGCGCGACCTGCTCCGCCCGCGCGGGATCGACGATCCCGCTCCACAACAGGTGCCCGATGTTGGAGCTGAGGACGTCACACTGGCGGCCGTCCGGGTCCAGGGCGAGCGCGTAGTATCCGCCCTCGGCGACCCACCAGTCCCGGTTGAACCGCTCCTTCAGCTCCGCCGCCTCCCGCTCCAACTCCTCGGCGAACTTCGGGTCGTCCCAGAACTCCCGGGCCAGCCGCGCCCCGCGGATCTTCGCGTCGTACGCGTACCCCTGCACCTCGCAGGTGGCGCGGGGGAAGGGCGGCAGCGTCCCGTCGGAGTAGGAGATCGAGTCCCAGGAGTCCTTCCAGCACTGGTTCTCCAGGCCCGTCTCGGTGTTGCGCCGCTCGTACCAGATGTAGCCGCTGCCGACCAGGTCGGCGTAGCTGTCGATCCACCGCAGCGCTGCCCGGGACTCCCGCTCCAACTCCTTGACCAGGGCGGCGTCGCCGGACCACCGCTCGTACTCGTCGAGCAGCACGACGAACAAGGGCGTCGCGTCCACCGAGCCGTAGTACGGCGTGTGCGGCTGCTCCTCGAAGGCCGCGGTTTCCCCGTAGCGCATCTCGTGCAGGATCCGCCCCGGGTCCTCGTCCCGGAAGTCGTCGAAGCGGCTGCCCTGCAGGGACGCCAGGATGCGCAGGGTCGTCTTCGACAGCTGCGGGGTGAACGGCAGCGTCTGCAGGCAGGTGAGAATGCTGTCCCGGCCGAACATGGTCATGAACCAGGGCAGGCCGGCGGCGGGCAGGGTGGCGCCGCCCAGCGACAGCGGCGAGAAGCGCAGCGCCGCCAGGTCGATGAGGCTGCGCCGGTAGGTGGCCGACACTCGACCGTGCTCACTGTTGACCTTGGGTGCGTCCGCGATCCACTGCTCCAGGTCGTGCTGGAGGGCGAGCCGCTCGTTGCCATGGATTCGAAGCCCCATCCGCAGGTCCCGACCGCCGGGTCCGACCGCGTGGGTCTTGACGTCGATCGCGGTTTTCCACTGTTCGTTGGGCTCCAGGTGCACGGTGTACGCGAACCCCTTGCTGTCGTACCGGGCCGCGATCGACGAGGAGATGACCGTCTCCCGGCGGAAGTTGCCCCGCCGGTAGCCCAACCGCAACTGCTCCGCTTCGACCTCGGTGTAGATCTCGCCCTTCTTGTTCAGGATCTCGTCCTTGACCTGGAACAGGTCGGCGAAGTCGGACGCGGCCTCCATCCGTATTTCCAGGTCCACCGGTCTCTCGTCGTGGTTGAGGATGGTGAGATGCTCCCGGAAGCTGCCGCCGACCGCGCGCTCGCGGATGATCGACAGCTTCGCGTCCACGTAGTGCGTGGCCATCCCCGGGACGAGGAAGAACCTCGACTCGAAGTACTGGAGGTCGTCGAAGGAGAGCGAGTTGAGCCGCTCACCGTTCACGGTCAGCACCCAGGTGGACAGGAACCGGGTGTCGAGGGAGAAAAGCCCGGTCGGCTCGCTCGGCGTCGCCTCGATGTCACCGGTGTCCTCGCAGACGACGAACGTGTTGCCGTCGAGGATCCGGACCGTGTTGCTCTGTCCCATCAGTGCGCCTCCCCCACGAAGCGGCGACGCGGCCCTTGGGCATCCGGCGGCCCGGGGAAGATCCGCTCCACCTGCACCACCAGTCGGGCGTCACCCGACACCGTCACGTCACCGCGAAACAGGGCGGCCAGGCCGTGCTCGCGGCCGGAGACGATGTCCTCGAACAGCGCCGGGCTGGTCCCGACCACCGTGTCGGCCTCCCGGTCGTCCTGAGTCACGTTCAGCCGACCGTGGTCGATCGCCAGCAGCCAGTGTCGGGTCTGTGCCCCCTCCTGCAGGTCGATCCGCAGTGTCCCGGACGTCTTTGCCAGCAGGGGCTCGTACCCCCGCCGGTTCAGGTCCTCGAAGAACCTTGTGGTCGCGTCCACCATCGGGTCCACTCCTCCCCAGTCGGCCGGGTCGGGATCCCACCCGGCGCGCTCGCTTCGCGCACGGCCGGCGTTGCACGTCCCCACCCGGGTCCCCGCCGGCCGCGCGGTCAACCTCGCCCGGATCGGGTGAAACGCCGGGCGGGGCGGCCAGAGGCGACAACGCCGGCCCTCCCCGCATGGGGAGAGCCGGCGCGCCCGCGGTGGACGGTCAGTTGTTCGGGTCGTCGGCGCTGATGTCGGCCAGCACCGACTGCGGTTCACGCTCGACCGCGAGGTCGCCCATCGAAACCAGGCCGATCAGGCGCCCGTCCTCGATTACCGGCAACCGGCGTACGGCGTAGGTGCGCATCAGGTCCGCGGCGGACACCGCGTCGTCGTACTGGCTCACGGTGATCACATCCCGGCTGGTGATCTCGTTCAGCCGGGTCGAGCCCGGATCCATGTTCTCCGCGACACCCCGGACCGTGATGTCCCGGTCCGTGACGATACCGACCACACTGTCGCCGTCGGTCACCACCACGTCACCAATCGCGCTGTCGCGCATCTCCTGCGCGGCGGCAGTCAGCGTGTCGTTGCCGTCCATCGTCACCAACCGGGTCGTCATGAACTCTCCGACCGTTGTCATGGTGCTCCCCTCTCGGTGTCGGCACGGCCCGTCTACCCGCCGCCCGGGGCAGGGTAACGCGTGCGTGGCGGTGCGCGCCTACCGTGGTCGGATGACCACTGGTGAGCGTGAGCTGCGGGAGTTGGTCACCGGCAACGAGTGGCTGACCCAGGCGCTGACCGTGGTTCGCGACTCCGGCCTGCCGGACGCCTGGATCGGCGCGGGCGCCCTCCGCGACCTGGTGTGGGGCGAACGGTACGGCGACGGGTTCGACCCGGCGACGGTCCGCGACGTGGACGTGGTCTTCTTCGACCCGACCAGGCTGAGCCGTGACGACGACAACCGCGCCACCGCCCGACTCGCGGCGGCCTGGCCCGAACCGCGGTGGCAGGCGCGCAACCAGGCGGCGGTGCACACGTGGTACGCGACAAAGTTCGGCGGCGACCCCATCGCCCCGTACCGCAGCGTCGCCGAGGCGATCGCCACCTGGCCGGAGTATGCCACCGCCGTGGCCGTCCGGCTGGGCCCTGCCGGGCGGTTCGAGGTCTGCGCCCCGTACGGCCTGGGGGATCTGCTCAACGGTGTGTGGCGGCACAATCCGGCCCGGGTGGACGTGGCCCGGTCCCGGCAGCGGTTGGCCCGGCACCGGCCCGCGCAGCGCTGGCCCGGGGTGACCGTGATCGACCCGGGCTGACCCGGGGAGTCGAGTGGCAACTGCCGTGGCCGGCGCCGATCGGCCGGTCAGGCGCGCGGCGGCATCCCGTAGACCCGCTCCACGTGCAGGCGCAGCACCAGCCGCCGCTCGGCGACCATGGCCCGGCGATAGTCGTCCCAGTCCGGGTGCTCGCCGCGCAGTGACCGGTAGAGCCCCACCAACTCCTCGACGGTGGCGTCGCCGAGGTCAGCCGACAGGGCGGTCAACTCGGCGCGCCCCTCGACCACCGCGTACGCCCAGCCGTCCTCGCTGCCGACGTGGAAGCTCGCGCGTGGGTCCCGACGCAGGTTGGCGGTCTTGGCCCGGCCGTCGGTGACGGACACCCGGATCAGGCCCGCCTCCCGGTCGAACGAGTAGACCACGGTGGACATCTGTGGCCGACCGTCGCGCTTGATCGTCGCCAGCACGCCCATCGAACGGCCGGCGATCAGGTCGGTCAGCGACTGCTGGGTGCGATCATCCGGCACGGGTTCCTCCAGGTGGCACGGTCGGCTCCGTCCATCCAAGCACGACCGGAGGCGTCCCGCGCCCGCCCAGCCCGGGACCCCGGACCGAGGCACCCACCCGGGCGTGCCACCGGGACGACGACGGGCCAGCGCTGCTCGACGGCGACGGCCAGCACCGCCGACGCCCCCGCCCAGAACGACGACGGCCAGCACCGCCGAGGTCCGTCGAAAACGGCGACAGCCCAGCACCGCCGAGGCCCCCGCCGTTTCCGGCGGGGGCCTCGGCTGACGGTGACGGTCAGCGACGGCTCAACGCCGTCCAGCGGCAGGTCAGCGGCGCTCGGCAGCGACCAGTTCGGCGAGCTGCACCGCGTTGAGAGCGGCGCCCTTGCGGAGGTTGTCGTTGGAGCAGAACAGCGCCAGCCCGTACTCGACGGTCTCGTCGGCGCGGATCCGTCCCACGTAGGTCGGGTCCTGCCCGGCTGCCTGCAACGGCGTCGGCACCGCGGTCAACGCGACGCCGGGGGCGTCGGCGAGCAGTTCGTGGGCTCGCTGCGGGGTGAGCGGCCGGGCGAACCGGGCGTTGATCTGGAGCGAGTGGCCGGTGAAGACCGGCACCCGGACGCAGGTGCCGGACACCTTCAGGTCGGGGATCTCCAGGATCTTGCGGCTCTCGTTGCGCAGCTTCTGCTCCTCGTCGGTCTCGAACGAGCCGTCGTCGACGATCGAGCCGGCGAGCGGGAGCACGTTGAAGGCGATCGGCTCGGAGAACGAGCGCGGCGCGGGGAATTCCACGGCCGACCCGTCGAAGGCGAGCCCGGCCGCGTGTTCGGCGACCTTGCGGACCTGCTCGTCAAGCTCGGCGACGCCGGCCAGCCCGGCACCGGAGACCGCCTGGTACGTCGAGACGACCAGCGCCACCAGGCCCGCCTCGGCGTGCAGTGGGCGCAGCACCGGCATCGCGGCCATGGTGGTGCAGTTGGGGTTGGCGATGATGCCCTTCGGGCGGTCGGCGGCGGCGTGCGGGTTGACCTCGGCGACCACCAGCGGCACCTGCGGGTCAGTGCGGAATGCCGAGGAGTTGTCGATCACCACGGCGCCGGTCTCGGCGACCCGGGGCGCAAGCTCCTTGGCGGTGCCCTTACCAGCCGAGAAGAGCACGATGTCCAGCCCCGCGTAGTCCGCGGTGGTGGCGTCCTCGACGGTCACCTCGCCGTCACGCCATGGCAGCGTACGGCCGGCGGATCGCGCTGACGCGAACAATCGCACCTGATCCGCCGGGAACTCCCGTTCCGCCAGCACCTGCCGCATTACGCCACCGACCTGGCCGGTGGCCCCCACAATGCCGATCCTCATCTCGCGAGGCTACCCAGCCCACCCGCACAACCGGGAGCCCTTTCCCACCGCCCGCGTCCCGCATCACACCCCATCCCCGCCCGGCCCCACCCACCGCCCACCCCCGTTGATCATGAAGTTAATGTCACGACACGCCGCGCCGAGTGACAACAACTTCATGATCAACGGGAGATCCGGGCGGGGAGGGCCCGGCCGGGGGTTAGGGGATCAGGTCTCCTAGGGCTGCTGCTGTTAGGTCGTCTCGGATGAGCGCGGCGTCGCCCTCGATGACCAGGGTCATCGCGTCGGGGTGCAGGTGGGTCGCCGCCGCTGCGGAGACCTGGGCCACGTCGGCGGAGAGCAGGGCCTCCCGCAACTGGGCGTGATAGTCGTCCGGCAGGTCGTGCACCACCAGCGTGGTCAGCGCGGAGGCGATGGCCCGCGGGCTCTGCAACTCGACCGAGAGCTGACCGGCCCGCCAGGAGCGCGCCACCGCCAGCTCGTCCTCGGTCACTCCCCCCGCCTGGGTACGCGTGATCTCCCCCACTGCCTCGACCAGGGCCGGCGCGGTGACCGCGGTCTGCACCCCGGAGCTGACCGCGAACCGGCCGAACCGTCGGGACGAGGCGAACTCGCCCCGGATGCCGTACGTGTAGCCACGCACCTCACGGATCAGGTGGTTGAGGCGGGAGGTGAACGCCCCGCCGAGCACCGTGCCGGCCAACGTCATCGGCACATGGTCGGGGTGCGCCCGGTGCGGCGACGGGTGACCGAGCCGCAGCGTCGACTGCACCGAGCCGGGCCGGTCCACCAGGATGATCCGCCGGCCGGTGTGCAGCGGCACCTCGATCGGGCCGCCCCGCTCGGCCGGGCCACCGCCGGTGCCGGCGAAAGCCGCGCCGGCCAGCGCGTCCAGGTCGATCCGGTCGAGGTCACCGGCGACGATCAGGGTGCCGGGCCGCAGGAACCACTCGGAGTGGAAGACCGTGACGTCCTCCACGTCCAGGCTGGCCACCGAGTCCGGGTCCCCGTACATCGGTCGGCCCCACCGGTTGTCCGGGCCGTACAGGTCCGCGCGGAGCGCTGCGTCGGCGCGCGGCCCCGGGTTGGCCCAGTCCATCCGCAGCGCGGTGGCCTCGTCGTCGCGGACCCGCCGGACGTCGGCCGGATCCAGCCGGGGCGTCCGGACGGCCTCGGCGAGCAACTGCACCGCGGCGGTCAACCGGTCCACCGGGACCTGGACGCTGACCTGGAACGAGTCCCAGTCCAGCCCGGTCACCAGCTCGGTGCCGAGCGCCTCGATGGCCAGCGCGTACGAGGTGGCGTCCCGCTGCGCGGTGCCCTCCTCCAACGCCTTGGCCAGCACCCCGCCCAGCCCCTCCTTGCCGGTCGACTCCCGGGCGGCGCCGGCGTCGAGCAGCAGCAGCGCGACGGCGAGGTTCTGCCCGGGCAGGTGCGCGGCGACCACCTGGCCGCCGGCCACCGTGCGGCGGACCACCGGCGGGAACCGGTACGGGCGAGCGGCACCCGGGCCGGGACGGTCGGCGATCAGCGTCATGCGGTCTCCTCGGGCAGGTAGGTCAGGGTCACCCGGTCGGCGGCGCCGAGCACCTCGGCGGCGGTCTCGGCGATCTGCTCGGCGGTCACCGCGAGCCAGGAGGGCAGCCGGTCGGCGGCCCGCGCGGGGTCGCCGAACTGGGTGGCGTACCGGCCGAGCGTGTCCGCCCGACCGTCCACCGTCGACATCTGCCGCCACCACGCGGTGCTCAGCAACGCCTTCGCCCGGTCCAGTTCGGCGGCGGTCACCGGCACGGTGGCCAGCTCGTCGACGACCTCGGCCAGCCCTTCGGTGAGCCGTTCGGCGCTGACGCCGGGGCGGGCGGTGGCGGTGGCGATCAGCGGCGCCGGCGCGTGTGCCAGGTCCACCCCGTACGCGCCGACCAGGTCCGGCTGGGCGATCCGTTCCCCGTCGGCGAGCCGCTGGTAGAGGCGGCTGCCCCGGCCGCTGCCGAGCACGGTGGCGAGCACGGTGAGCACGTCGTACCCGGGGCTGCCGAACGGGTGGCCACGGTGGGCGATGTAGACGCGCGGCGCCGGCACTTCGGCGGTCACGGTCTCCACGGCGGGCTTGCCGGTCGCCGGGACGGTCCGACCGTCCGGCGCGGGCGGGATGTCGTCGCGGGCGGGCAACGCCCCGAAGTACTTGTCGGCCAGCGCGAACACCTCGGCGGCCTGGGCGTCGCCGACGACGGTGAGCACCGCGTTGTTCGGCGCGTAGTACATCTCGTGGAACGCCTGGAAGGTGGCGAGGTCAGCGGCGTTCAGGTCGGCCATCGAGCCGATCGTCGAGTGGTGGTACGGGTGCCCCGGCGGGTAGAGCAGCGGCAGCAGCCGCAGCCACGCGTCCCCGTACGGGACGTTCTCGTAGCGCTGCCGACGCTCGTTCTTCACCACGTCACGCTGGTTGTCCAGGGTCTCCTGGGTGAGCGCGGGGACCAGGCCACCCATCCGGTCGGCTTCCAGCCAGAGCGCCAACTCCAGGTGCTCGGCCGGGACCGTCTCGAAGTAGTTGGTCCGGTCCGGGTTGGTGGTGGCGTTGAGTGAGCCGCCGGAGCCCTGAATCAGCTTCATGTGCTCGGTCTTGGCCACGTTCACCGAGCCCTCGAACATCAGGTGCTCGAAGAGGTGGGCGAAACCGGTTTGCCCCTCCGGCTCGTGTCGGGAGCCGACGTCGTACCACAGATTGACGGCCACGGCGGGTGCTGTGCGGTCCTCGCTCACCACCACACGCAGGCCGTTGTCCAGTCGGGACGTCTCGATGGGCCAGGGGTAACCACTGTCGGGCATGCCACGACGCTATCCGATCTCGCGGGCGGAAAGGTGACGTGTGGTCGGCCGGCGAGCCGCCCGCATCGAGCCCGCCGGTCGGGGTACCGGAGGGGCATGACCCCGCCGACCGCCACCTCACCCAGGCGCCGGGCCGCCGGGCTGGCCGCCACCGCCGTCGAACGCGCCAGCGCCGCGCTCGGCCGGCTGCGCCGCGGCCGGCTGCTGCATCCGGCCGGTGCGTCGTTCGTCGCCGAGGTGACGATCTGGGGTACGCCCGGACCGCCCACCGGGGTCGGCCTGCTGGACGACCCCGGCCGGTACGGGGGCACGGTGCGGCTCTCCAAGGGCACGCCCACGCCCGGCGGTTGGCCGGACGTGCTGGGCCTGGCGCTGCGGGTGCACCTCGACACCGGCGCACCGTTCGACCTGCTCGTCAGCTCCAGCGGCGCCGCCCCGGTGCTGCGGACCCTCCCGCTGCCCCGGCGGCGCTTCAGCGGGACGTACAGCACGATCATGTGTTACCGGGTGGGTCCGCGCCGGCTCTGGCTGGCCGCGTTGGCCGACCCCGAGTCGGCCGACCTCGGCCGCAGCCTGGCCTCGGTGGCCGCCTCGGCCCGGACGGACGCGCCGCGACTGGTGCTCGCGGTCGCGTCCGCCGTGGGGCCGTGGCGGCCGGTCGGACAGCTCAGCATCGGTGCCCAGCTCAGCGCCCGGGAGGATGCCGCGCTCGCCTTCGACCCGGTGCGCAACCTGCCACCCGAGCTGCGGGCGGCCGGCCCGCTGGCCTGGCTGCGGGAGCAGACGTACCGGGGGTCACGTCGGGCGCGCGGCGCGGCCGATCAGTCGGGAGGCTCGACGGCCACGGTCTGATCCGAGGTACGGCGCTCCAGCACCGTGTCGGGGGCCGCGTTCTGGTCCGCCTCGCGGATGTCCGATTCGGTGAGGATGGCGTCCGCCTGCGCCTCCGGGTCGTCGCTGCCCACCGCCGCCTCTTCGGGTAGCAGGTGTGCGCGGGACTCCACCCGCTCCTGGTCGCTCTGCTCGTGTGTCATGGCACCCCTGTTACCCCGACCTCGCCTCCGGCACGCGGTGTTCACCCCGCATCTTGGGACGACAATCGCGTTGCGCAGCCGGTCGGGTACGCTAGGCCCCGTGACGAGGTCGTATCGATGGTTTAGGCAGCCGGCTGGCACGCCGGTGACTTCTCCATGATCTGACGTCACCACGGACCAAGCCGGCCGGGCAGGAGCTCTCGTTCCTGCCCTTTTGCGTACGAGCAGCCGGCTCGTCCCGGGCACCGGCCCCGGCACGGTCGGCGGAAGGATGCCCACCGTGACCACCCCGGAGACCGATCGCGTCAGCGATCAGCGGATTGACCGTGTCGTCCCGTTGACCACCCCCGCGTTGCTGCACCACGAGTTGCCCCTGGACGCCTCGCTGGCCTCGGCCGTGCTGACCGGCCGTCGCGCGGTGAGTCGCGTACTGGACCGCGAGGACGACCGCCTGCTGGTGGTGGTCGGCCCCTGCTCGGTGCACGACCCGGCAGCCGCCCTCGAGTACGCCGAGCGTCTGCGCATCGTCGCTGACCGGCTCGCCGACGACGTGCTGATCGTCATGCGGGTCTACTTCGAGAAGCCGCGCTCGACGGTGGGCTGGAAGGGCCTGATCAACGACCCGGGGCTGGACGGCAGCGGCGACGTCAACACCGGCCTGCGGCTCGCCCGTGCGCTGCTGCTCGACGTGCTGCGCCTCGGCCTGCCGGTGGGCTGCGAGTTCCTCGACCCGATCTCGCCGCAGTACATCGCGGACACGGTGGGTTGGGGGGCGATCGGCGCCCGCACCGTGGAGAGCCAGGTGCACCGCCAGCTCGCCTCCGGGCTGTCCATGCCGATCGGCATGAAGAACCGCCCTGACGGCAGCATCGGCACCGCCGTGGACGCGATCCGCGCCGCCGCCGTGCCGCACGTCTTCCCCGGCATCGACTTCTCCGGCACCCCGGCGATCATGCACACCCGCGGCAACACGGACGGGCACCTGGTGTTGCGCGGTGGTGGCGGCCGACCCAACTACGACGCCGAGTCGGTGGCCGGCGCGCTCGACCTGCTGCGCGCGGCCGGGCTGCCGGAGCGGCTGGTGATCGACGCCAGCCACGCCAACAGCGGCAAGGACCACCGCAACCAGCCGAAGGTCGTCGCGGACGTGGCCGCCCAGATGGCCGACGGCCAGCGCGGGATCACCGGCGTGATGCTGGAGTCGTTCCTGCTGCCCGGCCGGCAGGATCTCGACCCGACCCGCGAGCTGGTGTACGGCCGCTCGGTCACCGACGCCTGCCTGGGCTGGGATGACACCGCCGAGGTGCTCGACCACCTGGCCACGGCCGTGCGTGCCCGCCGGGCCACCCTGCCGGCCCACTCCTGACGGTGTGAGAGCGGTCACGACCATGGCCGGAACACAGGCGGGGGTTGGTCCGTTGACAGGGGTGTCGGTGTGTCAAGTGTCCCCGGGCCTCACCTAAATAGCCCTCGCGGAATACCGTTCGGCTGGAGCCGCGTCGCGCCACTCGCCGAGAGGCGACCTGCACACCGACACCAGCGCCGCCCCCGGCTCACGAGGCTCGGGGGCGGCGCTGTCTTTCCTCCCGACGAGCGCAGAGGAAAGACGCCACGGTCCGGTGCGAGCCGCTGGGGCGGCGTTTGACCGATTCTGGCCCGGGTAGCTGATCCGCGTGACCGACGACGCATCCGTGGCCGGCGAGCCGGACACCCGAGCCCTCGACGACCTGCTCGACGACCTCTACCGGGGTCAGGAGCGGATCACCCAGGCGGACATCTACCGCCGGGCGGTCGCCGCCGAACTCCCGCCGGACCTGCTCGCCCGGATCGACGCGCTGCCCGAGGGCGAGTACGCGGTGGACGAGGCCAGCGACCTGTTGGGCGGTTCCGTCGGGTGAGCGACCTCAGAAGGGACATCGACATGACGCACCACGAGGACCACGACGAGAAGGTGCCCGCGCTCGGCCAACCGCCGAAGGGCAGGGACACCACGCCCGAGCCGGACTTCGCCAACGAGCACGACAAGACGGCGGTGGACCGGGACATCATCACCGGGGCGGACGAGGACGAACGGGAGCCGGAGTCGCCGCACGGCTGGTCCGGCATGCAGCGCTGACGCGCCGACGAAAGCGAATGCGGGGGCTGGCGATGGCCAGCCCCCGCATCGTTCGCCGTAGGTCTCAGTCGTCGTGCCCGCCCTCGGCGGCCTGCTGCGCCGTCGCGTACGCCATCTGGAGGAAGTCGGACGCGGCGACCGCGGTCAGCGCGGTGGCCACCAGTCGGGTCAGCCGGGGAGCGAGCACCAGACCACCGGTCAGCCCGGTCGCCACCCACACCGCCAGGCAGAACGGGCAGCTCAGCAGCTCCCCGATCGCGTGCCGGGTGGAGCTGCCCGAGTCGCGGACCTGCTCCATCACCTCGCCGCTGCCGATCGGCCGGTCATACCGGGTGAACGGCGCCCGCAGCGGGCTGGTCACCGCGTCCTTGGACAGCAGCCGGCTGAGCTTGTGCGTGGCGATGGAGAGCAGCACCACGTCGGCCGGGGCGGGCCGCTCGGGCACCGGCCGACCGGTCGCCTTGACCAGACCGGCGAGCGCCCCGGTCACTCCTGCATAGGTGCCCATCGCCACCAGGTATCCGCCGAGCGGACGGTGTTCGTGCGGCGCGTACGCCCGGCGCAGCCGCGCCACCCTGTGTCGCAGGCCAGTGTCGGTCACCCGGTCTCCTCGCATGTCGTCGTGGTGCGGGGTTTCGGTGCGGGGTCGGGGCGCTCTCAGCCGGCCTGGAGGTTGTCGGCGACCTCGCGGACGAGGTTGGTCAGCGCCTCGTCGGCCAGTTGGTCCGGACCCGACCCGCCCGAGCCGTCGGTCAGGTCGAGTTGGATCCGAGCGCCACCGGAGTCCGCGGGATGCACCCGGATCTCCGCGGACCAGTCGGCGTCACCCCAGCGGGCTCGCAGTTCCTCGCCGTCGATCTCGGCGGCGGGGCTGCCGTCGCCGCGCAACGGCTCGGGCAGCCACGCCGAAGCCCGGGACGGGTCGGTTGCCGTGTTGAAGACCACCTCGGGTGGCGCGGACATGCCTCGTACCGCACGCGCCGCCATCAGTCACCCCGCAGGCGGCTCGGGTCGACCTCCCGGCCGGGGTGACGGGCCAGGTACTCGGTTTCGAGTTCGGCCGTGCGCCGCAGGTGGCTGGCGAGGGCGGAGTCCGAGGCGTGGCGGAGGGTGTCCAGCCGCGTGCGGTGCAGGCTGTGCATCTCGCGGATCAGATCCTCGTCGGTCAGCTCCGTCGGGTCGACGCCGAGCGCGTCGCCGTCGAGAACCGCGCCGCCCGGGTCGGCGAGATGGTCGCCGCTCCATTCGGACACCCGCTGCTCGGGGCTCATGTCCGCGCTGCCGCTGGACACGGAACCGTCCTCGCGTACCGATCCGGTCATCATCGCCCCCCTGGTCTCGTTTGGGCTGGCGTCTAGACGGATGCCCAAAGCCGGTGATGCCAAACCACCCCGGCCCCGCGACAACTACGACACGGTGTCGGAGAGCGGCACGGTCCCCGGTACTCTCGACGGCATGAGGTGGCTCTGGACCCCGGCGTGGATCGCACGTCACGTGGCCATGGTCGTGCTGGTCGTGAGCTTCCTCGGGCTGGGCTGGTGGCAGATCAGCCGGGCCGCCGCCGGCAACAGCATCAGCTGGGGGTACGCGGTCGAGTGGCCGGTCTTCGCCGCCTTCGTGGTCTACGTCTGGTGGCGGGAGGTGCGACTGGCCCGCCGCAACGCGGAGGCAGCCGCCGAGCCCCCGGCCGACACCGCCGAGCTTCCGGCCGACACCGCCGAAGCGCCGGCCGCGACCAGCGGTGGCCGCCCGGCGGTACGCCGACCGGTACGGGTGTCCCGGGTGCCGGCGACCGCCCCGCCGGCCGACGACGCCGACCTGGCCGCCTACAACGACTACCTGTCATGGTTGAACGCCAATCCGGGCGCCCGGCCCGGTGACTATCCCGGCTGAGCCGGGGCTCGGAAGGACGGACGACGGTGGGCGCAGCCCTTACCCGCTACCGCGTGATCGCCTGGATCGTGGGCGTGGCGCTGATCCTGCTGGTCGTGATCGGCATGCCGCTGAAGTACGGGTTCGACGAACCGATCGTGGTGGAGTTCGTGGGGCAGGCTCACGGCTTCCTCTACATGGTCTACCTGCTGGCCGCGTTCGACCTGAGCCGCCGGGCCGAGTGGCCGCTGAAGCGGATGATCCTGGTGATGCTGGCCGGCACCGTGCCGTTCGTCTCGTTCTACGCCGAGCGCCGGGTCAGCGGCTGGCTGAACCGGCCCGCGGACCGTACGCCGGAGCCGGTCGCCAGCTGACCGCTGCGACGGGTCGGGTCAGCGGCTGGGCCGCCACGGCTCGGCCGAGGCGACCGGGTCCGCCCAGCCGCCGTACCGGTTGACCTCCCGTGCCCGCAGCAGCGCCCGGGTGACCTGGCCGAACTGCCGCTCGTCGTCGGCGCTGAACAGCAGCGTCTCCGTTCCCCGGTACCACCCCCACAACTCGTGCGGCGGTGGCCGCCAGCGATCGCCGACCAGGGCCAGCGCCGCCGGCAGCAGGAACACCGCACCGAGAATGAGGTACGCCCCGGCGGTCAGCCGTTGCAGGCCGCCGGTGAAGCCGAGCAGCAGACCGACCGCGCCGATCATGGAAGCGGTGATCACGACGGCCCGGACGGCGATCCGGTCGTGCGGGCCTCGGGTGGTCCGCAAATGGGTCAGGTCGACGATGCGGTAGCTGGTGCGGCCGACGGTGAACCGGTCGACGGTGACGATGATGCCGGGTCGCGCGTACAGCAGGGTCGACCTGGCACTGGGCACCGTTCGCTGCGGTCGCGTCCCTGCGCCTTCACGATTCACGGTTCCTCCCGCGGGGGCGGCTCGCCGGGGCCCGCCAACCACGGGCATCGTTGTCTATCGACGGGATTCCCGGCTCCGGCCTCAATTGTGTTCGGCCTCCGCCAGCCCACCTGGGCATTTACCGGCTTCCGACAGCTCACCCGGACGGACGACATGGTTGTGAAACAGCATCCATTTCAGGTTTTGTCGGTTATCACGGTCCGCTATCCGGCGGCATACGCCCGGAACGACGAAAGTCGGATACCAGTCAATTGGCGACAGAAGGGACTCTCGACGCCTTGTGCCCGCGTCAGCAGCCACGATTGAGTCACCGACCGCAGCGGTACTTCCCGTCACTTCGCCAACATTCGCCCCTGCTTCAACTGCGAGCGACAACCGTCCCGGGTTAGGTTGGGCGAGCCGGTCTGGCCCAGTGCCGTCCGCCCGGATGGCCCCGGCCGGTGTCGCCGAGGGCGTCAGCAGCCCCGTCGGCGACCGTGGGAGAGGGGCCTTTCGCTCTTGTCATCCCTGAGATACCTGCTGCGCACCATGGCGCTGGTCGGCATGTCGGCCGCGCTGATCGCGCCGACGGCGGTGGCTCACGCCGAGCCGTCCCCCGCCGACCTGACCCGCCGGATCGAGACGTCCTCGGCCGAGTTGGAGCGGGTCGTGGAGTCGTACAACAAGCTCAACGAGCAGATCAAGGCAAACAAGAGCACGGTGGCCCGATTACAGGCCCGCATCGGCCCGCTGGAGCAGCAGGCCGAGCAGAGCAGGGCCGACGTCGCCGAACTGGCCAACTCCGCGTACAAGAGCGGTGGTCTGCGGACCGCGGACGCGCTGCTGCGCCCCGGCGGTTCCGCCGCGCTGCTGGACCGGCTCGGCACGCTCGACCAGCTGACCCGTCAACGGCAGGAGCGCATCTCCGGTTTCACCGCGGACCAGCGGCGGTTGCTCGACGAGAAGGCGCGTCTGGACGCCACGCTGGCCCGGCAGGCCGCGCAGGCCCGCGAACTCGCGGCGGGCAAGAAGCGCATCGAGAACGACCTGGCCAAGCTCTACGAGCTGCGCCGACAGGCGTACGGCTCGGCCACCGAACGGCCCGCGCCCCATACGGCGAAGGCCGAGGCCAAGAACGTGCCGGCCGTGTCCGGGGATGCCGGCACGGCGGTGCGCTACGCCTTCGGCGCGCTGGGCAAGCCGTACGTGTGGGCGGCCGACGGTCCGAACGGCTACGACTGTTCCGGACTGACCTCGGCGGCCTGGCGGGCCGCTGGCAAGTCGCTGCCGCACAACACCCGCATGCAGTGGAACGCGGTCACCCACATCGGCAAGGGCGACCTGCGGCCGGGGGACCTGGTCTTCTACAGCGGGCTCGGGCACGTCGCCCTCTACGTGGGTGGCGGCCAGGTGATCGACGCACCGAGCGCCGGCCGCAACGTCCTCAAGCGCGGCATGAACATGATGCCGATTCAGGGCTACGGTCGGGTCCGCTAGCAACGACCGGATACGGCGAACGGCCGGCGTCCCCCTATCGGACGCCGGCCGTTCGCCGTCATTACTACCAGGTCAGGCTGCCTGCAGCCCCTCCGCGCGGGCAAGCTCACGCAGCCGGCCGAGGGCCTGGATCTCCAGCTGGCGGATCCGCTCGCGGGACAGCGAGAACCGGGACGCGACCTCGGTGAGCGAGTGCTCGCGGCCGTCCTCCAGCCCGTAACGGGCCCGCATGATGCCGGCCGACCGGTCGTCGAGGTGGTTGAGCAGACCCTCGATGCGCTGCCGCTCCAGGCCGCTGAGGACGATGTCCTCCGGCGACGGCGCGTCACTGTCGGCGACCAGGTCGCCGAGACTTGTGTCGCCGTCGTCGCCCACCGGAGTGTCCAGCGAGACGGTGTCCTGCGACCAGCGGCGCAGCTCGTTGACCCGCTCGACGGTGACGCCGAGCGACGCCGCGATCTGCTCCGGCTCCGGGTCGGCACCGAGCTCACGGGTGAGCTGCCGGGCCACGTTGCGCATCCGGTTGACGTCCTCCACCAGGTGTACCGGCAGTCGGACGGTGCGCTCCTGCTGGGCGATCGCCCGGCTGATGGCCTGGCGGATCCACCAGGTGGCGTAGGTGGAGAACTTGTAGCCACGCTCGTAGTCGAACTTCTCGACCGCCCGGACGAGGCCGGTGTTGCCCTCCTGGATCAGGTCCAGCATGGGCATGCCCGAGCGCACGTAGCGGCGGGCGATCGACACGACGAGTCGCAGGTTGGCGCGGATGAAGAGGTCCTTCGCTCGCTCGCCCTCGACGACCAGCCACTCCAGGTCGGTCAGGTCGACGCTGGCGGGAACGGCGTCCTCACCGAGCAGGTGCTCGGCGTAGAGGCCGGCCTCGATCGCCTTGGAGAGTTCGACCTCCTTGGCGGCGTCCAGCAGTGGCGTCCGGGAGATCTCGTGCAGGTAGACGCCGACCAGGTCGCGCTCCTCGGCCACCTCGTCGGTGCGCATGCCGATGTTCTTGTCCACGTTGCCCACGGTCCCCTCGCTCGCGCCGGTTGCCCGGTTCCTTGCCAGTCCCCACGTCAGTCAGCCCCTGGTAACTTCTGCTGTGCCCATCGGTGCTGACACCTACACAACAGATGAGACGTCTCGGGGATTCCATGTCGTGAGTCGAAAGTGTCACGAATGCCTGAGTAGTTGCTGAGAGCACGGTCCATGTTTGCTGTCAGCACCCGCCGGGTAGCTCGCCGCTGGGCACCTCAAACGGGTTGGCGGGTCGACGAATCGCCGAACGCCCGCACCATGGCAACACCGCCCGCCGCAGGGGCACAGCGACCCGGGTCACCACCGCGCTGCGATCCTGGTCACTGCCAGATACGCACCGGCGGACCGGTCGGTTCATTCACAGGGTGTTATTACCCCCCGCCCCGATGAACAATCCGGAGCCCCGTTCGCTTCCCGCCGGCAGGGGTGGGTGCCGCGGGCTAGGAGGCGAGCAGGGCGAGGGCGCCGCGTACCTGGTCAGCGGAGCGCGCCAACGCGGCCCGCGCGGCAGCGACCTCGGCACCGGAGACCAGCGAAACCAGCGCCGTCTTCAGGTCGCCGTCGGCCTCGTTGAGTGCCCGCCGAGAAACCTCCTCGGAGCATCCGGTCGCCTCGACCAGGATCGAGATCATTCGTCCGCGAAGCTTCGCGTTGGTGGCGACCATATCGATCATGAGGTTCGAGTAGACCCGACCCAGGCGCACCATGACGGCGGTGGAGAACGTGTTGAGCACCAACTTCTGCGCTGTGCCCGCCTTCATCCGGGTCGACCCGGTGACCACCTCGGGTCCGGTGTCCACCCCGATGAACACGTCGACGGACCGGGCCGCCTCCGCCTCCGGATTGGCGCAGAGCAGCACCGTCGAGGCACCCGTGACGCGGGACGCGGCCAGCGCCCCGAGGACGTACGGGGTGCGCCCGCTGGCGGCGAGACCGACCACCAGGTCACCCGCGCGCACGCATCCGGCGGCCTCGACCGCGCCGCCCTGATCGTCGTCCTCGGCGTCCTCCACGGCCCGCCACATGGCGTCCGGCCCGCCGGCCAGGTGGGCGCAGAACCAGTGCCGGGGCGAGTTGAAGGTGGGTGCCAGTTCGGCCGCGTCGAGCACGCCCAGCCGACCCGAGGTGCCGGCACCGAAGTAGTGCACCCGGTGGCCACCGCGCAGCGCCGCGACGGCCAGGTCGACCGTGGCGGCGATCTCGTCGAGCACCGCCGCGACCGCCCCCGGCACCCGCCGATCGGCTTCGTTGATCACGGTGAGCACGTCCCGGGTCGACATCAGGTCGAGGTCGACGCTGAGCGGGTTACGGCGTTCGGTGGGGGCGCCCACCCGGACCGTCGGGCGGGCGGGTGGTGCTGACATTGCCTCGTCCGGCTCCACCGAACCGGGCGTCATGCCCGCCTCCGGTTGGCACCCACCCGGTGGGACTGGACCGCCTCGGCGGTCGCCTCAAGGGCCTTGCGGGCGCGGGACCGGTTGCGGGCCGCCACCCCGACGAAGAGGCAGTCGACCACGGTCAGCTGGGCCAGTCGGCTGGCCGTCGCACCGGAGCGGTACGTCGTCTCCCGGGCTGCGGTGGTCAGCACGAAATCGGCCACGTCGGTGATCGGCGAGCGCGGGAAGTTGGTCAGCGCGACCGTGCTGGCGCCCCGCGTCCGGGCCTGCTCCAGCACCTCGATCACGTCGGAGGTGGTGCCGGTGTGCGAGATGCCGATCGCCACGTCACCCCGGCCGAGCAGGGCGGCCGACGTCAACGCGGTGTGCACGTCCGGGAAGTAGAAGGCGATCCGGCCGATGCGGTGCAGCTTCTGCTGAAAGTCGGAGGCGACGAAACCGCTGGCGCCCGCGCCGTAGATGTCGATCCGTCCGGCGCCCGCGATCGCTTCGACCACCTGCTCGCAGACGGCCGGGTCGAGCTGCTCGGCGGTCTCCTCGACCGCGCGGGCGTCGTTGAACGCGATCGTGGCGATGATCTGCGCGAGGTCGGCGCCGGGCGGGATGTCACCGCCGACCACCCGGGCGTCCGGCGGCTCGATCCGGCGGGCGGCCTCGGCGGCGAGCCGGATGCGCAGCTGCGGGTAACCGTCCATGCCGACCGACCGGCAGAACCGGATGACGGTCGCCTCGGATGTCTCGGCGGCGGTGGCGAGATCGGTGATCGTCCGACGTGCGGCGGCAGCCGGGTCGGCGACGACCAGGCGGGCGACCCGCTGCTCGGCCGGCGACAGCGAGGGCAGCAGCCCACTGATGTGGACGATCAGCCCACCGGGCTCGTGATTCGCAGAAATCTTCGGACTCTTCGCCACGGATGAAACTTACTTTCACCAAGCGTGAGCGTCAACCATGACTCCACGTGTTGGGGAAAGTACCGCCGAACGGGCGACTCCGTCCGGCCAAGCGTGCCACCGTCCAGACGGCACCGCCTCCCCCGGCGGGTCCGGTCACCTCGCCGTACGGTGCCGCAGGTGCGGCGATCCGGGTCCGGCCGGACCGTACAGCCGACCCGACCGCCCACACCGGGCAGGGCCACGGGCTCCCAAGGCACTAGCGTGGGCCGCATGGCGGAACGCAGTGTGCTGGTCACCGGAGGTTCGGGCGGGCTGGGCGGGGCGGTCACCAGCACCTTCCTGGCGGCAGGCTGGCGGGTGGTCGTACCCGAGAGGCAGGGTCGGCCCAGGTCGGAGCCGGCGGCGGACGACCTGGTCCGACTGATCGCGGACCTGAGCGACCCGGCCGGCGCGGCCCGCGCGGTCGAGGCGGCGACCGACGACCCGGCGGCGCCGCTGCGGGCGGTGGTCAACCTGGTCGGCGGGTACGCCAGCGGCGGGCTGGTGCACGAGACGCCGGTCGACGAGTTCGAGCGGATGCTCACCGTCAACCTGCGGCCCACCTACCTGGTCACCCAGGCCGCGTTGCCGCACCTCGTGGCCACCGGCGGCGGCGCGGTGGTCTGCGTGTCGGCCCGCGCGGCGGTCGCGCCGTTCCCCGGCGCGGCCGGCTACGTCACCGCGAAGGCTGCGGTGCTCGCCTTCGCCAACGCGGTCGCGGTGGAGTACCGGTCCCGGAACGTGCGCTGCAACACCGTGCTGCCCAGCATCATCGACACCCCGGCGAACCGGGCCGCCCAGCCCGCCGCCGACCACTCCCGCTGGGTCTCCCCGGCCGAGATCGCGCCGGTGGTCCACTTTCTCGCGTCGGCCGATTCCGCGCCGACCAGCGGCGCCTCCGTCCCGGTCTACGGCCGCGCCTGAGCCACCAGGGGGCCGGCACGCTCCGATCGCTGCCCCGTTGACCGGGCGTCGAGGCTGTCATCCGAGGGCAGCCAGGTGGCCAGGTGCGCCCGGATCTGCTCGGTCACCTCGTCGGCCGAACGACCAGCGTCCACCAGCACGAAGGTCGGGTACTCGGGCAGGGTCCGGTACGCGGTGTCCGCCGCGGTCAGCCAACCCATCGTCTCGTGGTCGGTGCCCCGCCGCTCGATGCGTTGGTACGCCTCGGCGGGGTCGACGGCGAGCAGGAACGTCACCTGCGGTGTCGGGAACAGCCGGTAGCCGGCTCGGGCCAACCGCTCCCAGCGTTGCCCGCCGTGCGCCCGGATGCTCGCGTACTGGCAGGCCGAGTAGCGGTCCATCACCGCCGTGCGGCCGGTGAGCAGGCAACTGAGCAGGGCCAGCGCGATGGCGAACCAGCGCAGCACGGACTCCACCGCCATGACGCCGTCGCGCCCGACCAGCCGCTGAGCGTCCGGACGGCCGAACCGCTGCGCGAGCCGGCCGAGCCAGCGACGCCCGCTGGCGTTGCGGCGGTACTTCGCGGGACGGCCGGCGGCGGTCAGCGCGTCGGCCAACCGGTGTGCCTGCGTGGTCTTGCCCGAACCGTCGATGCCGATCAGGGCGATGGTGCGTAATCGGGTCTTGCCGCGTCGCATCCCCGGTGATCTGGCCACCCTTGACAGGTTATCCGACCCACGCTCAGGTCCTGCGAGTTTTATAGAGCTTCGTCCCCGTTGACACCCGACCGCTACCCCGCCAGGTGTGGGCAACCGGAATGCCGGGTACGGGAGTTCGAATCCAACCGCCTGTCCACCAACATGACCGACGGGAGAGCCAGATGGCTGAGCGCGGGGACGAGAGTCTGGTGCACACCCTCAAAAAGGTCGCCGCCGTGCTCAAGCAGTCCGAGATCCCGTTCGCCCTGGGCGGCAGCTTCGCCGTCTACGCCCACGGCGGCCACTCCAGCGATCACGACGTCGACTTCCTGATCCGCGAGGCCGACGTCGAACGGTCGCTGGAGGCCCTGGTGGCCGCCGGTTTCCGCGCCGAGCGCCCGCCGGAGGACTGGCTGGTCAAGGTCTTCGACGACGAGCGGATGGTGGATCTGATCCACCGGCCGATCGAGACGCCGGTGACCGAGGAGACGTTCGCCGACACGGTCGTGCGGCCGGTGGACGCCATCCACATGCCGGTGCTGTCCGCCACCCAGCTGATGGTGCACAAACTGCTGAGCTTCTCCCAGCACTACTGCGACTTCGCCCGCGGCCTGCCGTTGGCCCGGTCGCTGCGGGAGCAGATCGACTGGGAACGGGTACGCAAGGAGACGCAGCACTCGCCGTACGCGGAGGCGTTCCTGGTGTTGCTGGACCGGCTGGAGGTGGTGCCGGACAGCGGCACCCAGCAAGGAGAGGGGACACCGTGACGCACCATCGCGACACCGGCGTCGGGCCACCCGACGAGTACGTCGAGGCGGAGATCCAGCGGCTGCTCGCCGAGGATCCCGCCGTCGCCGAACAGGGGATCACCGTGGTCCGGCGGGAACGCGCCCTCGTGCTCTACGGCGAGGTGGAGAGCCCACATCGGCGCGAGGAGATCCTGCGCCGGGTGGCCGAGCGCTTCCCGGACGTGCCGGTCACCAGCGACATCGGGGTGATCCGCGTCCAGGCGCCCACGGAGATCGAGCAACTGCCCTGAGGGAGGTTCCATGGTGATCCGGATCGCCGCCGTGGGCGACGTGCATCTGGACGAGGACGTGGTCGGTCGGTTCCGTCCGGCGTTGGAGGAACTGCCGGACTGCGCCGACGCGCTGCTGCTGGCCGGGGACCTGACCCGGCACGGCACCGAGGCCGAGGCGCGCTGCGTGGCGCAGGAGTTCGGTGGTCTGGCCGTGCCGGTGGTGACCGTGCTGGGCAACCACGATCATCAGTGTGACGAGGTGCCACAGGTGGTCAAGGTCCTTGAGGACGCGGGCATCACCGTGCTGGAGGGCGACGGCGTCGTGCTGGACTGCGCGGGCGGCCGGCTCGGCATCGCCGGCGTCAAGGGCTTCGGCGGTGGGTTCGCCGGGCGCTGCGCGAGCGACTTCGGCGAGCCGGAGATGAAGTCGTTCGTCCGGACCACCAACGAGAGCGCGGACCGCCTCGGCGCGGCCCTGCGCTCACTGGACTGCGACATGCTGGTCGCGCTCACCCACTACTCGCCGGTGCCCGACACGCTGGCCGGCGAACCGCTGGAGATCTACCCGTTCCTCGGCTCGTACCAGTTGGGGCAGGCGATCGACTCGGCACCCACCGCGCTGGCCCTGCACGGGCACGCGCACGCGGGCAGCGAGCGCGGCACCACCCCGGGTGGGGTACGCGTCCGCAACGTGGCGCACCCGGTGATCAAGCAGGCGTACAGCGTCTTCCATATCGGGGATCAACTCGACACGGACCAGGTTTCCCCGATTGGCGGGTCGGGTAGTCAGAGGTCATGGAGCTGATTCTCTGGATTCTCGCAGTCGTACTCGTGGTCGCCGGTATCCTCGCGCTGTTCCGCCGGCAGATCCTGTGGGGCATCGTCCTCATCGTTGTCGGGCTGTTGGTCGGCCCTGGTGGTGTCAGCATCTTCAATTGACGTCCGCATGTCGTAGGACCGGGACCCGCCGGGGTCGCCGCGACCGGAGCTCCGTCCTCCCGACAGGAGCATCGGCCGCAGCGGCCCCGGCGCTGTCAGGTCCGTCGAGGTGCTCGACCGCGGTTTGATCCGCCGGTGAATCGGCAATATCTCGATGATGGAGACAACTCAGCACGCGCGACCCACCTCCGGCCGGCGGTCCCTCTGGGCACTTGTCGCCTTCGCCGCGGCGGTCTTCGTCGCGGCCGCGATCGGCGGGCTGGGTGTGCAGGGCACCACCGACGAGTACGCGAGCCTGCAACAGCCCACCTGGGCGCCACCCTCCTGGCTGTTCGGCCCGGTCTGGTCGGCGCTCTACGCGCTGATCGCGGTGGCCGGCTGGCTGGTGTGGCGGCGGGTCGGCTTCTCCCCCGCGCTCTGGGCGTGGACCGCCCAACTGGTGCTCAACGCGATCTGGACCCCGCTGTTCTTCGGCGCGGGGCAGTACGGGCTGGCGTTCGCGGAGATCGTGGTGATGTGGCTGGCGATCGGGCTCACCGTGGTGCTCTTCGCGCGGGTGTCCCGGGTCGCGGCGGCACTGCTGCTGCCGTACTGGGCGTGGGTCACCTTCGCCGCCGCGCTGAACCTGTCGATCTGGCAGCTGAACTCCTGACCCGCGCCGGGTCTCCGGCGGACGGGTGCCGCCGGAGACCCTTGTCGCCGACCGGTCAGCAGCGAGGCACGTTCGGGATGTAGCCGTCGTAACCGGTGTAGACGTACGCGTCGGCGATGAACCGGCCGCTGCCGATGCGGTCCCAGATCGTGCTGGTGCCGTAGGTGCCGGTGACGCTGGTGCCGCTGGTCTGGCAGGCGATGGTCACCTTGGTGCCGTCGGCGACGGTGCCCACCGAGGCGTACCCCGTGCCGGGGCCGGAGCGCACGGTCAGCGGCGTGCCGCTGGTGTCGACAGTGCCGGAGCCGGCGCCCGAACTGCAACCGTTGCCGCTCGTGTAGTTCTTGGTGCCCCAGTAGAGCGCCAGGCTGCCGTTGAACCGGACCTGGATGTCGCTGCCGTTGAGGCGCTGCTCGTAGTGCAGGTGCGGGCCGGTGGACCCGCCGGTGCTGCCGACCCAGCCGATGACCTTGCCGTAGCCGACCGTCTGCCCGACCGAGACGTTGAAGCCGCTGAGGTGGGCGTAGTAGGTGCTGTAGCCGCCGCCGTGGTCGATCCGGACGTACTTGCCGTAGCTGGTGTCACCGAGGTTTGTCACCCGGTCGACGGTGCCGGGGGCGCTGGCCACCACCGGATCGCCGACGTCGTCGGTGCGGTTGAAGTCCACGGCGTACGCCGGGCTGTGGGCCGATCGGGTCTGCCCGGACCAGGTCTGGCCGCAGGGGAACGGCACTCGGAAGGTCGGCGCGGCCATCGCGGGGCTGACCGGCGTGAGGACTCCCGCGACGAGCAGACCCGTCGCCAGCAGGCTGATCCACCGCTTGCGCATACAGAACCTCCTATGTCGAAAACCTTCGATGCAATGGAATCAGCCTGACAGATATCGCCACTCTTCGAAAGAGCGAATGTTTGACCCCCTGGGAGCGCGCCCAGCTGCGGGTTCCAGGTTTCGGGATTGTTACTCGCTCGTGTCTGACGGGGGGTGGACCCGGACGGATGCAAGCGCTTACATGTGTGCACGCCCAATCGGACCGGCGAGGGTCTCAGCACGACCGCGCCGGCTAGGAAGGAGGACGGCATGGCGGTCTTTACCAGACCACGCCAGGCCTTCGTGATCGCCGGTGTGCTCGGGCTGGCGCTCAGCGCCACCGCCTGCGGCACCGGTGACGACAAGAAGAGCGACAAGGCAGGCTCCGCGGAGTGCGCCCCGTACGAGAAGTACCAGGGCAACGACGGCAAGAAGGTCTCGATCTACGCGTCGATCCGTGACGCCGAGGCCGACCTGCTGGAGCGGTCATGGGCGCAGTTCACCGACTGCACCGGCATTGAGATCAACTACGAGGGCAGCGGCGAGTTCGAGGCGCAGCTCCCCGTGCGGGTCGACGGTGGCAACGCCCCCGACATCGCCTTCGTACCCCAGCCTGGCCTGGTGAAGCGCTTCGCGGACGCCGGCAAGCTGAAGTCCCTCGGTGCCGACACCAAGGCGATGGCCGAGCAGAACATGCCGGCCGACTGGCTGAAGTACGGCACCGTCAACGGGACGCTCTACGGCGTGCCGCTCGGTGCGAACGTCAAGTCCTTCGTCTGGTACTCGCCGAAGACGTTCAAGGAGAAGGGCTGGGAGGTTCCGACCAGCTGGGAGCAGCTCATCGCCCTGAGCGACAAGATCGCCGCCAGCGGCATGAAGCCGTGGTGCGCGGGCGTCGAGTCCGGTGACGCCACCGGCTGGCCGGCGACCGACTGGATCGAGGACGTGCTGCTGCGTACGCAGACGCCCGACGTCTACGACCAGTGGACCACCCACGCGATCCCGTTCAACGACCCGCGGATCATCGACGCGGTTGACCGCGCCGGCACGATCCTCAAGAACGACAAGTACATGAACGGCGGGTTCGGCGGCGTCAAGAGCATCACCACCACCTCCTTCCAGGAGGCGGGCGTGCCGGTGACCAACGGCAAGTGCGCGATGCACCGGCAGGCGTCGTTCTACGCCAACCAGTTCCCCGAGGGCACCAAGGTGGCCGAGGACGGCGACGCGTTCGCCTTCTACTTCCCGGCCATCGACGCCGCCAAGGGCAAGCCGGTGCTGGGCGCGGGCGAGTTCGTCGTCGGCTACGCCGACCGTCCCGAGGTCCAGGCGGTGCAGACCTACCTCGCCTCCGGCGAGTACGTGAACAGCCGCGCGAAGCTCGGCAACTGGGTCACGGCGAACAACAAGCTGGACATCGCCAACGTCGCCAGCCCGATCGACAAGCTCTCCGTCCAGATCCTGCAGGACAAGACCGGCGTCTTCCGCTTCGACGGATCCGACCTGATGCCGGCCGCGGTCGGCGCGGGGACGTTCTGGAAGGGCATGGTCGAGTGGCTGAACGGCAAGGCGACCGCCCCGGTGCTTCAGGGCATCGAGAGCAGCTGGCCTAAGTGATCCCGGCGGTGGCCCGGCCCGCTGATCGCGGGCTGGGCCACCGGCCGAGCGGACCTTGAGGGAGGGTTGATGGAGTTCGACTTCGCCGATGAGCAGCCGAAGCTCCTCATGCTGATGTACGGGCTGGTCGCCTTCGTGGTGGTGGTGGGCGGTCTGCTCCTGCTGCTCGACGTCGTACCGGCCTGGTTCGCCCGGCGGCGGGAGGCGCAGCTCGTGGCGGCCTCGACGAGTGGGGGCCCACTCCCCCGCCGCCCCAAGCGGCGGGAAGGACTCTTCGCGTTCTTCTTCCTGCTGCCGACGCTGCTGCTGCTCACCATCGGCCTGGTCGTGCCGGCCATCCGCACCATGATGCTCTCCCTGATGGACGGGAGCAGCACCAACTGGGTGGGGTTGCGCAACTACGGCTGGATGTTCTCCGACAACTCGATCGTCCGGGTCCTGATCAACACCCTGGTCTGGGTGGTCCTGGTCCCGCTGGTGGCGACCGCGTTCGGCCTGATCTACGCCGTCCTGGTGGACAAGGCCCGGTTCGAGGCCGTAGCCAAGTCGCTGATCTTCCTACCGATGGCGATCTCGTTCGTCGGCGCCAGCATCATCTGGAAGTTCGTCTACGCCTACCGCGGCGAGGGCGACCAGATCGGTCTGCTCAACCAGATCGTGGTCAGCCTCGGCGGCGAGCCGAGGCAGTGGCTGCTCGAATCACCACTGAACACGCTGCTGCTGATCGTCATCATGGTCTGGATCCAGGCCGGTTTCGCCATGGTGGTGCTCTCCGCCGCGATCAAGGCGATCCCCGGTGACATCGTGGAGGCCGCCCGACTCGACGGCGTCAGCCCATGGCAGATGTTCTGGCAGATCACCATGCCGGGCATCCGGCCGGCGCTGATCGTCGTGGCGGTGACCCTCACGATCGCCACGCTCAAGGTCTTCGACATCGTCCGGACCGCGACCAACGGCAACTACGACACCAGCGTGATCGCCAGCGAGATGTACAACCAGGCGTTCCGGTACGGCCAGAACGGGCAGGGCTCCGCGCTCGCGGTCTTCCTCTTCATCCTGGTCATCCCGGTCGTGATCTACCAGATCCGCAACCTCCGTCAGCAGCGGGAGGGCTGAGATGACCACCGCAACGCCGACCGTCGCCGCCGGCACACAGAAGACCGACACGCCGAAGACCGCCGCCGGGCGGGTCCGTCGACGACTCAACAGCCGTACGGCGACCCTGGTCTCCATTGTCATCGCGGTGGTCTGGACCATCCCGACCTTCGGCCTGTTCATCTCATCCCTCCGGCCGGAGGACGAGATCAAGACCACCGGTTGGTGGACGGCCTTCACCAACCCGCAGTTCACGCTGGAGAACTACCAGCAGGTCCTGTTCGGGCGGTCGTCGTCATCCGGGCAGCTCGCCAGCTACTTCATCAACTCGCTGGCGATCACCATCCCGTCGGTGCTCTTCCCGCTCGCCTTCGCGGCCCTGGCCGCGTACGCGCTAGCCTGGATGAACTTCAGGGGCCGGGACTGGCTCTACATCGCGATCTTCGCGTTGCAGATCGTCCCGCTGCAGATGGCCCTGGTGCCGCTGCTGAGGTTCTTCTCCACCGGCGTCTCCCTCGGCGGTGTCACCCTGATGCCGGCCTGGGACCTGGTCGACGAGCAGAAGTTCGCCCAGGTGTGGTTCGCGCACACCTGCTTCGCGCTTCCGTTCGCCGTCTTCCTGCTGCACAACTTCATCTCGCAACTGCCGGGCGACCTGATGGAGGCGGCCCGGGTCGACGGGGCCACCCACCCGAAGATCTTCCGCACCATCGTGCTGCCGCTGATCACCCCGGCGCTGGCCGCGTTCGGCATCTTCCAGTTCCTCTGGGTCTGGAACGACCTGCTGGTCGCGCTGATCTTCGCCGGTGGCGGCAACGAGACCGCCCCGCTCACGGTGAGGCTGGCCGAGATGGCTGGCACCCGCGGCAACGAGTGGCAACGGCTGACCGCCGGCGCGTTCGTATCGATCATCGTTCCGCTCGTCGTGTTCCTGTCCCTGCAGCGCTTCTTCGTGCGAGGTCTGCTCGCCGGCAGCGTCAAGGGCTGACCCGCTTGCCCGCCGCCGCCTGGCCCCTCGGGCGGCGGCGGGCGCCGGGTACGAAGCGAGGGAACCGTGACGAAGATTGATGATGTCGCCCGGTTGGCCGGGGTCTCCACGGCCACCGTCTCACGGGCCCTACGCGGGCTGCCGACAGTCTCCGCCGCCACCCGACGCCGCGTGCTCGCCGCCGCCGAGCAGCTCGACTACGCGGTCTCGCCGAGCGCGTCCCGGCTGGCCGGAGGCCGCACCGGCACCGTCGCGGTCGTCGTCCCCCGGATCACCCGCTGGTTCTTCAGCACCGTCGTCGAGGCGGTCGAGGAACACCTCCACCAGTCCGGCTACGACCTGCTGCTCTACAACCTCGGCGGCCGGAAGCAGATCCGCCAGCGGGTGCTGCGTACCGCGAACCTGCACAAGCGGGTCGACGCCATGATGCTTGTCGCCACCCCGCTGCGGCCGGCCGACCTGACCGCGCTGGCCGCCCTGGACCTGCCGGGGGTGACCATCAGCTCCGGCAGCAGGGTGCCCAACTGGCCGTGCGTACGCATCGATGATGTGGCCGCCGCGCGGACGGCGACCCGCCACCTGCTCGACCTGGGCCACCACCGGATCGCCCACATCTCCGGTGACCCCGAGGACGAGTTGGCGTTCACCACCCACCTCGACCGGCGCCGGGGCTACCAGGCCGAGTTGCGGGCCGCCGGCCTGCGACCCGACCCGAGCCTGGACGTCGAGTCGTCGTTCACCATCGACGGCGGCAACCGGGCCGCCGCCGAACTGCTGGCCCGCGGTGAACCTCCGACCGCTATCGTCGCGGCCTGCGACGAGATGGCGATGGGCGCGATGACCGCGCTGCGCGACGCCGGGCTGCGCGTACCCCAGGACGTCAGCGTGATCGGCATCGACGACCACGACCTCGCCGGTCTGCTGGGGCTCAGCACCATCGCCCAGCCCGCTGCGGAGCAGGGCCGGCTCGCCGCCCGCATGCTGCTGGACCCGCTCGGGGCTGGCAATCTTGACCCGATCGCCGGCCAACGGGGTACCGGCCCCGACACGTCGGTGATCCTGCCCACTCGGCTGGTGGTCCGGGAGTCAACCGCACCACCACGGGCACACTGAAACCTCAACCACCCGCCACCGGTCGGCGGCTGGCGGCGACGCGGCCGGCAACAGCACCGCCCGGCAGTCCACCCACAGCTCGACACGGGAGACCACCCTGAACACCGACCCGACGCAACAGACCTCCTCCGCCGGCCCGATCACCGGCTGGTGGACCGAGGCCGCCATCTACCAGATCTACCCCCGCTCGTTCGCCGACTCCGACGGCGACGGGATCGGCGACCTGCCGGGCATCACCGCCCGCCTCGACCACCTGGTCGAGCTGGGCGTGGACGCGGTGTGGCTCTCCCCGTTCTACCCGTCGCCACAGGCCGACGCGGGCTACGACGTGGCCGACTACCGGGACGTCGACCCGCTGTTCGGCACCCTCGCCGACGCGGACAAGCTGATCTCCGAGGCCCGCTCCCGCAGCCTGCGGGTGATCGTCGACCTGGTGCCGAACCACACCTCCTCGGCGCACCGCTGGTTCCAGGCCGCGCTGACCGCCGCGCCGGGCAGCCCGGAGCGGGCCCGATACATCTTCCGGGACGGTCTCGGCCCGGCCGGCGACCAGCCGCCGAACGACTGGCAGAGCGTCTTCGGCGGCCCCGCCTGGACGCGGACCACCGACCCGGACGGCCAGCCCGGCCAGTGGTACCTGCACCTGTTCGACACCGGCCAGCCGGACCTCAACTGGGACAACCCGGAGGTGCACGCGGAATTCCTGGACGTGCTGCGGTTCTGGCTGGACCGCGGGGTGGACGGCTTCCGCGTCGACGTGGCACACGGCCTGGTCAAGCAGGCAGACCTGGCCGACTGGCAGGACCCGCAGGAGATCCTCTCCGGCCAGGAGGTGGACAAGCCCCGTCCGCCGATGTGGGACCAGGAGGGCGTACACGAGATCTACCGGCAGTGGCGGCAGGTCCTGGACGGCTACCCCGGCGAGCGCGTGCTGGTCGCCGAGGCGTGGGTGGAGCCGGCCGAGCGGCTGGCCCGCTACGTCCGCCCGGACGAGATGCACCAGGCGTTCAACTTCGAGTACCTGCTCGCCGCCTGGTCCGCGCCGGCCCAGTACGCGGTGATCACCCGCTCTCTGGAGGCGACCGATTCGGTCGGCGCGCCGACCACCTGGGTGCTGTCCAACCACGACGTGGTGCGGCACGCGTCCCGGCTCGGTTTGCCAATCGGCGGCGGCCGGCCCAACGGCATCGGAGCCGACGACCCACAGCCGGACGCCGCGCTCGGCCTGCGCCGGGCCCGGGCGGCCACCCTGCTGATGCTCGCCCTGCCCGGCTCTGCGTACCTCTACCAGGGCGAGGAACTGGGCCTGCCCGAGCACACCACGATGCCCGACGAGGCCCGGCAGGACCCGACCTGGGCGCGCAGCGGGCACACCCAGCGGGGCCGGGACGGCTGCCGGGTGCCGATCCCGTGGGAGGCCGACGCACCGTCGTACGGCTTCGGGCCGACCGACGCCAGTTGGCTGCCGCAACCCGCGTCCTGGGCGGAGTACGCGCTGGACCGGCAGCGTGACGTGCCCGGTTCGACGTACGAGCTGTACCGCACGGCGCTGCGGCTGCGCCGCGACCACGGGCTCGGTCGCGGCACCCTGGAGTGGTTGTCCTCGAACGACGAGGTGCTGGCCTTCCGCAACGCTGGGCTGACCGTGCTGACCAACTTCGGTGACGCCCCGGTGCCGGTGCCGGCCGGTGCCAAGGTGATCGCGGCCAGCGCACCGCTGGACGACGACGGCACTGTCCCGACCGACGTGACGGTCTGGCTGCGCGCCTGACCTCACCCGATCGGCCCGTTCCCGCCGGCCCATCCCCGCCGACTCATGCTCCTGACCGGGGCGGCGGGGGTGGCCGGCTCGCTATGGAGCTGATGCCGCAAACGAATCAGCCCCGCCTCGCCGCGCCCCGGAAGCCCTCCCAGGGAGTTCCCCGCCATGCAGACCGACCAAGATCACGCCACATCAAGGATGTAGTGGCCTCACCTCGGTGAGAGGCCACTATTTCCTTGATGCAGTGGCCTCAACCCGGCGGGGACGGCGCGCGGCGGGGACGCGCGGCGGCGGGCGGGGCGGGGCGCGGGCGGCGGGGCGCGGGGCGGGGCGCGGTGGGTCAGAGGCGGTCGGCGCGGGCGTGCAGGAGGTCGTGCACGTTGTCGATGTCCGCCGGCGAGGTCCGTGAGGCGAGCCAGTACATGATGCCGGTGGGGATGAAGAAGAGCTGGAACGCGGCCAGCCCGACTGCGAAGTTCAACGGTGGCGGGAACGCGGCGCGCAGTCCCTGGAACGCCACGCCGACCAGCCCGTTGCCGGCCGCCCGACCGACACCGTTGACCAGGTTGCCGAGGCTGTAGACGGTGCCCCGGTGCTCCGGCGGGTTGACGTCGGCGATCAACGCGAACCAGTTCGGCGAGTTGGCCGAGGTCAACGCGAGCGCCACCACCGCGGTGAGCAGGCTCAGCCCGACCGACGGTTCGGTGAACACACTGGACAGCACCGCGCCGATCACCGCGCCGCCGCTGGCGCCGTCCGGCACGTCGATGGTCACCGGCACGAAGAACAGCACCAGGTAGAACGGCACCGCAGCGAGGATGCCGACCGCCGCGACCAGGGCCCGACCCCTCGGGGTACGCCGTTGCAGCGCGTCGCCGATCAGCCCGCCGACGATGGAGAGCACCCCGCCGAGCTGGAACAGCGTGGCGAAGACGCTGCCCACCACCACCGCCGTCGACGCCGAGTAGCCCTGGGCTTCGGCCCGTTCGGCGAAGAGCACCGGCAGCCAGACCAGTGAGCCGAAGGCGGCCTGCGCGGTGAGCCCCTGCAGGATCAGCCACCGGTTGGTCCGTCGGGCCAGGATCCGTGGCAGGTCCGCCCGGCTGATCCGATAGTCGTAGTCGGCGCCAGCGTCCAGCCTGTCGGCCAGCTCCGGCTCGCTCTGGCCGCGCCGGATGTCGTAGGTGAACAGGTAGGCCATCGTGGCGACCAGGCCCACACCGGTCAGCACCCAGAACGGCCGCCGCCAGTCGGTCGCCCCGAGCAGCCCGCCGACCAGCGTCCCGGCCAGCGTGCCGATCCCCTGGGACAGCCCCCAGAAGCTCATCACCAGCCCGCGTCGCGTCGGCGAGATCAGGTCGGTGACGACGGAGAAGCCCACCGAACCGACCGCGCCGAGACCGATCGCCGCGACCAGTTGGGCGGCCAGGAACGTCAGGTAACCGCCGGCGAGGGCAGTGCCGCCGGTGCCCGCCGCCCAGAGCAGCGTGCCCACCATCAGCAGCGGCTTGCGGTTGGTCCGGTCGCCGACGTACGCCCAACCGACCGCCGCCACCGCGCTGACCAGGAAGCTGGCCGCCGTGACCAGGCCCAGTAGTCGCCCCGACACGTCGAACGTGTCGGCGATCGGGCCGTACAGCGGCGGGACCAGCCCGATCGCCACGTTGTCCAGCGAGGCGAGCAGCACGAACACCACGACGCTGTACAACCGGTGCGCCCGGCCACCGCCCCGGCCGTGCGGGCGCTGGCCGAGCTGCCCCCGGCCCGGGTCCGGCCCGCCACTGGTCACGGTCATGACCGGCAGCCAACCAGACTCCGCTGAGGGCGTCGTCACGTGGGTGGCAGTCGTCGGTCACCCACACCGGTTGGTCAGCGGCGGTCCAGGACCAGCCCTCGGGCGGCGGCGTACTGGTCACGGACTGCCGGGACGGGCTCGGCGGCGTACTCCTCGGTGCCCTCGACCGCCCAGGTGGGCGGCGTCGGACCGCCCAGGGCGACCCAGGCGGCCTGGCGGGCGGCGCCGTCGGCGACGTACTCGCCGGGTGGCGGGACGACGACCGGGCAGCCGAAGACCTGCGGCGCGATTCGACGGACCGCCGCCGACCGCGCTCCGCCGCCGACCAGGATGACGCGGCGGGCCGTGGCGCCCTGCGCGGTCAGCGCGTCGAGGCCGTCGGCGAGCGCGCAGAGCATGCCCTCCACGGCGGCGCGGGCCAGGTGCGCCGGGGTCGAGGTGCGCAGGGTCAACCCGTGCACCGCACCGGTGGCCAGCGGCCGGTTCGGCGTGCGCTCACCCTCCAGGTAGGGCACCATGACCAGCCCGTCCGCGCCGGCCGGCGCGGAGAGCGCCAACTCGGCCAACTGGTCCAGGTTGACGCCGAGCAGCGCGGCGGCGGCGTCCAGCACCCGGGCGGCGTTGAGCGTGGCGACCAGCGGCAGGAAACGACCGGACGCGTCGGCGAAGCCCGCCACCGCACCGCTCTCGTCGGCGGCCGGCACGTCGGCGACACTGAACACGGTGCCGGAGGTGCCGATCGAGACGACCACGTCACCCGGGCCGGCACCGACGCCGAGAGCGGCGGCGGCGTTGTCCCCGGTGCCCGCGCCGAGCAGCGCGCCGCCCGGCCCACCCAGTTCGTCTGCCAGCTTTCCCGCCGACTCCGCCGGACCGATCACCTCGGGCAGCACCAACTGCCGGCCGAAGCCCCTCTCCAGCAGGTCCAGCCGGTATTCGCCGGTGGCCGGCGACCAGTAGCTGGTGCCGCTGGCATCGCCCCGGTCGGTACGCAGTGCGCCCAGCCCCGGTGCCCCGGCCAACCGCCAGGTCAGCCAGTCGTGCGGCAGGCAGACGGCCGCCACCTGGGCCGCCCGCTCCGGCTCGTGTGTGGCCAGCCACCGCAGCTTGGTGAGGGTGAAGCTGGCCACCGGCACGCTTCCGGTGGCCTCGGCCCAGAACCGACGCCCGACCGCGCCGCCGCCGGCCTCCTCAATCAGGTCGGCGGCGGCGTCGGCGGAGCGGGTGTCGTTCCACAGCAGGGCCGGGCGGACCACCCGGCCGGCCTCGTCGAGGCAGACCATGCCGTGCTGCTGGCCGGCGACGGAGACCGCCGCCACGTCGGCCAGCCCACCGGCCTGCTCGGCGGCGCTGCGCAGCGCCTGCCACCAGGCTTCCGGATCGACCTCGGTGCCGTCCGGGTGCGGTGCCCGGCCCTGCCGGACCAGGGCACCGGTCTCCGCGTCGCGGATGACCACCTTGCAGGACTGCGTGGACGAGTCAACGCCTGCGACCAGCGGCATGGCGGGGCCTCAGCGGGCGCCGAGCAGGTGCTCGACGGCGAGCTGGTTGAGCCGGACGAAGCCGAAGCCCCGGGCGGCCACCGCGTCGACGTCGAACTCCTCGAACGCGGACCGGTCGGCGCGCAGGTCCTCGTACCCCTCACCCGCGTTGAGCGTCGGCGTGCTCAGCTCGCCGACCTTGCTGGCGGCGAGCGCCTCGACCACCTCGGGGTCGGCGCGGAACGCGGCGGCCCGCTCCTTGAGCAGCAGGTAGGTGGCCATGTTGGCGGCCGCCGACGCCCACACCCCGTCCATGTCCTCGGTGCGGGAGGGCTTGTAGTCGAAGTGCCGAGGGCCGTCGTAGGTCGGGCCGCCGTTGGGGCCGCCGTTCTCCAGCAGGTCCACCAGCGCGAACGCGTTCATCAGGTCGCCGTGGCCGAAGACCAGGTCCTGGTCGTACTTGATGCCGCGCTGACCGTTGAGGTCGAGGTGGAACAGCTTGCCCTGCCAGAGCGCCTGGGCGATGCCGTGTGCGTAGTTGAGCCCGGCCATCTGCTCGTGGCCGACCTCCGGGTTGAGGCCGACCATCTCCGGGTGTTCGAGCTGGGAGATGAAGGCGAGCGCGTGCCCGACCGTCGGCAGCAGGATGTCGCCGCGCGGCTCGTTGGGCTTGGGCTCCAGCGCGAAGCGCAGGTTGTAGCCGCGGTCGATGACGTACTGGGTGAGCAGGTCGACGGCCTCGCGGTAGCGGTCCAGGGCGGCGCGGACGTCCTTGGCGACGTCGTACTCGGAGCCCTCACGACCGCCCCACATCACGAAGGTGCTCGCGCCCAGCTCGGCGGCCAGGTCGACGTTGCGCAGCACCTTGCGCAGCGCGTAGCGGCGGACGTCGCGGTCGTTGCTGGTGAAGCCGCCGTCCTTGAAGACCGGGTGGGTGAAGAGGTTGGTGGTGACCATCGGGACGACCAGGCCGGTCTCGTCGAGGGCCTTGCGGAACCGGGCGATGTGCTGGTCCCGGGTGGCGGCGTCGACGCCGAACGGGATCAGGTCGTCGTCGTGGAAGGTGACGCCGTACGCGCCCAGCTCGGCGAGCCGGTGCACGGCCTCGACCGGGTCGAGCTCGGGGCGCGTCGCGTCACCGAACGGGTCACGGGCCTGCCAGCCCACCGTCCAGAGCCCGAAGGAGAACTTGTCGGCGGGGGTGGGGCGTGGTGCCATGAGGACCTCCGGGGTGGTGGTGGGTGCGCGGTGTCGCTATTTGTTCAGCGATTGAATTATTTGCCCACCATATGGCACTGTCAAGGGGTGAGCCCCACCCACTCCCCGGCCGGCGCCGCACGTCAGGGCAGCCTGCGCGAACTCAATCTCGCCCTCGTGCTCGGTCGGATCGCCGCCGCCGACCGACCCCCGTCCCGCGCCGACCTCGCCACGGCCACCGGCCTGACCCGGGCCACCGTCTCCGCCGTGGTCGAGGACCTGCTCGCCGGCCAACTGGTCAGCGAGGCCGACCCGGCGCCCCGGGCCGGCGCCGGCCGCCCGGCCCGAGGGCTGGTCCTGGCCGACGAGGGGCCGGCGGGGCTCGGCCTGGAGGTCAACGTCGACTACCTGGCGGTGTGCGTGGTCGACCTCGCCGGCCAGGTGCGACACCGCACCGTGCACCGCGCCGACCTGCGCCCGGTGGCACCCGCCGACGCCCTGGCCCAGCTGGTCGAGTTGGCCGGGCAGGCCCGCGCCGACGCCGCCCGGCAGGGGCTCACCCTGGCCGGTGCCGCGCTCGCCGTGCCCGGCCTCGTGGACGACGCCGGGGTGGTCCGACTCGCGCCGAACCTCGGCTGGCAGGACGTACCGGTGCCGGCGCTGCTGGGCGCGCACCCGCCGCTGACCGATCAGGTGCCCGGCGTACCGGCCCTGGTGGTGGACAACGAGGCCAACCTGGCCGCGCTCGGCGAACTGCACTCGCGGCCCCCCGGCCCGGCCAGCTTCCTGCACATCTCCGGCGAGGTCGGCATCGGCGCGGGGATCGTGCTGGACGGGGCGCTGTTCCGGGGCGTCCGCGGTTGGAGCGGTGAGATCGGGCACCTCCCGGTCCACCCGCAGGGACGCCCGTGCCGCTGCGGCGGGCGTGGCTGCCTGGAGCAGTACGCCGGCCAGGAGGCGATCGTGACCGCCGCCGGGCTGGCCCGGGCGGAGCTACCGGCGGACACCGCCACCGCGCGGCTGGCGGAGCTGGCCGAGGCCGGCGACCCGGACGCCCTGCGGGCGCTGCGGGATGCCGGCACGGCGCTCGGTGTCGCGGTGGCGGGCGTGGTCAACCTGCTGGACCTGGACACCGTGGTGCTCGGCGGCGGGTACGCCCCGCTGGCGCCCTGGCTGTGCCCTCCGGTGCTCGCCGAGATCGCCGGCCGGGTGCTCACCGCCGCCTGGTCACCGGTCACGGTCCGACCGTCGACCCTCGGCCCGGAGGCCGCCGCGGTAGGCGCCGCCGGGTCGGTGGTCCGCCACATCGTCGGCCGACCCGCCGGCTGGCTGACCCGCTCCGCCTGACCACCGACACCGCGCTCTGGGTGCCCGTCGGTGAGGCTCGGTACGCTTGCCCTCAGGCAACGATCCGCGGGCAAGGAGTGCAGGAGCAGCATGCGCACAGGGCGTCAGACGCGGGCCGGCGTCGGGCGATGAGCACGACCCGAAGGGGCGGCAACGCCGGCCCGGTCAGCGACGAGGGGCAGGCGTCCCGCGGACCTGCTGACCCGCCCACCGGCGATCCACTTCCGGCCGATTCGCCGTTGGCTCGCGAGCTGCTCGACGGGCTCGCCGAGGCCGTCGTGACGACCGACGAGGCCAGCCGGGTCACCCTGGTCAACGCCATGGTGGCGGAGTTGCTCCCGGAGATCGTCGCGGGCACCGAGTTGTCCGGGTGCCCGGTCGCGGCACTGGCCCGGGCGGTCACCGACGGCGCCGAGCGCTTCGACGCCGAGCACCGTGGCCGACAGCTGCGCGGCTTCCGGCGGCAGCTCTCCGGCAGCCGGTACGCCTGGTACGTCCGGGACGTCACCGAGGAGCACGCCCGCACCGACGCCCTGCTGGCCGAGCGCTCCCGCACCGCGTTCCTCGCCCAGGCCGGCAGCCGGCTCGGGCTTTCCCTGCACCGGGACCAGACCCTGCGGACCACCACGACCCTCGCCGTGCCGTACCTGGCCGACGCCGCCGTCGCGCTGCACCGCCCGCTCGCGCCGGCCGAGCCGCACCCCCGCTGGACCCGGTACGTCGAGGGCGGCCCTGCCCCCGTCACGGGGCGTGCCGCTCCGGAGCTGACCGCCGTCGTCCCCGGCCTCGCCGAGGCGATCGACGGCGAACTCACCGAGCCGAGCCTGTGGCGGGACGTCGAGCCCGACGATCTGGCCGCCGTGCTGCCGCCCGAGTTCGGCCGGCCGGACACCGTGCTGGTCTGCCCGATGCGCGGCGCCGGCGGCCCGGCCGGCGCCCTGCTGCTGATCCGCCGGGACGGGCGGGCCGGATTCGACCCGCGCGACGTCGAGCTGGCCCGCGAGTTCGCCGCGCGGGCCGGGGCGGCACTGGCCACCGCCGAGCTGTACGGCGAGCAGGCCCACCTCGCCCGGGTGTTGCAGACCAGCCTGCTCCCACCGGAGCTGCCGACGGTGCCCGGCGTGAGCATCGCCGGGGGCTATCGTGCCGCCGGGGACACGCTGCGCATCGGCGGTGACTTCTACGAGGTGTTTCCGCACTCGCGCGGCGCGCTGTTCGCGCTCGGCGACGTGTGCGGCAAGGGTGTCGGCGCCGCCGTGCTGACCGGCCGGGTCCGCCAGTCGTTGCAGACGTTGCGGCTGGTCGAGCGGCGACCGCTGGAGCTGATCCACCTCCTCAACCAGGCCCTGTTCGACACACCCGACGCGGCGCGGCGCGGTCAGTTCACCACCCTGCTGCTGGGCTCGCTGGAGCGCGGACCGGCCGGGGTGGACATCCGGATCAGCGGCGGGGGCCACCCGGCGCCGCTGCTGGTCACCGCCACCGGCTCGGTCACCCCGGTCCCGGTCGGCGGGATGCCGGTCGGTGCGCTGGCCGACGCCCGGTTCGCCGAGACCCGGGCGCACCTCGACCCGGGTGACCTGCTGCTCGCGTACACCGACGGGGTGACCGAGGCGCGGGGCGGTCCGTTCGACGGCGAACTGTTCGGCGAGCACCGGCTGCGCGCCGCGCTCGCCTCGGCAGCGGGGCTGCCGCCTGCCGTGCTGGTCGACAGGCTGCTCCAGTTGGTGGACGAATGGCTGGGCGGGCAGGCCGAGGACGACATCGCCATGCTGGCGGTGTGCGCGTCGACACCGGGGTGATCGACGGGGTACGGCGGGCGGCGTACCGCCGGCGTGGGGCCGACCATGGGTCGAATCAGGCGGTCCGCGCCACCGGAGGCTCGCCCGTAGGCCACTCGCGCGGGCTGCCCATCGGCCGCTCGGGGACGGCCGGCCCGCTCTGCCGCATCGTGCGGGAGGGCCGCTCGGGGTCCGCCGGCCAGTCCCTCGGCCGCCCGGTGGGACGATCCGGGTCCCCTGGCCACTCCCCCGGGCCGCGCGGCTCGTCGGCGCCGTCCGGCCAGTAGCCCTCGCCCGGCCAGTCTCCGCGCCCGCGCGGCTGGCCCCCGTCGTCCGGCGTCGACGTGCTCTGCGTCCGCTGTCGGCGGGCGGCCTCGTCGAAATCCCGAATTCCGCGCAGCAGCGCCGTGCGACCTGCCGGGCTCATCTCGGCCAGGACGGCGGCAAGTCGCGCCTGGCGGTCCGCCCGCAGCTCCGCGAGGAGCCGACGGGCCTCCGGGGTGAGGTGCAGGGAGATCTCCCGCCGGTCGAAGCGGCCCGGCTCGCGCTCCAGCATGCCGGCGGCGACCAGCCGGTCGCAGAGCCGGCTGGCGGAGCTGAGCAGCATGTCCAACCGGGTGGAGAGCCGGCGCAGGTTGATCCCGTCGTGGTGCTCGACCACCATCACAGCCCGTAGCTGGACTCCGGACAACCGGTTGGCGGTCGCCTCCCGGGCGGAATCCCACACGCTCAGCAGTGCACCCGCCGCCGCGTCCAACGCGGCAGCCATACTCGTCTCGGGGTCCGGTGGACCGGGCAGTTCGGCCATGGTGGCCCGAGACTACTCCGAACCCGCTGGTGGTCGAGCTTGATCAAGGAGCCCTGATGAACGAACCGGTCAATCAGGCACGACGTACCCTGAACGAGACACCTGCCGACCGACTCGTGAGCGGGGTCGCGCAGGTGCTCGCCGAGGCGTACGGGATCAGCGAGGCTGAGCTGTACCAGGTCGACTATCGGCTCTCGGAGCTGCTTCCCCTCACCGAGGGTGAGCCCTTGCGGGGTCCCGGGCACCCCGCCTGGCGCGCCTTCGACCACCAGTCGCCCGTGCGGGTCGACGACACCGCGTGGTTGCCGGTCAGCATGCGCGGCGAGCGCCGGGGCGTGCTGCGCCTGACGCCGGTGCCGGACGATCCGACAGTCCTCGGCGACCTCGCCGAGATCGCCACCGCGCTCGCCCACGAGCTGGACGCCGTGTCCCCCGGCACCGACGTCTACCGTGCCGCACGGCGCAGCCAGCGGCTCACCCTGGCCGCCGAGATGCAGTGGGACCTGCTGCCCGGCCGCAGCCGGATCCGGCCGTCGTTCAGCCTGGCCGGGCAGTTGGAGCCGGCGTACGCGGTGCGGGGCGACAGCTTCGACTGGTCCGACGACGGGCAGCGGCTCTGGCTGTCCACCGTCAACGGGACCGGGGAGGGTGTCGCGGCGTCCCTGCTCACCTCACTGGCCACCCACGCGCTGCGCAACGCCCGCCGGGCCGGGCTGGGCCTGGCCGACCAGGCAGCCCTCGCCGACCAGGCCCTCTACGACGAGTACCGGGGCAAGCGGCACCTGTCCGCGCTACTGCTGGAGCTGGACCTCCGTACCGGGACGATGACCGTGGTGGACGCGGGCTCACCGCGGCTGGTCCTGCTGCGCGACGGTGAGGTCACCGAGCAGCCGTTGGAGGCGCAGTTCCCGCTCGGCATGTTCGAGGCGACCGACTACCACGAGCAGACGTTCACGCTGGAGCGCGGCGACCGGCTGTTCGTGGTCAGCGACGGGGTGGTGGACGCCACCGGGCAGGATGTGCGCTACGGCGAGACGGCACTCGACCGGTTCCTGCGCCGGACCGGCCCGATGGAGCCGCTGGACGCCGTCCGCTCGCTGCTCGGTGACCTGCGCGCCTTCGTGGCCGGCGATCTGATCGACGACGCCGTGGTGGTCTGCCTCGACTGGTACGGCCCGCAGGCGTGACCGCCGGAGGTCAGTACGCGCCGCGGCTGTTCAGCACCGCGCCGAAGGTCTTCCAGAGGATGGTGAGGTCGGCGGCGAGGGACCAGTTCTCCACGTAGTAGAGATCGAGCCGAATGCCGTCCTCCCAGCTCAGGTCGGAGCGCCCGCTGACCTGCCACAGCCCGGTCATGCCGGGCTTGACCAGCAGCCGGCGGGCGACGTCGCCGTCGTAGCGGGCCACCTCCGAGGGCAGCGGCGGGCGCGGCCCGACCAGGCTCATCTGGCCCAGCAGCACGTTGACGAGCTGCGGCAGCTCGTCCAGCGACCACTTGCGCAGCAACCGGCCGACCCGGGTGACCCGCGGGTCGTCGCGCATCTTGAACATGAGGCCGTCGGTCTCGTTGCGGGCGGCCAGCTCGGCGAGCAGCGCGTCGGCGTTCACCACCATGGTCCGGAACTTGAAGACGCCGAACTCCTTCCCGCCCCGGCCGACCCGGACCTGCCGGAACAGCACCGGGCCCCGGCTGTCCAGTTTGATGGCCAACGCGATGAGCCCGATCAGCGGCAGCAGCAGCGCCAGAGCCAGCGACGACACCGATCGGTCGACGAACCCCTTGACCAGCTTGCGCGCACCGCGGAACTCGGGCGCCTCGACGTGGATCAGGGGCAGCCCGGCGACCGGGCGGGTGTGGATCCGAGGGCCGGCCACGTCGGTCAGCGCGGGCGCCACGACGAGGTCAACGCCAGTGCCCTCCAACTGCCAACCGAGCCGGCGCAGCCGGGCAGCGGTCAGCTCACCGGAGGCGGTCACGGCGACCGTGTCCGCGCCGATCGCGGTGGCGGCCTCCGGGATGCCCCGGAACGACCCCACCACCGGCACGTCACCGAGCCGCTGCGCCACCGGCGCCAGCAGCGCGTCGGGGATGCACGCACCAACCACCTGATAGCCGGCGTACGGCTCCCGGCGCAGGGTGTGCACCAACTCCAGAACGTGGGCGGTGTCGCCGACCACCAGCACCTTGCGGGACCAGCCGAACCCTCGGGAGCGGGCCCGGTGCAGGCGTTTGCGGGCAGCGAACCGGGCCACCTCCAGCCCGACGGTGCCCACCGCGAAGGTGATGCCGAGGAAACCCCGGGAGACGCCGACGTCGGCGATGTATCCGGCGATGGCGATCGCACCGGCCAGTCGCAGACTCGCCGAGTTGACCCGCCGGTACTCGTCCGCCCCGTAGCCGATCACCCGGTCGTCGTAGCAACCGAGCGCCTTGAGCGAGAGCAGCCAGGCCAGGACCAACCCCGGCGCCACCAGCACGTACGGGATCTTCGAGCCGCTCGGCTCATCGTCACCGAACCGGGCGATGTACCCGACGAGCAGTGCGATGGTGAGGATGACGGTGTCCAGCACCACCAGGACCCGGACGTAGGACCGTTGGTCGGCGCGGGCCACCAGCCCGGCCGGACCGCCGTCCGGCTTGGTCGACGTGCTGGCGGGGGTCATCAGTGTCGTCGCGGGCACTGGCCCTCCCCACTCTGTTCAGGTCGACCCTGGCCGACTGGTCGCGTCGAGGCGGACCGACGGCCGGGGCAACCGGGGCGGACCGACAATGCCGGGACACGTCGACATCCTGCCCTGATAACTATGACTACCGATTGCTTCCGACGTATTGCCGTCACTTTTCCTCAACCCCGTGGCTACACAAGGAGTCCGCCGTACCGGATTGGCGGTCCGGCGGGCACCTCGTGCTGTGCCTCGGCTCAGCGCGGCGCCGGCGGGCGGCGGGCGATGGCGCTGAGGAAGATGCTGCCGATCTCACTCGGGTCCTTGGTGACGAAGACATCGCCACCGGTGACCTTCGTGATCGACTCCAGCTCGGCCTTGCTGACGCTCTCACCGATACCGATCATGATGACCTGCACCGGTCGCTCCGGGTCGGCGATCTGCTTCAGCTTGGCCAGCAGCTGCTGCTGGTTGAGGCCGTTGTCGTCCTCGTTCTTGCCGTCGGTGAACAGCACGATCGAGTTGACCCGGCCGGGCTGCCAGTCCTCCTGGACCGCCTGGTACGCGGCCAGCGTGGTGTCGTAGAGGCCGGTGTCACCGTTGGAGGGCTTGATGGTGCCGAGCGCCGCCTCGAGCTGACCCCGCTGGCTGGAGAGCGGGCCGATGGGGACCAACTCCCGGTAGTCCCGGTTTCCCACGAGCCTGGTGGAGAAGGTCCAGAGGCCGATCGACCAGGAGTCGTCGAAGAGGCCGAGGCCGCGACGCGCCGCGTCCACGGTGACCTCCTCCCGGCTGCGCTTGTTGGCGCTGGGCACCTCTTCCTTCATCGAGCCGGAGACGTCGATGACGCAGAGCATCCGGCCGGACTGGGTAGCGATCGACCAGCTGGAGACGACGCGCTGGATCGCGGCCGGGTCCAGGCCACCCGCCGCCGTGCCGCCGGCCGCTGGCGCGGACGACGCGCCGCCGGACGGGCTCGGGGCGCCCTGTGGCGCGTTGAAGCCGGCGCCCCAGTTGCCGTCCGGCCCGCGCAGCGCCTGCGTCGCCAGCCGGTCCCGGAACTTCGGGGCGGTGAGCAGCTCGAACAGCACCTTGGCCGCCGACGCCTTGGCCGGCTCGATGCCGGGCAGCACCGCGTACGGGTAGTCCAGCGGCATCGGCGCCGGCTCCATGTAGAGCGCGGCGAGCGGCACCGGCGGCTTCTTGCTGTTGTAGGCGATCACGTCTTCCTCGGACAGCGCCGCCGCACCGAGACCGCTCGCGATGGAGGTCGGGTCCGTGGCGGTCGGGAAGCGTGCCACCAGGTCGCTGCGCAGTGACGACCGGCCCGTGGCCAGCGCCCGCAGCGCACCGACGGTGTTGCGCTGGGTGTCGCCACCGGCCGCGCTGGCGGCCGCGGTCAGCGAGAGCAGACCCGACAGGCCGGCCGCGTCCCGGGTCGGCTCGACGATGCCGGTACGAAGCGGCTTGCTGCTGTTGACCTGCTTGAGGAGGTCGGCCCAGGTGAACTTCGCGTTGGGCCAACCCAACCGGGTGGCCACCGGCTCCGGCATCGCGACGACGACAGGGCTGCGCGCGATGGAGGCGCCGTTGGTCGGGGCGAACGCGGTCGCGTCCTTCTTGAGCCTCAGCAGCCAGGTCGAGGAGTCCGGCACCCAGACGTCCGGGGTGACGGCTGTGCCGCTGGCCTGCCCGACACCCGCCAGGACGGCGCCGTGCTTCGCGGCCACCACGGCTGCCACGTCGACCGGGTCGGACGCCGAGACATCGACGCGGATGCAGGTGGGGCCTACCGCAGCGCCGTCCTTGACCCATTGGGACGCGGCGGCGTCCACCGCGGGCGCGAGCTCGGAGGCGACCGCCACGGCGAGTCGGATCTCACCGGAACAGCTCGGCTGAATCAGCTCCTTGTAGCCGAACCAGACGCCGGTGGTCACGACGAGAACCGTCGCCGTTACTCCGGCGGCGGCGAGGTGGAGTTTCGAACGCATGCGATGGCGGCCTGCTGACACGCTGACCATCTTGCGTATTAGATGCCGTCTCTGCCACAACCGTTCGGACTAAAGTTACGCAGGAGAAACAGTTGATCACCATTTAGCGACACAGAGTGATGAAGCCGCCCCGAGCGGTTGTCAAACCGGCATCATCCTCACGTCTCGCTCGGGCGACGCATCGACTCACGGCAGTACGCAGGTCGGGCTCGGCACCGCCACGGGCTCGCCGACCGGCACCGGAATGCCGGTGCTCGCGTCCAGCCGGAAGACCCGCACCATGTCCGCCCGCTCGTCGGCGACGTAGAGATGCTCCCCGACCAGCGCGAAGTGTCGAGGCCACTCGCCATCGGTGTCCACTTCGGCCACCAGCTCGGGCGGCTCCCCGGCGAGATTGAAGACCGCGATCGTGCCCACCCCACGATTGGCGACATAGAGGAAACGGCCATCCGGGCCGACCGCGACCTCCGACGGCTGGACGTGGCCGGTCCGCTCGCTCGCCTCGACCCGACCGCGCTGGTGCAGCGTCCCGTCGTCGGTCAGCTCGTACGCGGCGACCGAGGCGTCCAGCTCGCCGACCAGATAGCAGCGCCGCCCGTCGGGGTGACGGGCCAGGTGCCGCGGCCCGGTGCCCGGCGCTGTCCGCATCCGTGGCCCGCGCGGCGTCAACCGCCCGCTGGAGCCGTCCAGGTCGTACCGGTAGACCGAGTCGGTGCCGAGGTCCACCGCGAGCAGCGGCGCTCGGCCCGGCCCCGGCGAGACCATGTGGGTGTGCGCCCGGTCCTGGCGTTCCGGGTCGGGACCGTGCCCTTCGTGCACCACGAGGTCCGTGCGCTCGCCGGGCACGCCCTGTGCGTCGAGCGGGAAGACCGCGACGCTGCCGCCGCCGTAGTTCGCCGCGACCAGGTGCCCGCCGTCGGGCAGCACCGCCAGGTGACAGGGCTCGGCGCCGCCGGTCGAACGGCTGCCGAGCGGGTCGAGTGCACCGTCGGGACCGACGCGCCAGGCGCTGATCGCCCCGTCGGTCACCTCGTTGACCGCGTAGAGCACCGGCTGGCTGGGGTGCCGCACCAGGAACGAGGGGGACTCGGTGACCGCCGCCGTGCCCAGCGGGGTCAGCGCCCCGGTGGCCGCGTCCCGGTGGGCGGCGACGATGCCGCTGCCCCGCCCGCCGCTGTGCGCGGTGTAACCCCCGATGTGGACGATCTCACCCTGACCACTCACGCCCCACCCCTTCGCCGGCATCCTCGGTTGATCCAACCAGAGCTGCCCACGATGCCGGCCCGCTAACCAGCTTTCCGGCACCGGATCGGCGTCGGCGGCCCCCGTGCCGGCAGACGACCAGGTCGCCGCCCGCGGCAGCGGGTCAGGCGGCCGGCACCGGCTCACCGCGCTGGCGCGCCACGTGCTCGACCAGGGAGATCAACACCAGCTTGCCGGACTGCCGGTCCCGGGCGTCGCAGAGCACCATCGGCACGTCCGGATCCAGGTCGAGCGCCCGGCGTAGCGTCTCCAACTCAAACCGACGGGTGTCGTCGAAGCAGTTCACGCCTACCACGAACGGGATGCCGCGCTGCTCGAAGTAGTCGATGGACGGGAAGCAGTCGGCCAGCCGCCGGGTGTCGGCGAGCACCACCGCGCCGAGCGCGCCGAAGGCCAGCTCGTCCCAGAGGAACCAGAACCGGTCCTGGCCCGGGGTGCCGAACAGGTAGACCTGAAGGTCGTCGTTGATGGTGATCCGGCCGAAGTCCATCGCCACCGTGGTGGTCGACTTGCCCTCCACGCCGGAGAGGTCGTCGGTGCCGATCCCGGCCCCGGTCAGCACCTCCTCGGTCTGCAACGGGCGGACCTCGCTCAACGCGCTCACCAGCGTCGTCTTGCCGGCCCCGAAGCCTCCGGCGATGAGGATCTTCAGTGCCAGCGGGATGGTGGTGCGAGTGCCCGCATGGTCATAACGCACGGAGTCCACTGACCACCGCCTTGAGGATGTCGTAGTCGGGAAGATTGCCGTCGGCCGGCGGCTCGTGCACCGCGACCAGGCCCTGAGCGAGAAGGTCACCGAGCAGCACCCGGATCACCCCGACCGCGAGGTCCAGCTCGGAGGCCAACTCGGCCACCGAGATGGGCCGACTGGCGAGCGCGACCAGCCGCCGGTGCTCCGGGAGCAACTGCGGGTGGTCCGTCGGGTCGAGGTCCGCGCTGGCCAGCACGAACGCGACCAGGTCGAACCCGACGGCGGCGCGTACCCGGCCGCCGGTGAGCGTGTACGGGCGCACGACCGGGCCCGCGTCGCCGTCCAGCCACTCGTGCTGGGGCCCGGGCGGTTCAGCCCGCATCACCGGCACCCGCCGACGGTCGGGCCGGCGCGCTGAGGTTCTCCCCCACGCGGATGACCAGCATCGCCATCTCGTATGCGACCAGGCCGATGTCCGCGTCCGAGTCGCTGACGACCGCCAGGCAGGCACCCTGCCCGGCGGCGGTGACGAAGAGGTACGCCGACTCCATCTCGACCACGGTCTGCCGAACCGGACCACCGTCCACGTGTCGGCTCGCGCCCCGGGCCAGGCTGGAGAAGCCGGCGGCGAGCGCGCAGAGGTGCTCGGCGTCGGAGCGCTCCAGCTCGGTCGAGGAGCCGAGCAGCAGCCCGTCGGCGGAGAGCACCACCGCCTCCCGGGCGGCTGGCACCCGTTGCACCAGCTCGTCGAGCAGCCAGTCGAGGCTGGCGCCCTGCTTCGTCGTTTGCCGCACTAGGCGTCCCTCTCAATCTCGGTCGGGCGTTCGGTGGTGTCCCGGTCCGCTCTGGCGCGGTCGACCGGAGCCGCCCGAGCCACCGGGTTCGCCGAGACGGTCGCGGCAGTCGAGGTCGCGGACGGAACCGAACCAGCCGCCCCTCGCGGGGCGGCCGAGGTCGGAGGTGAGCCGGTGGCCCGGCCACGGGCGGTGCCGGCCTGCAGTGCCGCCATGATTCGGCGAACCTCCTCCGGCGACCGGGGTGTGGGCGCGTCGGTGGCCGTCGACCGGGGCACGGCGGTGGGGGTACGCCGTCGCACCCGGCGGGGCAGGCCGTCCAGGTCGTCCCCCGCCTCGTCCGAGGACGCCGTCACCTCGGAGCCCGGCCCGTCGCCGCCCTGTCGATCGGCGTCGGACCCGTTGGTGCCGGAGCCGTTGGTGCCAGGCGCGTCAGCGCCAGACCCGTCAGCGCCGGAGCCGTTGGTGCCAGGCGCGTCGGCGCCGGGCACGTTCTCGGGCGGTGGCGCCGCAGCCGGGGTGGCGGGCGGTGCCGCCGGAGGGCGGGTGCGGCCGGGCCGGGGCACGGTGACCCGGCGGACGGGCCGGGCCAGTCGCCGCTCACCCGAGGCGGCGGCCGGCGCGGCGGGGTCGTGCCCGGCCGGCGGCTCGGCGGTCACCAGGTCGCTGGGGACCAGCACCACGGCGGTCACCCCGCTCTCCCTGCCGGGGCGCAGCTGGACGCGTACCGCGTGCCGGGCCGCCAGCCGGGCCACCACGAACAGGCCGAGTCGGGCGCTCTGGGTCGGGTCGAACTCGGGCGACGTGGCCAGCCGGGTGTTGGCGCTCTCCAGTGCCGCCTCGGACATCCCCAGCCCCTGGTCGGTGATCTCCAGGACGTACCCGTTGGCCACCTGCTCGCCCGTCACGGTGACCCGGGTGTCCGGCGGCGAGAAGGCGGTGGCGTTCTCGATCAGCTCGGCGAGCAGGTGGATGACGTCACCGACAGCCCGGCCCAGCACACCGGCCGGCTGCACGGCCGTGATGTCCACCCGGTCGTACGCCTCGACCTCGGAGATCGCGCCGCGAACCAGGTCGACCATCGCGACCGGGTTGCGCCACCCCCGGCCCGGCGCGGAGCCGGCGAGGATGACCAGGTCCTCGGCGTGTCGGCGGAGCCGGGTGGCCAGATGGTCCACCTGGAACAGTTCGGCCAGCTCGTCCGGGTCCTCGGCGCGTCGCTCCATCCGGTCCAGCAGGTGCAGCTGCCGGTGCACCAGCCCCTGGCTGCGCCGGGCGATGTTGAGGAACACCTCGTTGAGGCCCCGGCGCAGGGTTACCTCGTCCACTGCGGCCTGGACGGCGGTGCGCTGCACCTTGGTGAAGGCCCGCCCGACCTCGCCGATCTCGTCGTCGCCGTACTCCAGGGGCGGCGCCTCCCGCGCGACGTCGACCAGCTCGCCGCGGCGCAGCCGGGTCACCACGTCCGGCAGGCGGTGCTCGGCCAGCTCAAGCGCGGCGGTACGGACCCCGCTGAGGCGCTGGACCAGCGTGCGGCCGACCCGCACCGCCACCAGCACCGAGACCACCACGGCGACGAGCCCGAGCACACCGGCGGCGGCCAGCCGGATCAGGATCCGGACGGCCATCGGCACCGAGCGGTCGGTGAGCCCGTCGGCCTCGGCCAGCTCGAAGTCGCGGAGCTGCTGCTGCACAGTGTCGTGGCTCGCCTGCCAACTGGCCGCGTCCACGGGTGGCCTGCCGGTGCGGTCGGCCACGACCAGCGCGTCCTGCATGGTGCGCAGCCGGGTGAACGCCTCGGTCTCGGTCAACCGCTGGTACGCGAGTCGGCCGGCCTCGGGCAGGTCGGCGACCGCGCTCTCGGAGAGCCACCGCTGGTTGCCGATGGCCTGCACAAGTTGGGTGTGCTCCCCCTCGGCGAACCGGCCGGCGGTCAGTGCGCCGGCCAGCAGGGCGTCGGCCTGGCCGAGCAGCTCCCGGGAGCGGCCCAGCGCGGTGAGCGCCAGCGCCTGCCGGTTGATGCCGGGATCGCTCAGGTTCGCCATCGCCGCGAACGCCTGGAAGGACGACGAGACCATGCCGCTGTAGAGGCCGATGGCACCGGCCCGGTCCAGCTTGCGGTCGTCGATGAAGTCCCGCCCGCTGGGCAGCGCCGCCAGGGCGTTGAGCAACTGGTCGACGCGGGCGTCGAGCAGGTCGTCGCCGGCGTCGCGCAGCTCCTCCCCGCTCGCCCGGCGGCGCAGTTCGGCCACCGCGCGGTCGGTGCGCTGCCGTTGCTCGGCGAGGGCGGGCAGCTCGGTGGTGCCGGCGAGTTGCACCACCGACAGCCTGCGTTCCCGTTGCAGCTCGGTGACCACGGTCTCGCCGGGGCGGCCCAGGTCGTAGAGCAGGGTGCGCGCGGAGAGCAGGTCCAGGGCGGGGCCGAAGGTCAGCGTCGTCGCGAATATCCACAGCGCCAGCAGCGCGGTCACCGGCGCGACGACCAACGCGGTCAGCTTCGAGCGGATCGGCCAGTCGCGGGTTCTCATCAGACCTCGCCCGTCAAGGGGTGGCAGGAGGGGCGCCGGCACCGCCGGGCAACGCGCTCGCCGGGTGCGCGCCCGACCGTCCAGGTCGGGCACCGGCGCGGGCGCCTTGGGCAGGATACGTAATCGCGCGCCGTTGCACTACCGCCCGTCGCACGGACATCGACGCTGCGGAATGCAGCCCTGGCCGGGACGACGAACGCCCCGCCGGCGGACCGGCGGGGCGCTCGTGGTGACGCGGTACGGATCAGGCGATGCCGAGGCCCTCGGCGACCCGCCGGCCGTAGTTCTCGTCGCACTGGCTGAAGTGCCAGACCATCTTCTCCTGGATGTGCTTGTCGCACTGGGCCAGCAGCGTGGTCAGGTTGAGGATGAGGTCGTCGCGCTCCCAGTCCGCCATCTCGCGGAAACGGCGGCCGGCCTGCGAATAGTTGTTCTGCCGCTCGATCGGGGCCTTCATGATCTGACCCGAGACGAACGGCCGGTACTCCCGATAGGACTCGTCGGCCTCGGCGAGACCGGCGACCGAGGACGGCTCGAAGTTGATGTGCGGGTTGTCGCCCCGGTTGTCCACGTCGTACGACATCTGGCCGCCGCCCTGGTTGGTGCTGACCCGCACGTCCTCCCGCGGCCGGTTGATCGGCAGTTGGAGGTAGTTCGGGCCGACCCGGTAGCGCTGGGTGTCCGAGTAGGAGAAGGTTCGGCCCACCAGCATCTTGTCGTCGGAGAAGTCGATCCCGTCGACCAGCACGCCGGTGCCGAAGGCGATCTGCTCGTTCTCGTTGTGGTGGTCGGTGATGTTGCGGTTGAGCGTCATCATGCCGACCGGCAGGTACGGGAACTGCTCCTCCGGCCAGATCTTGGTGTCGTCGAGCGGGTCGAAGTCCAGCTCCGGGTGCTCGTCGTCGCTCATGATCTGCACGTTGAGCTCCCACTGCGGGTACTCGCCGCGCTCGATCGCCTCGTAGAGGTCCTTGGAGGCGTGGCCCAGCTCGGTGGCCTGGATCGCGTCCGCCTGGGCCTGGGTCAGGTTCTGCTCGCCCTGCTGGGTGAGCCAGTGGAACTTGACCAGCACGCCCTCGCCCTGGGCGTTGACGAGGCGGTAGGTGTTGACGCCGGAGCCGCGCATGGTGCGGTAGTTCTTCGGGATGCCGTACGGGGAGAAGAGCCAGGTCAGCATGTGCATCGACTCCGGCGTGTTCGACATGAAGTCGAAGATCCGGTTCGGCTCCTGGCGGAAGGTCACCGGGTCCGGCTTCAGCGAGTGGATCACGTCGGGGAACTTGATCGCGTCGCGGATGAAGAAGACCTGGAGGTTGTTGCCCACCATGTCCCAGTTGCCGTCCTCGGTGCGGAACTTGACCGCGAAGCCGCGCGGGTCGCGGGCGGCCTCGGAGGAGTCCCGGCCACCGATGACGGTGGAGAACCGGATGGTGACGGGGGTCTTCGTGCCCTTGGTCTGGAACAGCTTGGCGCGGGTGTACGTGGCGGCGGGCTCGTCACCGATCGTCCCGTACGCCTCGAACTCACCGTGCGCGACGAAGCCGCGCGCGTGCACGACCCGCTCCGGGATGCGCTCCCGGTCGAAGTGGCTGATCTTCTCCAGGAAGTGGTAGTTCTCCAGCGTCGCGGGGCCGCGCGAGCCGACCGTCCGCTGCTGCTGGTTGTTGTGCACGGGGTGACCCTGGCGGGTCGTGAGGATCGGCTTGCTGGCCTGTGGGTCGCTCATCGCTCTCCTCCGGATGCGTGGTGTGCGGTGTGCCGGACCGACGACATCAACCAACTCAAGCGCGCAATCTGGAATGAGTCAAGTTTTGGCCGGCGGCCGCCCTGTGTCCCTCGTCATCACCACGCCCGAAAACACCCCCGGTCGGCGAAACCAGACACGGATCGGCGCGGAAAGTGCCTCGGATCGGGATTGGCGATCAGTACGCGGAGGGAATACCAGGTAGCGAAGGAGGAGCCCATGTCGTCCACGCAGATAATCGTCATCGTCATCGTCGTGCTGGTGATCGTCGCAGCACTGGCCGTGGCCGCCCGGTCGGTGAGCCGCCGCCGCCAACTGCAGAGCCGGTTCGGGCCGGAGTACGACCGCATGGTCCAGGAGCAGGACAGCCGGTCCGCCGCCGAGCGCGAACTGCGCGATCGGGAACGCCGGCACGCCGAACTCACGCTCACCCCACTCAGCCCGGAGTCGCGGTCCCACTACGCCGCCGCCTGGGAGGAGCTTCAGATCCGCTTCATCGACTCGCCCGGCGAGACCGTGGGCGACGCGGATGAACTCGTCACCCGACTCATCGAGGAGCGGGGCTACCCGACCGGGGACTTCTCCGACCAGATCGCCCATCTCTCCGTCGAACACGCCCGCACGCTGACCAACTACCGGGACGCGCACGAGATCCACCTGCGCAACTCCCGGGGCGAGGCCGGCACCGAGGAGCTGCGCCAGGCGGTCGTGCACTACCGGGCCCTCTTCGCCGATCTGCTCGGCGAAGAGCCGGTCGGCCAGCACGCACCCGAACAGCGCCACCCGGACACTCCGCACGACGCCACGAGCCGCTGAGGAGGCCATCCATGCGCCAGGACGAGCAGGTGAGCAACGACCACCCCGAGGCCATCCGGTCCGCGCCGGTACCGGTGCCGCCGAACGGCGACCGGGACGACCGCACCGACCGCGCCCACCGGGACGACCGCTCGGACGTACCCGAGGACGCTCTGGACGACCGGGGCACCTTCGACGACCCGACCGCCGACCACGACCGGACCGACGACTTCGACCAGGACCTCGACGACGAGACGGCCGCCGACCGGCGCCACCGGGCGGACGACCGCGGCACCGACCCGACTGACGCCCGCGACGACGAGGGCGGCTTCCACGAGCCCGGGCCCCTGCCGACCGCGTTCGGCGCGACCACGGTGGGGGACGCGGTGGCCGCGTCCGCGCTGGCCAGCCCCCGTCCGCAGGACCAGCCCGACCCCCGGGCCGAGCGGACCGCCGAGCCCGGCGACGGCGCCGAGGACGGCGAGCGGGTGGGTCTGACCGCCGACCCCACCGCCGAACTGCACCGCCGGGACACCGACCCGGAAGCCGACTGGGACGCCGACGACCGGGACGCCGACGGGTCGACCCGGACCGTCGTACCGGCGGGGAGCACCGACGGTGCGGCCGAGCGGCGCGGTGACCTGACCGAATGGGCCGGGGATCCGGACGCGACGGCGGCCGGCGCGGCCGGCTACGGCAGCGCGACGCCGGAGATGGTCGACCCGGACGCGGACGCCGAAGCGGTGCCCGTCGTCGGTGGCGCCACCGGTTCGTTGGAGTCGGCCGGAACGTCGCGGCCCACCGGTTCGACCGTGGCCGACGAGCCTGCGACCCTGCTCGAAGCGGACGCGGCCCAGGGATTCCGGGACCGTTGGCGGGACGTACAGCTGCGGTTCGTGGACGACCCGCACTCGGCGGCCGGCGAGGCGCAGTCGCTGGTGGAGGAGGCCATCCAGGCGCTCTCCTCGGCGCTGGCCGCGCAGAAGACCAAGCTGGGTGGATGGCAGGACGCCGGCTCGACGGACACCGAGCAGCTGCGCATGGCGGTCCGCAACTACCGGGACTTCCTGGACCGCGTGCTGGGTCGTTGAGGACGCGTGCCTGATCGCTGAGCGAGCCACCGGGCGCCCCGGCCGACACCGGCCGGGGCGCTCCCGCACGTCCTGCCCCACGTCGCCCGTTCGGGCCGACACCACCCGGGCGGACCCGGAGGTGCCGGACACGCCGTCGAGGACCAGCCCGGCAGCTGACCGCGGGTGGGGCCGGGCATGGGCGCCCCGGCATGGGGTACGCGAGGGATCAGGCAACGTGTCGGACCCAGGAGGCAGCACCATGACCGATCGCGACCGCCGACCGCCGCTGGAAGAGAGCCCGCAAACGGCCGCTGCGGTGGACGACGACAGCACCGTCCCGCAACTGCGGACCGGGGGCGGCCCGGACCGCGACACACCGGGCTTCGCCGAGCCCCGGGGCCGACCGGATGATCTCGCGCCGGACACCGACGAGCTGATCGGCGATCCCTACGCTGCCGGCACCGGCGCGACCGGGACGGGCACCGGCGCGGGCGGGGACAACATCCGCACCGGGGCGGAGCAGCCCTGGGAGCCGGAGGACCTGGTGATGGCCCGCGGGCAGGACCTCACACCGGAGAACCTCGACAAGGCCCGGCGTGACCTCGCCGAGCAGGGCCGGGCGGCGATCGAGCGCACTGTGCCCTGACCGAGGGGTGACAAGGGGTGGGTCCCCGGCCCGACCGTGATGGTCGGACCGGGGACCCGGGGGGAACCTACCGCCAGCAGTGCCTCACCTACTGCCGGCGGCGGTTCGGTGCGTGCGCTACCCGGTCAGAGCGCCGGGTACGCGTTGCGCATGAGCTCCTGGAACTGGGCGGAGAACCACGCACCGGAGATCGGCGCGTCCGGCAGGGCACCGGAGAGGCTGTTGCCGTTGCGGGCGTTGCCGCCGTACGTCGGGTCGCACATCCGGTCGAAGCCCTTGCCCTCGTTGTTCGGGATCTCCCGGCTGGAGCCGTCCGACTCACCCGGCGGCTTCACCCAGACATACGCGTCGATGCCCGGCTCCGGGTTGGCCCGAGGACGCTCACCGAGACCGGCGCCGGCCTGGTTGCACCAGTTGCCGAGGTGGTGCCGGCGGTCGACGCGACCCCCGTTGACGTACGTGTCGACGCTGGTCGTCGCGCCCGGTCCGGTGGGCCGCGCGGAGCCGCCCCAGCCGTTGCGGGACGTGTCGATCAGCATGCCGATGCCGGAGTTGAAGCCGATCGAGACCAGCTTGTCACGGAACGCCTGGGCGAAGGACAGCTCGTCGACGTAGTAGTTCCAGTCCACCCACTTCGACTGCCGCACCGTCTGGCCGTTCACGTTGTCGGTGACCTTGAAGTACGGCTCACGCAGCGCCGAGTAGTTCGCCGTGTTGACGATGAACCCGTGCACGTTGTTGACCGTGCTGCCGGAGGCGACCGCGGCGGTCTTCAGGATGTCGGCGGTCGGGCCGAAGTTGGTGTCCCAGCCGAGCCAGCCGTGGTGGCCGGCGTCGACGTAGTTGTAGACGTTGCCGAGCGAGCCCAGCTTCGCCAGGGCGTAGCCGACGCCGTTGACGTAGGCGCCGTTGGCCTTGACCGTGTCACACATCACGGTACCGCCGGCGTTGCCCGAGGTGTTGGTGACCAGGTTCGGCAGTGAGTCGATCTCGATGACGTTGATGATCCGCAGGTTCCGGTACTTCGAGTCGGACTGGATCGCGAAGATCGGGTCGATGTACTCGGCCTTGTACCTGGGCAGCTCGTTCGGGCCGAGCTCACCGTTGGAGGCGAGCGCGGAGCAGTCCCGGCCGGGCAGGTTGTAGATCACGAACTGGATGTAACCGGCGCCCTGGCGCAGCGCCTCGTCCAGGTGGTCACGCACCCCGAAGGCGCCGTTGGAGCTGCTGTCCGGCGTGCCGTTGATGGCGGCGATCCGGTCCAGCCACACCGCGGTGGGGTTGTTGGAAACCCGGCTTCCGCCCGCCTCGGCGTCCGCCTTGGCCTTCCACTCCGGGTTCACGTACCCGGGAACACCGGCGTACGGGTTGTCCACCTTGGTTCCGGGCGGCGGCGTGGTCGGCGGCGGGGTGGTGGGCGGAGCCGTGGTGGGCGGAGCCGTGGTCGGCGGAGCCGTGGTCGGCGGGGTGGTCGGGCCACCGCCGTTGCAGACCACGCCGTTGAGGGTGAACGACGTCGGCTTCGGGTTACTGCCGCTCCACGCGCCGTTGAACCCGATGTTCGTCGACGCGCCGGTGGCGAGGCTGCCGTTGTAGGACAGGTTGCGGGCGGTGACCTGGCTGCCGGACTGGGTGAACTCGGCCGACCAACCCTGCTGCACCCGCTGGCTGGAGTTGGGGAAGGTCCAGCCCAGCGTCCAGCCGTTGACCGGGTCGCCGAGGTTCTTGATGGTGATGTTGCCGGTGAAGCCACCGGGCCAGTCGTTCGTCGTGTAGACGATCTCGCACTGCGTCGCGGCCTGCGCCGCGGTCACGGGGATCGTCACCAACCCTCCGGCGACCAGCACACCCGCGCCTGCGAGCGCGAAGGTCCGGCGTGGGCCGGACAGCCTTCTCCACACATTCATGCCACTGATCTCCTTGGGCGAGACCGGGCTCGCGTACGGCCCGGCGTGGGACGGCCCGGTGAGACGTCCTGGAGCGGACGGCCGCCGGCGCCAACGGGATTTTTGGGGGTGCCCGACCCGGACGGGCTGCGGTGGTGGTGAACGACCGGCGCGGGGCCGATCCCAGTGCGGCTGGATGTCGTCCGGCGAAGCCGGATGCCCTCGACGCCCTGCCTGCGCGGTGTGGCTCCCCGAACTGCGTGCGCCGATTCTTGCATGGGAGCGCTTCCATGGCAATGGCTCGATGCGTGAGCGGCCCTGCGACTCGGACGATACCCCCGAGCGGGACCGACCGGCACGAGCACAACAGGCTCGGTCCTTACCGGATGAGCACTGGCGGGCAGGCACTGCGGGCGCGGAACACCATGATCGCCCCGGAATGCGGTTGTGCGCCCAAGACGCCCTGCACGCCAATAAAGCCGCGTAGCACTCCTTTGCCGCCTACCAGCAGTAAAGGTCAAAACGCGAATGTTTCCGTTCAAACTTCATGAAACCGTCTAACGTCGGTCTTAGCTCGGCTGTCGCCGGGCTCAGGACAATAGGGATGGAGTACGCAGGTCATGGCTAAGAAGATGCTCGGGAAGGTCGTTGCGGGCGCCGCGCTCGGCGGGGCATCGCTCCTGGTGTTCGCGCCCGGGATCGCGTTCGCCGACGGGCACCACGACGGCGGCAAGCACCGTGATGGCAAGGTCTTTGCCAAGCCGCACGTCGTGAAGGCTGGCGAAGAGGTCAAGCTCCTGGAGATCTGCCCGGATCGGCAGGAGCACGCGTTCGTCTGGTCCAAGGTCACCGGCAAGGTCAAGCTCAAGCCGGTGCGGGACGACCGGGGCGAGGACCGCGGCGAGTGGAACAAGGAGGACGGCTCCTACGACCACGAGGACCGGAACAAGGACGAGCACGGCAAGGACGACAAGGGCAAGAAGGACGAGCACGGCAAGAACGACAAGGACGACAAGGGCAAGGGCCACGAGGGCAAGGACGAGAACGGCAAGGACAAGCCGCAGCCGCCCGTCGACGGTGCCCAGCCCGGTGGCCAGGGCGGCGGCGCTGCTGCCGACGCCCACGGCGACGAGGGCGGCAAGGACAGCAAGGACTGGAAGGGCGAGGAGCACGGCCAGGACGCGGAGAACAGCCGCGACAAGGACTGGGGCTCCAAGGACGAAGGCAAGAAGGACTGGGAGTCCAAGGACGAAGGCAAGAAGGACTGGGAGTCCAAGGACGAAGGCAAGAAGGACTGGGAGTCCAAGGACGAAGGCAAGAAGGACTGGGACTCCAAGGACCACGACGAGTACGGCTCGGACGAGTACGGCTCGGACAAGGGCTGGGAGAACAAGGGCTCCGACGAGTACGGCTCCGACGAGTACGGCTCGGACAAGGGCTGGGAGAACAAGGGCTCCGACGAGTACGGCTCCGACAAGGGCTGGGACTCGAACGGCGACGACCGCGGCAAGGACGGCTGGGAGCGCGAGCGCGAGTTCGTGTACTACGGCGAGGCCAAGGTCGACAAGGACGCCAAGCCGGGTCGCTACGAGCTCAAGGGTTCGTGCGGCGAAGGCGAGCTCGTCGTGCTGCCCCACGGCGGGGTCGACGGTGGTGACGGTGGCGCCAGCACCGGCACCGACCGGGGCCTGGCCACCGGCGGCGCGAGCCTGCTCGGCGCTGCCGCGCTGGGCGGGATCGTTCTGATGCGTCGTCGGCGGACCGATGGTTCCCTCGTCTGACGTGACGATGGCACGGGCCGGCGGCCGTCACGGGAGACCGTGGCGTGCCGCCGGCGCGGCCGTCGTCGTCACCCTGGCCATGATCGGCGCCGGCATGATCGGCGCGGCGCTGAAGACCACGCCCCCTCCCCGCCCCCCGCAGCCGCTGGCCCAGGCCGGCCCAGAGGTCAGCCAATCGGCGGTCACCGGCACCGACGCCGGCCGGCTCGACGACGGAGAGGGCGCCGCGCGGGGGGACGCTCCGGTCGGGCTGGGCCGCTCCGCCCCGACGAGCATCGAGATCCCCCGGATCGGCGTCAACGCGACGATCATGTCGCTCGGCACCAACCCGGACGGCACCGTCCAGGTCCCCCCGTTGGAGCAGGCCGAAAAGGCCGGCTGGTACGAACCGGGCGCGAGCCCCGGCGAGACCGGCAACGCGGTTATCGTCGGCCACGTGGACTCGGCGGTGCTCGGCCCGGCCGTCTTCTTCGACCTCGGCTCCCTCGTCCCGGGAGACACGATCACCGTCCAGCGTGCGGACGGAAAGCCCGCCACCTTCCAGGTCGACTCGGTGAAGTCGTACCCGAAGACGTCCTTCCCCACCGATCTCGTGTACGGGCCGAACGACCGGCCCGGCCTGCGGGTGGTCACCTGCGGCGGTCAGTTCGACGAGACCGTCAAGAGCTACCCGGACAACGTGGTCGCGTTCGCCACCCTGGTGGAGTGACCCGGCGTACGAAAACGGTCCGGCCGGTCGGGGTGACCCGACCGGCCGGACCGCGTCCGGCGTACCCGACTCAGGCGGCGGCGGAGGTCCGCACCAGGGTGCGGATCTGGCGCAGCAGCACGGACAGGGCGGCGAGATCCGCCCGCGACTCGTCGAACTCCCCCATTGCCCTGCGGGCCCGATGGATCGGGGTGGCGTTCGACTGCTCCCACTGCTGCACCCGCTCGTGCGGCGGCAGCTCGTCCGGGGTGGAGTCGAGCACCTCCGCGGTGAGCGCGGCCAGCGCGGCGTACAGGTCGTAGCGCAGCGCCATCCGGGCCAGCGTCTGCCAGCGGTCCTCGCGCGGCAGCAGGGAGATCTTCGACAGCAGCGAGTCCACCCGGAACAGGTCGGAGAGCACGTAGTAGACCGATGCCACCTCGCTCACGTCCCGCCCGCTGCGGGTCGCGGTCTCCACCACGTCCAGCAGGCCGAAGCTGTACATCAGCCGGGTCGCCTGCTCCGCCAGCTCGCGGGGCAGCCCACGCTCGGTCGTCGAGTCGATGTGCGACGCGATGGCCTGCCGCTCGCTGCCGTAGAACAGATCCTCCAGCCCGGGCAGCAGCCGGGCCACCCCGTCGCGCAGCCGGGCGATCTCGGTCGGCACGTCGATCGGCGAGCGACGGTTGGTGACCAACCATCGGACCGCGCGGTCGAGCAGCCGGCGAGTGTCCAGGTAGACGCTGGTCTGCAACTCCGGGGAGATCTTGTTGTCCAGAGCCTCCACCGCGTCCCACAGCTCACGCAGCCCGAACACCTCACGGACAACCACGTACGCCCGGATCACGTCGGCGGCGCTGGCCGCGGTCTCCTCGACAACCCGGAAGACGAACGAGATCCCGCCCCGGTTGATCGACTCGTTGACCAGCACCGTCGTGACGATCTCCCGGCGCAGCCGGTGCCGGCCCATCCGGTCGGCGAACCGCTCGCGCATCGGCGTCGGGAAGTAGTTGACCAGTACGTCGGTCGTCCACTCCTCGTCGGCCAACCCGTCGGCGAGGATCTCCCGTTCCAGGGCGATCTTCACGTACGCCAGCAGCACCGCGAACTCGGGCGCGGTCAGCCCGGACTCGCTGCGCACCGCCAGCTCCTCGTCCGCCGGCAGCGCCTCCAACGCCCGGTCCAGCGCGCCGGAGCGCTCCAGCTCGTTGAGCATCCGGCGGTGCACCGGGAGCAGCGAGGCCGCCTGGGCCTGGGCGTTGTTGATCGCCCGAGCCTGGTCGTAGTTGTCCCGCAGCACCAGCTTGGCGACCTCGTCGGTCATCCCCGCCAGCAGTTCGTCCCGCTCGGCCGTGGTCAGCTCGCCGTCGGCGACCGCCGTGTTCAGCAGGATCTTGATGTTCACCTCGTGGTCGGAGGTGTCCACCCCGGCCGCGTTGTCGATGAAGTCGGTGTAGATCCGGCCACCGGTCAACGCGTACTCGATCCGGCCGAGCTGGGTCCAGCCCAGGTTGCCGCCCTCGCCCGCCACCCGGCAGCGCAGGCTGCGCCCGTCCACCCGGATCGCGTCGTTGGACTTGTCGCCCACCTCGGCGTTGGTCTGAGTGGACGCCTTGACGTACGTGCCGATGCCACCGTTCCAGAACAGGTCCACCGGGGCGGTGACGATCGCCTTCATCAACTCCTGCGGCGACAGGTGCGACACGTCGTCGTCCAGGCCGATCGCCGCGCGGACCTGCGGGGTGATCGGGATGGACTTCGCGGTACGCGGGAAGATGCCACCGCCGGCCGAGATCAGCTCCGGGTTGTACTCCTCCCACGAGGACCGGGGCAGGTCGAAGAGCCGCCGTCGCTCCGCGTACGAGGTGGCCGCGTCCGGTTCGGGGTCGAGGAAGATGTGCCGGTGGTCGAACGCGGCCACCAGCCGGATGTGCTCGGAGAGCAGCATGCCGTTGCCGAACACGTCGCCGGACATGTCACCGACGCCGACCACCGTGAAGTCCTGGGTCTGGGTGTCCAGGCCCAGCTCCCGGAAGTGCCGCTTGACCGACTCCCAGGCGCCCCGGGCGGTGATGCCCATCTTCTTGTGGTCGTAGCCGGCCGAACCGCCGGAGGCGAACGCGTCGCCCATCCAGAAGTTGTGGGTCTTGGAGATCTCGTTGGCGATGTCGGAGAACGTCGCCGTGCCCTTGTCCGCCGCCACCACCAGGTACGGGTCGTCGCCGTCGTGCCGGACCACGTCCTCGGGCGGCACGATCTGCCCGCTGACGATGTTGTCGGTGACGTCCAGCATCGCGCCGACGAACTCCTGGTAGCAGGCGACCGCCTCGTCCCGGTCGCCCGGCTTCTGCTTCAACACGAAGCCGCCCTTGGCGCCCACCGGCACGATCACGGTGTTCTTCACCATCTGCGCCTTGACCAGGCCGAGCACCTCGGTACGGAAGTCCTCCCGACGGTCGGACCAGCGCAACCCGCCCCGGGCCACCGGCCCGAACCGCAGGTGCACACCCTCGAAGCGGGGCGAGTAGACGAAGATCTCGAACTTCGGCCGCGGCGCCGGCAGGTCCGGAATGGCCTGCGGGTCGAGCTTGAACGCCACGTACGCCTTCGGCCGCCCGTCGGCGCGCTTCTGGTAGAAGCTCGTCCGCAGGGTCGCCTCGATCACCGTCAGGTACGAGCGCAGGATCCGATCCTGGTCGAGGCTCGCCACGTCGTCCAGGGCGGCCCGGATCGTCTCCACCAGCTCACCACTGCGCTGCTGACGCTGCTCGGTGCTCTGCGCACCCGGCTCGAACCGGGTCTCGAACAGCTCCACCAACAGCGCGGCGATCTTCGGGTACGCGATGAAGGTCTGCTCCATGTAGTCCTGCGAGAAGACCGTGCCGGCCTGCCGCAGATACTTCGCGTACGCCCGCAGCACCACCACCTGCCGCCACGTCAGCCCGCCGCGCAACACCAGCTCGTTGAACCGGTCCACCTCGGCCTCGCCACGCCAGGCCGCCGCGAACGCGTTCTCCACGTGCGGGCGCACCTCGGACAGCTCGTGGTGGCCCTCGGGCAATCGCAGGCCGAAGTCGTACAGGTAGACCCGACCGTCGATCCGGTCCACCTCGTACGGGTGCTCGTCGACCACCCGCACGCCGAGCGAGTGCAGCACCGGCAGCACGGCGGAGAGCATCATCGGCTCGCCGTACCGGTAGACCTTGAACCGGACGTCCATCGTCTCGGCCAGGTCCGCGCCGGGCACTCGGGTGCCCGGCCGGGGCGCCAACTGCTTACGGAACAGGTGCATCTCCAGCTGGCCGGGCTCCTCCAGCAGCTCCAGCTTGGCCAGGTCCTTCATCGCCTCGTACGGCGTGTGCCCGTCCTTGTAGCCCTCCGGGAACGCGTCGGCGTACCGGGTGAACAGGTGCTTGGCCTGCTCGTCGCCGAGCTTGCGCTCCAGCACCAGCCGGTAGTCGTCGTCCCAGAGCCGGGTGGCATCCGCCAACTCCTCGGCCAGCAGGTCGGCGTCGATGTCACCGGGAGGCCGGGTCGGGTCGGTACGGACGATGAAGTGCACCCGGGCCAGCATCGACTCGGTGACCCGGGTCGTGTAATCCACCCCGACACCGTTCAGCTCGCGCAGCAGGATGTCCTGCATGCGCAGCCGGTTCTGCGTGGTGAACCTGTCCCGGGGAAGGTAGATCAGGCAGGAGATGAACCGCCCGTACGCGTCGCGGCGCAGGAACACCCGCAGCTGCCGGCGACCCGCCATCCGCAGCACGCCGACCACCGCGTGGTACAGGTCGTCGGTCTTGATCTGGAACAGCTCGTCGCGCGGGTACGTCTCCAGGATCTGGAGCAGGTCCTTGCCGGAGTGGCTGCGTTGGCTCAGGCCGGAGCGGTCCAGCACCTCGGCGACCTTGCGGCGCACCACAGGCAGCTCCTGGACGCTGGTCCGGTACGCGGCGGTGGAGAACAGCCCCAGGAAGCGCCGCTCACCGATGACCTCGCCCGCCTCGTTGAAGATCTTGAAGCCGATGTAGTCCAGGTACGCCGAGCGGTGCACGGTGGCCCGCGAGTTGGCCTTGGTGATGATGAGCAGGCGCTTCTCCAGCACCTTCTCGTGCGCCTCGTGCGTCATCGACGCCAGCGACCGGGCCTCCGGCGAGTCCGAGCGCAGGATGCCCAGACCGGTGCCGAGCACCGCCTCCAGCGCCTTGCCGTCGACCGGATCCGAACCATTCGCGCCGGGCGCGTCCACCAGCCGGTACTCGCGGTAGCCCAGGAAGGTGAAGTGGTCGTGGGCAAGCCAGCGCAGCAGCTCCACCGAGTCGGTGATGTCCTTCTCCGGCACCGGCGGGCGGTTGTCGGAGGTACGGGCCGAGGCCAGTTCGTCGGCGAACGCGAGGGCACGCTGACGCATCTTCGGCCAGTCCTCCACGGCCTCCCGCACGTCGGTGAGCACCCGTTGCAGCTCACGACGCAGCCGGTCCCTCTCGGCCGTGTCCCGGACCGGGTCGATCTCGATCCGCATCCAGCTCTCGACGATGTCGCCGGCGATCGCGTCGTCCGGCTCCACGTCCGCGGAGACCTCGGTGAGGCGACCCAGCGGCTCGCGCCGGACCACCACCAGCGGGTGCACCAGCAGGTGCACGTCCAGGTGGTGAGAGTTGAGCAGCGCGGTGACCGAGTCGACCAGGAACGGCATGTCGTCGGTGACGATCTCGACAACGGTGTGGTGCTGGTCAGCGTGCGGCTCGTGGATCCGTAGCTTCAGCTCACCGGGGACCCGCTGCTGGGCCAGGTCCCGGTGTGCCCGGGCCGCGTCCAGCATCTCCTCCGCCGTGAAGCCGACCAGCTCCTCGTCCGGGGCGAACCGCCAGAAACGGCCGACCAAGGTCGCCGCGTCGTGGTCGTCCCCGGCGAGCGCGACAGCCTGGGCCACCAGACGCTCCGCGTTGGGGACCGGCTCGTCGAGCTCGGCGTCCTCCACATCGTCGGCCAACGCCTCGGGCGGCAGGCCCAGATCGTAGATGGTGTCGATACTCGACCCGGTCAGCCCGGTGACTCCCGTTTCGAGCCGGCCGTAGCCGTCCCCGTCGGTAGCCGAATCGAAGCTGTCGTCCCGGCTGGTGTCATCCTGCCGGAGGTCGGGTTCCGGTTTGATCGCCGGACGCCGGTCCATCGGTGCCACTCCCCTCGACCCACCGCGTTGTGGGTCACTCTGCCGCCCAGCCTAGGCCTGTCACTCCGCTCGATCATCGGCGGACCACTGGCCGGACGTCGGATACGGGACTCTGTCCTTTCACCCGTTGCGGGTCCGAGGTTGGCCGGTTGCGGGATACCCCGCCGCGCGATGTTCATCACATGGGCGCGCTCCGTCTTTCGGCACATCGGATGTCACACGGGACGTCTCGGACACCGTTCGCGTACTACCGTGCAGGGCAGCCCGAGACCGGAAGGACCCGCTCCATGACCTTGTCCTACCCCCGGCGCGACCGGCCGAATCGTGCCCGCCGGGTTACCGCCGCACTCACCGCGTCCCTGCTCACCGCCGGTGTCCTGGCGGCCTGCTCGGCCGACGACGGGCCGCAGAGCAGCGTCGACGCCTTCTTCGCCGGCTGGCGCAGCGGCGACCTGCGAGCAGTCGGGGTGGTCGACACGGTCGGTGCCAAGCTGCCCGCCGCCGAGGTGACCCGCGAGATCAAGGAGCTCTCCGGCGAGTTGGCGGCGACCCCGCCCACGCTGACCCGCCGCGGTGACCCGAAGATCACCGCCGACATCGCGACCGTGCCCATCCGGGTGGAGTGGGACCTGCCCGGCGGCACCCGCTGGGCGTACGACCGGGAGCTGCGGCTCGCCCAGGGCGACGACGACCAGTGGCAGGTGATGTGGGAGCCCCGGGTGCTGCACGAGCAGCTCACCAAGGGTGACCGGTTGGGGTTGCGCCGCGACACCGGCCCCCGCGCCGGGCTGCTGGATGCGGCCGGGCAGCCGATCGTGTCGCCCCGTCCGGTGGTCCGGGTGGGTGTGCAGCCGAGCGAGGTCACCGACATCAAGAAGCTGGCCAAGGATCTCGACGCGGGCTTCAGGGCGATCCGTCCGGCCCTGGTCCCCGCCGTCGACCTGACCGATCTGCCCGCCCGGGTGGCCAAGGCCGACCCGGGCGCCTTCGTCGAGGTGGTGACCCTGCGCGAGGAGGCGTACCGGCAGATCAAGTCCCGGATCTACGACCTGCCCGCCACCAAGTTCCAGTCCGACAAGGTCGACCTGGCGCCGACCCGGGAGTTCGCCCGCGCGCTGCTCGGTTCGGTCGACCCCGCGCAGGCCGACGACCTCGCCGCGCACCCCGACCGGTACGCCGTCGGTGACCTGGTCGGGCACGGTGGTCTCCAGGGCCGCTACGACGAGCGGCTGCGTGGCGTCCCCGGCCTGACCGTCGTGGTCGAGCGGCCCGCCGAGGACGGCAAGCTGGCGCCCACCGGCACCGAACTGTTCCGCCGGGAGCCGCAGCCCGGTCAGGCGCTGAAGACCACCCTGGACGTGGCCGCCCAGAACGCGGCCGACGGGGCGCTGCGCGCCGAGTCACGGCGGGCCGCGTTGGTAGCGGTACGGATCAGTGACGGCGCGGTGCTCGCCGCCGCGAACGGCCCCGGGCCGGCCGGGGAGAACCTGGCCTTCACCGCCCAGGTGCCGCCGGGCTCCACGTTCAAGATGGTCAGCGCGCTGGGCCTGCTGGACCGGGGCGCGGTCACCCTGGACGGGCCGGTGGAGTGCAAGAAGACCTTCACCGTCGACGGCCGGTCCTTCAAGAATTCAGACAACTTCGAGCTGGGCTCAGTGCCGTTCCGTACCGATTTCGCCAAGTCCTGCAACACGGCGTTCGCCTCGCTGGCCCCGAAGCTCGGCGGCGACGGCCTGGCCGCCGCCGGCCGCTCGCTGGGCCTGGAGGCACCGTGGGACCTCGGCGCGGACGCCTTCACCGGCAAGGTGTCGACCGGTGGCAGCCTCGCCGAGCAGGCAGCCGCCTCGTTCGGTCAGGGCACCACGCTGGTCAGCCCGCTGGCCATGGCCGGCGCCACCGCGGCCGTCGCCCGGGGCCGGTTCGAGCAGCCGAAGCTTCTGCTCGACCCCGCGCCGGCCAAACCTGCCCCGGCCGGCGAGCAGCTCAAGCCCGAGTCGGTCGAGGCGCTGCGCACGATGATGCGCGAGGTGGTCACCGCCGGCACCGGCAGCGCGCTCAAGGACGTGCCGGGTGGCGAGGTGTACGGCAAGACCGGCACCGCCGAGTACGACGACAACCCGGCCCACACGCACGCCTGGTTCGTCGGCTGGCGGGGAGATGTCGCGTTCGCCGTCTTCGTGGAGAAGGGCGGCGCCAGCACCTCCTCAGCCGTCCCGATCGCCGAGCGCTTCCTCCGCGCACTGCCCGCCACCTGAGCACGGCGCGGGCTGATCGACTCCAGGTCGGCGATGTGGGGGTGTCCAGTCAGCTGGACACCCCCACATCGGCGATACGGAGTGGATCACCGCCTGGGCGGCCCGCCGGAGGGTCAGGCGGTGTCGGTGTCGGGACGGTTTCGGTCTGCTGGGGACGGCCGCCGCAGCAGACCTGGGCCGGCCGACGCGGGTGGACCGACCGGTTCCGGCTCGACCGGAGAGCCGGAGTCGGCCCGCGCGACGCCGGAGGACCCGGAATCGGCCTGCGTAACGTTGGCCGGGCCGGAGCCGGCCAGCTCAGCGCCAGCAAGGCCCGGCCGGGCCGGGCCGGAGCCGGCCAGCTCAGCGCCAGCGCGGCCGTTCTGCTCGACCTGCTCACTGGCGGCTGCGGCTTGACCGGGGCTGAACGACTCGACGTCGGAGCGCGGGCCGGCGGTGGCGAGTTCACCGCCGGAGAACACGGCCTCGGCAGGGCCACCACCGGAGGAGAGGCCACCTCCCGAGGGCTCGGCGGCGGGCGTACCGGCACCGGTTGACGAGTCGCGCGAGGCGGCGTCGGCGAGCAACGCCAGGCCGCCGACCACGCCGCGTGGTCCGTCGCGGCGGCCGGTCTGCTCGACCCGCGCGGAACGGTCAGAGCGTGCAGACCGCTCGGCGGAGCCCTCGGAGCGGCCGTCCCCGGAACGGCTGTTGGCGCGCCGGGGAGTGGGGGTCGGCCGGGACGACAGCAGCCGGGGTGGCAGCGCCTCCGGGGCGGTGACCGGGGTGAGCCCGGCGACCACCGTGTTGACGATCTCGGCGGCGTACGACCCGTCCGGGTCGTAGTCAGGGTCGAAGACGGTCAGCTCGACGCCGAGGCAGTGTGGGGTGTCGACCAGGCCGGCGAGGAGGATCTCCAGCTCGGCGAAGGCGATCCCGCCCGGGTCCGGTGCATCCACGGCGGGCATCACCGCAGGGTCGAGCACGTCGACGTCGATGTGCACCCAGTAGCCCGCGCAGTCGGCGAGTTGCTCGTGCGCCCACTGTGCCGTCCGGGCGGCACCCTCGGCGCGCAGCGCCGGCACCGGCCGGGTGATGATGCCCGCGGCCTGGAGGTCGAGCCGGTATTCGTCCTGCGCCCGGATGCCGAGCACCACCACGTCGATGTCGCGGAAGTAGGGTCGGCGGCCCTCCAGCGCGGCCAGGTCGGCCTGCCCGCGCCCGGTGACCAGGGCCAGGTCTTCGCCGGCCGCCGCGCCCACGTAGGAGGCGTTGCCGGGGTGCCGGAAGTCGGAGTGCCCGTCCACGAAGACCAGCCCGATGCGGCCGCCGACGGCCTCACCGAGGCGGTGCATGGCGAGCGCGGAGCCGAGCAGCACCGAGCAGTCGCCGCCCAGCACGACGGGGAACTCGCCCCGGTCGATGATCGAGCCGATCCGCTCGGCGAGGGCCAGCGAGTAGTTGGCGATCTCCCGGGCGTGGCACACACCGTCGCCGGGCCGCCAGTCACCCGGGTCGTACCGAGGTGGGGTGATGCAGCCGGCGTCGCGGGCGCGCAGCCGGGCCAGCAGGTCGTGGTCGCGCAGCGCGCCGGGCGCCTTGGCGCAGCCCGGGACGGAGGTGGGCGTCGGCGGACGCAGGCCGAGGTTTGTCGGCGCGTCGAGGACGGCGATCCGGCGCATCGTGAGCTCCCGTCCCCGGTGGTCGGGCGGGCCGGCGGATCGCCGGCCCGCACTGGCGTACTACGAACTCATAACCGTGCGTGGAACTCAGAACAGGGCGCTGGCCAGGGCTCGGCGGGCCGAGGCGACCGCCGGGTCGTCCGGGCCGGCGATGGAGAACAGGGACACGAGGTGCTGGCGCACCGTCTCGCGATCCTCACCAGCGGTGCGTCGGACGAGACCGACGAGTCGGGCGTACGCCTGCTCGGCCAGGCCGCTGAGCACCTCGATGTCGGCAGCGAGCAGTTGCGCCGCGACGTCGTCGGGGGCGCTCTCGGCGGCGGCCAGCGCGGCGGCGGGGTCCGCGCCGGCCACCCGGCGGGCCACCCCGACCTGGGCCAGCCCCGCCGTGGCGGCGGCGTCCGCCGGTGCGTCAGCAAGGATCTTCCGGTACGCCTGCTCGGCAGCGTCCAGGTCACCACTCATCAGGGCGTCGTCCGCCTCGTCGAGACGCGGGTCCTCCGGCTCGGCGACGGCCACGCCACCGGCCTTGAGCACGGCCTGGAGCCACTGGCGGAGCTGAGGCTCGGGCACCACGCCGGAGAACGCGTCGATCGGCTGGCCGCCGACCACCGCGTAGACCATGGGGATGCCCTGGACCCGGAACATCTGGGCGATCCGTGGGTTTTCCTGCACGTCGACCCGGGCGAGCACCCAGGCGCCGCCGCTCTCGGCGGCCAGCCGTTCCAGCACGGGGGCGAACTCGTCGCTCTCCGGGTAACCTGCCGCGCCGAAGAAGACGATGACGGGCATGGCCATCGACCGTTCGAGCACCTCGGACTGGATGGTCGCCTCGGTGACGTCGACGATGAGGGCGTTGCCGCCGGCTGCCTGTGCGCCGGGGGTGCTGGCGGAGGGGCCGCCCTGCGGGGGTGTGCCGGGGCGAGTACTGGCTGGTGCGGGGCCGCGCAGCGTGCTGAGGTCGACCGCGCCGCGGGTGAAGATCGACGAGGTGATCCGTGGGTCGCTCATGGTTACCTAGTCTCGCACGTGCGCCGACGATCTCAGCTCACCCGCAACCCCGACGTTGCAACTCTCACGCCCCCACCCCCACCCCCGCGATCTTGCACTTTCGGTCCTCGATACGCGCCATATGCGGCATATGCCGAGGCAGCAAGTGCAAGATCGACGGGGGTCTGTGGGGTCAGAAGCGGGCGGGCTCGCGGTAGGTGCCCCACTCGGCGCGCAGGGCGTCGCAGATCTCGCCGAGGGTCGCTTCGGCGCGGACCGCGTCGAGCATGGCGGGGATCATGTTCTCGTCGGTGCGGCTGGCCTCGACCATGCGGGTGACCGCCGCACTGACAGCGGCCTCGTCCCTCGCGTTCTTGCGCTCGGCGAGCACCCGACGCTGCTCCAGCTCCACCTCGTGCGAGATGCGCAGGATCTCCAGCTCCTTGGCGACCGTGCCGGTGTGGCAGTTGACGCCGACGATCTTCTTGTCGCCCTTTTCGAGGGCCTGCTGGTAGACGAAGGCCGACTCGGCGATGTGCCCGGTGAACCAGCCGTCCTCGATGCCGCGCAGGATGCCGGAGGTCATCGGGCCGATCTGGTGCGGCCCCTCGCCGCCGAGCTGCCGAATCCGAGCGAAGATCTCCTCCGCCTCGGCTTCGATCTTGTCGGTGAGCGCCTCGACGTACCAGGAGCCGCCGAGCGGGTCGGCCACGTTGACCACGCCGGTCTCCTCCATCAGCACCTGCTGCGTACGCAGGGCGATCTCGGCGGACTCGTCGGTGGGCAGCGCCAGGGTCTCGTCGAGCGCGTTGGTGTGCAGCGAGTTGGTCCCGCCGAGCACCGCCGCGAGCGCCTCGACGGCCGTCCGCACCACGTTGTTGACCGGCTGCTGGGCGGTCAACGACACCCCGGCGGTCTGCGTGTGGAACCGCAGCCACAGGGCCTTCTCGCTGGTCGCGCCGTAGACGTCGCGCAGCCAGCGGGCCCAGATCCGGCGGGCGGCGCGGAACTTGGCGATCTCCTCGAAGAAGTCGAGGTGCGAGTCGAAGAAGAAGCTCAGCCCCGGCGCGAAGACGTTCACGTCCAGGCCACGCGACAGGCCCAACTCGACGTAGCCGAACCCGTCGGCGAGGGTGTACGCCAACTCCTGCGCGGCGGTCGAGCCGGCCTCTCGGATGTGGTAGCCGGAGACCGACAGCGGCTTGTAGCGCGGAATCTCGGCGGCGCAGTATTCCATCAGGTCGCCGATCAGGCGCAGATGCGGCTCCGGGTCGAAGAGCCACTCCTTCTGCGCGATGTACTCCTTGAAGATGTCGGTCTGCAGCGTTCCGTCCAGCTTGGACAGGTCGGCGCCCTGCCGCTCGGCGGCGACCAGGTACATGCAGAACACCGGGACGGCCGGGCCGGAGATGGTCATCGAGGTCGTGACGCCGGCCAGGTCGATGCCGTCGAAGAGCGCCTGCATGTCGGTGGCGGTGTCGATGGCGACGCCGCAGTGGCCGACCTCGCCGAGCGCCTGCGGGTCGTCGGAGTCGCGGCCCATCAGGGTCGGCATGTCGAACGCGACCGAGAGGCCACCGCCGCCGGCACCGAGGATCATCTTGTAGCGCTCGTTGGTCTGCTGCGCGTTGCCGAAGCCGGCGAACTGCCGGATCGTCCAGGTCCGCCCGCGGTAGCCGGTCGGATACAGACCCCGGGTGTACGGGTACTCGCCCGGCCAGCCGATCCGCTCGAAGCCCGGATAGGAGGCACCCTCCGGCGGGCCGTAGACCGGGTCGACGGTCATCCCGGAGAGGGTGGTGAAGTCGGCGTCCCGCTTGCGCGCGGAGTCGTACCGGGCCTGCCAGCGGGCCCGTCCGGCGGCGATCTCGTCGGCGTCCATGCGCGGGGCTCCTCCTCGGTTCGTCGATGCACGTCGAGTGTAGAGCCCTGACCTGAACGATCGCTAAGTCAGTCCGTACCGGCAGGTAACCACCCTCAGGCGGTCGAAGCGGCCGGCCCGCCGCCCATCGCCACGTCGTCGACCCGGATGTTGACCTCGTCGACCCTCAGCCCGTACGCCTCGACCGCCTCGGTCACCCGGGCCCGCACCTGGCCGGTGATCTCCGGAACCGGCTGACCGGCCTGAATCACCAGCACCAGGTTGACCACGGCAGCGTCCCCGGTCACGTGGGCCGAGCAGCCCCGCCGGGCGTCGCCCACCTGGTCCAGCCCGACCCGGTCGAGCACCGCGTTGAAGAACCGGGCGACATCCCCGCCCAACTCGGCCACGCCGGGCACCGCACGGGCCGCCGCGACAGCGATCTTCTCGACCACCTCATCGGAAACCTGCGTCGTCCCGCCGGCCACCGCCGGCACCGTGGTCAGCTCCCGCGTCGCCTCGTGGTCCACGTGCCACTCTCCTGCTTCTCGCGCCGCCCAGCCGGCTCACCGACCCGACCCCACGGCCGTGGGGCGGTGCGAGCCTACAAGGACATGACGGCCACGAGGTGTCCGCCGTGGACGGTCAGCGGGCGAGCTGGGCGAGCAGGGTGTCCGCCGCCGTGTACGGGTCGATCCCGCCCTCGGCAACCTTGGCGGCGAGCGTGGTCAACTCCGTACCGTCGCGAAGTGAGCCGATCCGCGCGCGGAGCACGCCGAGCGCGATGGCCTCGATCTCGGCGGCGGCCCGCGCCTCCTGGCGGCGACGCAGCTCGCCGTGCTCGACCAGCCAGCCGCGGTGCTTGTCGATGGCGGCGGCGATGTCGTCGATGCCCTCGGCCCGCGCGGCGATCGCACGGACCACCTGCGGTCGCCACTGCCCCGGCCCGCGCTCACCGAGGGCGATCATGCCCTGGATGTCGCGGACCGTGGCGTCGACGCCGTCCCGGTCGGCCTTGTTGACCACGAAGACGTCGGCGATCTCCAGGATGCCGGCCTTGACCGCCTGGATCGCGTCACCCATGCCCGGGGCGAGCAGCACGAGCGTGGTGTCGGCCAGCGAGGCGACCTCCACCTCGGCCTGCCCGACGCCGACGGTCTCCACCAGCACCACGTCGCAGCCGGCGCCCTCCAGCACGCGGACCGCCTGCGGCGTAGCCGCCGACAGCCCGCCGAGGTGCCCCCGGCTGGACATCGACCGGATGTAGACGCCCGGGTCGGTCGCGTGGTCCTGCATCCGGACCCGGTCGCCGAGGATCGCACCACCGGTGAACGGGCTGGACGGGTCGACCGCCAGCACACCGACCCGGTGGCCGCGCGCCCGCAGCGCGCGGACCAGCTCGTTGGTGGTGGTCGACTTGCCCACCCCCGGTGAGCCGGTCAGCCCGACCACCTGGGCCTGCCCGGCGTACGGCGCCAGCGCGGCGGCGATCTCCGGCAGCAGCGCGTCGCCGTTCTCCACCAGGGTGATCAGCCGAGCCACCGCGCGAGGGTCGCCGGTGCGGGCCCGCTCGACCAGCAGCGGCACGTCCCGGCTGCGGCGCACCGAGGTGGTGACCGCCGCCGGCACGTTCTCGACCGCTTCGCTCACTGTGTCATCTTCGTTCACGACCGCGGGGCTCGCAGAACCGACTCACCCGTCGCGCTCACCGGTCGGCCGCTGCACTTCCCGGCACGTGGATGATCAGCGCGTCGCCCTGGCCACCGCCGCCGCAGAGCGCCGCCGCGCCGGTGCCGCCGCCGCGCCGCTTCAGCTCCAGCGCGAGGGTGAGGACGAGACGTGCGCCGGACATGCCGATCGGGTGGCCGAGCGCGATCGCGCCGCCGTTGACGTTGACCCGGTCCGCGCTGATACCGAGGTCACGGGTGGACTGGATGCCGACCTGCGCGAACGCCTCGTTGATCTCGATGAGGTCCAGGTCCTCCACGCTCAGGCCGCCCTTCTTGAGGGCGTGGTTGATCGCGTTGGACGGCTGCGAGTGCAGGGAGTTATCCGGACCGGCCACGTTGCCGTGGGCGCCGATCTCGGCCAGCCAGGTCAGCCCCAGCTCGTTGGCCTTGGCCTTGCTCATGACGACCACGGCGGCGGCACCGTCGGAGATCGGCGAGGAACTGCCGGCGGTGATGGTGCCGTCCTTGGCGAACGCGGGACGCAGCTTGGCCAGCGACTCGACGGTGGTGTCCGGACGGATGCCCTCGTCGTCGCTGATCACCAGCGGGTCACCCTTGCGCTGCGGGATCAGCACCGGGGTGATCTCCTCGGCGAAGTGGCCGTTCTTCTGCGCGGCGGCGGCCCGCTGGTGGCTGGCGGCGGCGAATGCGTCCTGCTCCTCGCGGGAGATGCCGTGCTTCGTGCCGAGCCGCTCGGTCGACTCGCCCATCGAGCAGCAGTCCCAGGCGTCGCTGAGCCCGTCGTGGGCCATGTGGTCCTTGATCACCACGTCGCCGTACTTGTAGCCGGAGCGCTGGCCCAGCAGCAGGTGCGGGGCGTTGGTCATCGACTCCATGCCGCCGGCCACCACGATGTCGAACTCGCCGGCCCGGATGAGCTGGTCGGCCAGGGCGATCGCGTCCAGGCCAGAGAGGCAGACCTTGTTGATGGTCAGCGCCGGCACGGACATCGGTACGCCGGCCTCGACCGCCGCCTGCCGCGCCGGGATCTGGCCGGCGCCGGCCTGGAGCACCTGCCCCATGATCACGTACTGGACCTGGTCCGGACTGACACCGGCCCGCTCCAGCGCCGCCTTGATGGCGATCCCGCCGAGCTTGGTGGCCGGGAGGTCCTTGAGGTTGCCCAGCAGCCGCCCCATGGGGGTACGCGCGCCGCTGACGATCACCGAAGCCATGCCTGCCTCCGAGGGGGGTGCCGAGCTGTACGCCTGAACGATGGTTCGGTCAGACTAGCGCCATGGCAGAAAACCTCCCCGTCGAGCCCCGTGCGGACTACGTCACAGATATCGGACTTCGCAAGATCGATCACGTCGGCATCGCCGTGAGCGATCTGGACGCCGCGATCGACTTCTACGAGCGCACGTTCGGGATGCGCTGCGTGCACACCGAGACCAACACCGAGCAGGGCGTCCGGGAGGCGATGCTGGCCGTCGGATCGACGACCGAGGGCGGCTGCGTGCAACTGCTCGCCCCACTCACCCCCGAGTCGACGATCGCCAAGTTCCTCGACCGCAACGGGCCCGGCGTGCAGCAGGTCGCGTACACGGTGGTCGACATCGACGCGGCCTGCGCGGCACTGCGCGCCCGCGGGATGCGGCTGCTCTACGACGCCCCACGGCGCGGCACCGCGGACTCCCGGATCAACTTCGTGCACCCCAAGGACGCGGGCGGCGTCCTCGTCGAACTCGTCGAGCCGGCCGCCAGCCACTGACCGCCCCACCCACGCCAGCACGCCGCGCCGCCCGCTGACGGCCGGACTTTGATCAACTCCAGGTCGCCGATGTGGCGGTGTCCAAGCCATCCGATACCGCCACATCGGCGAGATGGAGTCGATCAAGCGCCCCGGCGACACGAGCGAGGGCCGGGGCAGCCCGGGGCCGGGGTGCGCGAGCGCGGCGGTGCGCGGTTCACGGGGTCGTCGGACACCTTCACGCATCGGCCGATGCAGTTTTTCACAGAGACTTCCCGCCCTAGCTACCGTTCAGTAACGTCCGGCCCACAGGAGCGCGAAGGGTGCCGGATGTGTCGAATGACGACATGGCGGTCGTGCCCACCGGCGCCGACGATGGCAGCACCCAAGCCCGTGCGGGTGCGGGGACGAACCGGAGGTCACCGTGCAGGACATCCTCGAAGCGATCATGGCCGCGGAGGAATCGAACGACCCGGACCGTGAACTTGCCGGCGTCGCCGGACTGCCCGTCCCGGAGAGCTACCGGGGCGTGGTCGTCCGCGCCGAGGAAGCCCGGATGTTCGACGGCATGGCCACCCGGGACAAGGACCCTCGCAAGGCGCTGCACGTGCAGGAGGTGCCGACGCCGGAACTCGGGCCGGGCGAGGCGCTGGTCGCGGTGATGGCCAGCGCGATCAACTACAACACGGTGTGGACCAGCATCTTCGAGCCGCTGCCCACCTTCAAGTTCCTCCAGCGCTACGGCCGGATCTCCGAGCTGACCCGCCGGCACGACCTGCCGTACCACGTGGTCGGTTCGGACGCCGCCGGCGTGGTGCTGCGCACCGGCCCCGGGGTGACCCGGTGGGCACCCGGCGACGAGGTCGTCGCGCACTGCCTCTCCGTCGAACTGGAGGACGCGGCGGGGCACGACGACACCATGCTCGACCCGCAGCAGCGGATCTGGGGCTTCGAGACCAACTTCGGCGGGCTGGCCGAGCTGGCCATCGTCAAGGCCAACCAGCTGATGCCGAAGCCGCGGCACCTGAGCTGGGAAGAGGCGGCCAGCCCTGGGCTGGTCAACTCCACCGCGTACCGGCAGCTCGTCTCGCACCACGGTGCCAACATGAAGCAGGGCGACGTGGTGCTGATCTGGGGCGCCTCCGGCGGCCTCGGCGGGTACGCCACCCAGATGGCGCTCAACGGCGGCGCGATTCCCGTCTGTGTCGTCTCCTCGCCGGAGAAGGCCGAGCTGTGCCGCAAGATGGGCGCGGAGCTGGTCATCGACCGGGCGGCGGAGGGCTTCCGGTTCTGGAAGGACGAGGAGACCCAGGACCAGGACGAGTGGCGTCGCTTCGGCGAGCGGATCCGCGAGCTGACCAGCGGCGAGGACCCGGACATCGTCTTCGAGCACCCGGGCCGGGAGACGTTCGGCGCGAGCGTCTACGTGGCCCGGCGCGGCGGGACCATCGTCACCTGCGCGTCCACCAGCGGCTTCCAGCACCAGTACGACAACCGCTACCTGTGGATGCACCTCAAGCGGATCGTCGGCAGCCACTTCGCCAACTACCACGAGGCGTGGCAGGCCAACCGCCTCGTCGCGCTCGGCAAGGTTCACCCGACGGTGTCCCGCACCTACCCGCTGGAGCAGACCGGCCAGGCCGCGTACGAGGTGCACCGCAACGCCCACCAGGGCAAGGTCGGCGTGCGCTGCCTCGCACCCGCCGACGGGCTGGGTGTGCGCGACGGGGAGCTGCGGGCCCGACACGAGGACGCGATCAACCGGTTCCGGGGGCAGTGAGCGGCAACCCGTTACCTGGCACCGGCCGGATGGACGAGGACCGGATGGCCAATGCGGTGATCGACCATTGTTCTTCCGCCCTCATTAGCGGAGAGCCGGTCCGGAGCGAAGAAAGGGCCACGGGGCGTACCCGTGGCCCTTTTTATCCTCACTCTGCGTGGCGTCCGTCCCGCCCGGGACCTGCCAAGATCGCCCATTGGTCCGGCCTTGCTGAGCGAGGGAGTTGACCATGTAAAGAGGACACGAAAGCTTCGTACCGCTCTTGCGAAGCACCCTGGGGCGTCTGCCAGTATGTCCCAATGCCCCAGCAGCAGTCCTCCCCTCTCGCGTTCTTCGATAACGCGAACTCGCAGCCAGATTTCACCGTTGGCCTGCGCGGATACAACACTCACCAGGTCGATGACTTCATCGGCCGGATGACGGCCGCGCTGACCCAGTCCGAGCAGGCCCGTGCCGAGGCCGAGCAGCGGATGAACGACGCCCAGCGTCGACTCCGCCAGGCCGAGCAGCGCATGAGTGCGCTGGAGCAGAAGCTCACCGACACCAACAAGCAGCTCGAAGAGAACAGCCGGCCCACCCTCTCCGGGCTCGGCACCCGGGTCGAGCAGATCCTGCGGCTCGCCGAGGAGCAGGCCAACGACCACCGCAACGAGGCCAAGCGCGAGTCGGAGGGCATTCTCTCCGCCGCCCGCCTGGAGGCTCGCGAGATCACGGACAAGGCCCGCGCCGAGGCCGCCGCGATGAAGGCCAGCGCCGAGCGCGAGGCCGGAAACCTGCGCACCGCCGCCGAGCGCGAGGCCGCCGAGGTCCGGGTGCAGGCTCGCCGTGAGGCCGACACGCTGCGCGCCGACGCGGACCGTGAGACCAAGCAGCTGCGTACCGTCACCGCGCACGAGGTGGCCGAGCTGAAGTCGACCGTCGAGCGGGAGGTGGCCACCCTCCGGGCCACCGCCGAGCGGGAGATCACCCAGCAGCGGGCCAAGGCCGCCCGCGAGGCCGAGGAGAAGCGCGCCGAGGCGACCAAGCTGCTCACCGACGCCCGGGACAAGCGCGACAAGGACCTGCAGGCCCTTGAGCTGCAGCTGGCCGAGCGTCGCGAGAAGGCCGAGCGTGAGGAGTCCGAGCGGCACGCCTCCCAGGTCGCGCAGACCCAGAAGATGGTCAGCGAGGCCGAGCAGCGCGCCCGGGCCGCGCAGGAGCGCGCCAAGGAGATCGAGCAGCGCGCCGAGGCACGCCGGGTCGAGTCGGAGCGCAACGCCGCCGAGACGGTCGACAAGGCCAAGGCGCACTCCGAGAAGACGCTCAACGAGGCCAAGGCCGAGTCGCAGCGCCTGCTCACCGAGGCCCGCACCGAGGCCGAGCTGACCACGCAGGCCGCGCGCCGCGAGGTCGAGGACCTCACCCGGCAAAAGGACGCGGTCACCTCGCAGCTCGGGCAGATGCTCTCCGGGCTCGCCGGCATCGTTCCCGGCGTGCCGGCGGCGGCAGCTCCGGCGGCCAAGCCGGAGGCGAAGAAGGCCGATGGCGGTCAGGAGCGGGTGACCGCGGAGACCGCTGGCTGACGCGAGGCGTCAGCGCGGGGCATCGACGGCGCGAGGTGACACCGGGTGACCGGTGTGACCTCGCGCCGTGTGCGTTTCCCACCCACTGACATCGCCTACTCCTCACGGAGTGAAGTAGGTCCCACAAGGGCCGTCCGTATCGCCCCAGCAGGGTCCGATGCGTGTGAGGATGGGGGCATGTCGCACGGCGAGGAACTGTTCGCTCTCGGCGGGGACGTGACCACGGAGCCCAGCTTCGAGTCCGCTCTGCGGGGGTATGAGAAGAAACAGGTCGACCGGTACGTCGCGCGTGCCGAGCACGAGATCGCGACCCTCGCCGCCGAACGGGAACAGGCCTATACACAGATCCACAAGCTCGCCGGCCAGGTCGAGGTGCTGCAACGGGACCTGACACAGGTCCGCAAGCAGATGAACGTGGTGGACCGGGCCTCGTTCCGGCACCTGGGCCCCCGCGTCGAGTCGATCCTCACCCTGGCCGAGGAGCAGGCCGAGCAGATCCTGTCAGCGGCGAACGAGGAGATCGAGGCCCGTCGCGCCGCCGCCGAGCACATCATCGAGGAGGCCCGCGAGCAGGCCGCGCGGGCGCTGAAGGACTTCGAGATCGCGCTCGCCGCCCGCCGCCAGGAGGAGGAGCGGCACAGCGCCGCTCGACGCGCCGAGGCGGAAGCGACCGTGCGGTCCGCGAAGGACGAGTCGGCGAAGCTGCGCAAGGCGGCGCAGGACGCGCTCACCAAGGCCCAGCAGGAGGCCACCCAACTCCGCGACACCGCCAAGGAGATCCACACTCGCGCCCAGCAGGAGGCCACCAAGCTGCGCGAGGCGGCCCGCGAGGCGTTGGCCACCGCCCAGCAGGAGGCCGGTGACCTGCGTGAGGCGGCCAAGGAGGTGCACGCCAAGGCCCAACTGGAGGCCAAGCGGCTCACCGACAACGCGACCGAGGCCGGCCGGGCGACGCACGCCAAGGCACAGCAGGAGGCCAAGCAGATCATCGACGATGCGTCGATGGCGGGCCGGGCTGCCCGGGCCAAGGCGCAGCAGGAGGCGGAACGCCTGACCACGCAGGCGTCCGAGTCGGCAAAGCGCAGCCGGGCCGAGACCGAGGCGTACGTGCAGCGGATGCGCAGCGAGACCGAGGCGTACGTGCAGCAGTCGCGGGCGCAGACCCAGCAGGAGTTGGGCGCGTGGCGGGCCGGCGTGGAGCAGGAGGTCAACTCCCGGCGGGAGGCGGCCGACCGGGAGCTGGCCCAGCGACGGTCCACGGCCGAGCAGGAGTTCGCCAAGCGCCGCGACGAGTTGGACAAGCAGCACACGGCACGCCAGCAGGAGTTGGAGACCGGGTTCGCCAGCCGTCAGCAGGAGCTGGAGACGACCTGGGCCACGCGCAGCGACGAGCTGGAGACCGAGTACACGGCCCGTAAGAACGAGCTGGAGACCGAGTACACCAGCCGCAAGAACGAGATCGAGCAGGGCGCTGCCGCGATCCGTCAGGCGGCCGAGCAGGACGCCTCGGCGATGCGCGAGCGGGCCGAGTCGGAGGCCGCCGAGCTGCTGAGCCGCGCCGAAACCGAGGCGGGCGACAAGCGCCGCAAGGCCGACGAGCATGTCGCGGCTTCCCGCCGGCAGTTCGAGGAGTACGCGGCCACCACCCAGCAGCACCTGGCCACCACGCAGCAGCACCTGGCGGCGACGCAGCAGGAGGCGGCGGCCGGCCGGCAGCAGCTCGCCCAGGTCATGTTGGAGATCGCCCAGGCCCAGCAGCAGCTTGCCGACCTGCGGCAGGAGACGTGGAAGGCTCGTCAGGAGTCCGACGAACTCGAGCGGCAGATGGCCGAGCTGCGGTTGCAGAGCACCACCGGCCCGGTCGACGGTCCGACTACGCCGGCTGCCGATGACGGCGTGATGGTGACCGCCGACGCCGGTTCGGCCGGCGGTGCCGCCACCGGCCTCAAGGCCGAGCCCGCCGACGCCACGCAGCCGGTGGCCGCCACGGCGGACGGCGCCGGGCAGTCGACGACCCGACCGGTCGCCGAGCCGGTGACCACGGTCGACGGCGGCGCGGCCAGCGCGGGCGTCGACGGCGAGCCGACGGTGGCGGCAGTGCCGGGCGAGGGTGGCAGGGGCGCCAAGCCCACCAAGATCACCAGCACCGGCGAGAACGGCAAGCGGCCCACCAAGCCGACCACCGACGAGCGCAGCGCCAAGCCGAGCAAGGTCACGATCGAGAAGGACTGACCGGTTACTGCCCCAGCGCGGCCCGCACCCCACACAGCGCGCGGGTGCCCCCGTAGAGCTCACGCAGCCACTCCGGGGACGGCCGCACCGCATGATCGACACGACATCGCCGATGTCGGGCTGTCCTGCCGCCCCCCGACACCCCCATGTCGGCGATGTCGAGTGGATCACTTCCCGGATGGCCGCGGAGGGTAGGCCCTGCCCTGACGAGCGTGATGTCTGTGGGACATCAAAATGTCTCACAGACATCAGGCATTTCCGGGGAACGCCCCGGCGCCGCCGACACCCACAGCCGACCGCGACACGCGCCGACGGTGATTAAGGCACACGGAGGACCAGATTGACGGTCTCGTGGTCGATGGCGACCATGAGGTGTCCACCCTGCTGACGCGCTGCCCCACCGGCAGGCGACCGTCGCCCGTCGTCCCCACCGCCTGACCCGGAGGTCCCTGGTGCCACAGCACGGCCAGCCCGCCGACGACCCGGACGCCACTTTCGGCCCTCCACCCGCCAAGACGCCACGGAGCGAGACGCCGCACGACCAACCGCCGCACGACCAACCGCCGCACACTGAGGTGCCGCGTGCGGTGCCGGTTCCTGACCTTGACCCGGAGGATCTGCCGGCGGTCCCGTCCGGGAAGTTCGGCACGCCGGGGCGTCCGCTGCGGCGCAACAGCTTCCTGCTCGGCTTCACCGGCGCGTTGGGCGTGCTGCTGGCGTACACCCTTTATCTGGGGATTCGAAATGCCGGCGGCATCCTGGTCCTGGTGGTGATCGCGCTGTTCCTCGCGGTCGGCCTGAACCCGGCGGTGGTGCGGCTGCGCCGCTGGGGTGTGCCGAACGGCCTCGCGGTCGCGGTCGTGGCGCTGACCGTGGTGCTGCTGCTCTGCGGCGGGGTGGTGGCGCTCGTTCCGCCGGTCGTGACGCAGTCGGGGCAGTTCATCGAACAGTTGCCCAGCTACGTCGAGGATCTGCGCCGCAACCCGACGGTCAACGACCTGGTGGAACGGTACGACGTGATGGAGCGGGTGCAGAGCGCGGCCAACGCGGACACGATCGGCCGGGCGCTCGGCGGGGTCCTCGGCGGCGCACAGTTGATCTTCGGCACCGTGTTCCGGACGCTTACCGTGCTGGTGCTGACCATCTATTTCCTGGCGTACTTCAACCGGCTGCGCTCGCTGAGCTACTCACTGGTGCCCCGGTCGCGGCGGGAGCGGGTGCAGCTGATCGGCGACGAGATCCTGGCCAAGGTGGGCGCCTACATGGTGGGCGCGCTGAGCATCGCGGTGCTGGCCGGCACGACCACCTTCGTCTTCGCCTTGATCGTCGGGTTGCCGTACCCGTTCGCGCTGGCCGTGGTGGTCGCGGTGACCGACCTGATCCCGCAGATCGGCGCGACCCTGGGCGCGGTGATCGTGAGCCTCGTCGGGTTCGCCACCAGCCTGCCGGTGGGCATCGCCTGCGCGGTCTTCTTCCTCATCTACCAACAGGTGGAGAACTATCTGATCTACCCGAAGGTGATGCGCCGCTCGGTGGAGGTCAACGAGGTGGCCGCCCTGCTGGCCGCGTTGCTCGGGGTGGCGCTGCTGGGCGTGGTGGGCGCGCTGATCGCCATCCCCACCGTGGCCGCGCTGCAACTGATCCTGCGCGAGGTGGTGCTCCCCCGCCAGGAGACCCGCTAACGCGTGCGGGTCAGTCGGCCTTGCCGGCAGCCGGCCCAGGTACGGGCGTGTCGGCGAAAGCCGCCACCGTCCGGTCGGCGTACGCGCTGACGTCACCGGACTCCATCGGCCCGTCCCAGGTGGTCGGCAACGGCACCTCGACCGCCGGGTTGACGCGACGGACGATCTCGTCGAGCACCGTCTCCGCGTCGCCCACCCACAGGTGCTTCGCGCCCGGCACCCCTACGACCTCGGCCTGCGGCACCGCCGCGAACCGCTCCCGCGCTTCGGCCGGGCGCAGGTAGTCGTCGAACTCGGGCACCAACGCCACGAGCGGCCGACCGGAGCCGGCCCAGGTGGCCAGGTCCTCAGGGGCCGAGAAGCGCAGCGGTGGGGAGAGCAGGATCGCGCCGACGATCGCCGGGTCGCAGCCGTACTTGAGGGCCAGGTCGGTGCCGAACGACCAGCCGACCAACCAGATGTTGGGCAGTTCGGCGAACTCCGCGTACTCGATGGCGGCGGCCACGTCGAAACGCTCACCGACGGCACCGTCGAACGCACCCTCACTGGTGCCACGCACGCTGCTGGTGCCCCGGGTGTTGAACCGGAGCACGGCCACGTCGGCCAGCGCGGGCAGCCGCCAGGCCGCCTTGCGGAACACGTGGCTGTCCATCATTCCGCCGTGGGTGGGCAGCGGGTGCAGGCAGACCAGGGTGGCCACCGGCGGCCGTTCGGCCGGTAGGGCCAGCTCACCGACCAGCCGCAGACCATCGGCGGTGTGCAGCTCGATGTCCTCCCGGCGGCCGGGCAGGATCGACGACGCGCGGATCGTTGTGCTCACCGCTCAAGTCTGTCGCGAAGTCACCGCCACCGCCCGCCCAGGCGGGAACAGGGTGATCCAGATCGCTCAGGCGCGACGCTCAGTAGCGCGGCGTGCCCCGCCCGCGTTGCACCGCCGGGCCGCGTCGCTCCCGGGCACGCCAGCAGCCGCTGTGCCAGTGCCGCCGGTCGGTCAGGTCACCCAGGCCGTCCGCCGGCCAGGCCACCAGGTGCGCCACCCCGGGCCGGATCTCCTGGTTACAACCCGGGCAACGGTACGTCTTGACCGACGCGCCCGCGCCGATCCCACGGACCTGCCAGGCACCGTCAGTCCACTGCTGCACGGAGGCGACGCCCTGCCGGACGCGGTCGTCGTCCAGGTTGGCGTTCTCGTCCCGGCGAGGGCGGTTGCGACGGGGGCTCACAGTCACCAAGCGTACGGTCCGTCGGGCGGGACGGCCCGTCCGGCGTTGACCCCGGTCAGCGGTGCGAGTGGTCGCGGAAGCCGCGGCGGGTCTTGCGGCCCAGGTAGCCGGCGGTGACCAGGTGCTCCAGCAGCGGCGCGGGCGCGAAGCCCGGCTCGCGCAACTCCAGGTAGAGCTCCCGCTGGATGGCCAGCGCGACGTCCAGCCCCACCACGTCGAGCAGTTCGAACGGGCCCATCGGGTAGCCGCAGCCCAGCTTCATCGCGTGGTCGATGTCGTCGGCCGTGGAGTAGCTGGCCTCCAGCATCTTGACCGCGTCGTTGAGGTACGGGAAGAGCAGCGCGTTGACGATGAACCCGGACCGGTCGCCGCAGACCACACCGGTCTTGCCCAGCGCGGCGCAGACCGCGCGGGCCGTGGCGGCGGCCTCCGGCGAGGTGCGGATGGTGCGAATGACCTCGACCAGCGGCATGATCGGCGCCGGGTTGAAGAAGTGCAGCCCCACCACGTCGGCCGGCCGCTGGGTGGCCATCGCCACGTCGATCACCGGCAGCGAGGAGGTGGTGGTGGCCAGCACGACGCCCGGCTTGCAGATCTCGTCGAGGCTCGCGAAGAGCGCCTTCTTGACGCTCAACTCCTCGACCACCGCCTCGACCACCAGGTCGACGTCGGCGAGGTGGTCGAGCGTGGCCGACCAGCTGATCCGGCTGAGCGCGGCGTCCCGGTCGGTCTCGGAGAGCTTGCCGCGCACCACGCCCTTGTTCAGCGACGTCTTCACCGACTCGCAGACCTTCGCGGACTTCTCCGCGCCACGGGTCACCGAGACGACCTCGTAGCCGGCCTTCGCGAAGACCTCGATGATGCCGGTGGCCATCGTCCCGGAACCCACCACGCCGACCTTCGCGATGGCGCGGGCCCCGTCGGCGAGCGCGGCCTCCGTGGCCACCGGCGTCGCCTCATCGGGTACGACCTTCGGCGAGCCCGGTCGCTCGTAGGTGTAGAAACCCCGGCCGGACTTCCGGCCGAGCAGCCCCGCCGTCACCATCTGCTTGAGCAGCGGCACCGGGGCGTGGCGGCGGTCCCGCCCGCCGCGCCGGTACATGGTGTCGAGGATCTCGTACGCCGTGTCCAGACCGATCAGGTCCATCAGCGCCAGCGGGCCCATCGGCAGGCCACAGCCGAGCTTCATGGCGGCGTCGATATCCTCCCGGGTCGCGTAGTGCGACTCGAACATGCCGACCGCGTGGTTGAGGTAGCCGAACAGCAGCGCGTTGGCGATGAAGCCGGCCCGGTCGTTGATTGTCACGTCGACCTTGCCGAGCCGGGCGCAGAGTGCCTCCACGTCGGCGACCACCTCGGGTGAGGTGACGACCGTGCGGACCACCTCGACCAGCTTCATCACCGGCGCCGGGTTGAAGAAGTGGATGCCGATCACCTGGTTGGGCCGGGTGGTGGCGACCGAGATCTCGGTGACGCTCAGCGACGAGGTGTTGGTGGCGAGGATGGCGTCCGGCCGGCAGACCCGGTCCAGCTCCGCGAAGATCCGCTGCTTGAGGTCCAGGTGCTCGGGCACCGCCTCGATGACCAGGTCGACGGAGTGCAGCGCGTCCAGGCCGACCGCGAAGTGCACCCGGTCGTGCAGCGCGTCCCGGTCCGCCTCGGCGAGCTTGCCCTTGGCCACCGCGCGATCGGTGGAGCCGGCGAGGGTGGCACGGCCACGCTCCAACGCTGGCGCGGAGATCTCGACGGCCACCACGTCGATGCCGTTGCGGGCGAAAACCTCGACGATGCCGGCACCCATGGTGCCCAGCCCGACCACACCCACGGTGGTGAACTCGCGTGCCACGACCGGCCTCCCCAGACACTCCGCACGACCGCTGAACGGTCGCTAAGTTATGCGCGCGAGTCTGCCACGTGACGCTCGGTTGTCGAGACGCCGTGGCATATTTCACCCATCGCGCCGCGTGCCCGGACCGCCGTTCAGGCGGCCGGCACGGTGGTCAGGGCCAGCAACTCCGCGACGAACTCCGCCGGCCGCTCCAGGTGCGGGCTGTGCCCGCAGCCGGGCAGCACCACCTCGCGGTACGCGCCGCCGGCCGCCGCGTACCGCTCCAGCACCGCCCGGGTCTGGCCGACCATCGGCTGCGGCGGACAAGCCTCCTCGCCCGGCCAGCCGGGTACGACACCCAGCGAGCCCAGGTACGCCAGGTCGAACAGCGAGGTGTCCGAGACGATCACGTCGGCGTCACCGCGTACCCAGGTGACCGGAGGTTTCTCGGCGACGGCCACCATCTCGTCGGCGAGCCGGAACCAGGTCGGCGCGAGAGCGTTGAGCACCCCGCGCTCCCCCGGCGCGGTGCCCGGCCAGTTCTCCGACGGCACCGCCGTTCCGGGGTAGTTGTCGTCGCCGGTCGCCGTGGAGAGCACGCTGTCCAGCAGCAACTCCTCGTCCGCGTCGAGCGAGGCCGGGTCGGCCACGTAGGCGGCCCGGAGCACGGCGCGCGGGCTCGCCTGCGTGTCGGCGCCGCGGTCACCGTCCGCGAGGCGGGTGACGAAGTCGCGGTTGGCCGTGCCGGCGCCGGTCCCGGCGAAGTCGGGCGTGGTCGGCGTGCCCACCAGGTCGCGGGTGCCACCGAAGCCGTACGGGGAGACCGGTGCGGCCAGCAGCAGCGCGCTCACCCGGTGCGCGTTGTCGACGAGCAGTCGCATCGCCACTCCCCCGCCGAGGGAGTGCCCGACGACCACCACCGGGCGGCCGGCGCCGAAGAGCGTCGGCTCGTCGAGCAGGGCGGCCACGTCGTCGGCGAAGTCCCGCAGACCCCGGGTGGCGTTCACCGGGGCGGTTTCGGAGTCGCCGTACCCGCGCAGGTCCGGAGCGACCACCCGCAGCGTCGACGGCAGCCGCCGGACCAGCGGCTCCCAGAACAGCGAGGACGAGCAGTTGCCGTGGATCAGCAGCACCGGGATGCCGTCGGGCGGGCCGGCCACGCGTACCGCCTGGGTGATGCCGTTCGCCGTGATGGTCCGCTGTTCGGTCTCCATCCGCGGCATGCTGCCACGGCGGTACGCGCCGGTCCAGGTGCGCGGCAGCCATCCGGAGCGCGCTGACCGTGTGGGCCGACCAACCCACGAGGTGCGCTCAGCGGCGCGTGGTGGGCGGTACGGCCAGCGGCAACGGCAGTGTCGGCCGGACGTCCCGCCGGGGCGGGCCGAAGCTGAGCCCGACCGGGTCCGTGAGGGCCACGCCCGGGTCGAACAGGCGCAGCTCGGTACGCCCGAGCCGGATCACGTCGCCGTCCGAGAGGAGTTCCACGTCGGTGATCCGGCGGTCGTTGAGCCAGGTGCCGTTGGTGGAGCCCAGATCCCGCAGCGAGGCTCCCTGCGGGGCCAGCCACACCTCCGCATGGCAGCGACTCAGGTGCGGATCGTTGACGACCAGCTGGCCGGTGGCCGCCCGACCGATCACCAGCGGCTCGGCCCGCACCCGAAAACTCGCTCCGCGCATCGGCCCAGCCGCGACAGTCAATAACGGCAGCAGTTCCGGATGTTCGTCCATGGACACTTAACCCTCCCCCGTACCATTACTCCGCGCGTCAGCCTGCCATCAGACGGTAATCGTCAATACCGACCGGCCGGTCAGCTCCTCGTCACCTCCCGGCCATGTGCTGTTCGACGGTTCGGGCGGGCGGACGCGACATACGCCGCCTGACCTGCCCTGATCAACGAGCGGGCCGGTCGGCGCGACTCCCGCTCACGAAGCCCTGATCACGACCTACCAGCGAGTAATTTTCGGGTCTAGACTTCGGCCATGACGGCTGTGCGTGTCCCGGGCATCCCGATCATCGAGGCGGGTCAACTGGTTTCCACCAGCCCGGCCACCGGCGCCGAGGCCGGCCGCCTCCCGATTGCCACAGTCGCCGACGTCCGGCAGGCCGTCGACCGGGCTCGCGCAGCCAGCGAGTGGTGGGTCGGCCTGGGCTTCACCGGCCGCCGCCAGCGACTGCTGCGCTGGCGCGCACTGCTCGCGCAACGGATCGAGCAGCTCGCCGAGCTGGTGCACGTCGAGGGTGGCAAGCCGGTCGCCGATGCCATCGTCGAGATCGTCACCGCCATCGAGCACATCGACTGGGCCGCCCGCAACGCCCGCCGGGTGCTCGGCCCGCGCCGGGTACGGTCGCGGCTCATCCTCGCCGAGTTCTCCGCGCACCTCGAATACCAGCCGCACGGCGTGGTCGGCGTCATCGGGCCGTGGAACTATCCGGTCTTCACCCCCGTCGGCTCCGCCGCGTACGCCCTTGCCGCCGGTAACACGGTGGTGCTCAAGCCGAGCGAGTACACGCCCGCCGCCGGCCAGTGGCTGGTGGACAGCTTCGCCGAGGTCGTCGACGGGCAGCCGGTCTTCACCGCCGTGCACGGGCTGGGCGACGTGGGCGCGGCGCTGTGCCGTTCCGGGGTCGACAAGATCGCCTTCACCGGCTCCACGGCGACCGCCCGGAAGGTGATGGCAGCCTGCGCCGAGTCGCTGACCCCGGTGCTGATCGAGGGCGGCGGCAAGGACGCCATGATCGTCGACAGCGACGCCAACCTGGACGCCGCCGCCGAGGCGTGCGTCTGGGGCGGCATGACCAACGCCGGTCAGACCTGCATCGGCATCGAACGGGTCTACGCCGTCGACCCGATCTTCGACGCCTTCGTCGACAAGGTGGTCGCCAAGGCCGGCCGGCTGACCGTCGGCCCGGAGGGCACCGACATCGGCCCGATCACCATGCCCAGCCAGATCGACGTGATCCGCCGGCACATCGATGCGGCGGTCAGCTCCGGCGGGCGCGCCGTGCTCGGCGGCCCGAGCGCCGTGCAACCCCCGTACGTGCATCCGACCGTCCTGGTGGACGTCCCGGAGGACTCGGCCGCCATCCGCGAGGAGACCTTCGGGCCGACGCTGACGATCAACCGGGTCCGCGACGCCGATGAGGCCGTCGCCCGCGCCAACGCCTTGTCGTACGGCCTGGGTGGTTCGGTTTTCGGCCGACGGCGCGCGGTGACGATCGCCCGGCGGCTCCGCTCGGGGATGGCTTCGGTCAACTCCACCCTGACCTTCGCCGGGATGTCCACCCTGCCGTTCGGCGGGATCGGTGACTCCGGCTTCGGGCGGATCCACGGCGAGGACGGATTGCGCGAATTCGGCCGCAGCAAGGCCATCACCCGCCGCCGGGCCCGATCGCTGCTTCCGTCGATGACCTTCGAACGGACCCCGGCCGACGTGGCCCGACTCGTCAAAGCCATCAAGGTGATGTACGGCAGGTGAGTGTCGGATAACCGATCTTCGGCAGAGATCGGCGTATAAGTATATTTGCTTGTCGTGTCCGCAGCCGTACATTGCGTTAAATGGGCCACAATCGATTGCGCTACCGCCTTGTCGACAGCGACCGGTCATGGAGCGCCCGGCAACGGCGACGTCGCTCGGAATGGTTGGTGCGCACTTTTCCCGACATCGGCGACATGCACGTTGTCGACCTCGGCGGCCGGCTCGGCACCTGGCAGCGCGCCACCGTCCGGCCGGCCCGGGTGACCGTGGTCAACCTGGAGCAGCCGCCCGCCGTCGTGCCGGAGTGGGCCCACGTCGAGCAAGCCGACGCCTGTGAACTGCCGGCACACGTCAGCGGCGGCGACTACGACCTGGTCTTCTCCAACTCGGTGCTGGAACACGTGGGAGGGCACGAACGTCGGCTGCGGTTCGCGGCTGCCGCCCGCGCACTGGCCGACCGACACTGGGTGCAGACGCCCTACCGGTACTTCCCCATCGAGCCACACTGGATCGCACCCGGAATGCAGTTCCTTCCGGTACGGCTGCGCACCGCGTTCGCCCAGCGCTGGCCGCTCGGGCACAAGCCGACCCGCAGCCACGAAGCCGCCATCCACCAGGTGCTCTGGACCGAATTGCTGGACCGCTCACAGATGCGCCACTACTTTCCCGACTCGCGGCTGCTGATCGAGCGGGTGGCCGGGCTGCCGAAATCGCTGATCGCCGTGCGCAGCTGAGCCCTCAGAAGAGGGTCAGCTCGTCCTTCTCGATGCCGCGCAGCTTGTTGTAATCCACGACCACGCAGCGGATGCCGCGATCGGCGGCGAGCACCCGGGCCTGCGGCTTGATCTCCTGCGCGGCGAAGACCCCGACCACCGGGCTGAGCAGCGGATCGCGGTTCATCAGTTCGAGGTAGCGGGTGAGCTGCTCCACCCCGTCGATCTCACCGCGACGCTTGATCTCCACGGCGACCGCGCCGGAGTTGGCGTCCCGGCACAGCAGGTCGACCGGCCCGATCGCCGTCATGTACTCGCGGCGCACCAGCGTGTACCCCTCGCCCAGCACACTCGGGTTCGCCGCCAGCAACTCCTGCAGGTGCGCCTCCACCCCGTCCTTGCGCAGGCCGGGATCCACCCCCAACTCGTACGAGGTGTCCTGGAAGACCTCCTCCAGGGTGATCCGCAGCTCCTCACCGGCCTTGTTGACCACCCGCCACACGCCGGGAGCCTCCTCCAGCCGGCACGGAGGGCTCATCCAGTTCAACGGCTTGTACGCCCGGTCGTCGGCGTGGATGGACACCGACCCGTCCGCCTTCACCATCAGCAACCGGGTCGCCAACGGCAGGTGAGCCGAGAGTCGTCCGACATAGTCCACCGAGCACTTCGCAATGACCAACCGCACCCGACGAGGGTAGCCGAGCGACCGGCGACCGCCACCGAGCGGCACTGGCGCGTCGATGCGATGCTGAGATCGTGTTCGAAGTCCTCACCGGCACCGGCCTCGCCGCCTCGGCGGGGCTGAACGCCTACATCCCCCTGCTCGCCCTCGGCCTACTCTCCCGCTACAGCAACCTGATCGACCTGCCCAGCGGCTGGACGTGGCTCGGCAACGGATGGGTCATCGTCATCCTGGCCGTACTGCTCGCCGTCGAGATGGTGGCGGACAAGGTGCCGGTGGTCGACCACATCAACGACGTGGTGCAGACCGTGGTCCGGCCGACAGCCGGCGGGCTCGCGTTCGGCGCCGGGTCGTCGTCGGAGACGGTGACCGTCAGCGACCCGGGAAGCTTCTTCTCGTCGCACCAATGGGTGCCGGTGGCCGTGGGCGTCGTGCTCGCCTTCGGCGTACACCTGCTCAAGTCCGCAGCGCGGCCGGTCGTCAACGCGACCACCGCCGGGTTCGGTGCGCCGGTCGCCAGCACCGCCGAGGACGCCACCAGTGTCATCGTCTCCCTGATCGCCATCCTCCTGCCAGTGCTGGTGCTCGCCTTCCTGGTCGGCCTGTTGGCCTTCACCTACTGGTTCCTGCGCCGGCGCTCGGATCGTCGGCGAGAACGAGAGGCCGCCCGCGCTGCTGGGTTCCGCGTCTGACGCACGGATATGCCGCTGGCCGGCGCCCCGTGTTCGGGGTGCCGGCCAGCGGTCGGTGTCATGCGGGGGGTCAGCTGTTCCAGTACTGGCCGACCAGGTCGGCGGCCTGCTGCTCCCACTGGGCGTAGGCGTCCGGGTAGGCCGAGACCTGCACGGTCTGCGCGGCGTCGGTCAGCGGCATGTCCTGCCAACCGTCGACCTGCTTGAGGCCCTTGAGGAAGGCGGTGGTGGAGTAGTCGGGGTCGGTGATCTGCTCCGGCGTGCCCCAACCCGAGCTCGGGCGCTGCTGGAACAGGCCCTGCGAGTCGTGGTCGTTGCGGTCGCCGAGGTGGCCCAGGTTCTTCAGCTTCGACTCCTGCAGGCTCGTCGCGATCGAGATGACCGCGGCGCGCTCGGGCAGGCCGGCCTTCTTGGTGGCGGCGATGATCGCCTTGACGTTGGCGGTCTGCTCGTCGTTGAGGGTGATGTGCGACTGGGTGCCCTGCACGCCGTGCGGGATCAGCTTGGCGGTGTCGGGCTTGTCGGCCTGCACCACCGCGACCGGCTTGGCATCCACCGGGGTGGCGGCGTGGGCGATCGGGCCGGCGAAGACGCCACCGGCGAACGCGAGACCAGCAACGGACAGCACGCTCTTACGAATGATCGTGTTCATGAGGGTTAGCTCCTTCGGGGGTAAGGACACCCACCCACCAGGGGGACGGTGGCGCGGGTGTGAGCACCTCGTCCGGCGCTGCACAAACGGGGGGGAAGTCTTAACGTCGGCGGCCTACGGGCGGGGGGCTCGTGGGGGGGCTCGTGGCGCCGGGTCCAGATGTAACGACCGGCGGGCCGGGGTCATTCCGGGGGGCGGCCCATCCACACGTCGAACCTCGATCGTGGGGGATGTAACGACCCGAGGGGCCGGGGTCATTCCGGCGGCCCGTCGAGCCAGTGCGGTCGGTCGTGGGGTTGTAACGACCGGGCCGGGCCTGGCATTCCAACCCGGGTGCGGGGCGGGCCGGCGGCCGGTGGTACTGCGATCGTCAGGGTATGTAACCCGTCCGGGGCCGCCACGATTCCGGCCTCAGGATGCCACCGGTCACACCCAGAAACCACCCATAAATGGACAACCTGCCCAACAAGCGCGGTGTGGCCCGGTCAGACCGGCCGGTCGAGTGATGATCCACTCGACATGGCCGATACCGGGGTATCCACGGCACCGGGATACACCGACATCAGGGAACCCGAGTCGATCAACACGCCCCCGCCCGATCTCGGGGTCGGATCGTCCGGTCTGGGGGCTGATCCACTCCAGATCGTCGATGTGGGGGTATCCGCCGAACGGGACACCGCCACATCGGCGACCTGGTGTCGATCAACCGCAAACTAGGTGCATTCGGCCAGCAGCCACTGACGAGACGGCGGGATACCGAGCCCGGAAAGGCTGACAAATGCCTAGGATCGGGCAAGAAACCTATGGAGGTCGAGATGACTGCAGCATTGGAGATGCCCCGGGTCCAGGAGTGTGTGGTCGCGGCATGCGCGTACAACCAGGCCGGTGACTGTCACGCCTTCGCGATCACGATCGGCAGCATGGACCACGCGCACTGCCACACGTTCGTCGAGTCACCCGTCCAGGGCGGCTTGGGCAGCCTGATCGCCCAGGTGGGCGCCTGTCAGCGCGCGGACTGCCTGCACAACGAGCAGCTGGAATGCCACGCGCCGTCGATCAGGGTCGGACCGGACAATGACATGGCCGACTGCATGACCTACGACCACCGCTGAGCTGGGGCGGCCAACCACGCAGGGCCCACCAAACGACGCAGTAACCAAAACGACTACGCGGGCCCCAACGACCACGCAGGATCGACCGAGCACGCCGGCCCGACCGCGCGGGGCTGGTCGAGGGCGGAGGTTGGTGAGCTGCGGGTCAGGGCAGGGCGTTGGCGTGGCGGATGACCGTCACCAGGTCGTCGATGATGGTGGTGAGGGCGAAGTCCTTCGGAGTGAAGACCCGCGCCACCCCGGCGGCCCGCAGCGTGTCGGCGTCACCGGCGGGGATGATGCCGCCCACCACCACGGGAAGGTCAGCCCGGCCGGCGGCGCGGAGGCCGTCGAGCACGGCCGGCACGGCGGCCAGGTGCGAGCCGGAGAGCACCGATAGCCCCACCAGGTCGACGTCCTCCTGGACTGCGGCGGCGACGATCTGCCCTGCGGTCAGCCGGATGCCCTGGTAGACGACCTCGAAGCCGGCGTCGCGGGCGCGTACCGCGATCTGTTCCGCGCCGTTGGAGTGTCCGTCCAGGCCGGGCTTGCCGACCAGCAGCCGCAGACGACCGCTGCCCAGCTCGCGGGCGGTGGCGGTGACCCGTTCGCGGACCGTCGCGAGGCCGGGGTCGCCGCCGGTCCCGGTGCCGCCGGCCAGGCCGGTGGGTGCCCGGTACTCGCCGAAGACCTGGCGCAGCGCGCCGGCCCACTCGCCGGTGGTCACGCCGGCCCGTACACATTGCAGGGTGGCTGGCATGAGGTTGGTGGTGGTCGCGGCGTCCGCGCGGAGCCGGGCCAGTGCCGCGTCGGCGGCTGCGGCGTCACGTTCGGCCCGCCACCGGTGTACGTCGTCCACGGCGGCAGCCTCGACGGCCGGATCGACCTGCTCGACGGCCTCCGCTCCGGCGGCGGTCAGCGGGGAGGGTTCGGTCTCGACGTAGCGGTTGACGCCGACCACCACGTCGGCGCCGGACTCCATCCGGCGGCGGCGCTCGGCGAGTGAGGCGACGAGTGCGCTCTTGAGGTAGCCGGTCTCCACCGCGGCGACCACGCCGCCCAGTTCCAGCACCTTGTCCAGCTCGATCCGGGCTCCGGTGACGATCTCCTCGACGAGCGCCGTCATCACGTGCGAGCCGGCGAAGATGTCGGGGTATTCGAGCAGGTCCGACTCGTACGCCAGGACCTGTTGCATTCGCAGCGACCACTGCTGGTCCCAGGGGCGGGGCAAGCCGAGCGCCTCGTTCCAGGCCGGCAACTGCACCGCGCGGGCGCGGGCGTCGCGGGACATCGTCACGCCGAGCATCTCCAGCACGATGCGCTGGATGTTGTTCTCCGGCTGCGCCTCGGTCAGGCCGAGCGAGTTGACCTGTACGCCGTAGCGGAACCGGCGTTGCTTGGCGTCGGTGACCCCGTACCGGTCCCGGGTGATCTCGTCCCAGAGCGCGCCGAACGCGCGCATCTTGGCGATCTCCTCGACGAAGCGCACCCCGGCGTTGACGAAGAACGAGATGCGCTGCACCACGTCGCCCATCCGCTCGGCGGGCACCTGGCCGGAGTCGCGGACGGCGTCGAGCACGGCGACGGCGGTGGCCAGCGCGAAGCCGACCTCCTGCACGGGCGTGGCGCCGGCTTCCTGGAGGTGGTACGAGCAGATGTTGACCGGGTTCCAGCGGGGCATCTCGCGCAGCGTGTAGGCCACCACGTCGGCGGTGAGCCGCAGCGACGCCGCCGGCGGGAAGATGTACGTCCCCCGGGACAGGTACTCCTTGATGATGTCGTTCTGGGTGGTGCCGGCGCAGCGGGCCAGCTCGGCGTCCTGCTCCAGCCCCACGGTGCCGTAGAGGGCGAGCAGCCACATCGCCGGGGCGTTGATGGTCATCGAGGTGTTCATCTCGGCCAGCGGGATGCCCTCGAAGAGCGCCCGCATGTCGCCGAGGTGGGCCACCGGCACGCCGACCCGGCCGACCTCACCGGTGGCCAGCTCGTGGTCGGGGTCGTACCCGGTCTGGGTGGGCAGGTCGAAGGCGACCGAGAGGCCGGTCTGCCCCTTCGCCAGGTTGCGGCGGAAGAGGGCGTTGGTCGCGGCGGCCGACGAGTGGCCGGCGTAGGTGCGCATCACCCACGGGCGGTCCCGCTCGGGCAGCCGGCTCACAGATGCCTTCTCGTCCATGGCCGGAGTCTAAGTTACCGTTCAGTAAAACGGGCTGTGCAAAACCACACAGGTCCATGTCGCGGACATCCGGGTGTGCACGGCACACCGTGGTTGCTACCGCCACACCCCCGACGCCGCACCCTCCCAGTTCAGGAGGGACACTGGCGCTATGGATGACGAGCTGGCCATCTCAGTTCGGGGACTGCGCAAGTCGTACGGCGACAACGTGGCCGTCGCGGGCGTGGACCTCGACGTCCGCCGTGGCGAGGTGTTCGCCCTGCTCGGCCCGAACGGCGCCGGTAAGACCACCACGGTGGAGATCCTGGAGGGCTACCGGGGCCGGGATGCCGGCGAGGTCTCGGTGCTCGGTGTGGACCCCGCGCATCCCGGCCCGGACTGGCGCTCCCGGGTGGGCATCGTCTTGCAGGGCACCGGCGAGTTCGACGAGCTGACGGTGGCCGAGGTGATCCGGCACTTCTCCGGCTTCTACCCCGACGCCGACGACCCGGACAAGGTGATCGAGCGGGTCGGGCTGGCCGGTAAGGCCAAGGCCCGCACGCACACCCTCTCGGGCGGGCAGAAGCGCCGCCTGGACGTGGCGCTGGGCATCATCGGCCGCCCGGAACTGCTCTTCCTGGACGAGCCGACCACCGGCTTCGACCCGGAGGCCCGCCGCGAGTTCTGGGAGCTGATCCGCGACCTCGCGGCGGCGGGCACCACCATCGTGCTGACCACCCACTACCTGGACGAGGCGGAGTCGCTGGCCGATCGGGTCGGCGTGATCACCGCCGGCCGGCTGGTCGAGGTGGCCACCCCGAACCGGCTGGGCAACCGGCAGGAGGCCCTGGCGACGGTGTCCTGGCGTACCCCGGACGGGACGCTGGAGAGCGCGCAGAGCGCGACGCCGACGGCCCTCGTGGCCGACCTGGCCGCGCGCTACGGCGGCGAGGTCCCGGGGCTGACCGTGACCCGGCCGACCCTGGAGGACATCTACCTCACCATGATCGGACACGCGCGATGACGACCACGACGAGGCCGGCGGCGCCGGTCGCCGCGAGCCGTGGGCGCCGGCCGGGTGCGGGCGCGCTCGCCCTGCGTCAGGGCCGGCTGGAGATCACCCAGTTCCTGCGCAGTCGGGAGTCCGTGGTCTTCACGATGGGCTTCCCCATCATCATGATCCTGATCTTCGCGTCGATCTTCGGCGGCGAGATCGGCGGCGGGGTCAAGTTCACCCAGTACTTCATCACCGGCATGATCGCGACCGGCCTGATGACGGTGAGCTTCCAGAACCTCGGCATCTGGATCCCGATCGAGCGGGACCGGGGAGTGCTCAAGCGCTACCGGGGCACGCCGATGCCGAAGTGGGTCTGGTTCGCCGGCAAGGTGATCATGGTGGTGGCGATCGGCATCGTCGAAACCGCGCTCCTGCTGGCCGTCGCCGTGGCGCTGTTCGACCTCGACCTGCCGGGCACCGCCGCGAAGTGGCTCACCTTCGGCTGGGTCTCCGTGCTCGGGGTCACCGCCTGCACCCTGTGCGGAATCGCCATCTCGTCGCTGGCCCGTACGGCCCGCAGCGGCTCGGCGGTGGTCACCCCGGTCTCCCTGGTGCTCCAGTTCATCTCCGGGGTGTTCTTCGTCTTCACCGAACTGCCCACCTGGATGCAGCAGGTGGCGGCGCTGTTCCCGCTCAAGTGGATGTGCCAGGGGCTGCGCTCGGTCTTCCTGCCGGAGAGCTTCGGCGCACAGGAACCGGGCGGCTCGTTCGAGCTGGGCCGGGTGGCGCTGGTGCTGGCCCTGTGGTGCGTGATCGGCCTGGTGCTCTGCCTGACCACCTTCCGCTGGACCACCAAGCGCGACGGCTGACCGGTCGGCCGGGGCGGTCACCCGCCCCGGCCGCCGTGAACCTCAGTACGTGTAGAAGCCCTTGCCGGTCTTGCGGCCCAGGTCGCCGGCGGTGACCATGCGTTGGAGCAGCTCCGGCGGGAAGAACTTCTCGTCGGCGGTGTCGGTGTAGATGTTCTTCGACGCGTGCAGCAGCACGTCCACGCCGGTCAGGTCGGTGGTCGCCAGCGGGCCCATGGCGTGCCCGAAGCCCAGCCGGCAGGCGGTGTCCAGGTCCTCCGCCGACACCACGCCCGACTCGACGAGCTTGACCGCCTCCACCACGAGGGCGGAGATCAGCCGCGTGGTGACGAAGCCGGCGATGTCCCGGTTGACCACCACGACCGTCTTGCCGATCTCCTCGGCGAAGGCCCGTACGGTGGCCAGCGTCGCGTCGCTGGTCTTGTAGCCGCGAACCAGCTCACAGAGCTGCATCATCGGCACCGGCGAGAAGAAGTGGGTGCCGACGACCGCCTCGGGCCGCTCGGTCACGGCGGCGATCTGGGTGACCGGGATGGCCGAGGTGTTGGTGGCGAGCACCGCGTCGGACTTGCAGATCTTGTCCAGGGCGCGGAAGACCTCGTGCTTGATCTCCAGCCGCTCGAAGACCGCCTCGACCACGATGTCCGCGTCCGCCGCCGCCTCCAGGTCGGTGGTCGGGGTGATCCGGGCGAGCGTCGCCTCGACCTCGGACGCCTCGATCTTGCCCTTCTCGGCGAACTTCTCCAGCGACTTCCGGATGCCGCCGAGCCCTCGGGAGGTGGCCGCGTCGTCCAGGTCGCGCAGCGTCACCTGCCAGCCCGCCTGCGCCGCCACCTGGGCAATGCCGGAGCCCATCAGTCCGGCCCCGACGACCGCGAGTCGACCCGCCATCTAACTTCTCCCTCGCTGCGATTGAGTGCCTGCCTGCACCCTAGTCGGCGAGCCTGAACGACGGCTAAGGGGCGGTCGGGAGGCCCCAGAGCCGCCGGCGTCAGATCTCCAGCGACGGCTCCTCCGGCGCGGTGCCCCGCTCGACCGGCACCCCGAGTGCGCGCAGGTCCGCCACGAAATCCGGGTAGCCCCGGTCGACGTGGTGCACGTGGGAGACCTCGGTGGTCCCGTCCGAGCAGAGCCCGGCAATGATCAGCCCAGCCCCGGCGCGGATGTCGGTGGCCCGCACCGGCGCACCGGACAACCGCTCGCGCCCCCGGACGACCGCGTGGTGCCCGTCGGTCTTGATGTCCGCGCCGAGCCGCATCATCTCGTTGGCGAACATGAAGCGGCCGTCGAAGATGTTCTCGGTGATCAGGGACGCCCCGTCGCTGACGGCGGCGAGCCCGATGGCCATCGGCAGCAGGTCGGTGGCGAAGCCGGGGTACGGCAGTGTCACCACGTCCACCGCCCGGGGCCGGTCGTCCATGCGTACCCGGAAGCCGTCTGCCCGGGTCTCGACCAGGCCGCCGGCCGCGACGACCTTGTCCAGCGCGACCTCCAGGAAGGCCGGGTCCAGCCCGGTCACCGTCACGTCGCCCCTGGTCATCGCCGCTCCGAACGCCCACGTGCCCGCGACGATCCGGTCCCCCACGGTGGCATGCCGCACCGGGCGCAGCCCGGGTACGCCGGTGATCCGCAGGGTGGACGTGCCGGCGCCGGAGATCCGCGCGCCCATCTGGTTGAGCATCGTGCAGATGTCGACGATCTCGGGCTCCCGGGCCGCATTGTCGATCATCGTGGTGCCCTGGGCCAGCACCGCCGCCATCACCAGGTTCTCGGTCGCTCCCACGCTGGGGAAATCCAGCATGATGTCCGCGCCGCGCAGGCCGTGCGGGGCGGCGGCGATGACGAACCCGTGCTCGCCGGAGATCTCCGCGCCCATCCGCGTCAGCCCGGAGATGTGCATGTCCAGCCCACGGGAGCCGATCGCGTCGCCGCCGGGGTGGGCCACCCGCACGAACCCGCGACGGGCCAGCAGGGGGCCCAGCACGCAGATCGACGCGCGCAGCCGCCGGACCAGGTCGTAGTCCGCGTCCGCGCCGGGCTGTTCGGGCACGTCGATCGTCACCGAGCGGGACCGGGCTACGCCACCTCGGGCGACCATCGGGTCGACCGGGTCGTCCGCGTCGAACCGGACGTCGCAGCCCAGCCGGCGCAGCACCTCCCCCATGATCGCGATGTCGGTGATCCGTGGGACGTTGGTGATCACGCTCCGACCCGGGGCGAGCAACGCGGCTGCCATCAACTTCAGCGCCGAGTTCTTGGCGCCCACCACGTGCACGGTGCCGGCCAGCCGGGCATCACCGCGCACCCGGATGACGTCGACATCGTTGACCGCCGGATCGCCGGCGTCGCCGGGACCCACCACTGCCGGCCAGCCGGCAGTGGTGTCCGGCCGCGCAGGGATCGTCAGATCCGGTATCCGTAGGCTGTGCGTCATGGCCGTCCACCTCACGCGCATCTACACCAAGGCCGGCGATGCCGGCATGACCAGGCTGAGTAACAACGAGCAGGTGCCGAAGACCGATCCACGGATCGCCGGGTACGCGGATGTCGACGAGTGCAACGCGGCGATCGGCGTCGCGCTCGCCCTGGGACAGCTCGACGACGAACTGCGGGGAGTGCTGGAGTCGATCCAGAACGACCTGTTCGACGTGGGCGCCGACCTGGCCACCCCGGTCGAGCCGGACCCGAAGTATCCGCCGCTGCGGGTGACCGAGGAGTACGTGGAGCGCCTGGAAGGCTGGTGCGACGAGTACAACGCACGCCTGAGCAAGCTCGACTCCTTCATCCTCCCCGGCGGCACCCCCGGTGCGGCGCTCCTGCACGTGGCGCGGACCATCGCCCGGCGTGCCGAACGGGCCGCGTGGGCACTGGTCAGCCACGATCCGGAGCGAACCAGCCCGCTCCCGGCAAAGTATCTCAACCGGCTCTCCGATCTGCTCTTCATCCTGTCAAGAACGGCAAATCCGGCGGGCGATGTGCTATGGGTGCCGGGCGGCAAGCGCTGATCGTGGGCGCCTCGCCGGCACGTGGAGGTGTGGGTTCCCGATCTGGCCGCCGCCACGCGTAGTTGGGGGCGGCTCCTCGCCGGGCAGGGCTGCGCTCAGCCCTCAGCACCGACCTCTTGATCGACACGGGGTCGCCGATATTGGGGTATCACGACAGCAGGACAGCCCCAGATCGGCGATTCCGTGTCGGTCACGCCGGCCAGCGACCGGAGCCGCGGCTCAGGCAGCCGGCCAGTCCTGGGAGGCCATACGCGGCGAGACCGCCCCCGGAGGGGCGGCCTCGAGCCAAGAGAGGAAACCGGTCACTGTCGACCGCGCCATGGCGATCTCCACCGGTGCGTGGTGACTGGTACAGCGGAGAATCACCCAGTCTGCCGGCATGGAGAGCCGTTCCTGGCCCTCCGGCAAACGGCGGCGCTCCACCGCGAGCCCTTTGCGGGAGAGCACCCGCTTGGGCCGCAGCGCGAAGCTGAACATCCGGTACCAGCGCAGCTCGTCACCGGCGAACCGGCCGAAGCCCGGTGACCAGCCGCGGCCGTCGAGCATGGTGGTGACCCGGACGCTGAGCCGGATGATGCCACCAGTGCGGGTGACCAACGCCCGGCGGACGAAGAGGACGAGAATCGCAACGAGGACGACGGCGACGCCGATCCCGATTCCTTCGACGATCTCCATCCCCGGTACGACTCAGTGGCTCTGCGCGGAAACCGGGGTAGCGCTCTCGGCCAGCACCGTGACACGGTCGGGGCTCACCGACAGGAAGCCACCGGCCACGTCGTACGAGATCTGCTCACCACCAGCGAGCTTGATCCGGACCTGACCGGGCTCGGCGAGCTGACCGAGCAGCGGCGCGTGCCCCGGCAGGACACCGAGCTCACCCTCGGTGGTCCGGGCGACGAGCATCTCGGCGTCACCGGACCAGACCTTCTCCTCGACGGCGACGAGCTCGACGTGCAGCTGCTGTGCCACGCTGTCTCCTTGCTGCGGCGGGCGGATTTCCGAAAGTCTAGTCCTGACGACGACCCGCCCCCAACGCGGGTGGGGAGAGTTGCGCCACGACTACTTCGCCTTGTTGTGGAATTCCGGGTGCTCCAACAGGAACGGGTCCAGTTGTTCATTGTGCAGGGCGGTGAAGAAGTCCGCGACGCCTGCCTCGAACTGCTCACCCTTGTATTTCTTGCCGTCGTAGACCCCACCACCGGGGAGCTTGATCATCTGGATGGTGTTCGGGCGGATGTCCTTGAGGGCGATCCCGAAGTCGACGACGCTGTTGCCCCGACCGTTGAAGATCAGCGACTGCCCGGCGGCGCGGAGCACCTTGTCCAGCTTGATCGGGTTGGCGACCACGTCGGCGCTGAACGCCTGGCCGACCATCGCCTTGACGAACTGCTGCTGATGCCGCTGCCGGCCGTAGTCCCCGTCCGGGACGCCGTTCTTCGGGTAGCGCTGCCGGACGTAGTCCAGCGCCTGCCACCCGCTGAGGTGGTGGGTGCCCTTCGGGTAGACCGCCTGCGGACCGATGTAGCCCTCGCCGCGCGGATTGCCCGGACGGGCCTTGCCGTCCGGCTGCTTGTGCTCGGACTTCACCTCCCGCTCGACGGTCATGGTGACGCCGCCCATCGCGTCGACGATCTTCTGGAAGCCGGTGAAGTTGATGATCGCGCCACCGTCGAACCGCTTGATGCCGGTCACCTTCTGCACCGTCGTGGCCAGCAGCTCGAAGCCGCGCGCCGCGTCGGGATTTTCCCCCGGCACCTGGCTGCCGAACGACATGGCGGCGTTGATCTTGGTCTTCTCGCCGTGGAAGTTGGCCTTCTTGAACGGCGGGATGTCGACGTACAGGTCGCGGGGCACGGAGAACAGGTAGGCCCGGTCCATCGAGGCGGGCACGTGCAGCACCATGATCGAGTCGGCCAGCGGCGCCGCCGTCGGCGTACGCGGGTCGATGCCGACCAGCAGAATGTTGAGCGGACCCTTGATTTCGCTCTTCTTCGCCTGGGCGCCGGCGGCCTGGTCACCGAAGAGGTCGGCCTTGCCGACCGCGCCTTCGTAGCGGGCCATCAGCACCTCGGTACCGACCAGCACCATCCCGCTGAGCATGGTCAACACAGTGCCGAACACCGTGCAGACCCGAGCCCAGCGCGGCACGCCCCGCCAGATCGACGACTTGCGGCCACTCTTGCCGGCCTTACCCACGAGCATCTCCGTTCGTCACGCCCACGAGTAGAAGACGGGCGCGCGTCGCCGAAAGGTTGCAAAAAACAACGCTCGTTCGGGTGAACGCGCGCAACGACCGTATCTCGCCGGTCGCCCGAGCGCCGACCACGAGTAACGGACCGCGACGATGGTAAGGCGCGAAGATGAACAAAAGACTGCCCCGGCATTGCCGGGGCAGTCTTTTGTGTCAGCTCTGGTCGAGCTGTCAGCTCTTCATCAGTTCCTCAGCCTTGCTCTCCAGGTCCTCGAGACCGCCGCACATGAAGAACGCCTGCTCGGGGAAGTGGTCGTACTCGCCCTCGCTGATCTTGCGGAACGCCTCGATGGTCTCCTTGATCGGGACCGTCGAACCCGGCACGCCGGTGAACTGCTCCGCAGCGTAGGTGTTCTGCGACAGGAAGCGCTCGATCCGCCGGGCGCGGGCCACGGTGATCTTGTCTTCCTCGGAGAGCTCCTCGATGCCGAGGATGGCGATGATGTCCTGCAGGTCCTTGTAGCGCTGCAGGATCCGCTTCACCTCGGTCGCGACCTGAAAGTGCTCGGCGCCGACGAACTCCGGGGCGAGGATCCGGGACGAGGACGCCAGCGGGTCCACGGCCGGGTAGATGCCCTTGTCGGAGATCGACCGCTCCAGGTTGGTGGTCGCGTCCAGGTGGGCGAACGTGGTGGCCGGGGCGGGGTCGGTGTAGTCGTCCGCCGGCACGTAGATCGCCTGCATCGACGTGATGGCCTGGCCCCGGACGGAGGTGATCCGCTCCTGGAGCTCGCCCATCTCGTCGGCCAGGGTCGGCTGGTAACCCACCGCGCTCGGCATACGGCCGAGCAGGGTGGAGACCTCCGAACCCGCCTGGGTGAAGCGGAAGATGTTGTCGATGAAGAGCAGCACCTCCTGCTTCTTCACGTCCCGGAAGTACTCGGCCATGGTCAGCGCGGAGAGCGCCACCCGCAGCCGGGTGCCCGGCGGCTCGTCCATCTGGCCGTAGACCAGCGCGGTCTTGTCGATGACGCCGGACTCGGTCATCTCGGCGATGAGGTCGTTGCCCTCACGGGTGCGCTCACCCACGCCGGCGAAGACCGAGGTACCACCGAAGTTGCGGGCCACACGGGTGATCATCTCCTGGATGAGCACCGTCTTGCCCACGCCCGCGCCACCGAACAGGCCGATCTTGCCGCCCTTGACGTACGGGGCGAGCAGGTCGATGACCTTGATGCCGGTCTCCAGCATCTCGGTCTTCGGCTCCAGGTCCGCGAAGGCCGGGGCCTTGCGGTGGATACCCCACCGGTCGTCCGGGGTCAGGGTCTCGCCCTCTTTGAGGTTGAGCACCTCGCCGATCGCGTTGAACACGTGGCCCTTGACCGCGTCGCCCACCGGCACGGTGATCGGCTCGCCGCGGTCACGCACCTCCGCGCCGCGGACCAGGCCGTCCGTCGGCTGCATCGAGATGGCGCGGATCAGGTTGTCACCCAGGTGCTGGGCGACCTCCAGAGTCAGCGTCTTCTCACCGCTGGACAGGTTCACGTTGACGTTGAGGGCGTTGAACAGGGCCGGCATGGCGTCGCGCGGGAATTCGGCGTCGACGACCGGGCCGATGACCCGGACCACGCGACCCGTGGCCGTCTTGGTCTCTACTGGTGCAGTCATCACACTTCACTTCCCGACGCGGCCAGCGCGTTGGCGCCGCCGACGATCTCGCTGATCTCCTGGGTGATCCCGGCCTGGCGAGCCGAGTTCATCTCGCGCGTGTACTTCTCGATCATCTCTTCGGCGTTGTCGGTGGCGCTCTTCATCGCCCGCCGCCGTGCCGCCGACTCACTCGCCGCCGACTCGATCAACGCCGCGTAGATCCGCGTGTTGATGTACCTCGGCAGCAGCGCGTCGAGCAGCGCCTCCGCCTCCGGCTCGAACTCGTACGCCGGCAGCAGCCCCTCGGAGCGCGGCCGGTCCTCCACCTGCATCGGACCGATCACCTTGGTGACCGGGGTCTGCGTCATCAGCGAGTGGAACTCGGTGTAGACGATGTGCAACTCGTCGACGCCGAGCACCCCGTCCGCACCGGCACCGCCGTCGACGTCGTCCGCGCCGGCCGTGAACGCCTTGATCAGCGTCTCACCGACGGCACGGGCGTCCTCGAACGACGGCTGCTCGCTGAACCCGGTCCAGTTCGCCTCGATCGGCCGGTCACGGAACCGGTAGAACCCGACGCCCTTACGCCCGATGACGTAGAGCACCGGCTCCTTGCCGTCCGCCTTCAGTCGCGCGATCAGCGACTCGGCCATCCTGATCGCGTTGGAGCTGTAGCCGCCGGCCAGGCCACGGTCGCTGGTGACCAGCAGGACGCCCGCCCGCCGCACCCGCTCGCGCGGGGTGAGCAGCGGGTGGTCGATCCGCGCGTTGGACGCCAGCGCCGTGAGCACACCGGTGATGGCCTGGGCGTACGGCAGGGACGCCTGCACCCGGGCCTGGGCCTTGGCGATTCGGCTCGTCGCCACGAGCTCCATCGCCTTGGTGATCTTCTTCATCGACTTCGCCGAGCGGATCCGTTGACGAAGAACGCGTACCTGGGCCGCCACGGGATCAGCTCTCGGCCGAGCCGGCGGGCGCGCCGTCGCGGTAGCGGGTCACCGTCTCGCGGCTCTGGTCACCCTCGAGCGGCTTGGCCGGCGCGTCGTTGATCCGAGGCTCGTCCTCCTTGCCGAGGAAGACCTTCTTGAACTCGCTGATCGCGTTGTCCAGGGAGCCGATGATGTCGTCGTTCCACTGGTTGTCGGCGATCCCGGCCAGCACCCCCGCGTGCTTGTGCCGCAGGTACTGGAGGAACTCCGACTCGAAGCGACGGACCTCGCCCACCGGGACGTCGTCCAGCTTGCCCTCGGTGCCGGCCCAGACCGTGACGACCTGCTCCTGCACCGGGTACGGCGAGTAGTTCGGCTGCTTGAGCAGCTCGACCAGGCGCGAACCGCGGTCCAGCTGGGCCCGGGAGGCCTTGTCCAGGTCGGAGGCGAAGGCGGCGAACGCCTCGAGCTCGCGGTACTGGGCCAGGTTGAGCCGCAGCGAACCGGCGACCTTCTTCATCGGCTTCACCTGCGCGGCGCCACCGACCCGGGAGACCGAGGTGCCGACGTTGATCGCCGGACGAACGCCCTGGTTGAACAGGTCGGTCTCCAGGAAGATCTGGCCGTCGGTGATCGAGATGACGTTGGTCGGGATGAAGGCCGAGATGTCGTTGGCCTTCGTCTCGATGATCGGCAGGCCGGTCATCGAGCCGCCACCCAGCTCGTCGGAGAGCTTCGCGCAACGCTCCAGCAGGCGGGAGTGCAGGTAGAAGACGTCACCCGGGTACGCCTCACGGCCCGGCGGGCGGCGCAGCAGCAGCGACACGGCGCGGTACGCCTCGGCCTGCTTGCTCAGGTCGTCGAAGACGATCAGAACGTGCTTGCCGCCGTACATCCAGTGCTGCCCGATGGACGAGCCGGTGTACGGGGCGAGGTACTTGAAGCCGGCCGGGTCGGAGGCCGGGGAGGCCACGATGGTCGTGTACTCCATCGCGCCCGCCTCCTCGAGCTGCCCCTTGATGGAGGCGATCGTGGAGGCCTTCTGGCCGATGGCGACGTAGATGCAGCGGACCTGCTTCTTCGGGTCGCCGGTACGCCAGTTGTCCCGCTGGTTGAGGATGGCGTCCAGGGCGACCGTGGTCTTACCGGTCTTCCGGTCACCGATGATCAGCTGCCGCTGGCCCCGACCGATCGGGGTCATCGCGTCGATGGCCTTGATGCCGGTCTGCAGCGGCTCGTCGACGGACTGCCGGGCCATCACGTTCGGAGCCTGCAGCTCCAGCTCGCGGTAGCCCTCGTTGGCGATGTCGCCGAGCGCGTCGATCGGCTCGCCGAGCGCGTTGACCACGCGGCCGAGGAAGGCGTCGCCGACCGGAACGGAGAGAACCCGCTCGGTGCGCTTGACGCGCTGCCCCTCCTCCAGCTTGGCGGAGTCACCGAGAACGACGACGCCGATCTCCCGGACGTCGAGGTTCAACGCCACGCCGAGCGTGCCGTCCTCGAACTCCAGGAGCTCGTTGGTCATGGTCGAGGGCAGGCCCTCGACGTGGGCGATGCCGTCACCGGTGTCGGCGACGGTGCCGACCTCCTCGCGGGAGACGTCGGGCGAATAGGAGGAGACGTAGCGCTCCAGGGCGCCGCGGATCTCCTCCGTCGAGATGGTCAGCTCGGCCATCCTCTGCTTCCTTAAAATTCAGGGGCCCGGGGATACCTAGTACCGACCGGTCCGAATGGCGTCTGTCATTCAGGTGCTTCGCGGGAGCCGTCAGCGCTTGGCGAACGCGTTACGAGTCTCGTTGAGTCGGCGCAGGATCGTCCCGTCGTAGAGGTCGGAACCGACCCGGACGCTCATGCCACCGAGGATCTCGGGGGCGACCGTCTGCTTGATGTCGACCTGTCGACCGTATAGCTCGGCGAGTCGAGCGCCCAGCCGCTGCTCCTCGGCGTCATCCAGCGGGGCCGCCACGGTCACGTACGCGACCTGCCGGTCCCGCCGGTCGGCGGTGAGCTCGACCAGTCGGGTGAGCGCGCCGCTGAAGGAGCGTCCGCCGAACCCGGAGAGAGCCACCTCGATCAGGCGGACCGTCACCGGGTGGGCCTTGCCCACCAGCAGCTCACGAACCAGCCCGGCGCGCTGAGCCAGCGGCGCGATCGGGTCGGTCAGCACGGTGGCGAGCTGCGGCTGCCCGGCGACCAACTGGCCGAACCGGAACAGCTCGTCCTCCACCTCTCCGAGGTCACCGGTGGCGTCGGCGCTGGCCAGCAGCGCCTCCACACCGAGCCGCTCGGTGCCGTCGAGCAACTCCGACGGTGCCGACCAGCGGCTGGCGACCAACGTGCTGGTCAGGTCGAGCGCCTGCTCGTCGAGCTTGCCGCGCAGCATGGTGCCGAGCAGACCGGCGCGGTCCTCGCCGGACCGTGCCGGGTCGGAGAGCGCCCGGCGCAGCCGGACCTCCCGCCGCAGCAGATCCGCGACGGAGAGGACGCCGTCGGCGGTGGCGGCGACCGCCTGCGGCTGGGCGCCGCGGGTGTAGGCCTCCAGCCGCTCGACGGCTGCCTTGTACGACTCCCGGCTGGCGGCGTGCATCAGCGGGCCCCCGCGCTCTCAAGATCGGTGAGGAAACGCTCGACGGTGCCCTTGCGACGGGCCTCGTCGGCGAGCGACTCCCCCACGATCCGGCTGGCCAGGTCGACAGCGAGACCGCCGACCTCCGCACGCAGGTCGCGCACGATGGTGGCCCGCTCGGCGATGAGCTGCTCCTTGCCCGCGGCGACAACCCGCTCGGACTCCTCCCGCGCCTTGGCGAGGATGTCCTGTCGGATCCCCTCGGCGTCGGAGCGGGCGTCGTCACGGATCTTGGCGGCTTCGGTACGCACCTCGGCCAACTGCGCGCGGTACTGCTCGAGCAGCTGGTTCGCCTCGGCCTGGGCCGCCTCCGCACGCTTGAGGCCACCCTCGATCGCATCGACCCGTGCCTGGTACATCGCCTCCATGCGCGGCATGACGAACTTCAGCAGGATGAAGACGAGCAGGGCGAAGGAGATCGAACCAACGACGATCTCCTGCCAGATCGGCAGGATCGGGTTGTGCGCGCCTTCCGCAGCGAGATACATGTCAGACCTCCGGGTCGAAGAGCGGACGGTCAGTTGACGGCGAAGGCGAGCACCAGGCCGAACAGGGCGAGCGCCTCGACCAGGGCGAAGCCCAGGACCAGCCAGGTCCGGTTGAAGCCGGCGGACTCGGGCTGACGGGCGCTCGACTGGATGTAGGCCGCGAAGACCAGGGCGACGCCGATACCGGGGCCGATGGCGGCGAGACCGTAGCCGATGGTGTTGACGTTACCGTTGATGGCGGCGAGAACGTCCATTGCGGGTATTCCTCCTAGTTCACACGTGAGTTCTCACGTGTACGCGGTCGGTATCCAGAAGCTTGGTCGGGCCGGGTGACCCGCCGAGCGGGTCTCAGTGCTCGTCTGCCAGCGACGACCCGATGTAGTTGGCGCTCAGCGTGACGAAGACATAAGCCTGCAGCACCGCGACCAGGACCTCGAAGAAGGCCATCACGATCGCCATGGCGAAGGAGAAGACCGAGGTCACCTGGACGAAGATGCTGTCCGAGGCGAGCATCACGAACCCGCCGACGGTGAAGACCAGCAGGAGCAGGTGGCCGGCGAACATGTTGGCGAATAGCCGCAGGGCCAGCGTGACCGGCCGGACGATGAAGTTCTGCAGGAACTCGATCGGGATCAGCAGGAAATGCATTGGCCACGGGACGCCGGGCAGGATCAGCATCATCTTCAGGTATTTGCCGAAGCCGTGCTTCCGGACGCCGATGTAGAGGTACATCACGTAGGAGATGGCCGAGAGCACGATCGGGAAGGCGATGTGCGAGTTGGGCGAGATCTGCAACCCGGGCACGATGCTGAAGAGGTTGGTCAGCAGGATGAAGCTGAAGAGCACCGTGAAGTAGGGCGCGAAGCGAATGCCCGCGTTGCCCATCTGCTCGCGGGCGATGTTGTCCCGGACCAGGCCGTAGACCGACTCCGCATACCACTGGGCCTTACCGGGGACCAGCTTGGGCTTCCGGTAGGCGAGCATGAAGAAGATGATCAGCAACGCGACCGCGAGCCAGATCATGATCCCGAACTTGGTGACCCAGGGGCCGGCCACGTTCGGCGGGTAGAAATCTCCGACGCTGGGGGGCCAGGGAAGCCCCTCGGCGGCGACGAGCTGTCCACTCACCGTGTCATCCTCCGCACTCGACAGACCCGCGTGTGCTGGAACTCAAGCACCGAGCCTCTTCATGATCAAGTAGATCGCTCCGGCTGCGCCGAACATCATGCCCGTGGCGATCCCGATGCCCGTGGGAAATCCGATAAGGCGTCCCGCTAGCCATCCGAGGAAACCCCACACCACAATTCCGGCGATGAGATAGCCAAGAACGGTGCCGGCAACGCCCTCCGATGAGTGCTCATCGGACTTCTTGGGGTGAAGGTCGTCGGCCATGACGCCGCGAACGATATCAGCCTGCCTGCGCCAGGGTGTGCGGCACCCCCCACACTGCGGGCAGCGTGCGGGTCGCACTACGGGCGCGTCAACCGTCGCCAAGGCTACTCCCGTCAAGTCCGCCGAGGCAGCCCGACGGGACCGGCAAATTGCCGACAATCGTCCGCTGAGGAGCCCGCAATCGGACGTGATTAGTCGCGCCGCGACCGGAATGTCGGCAGCGGAGACCGCAGCGCCCAGGTCAGGTGGGCTCCGGTCCAGACCACCACGGCCGCGATGACGCCCACGCCCATGGCCCGTAAACCACCCCAACCGGTGGCCGCGATGGCGGACATGGTCAGACCGAGGATCACGATCTTCACGCTGTAGGTGACCAACCCGACGGACATGATCATGCGCGGGTTGATGGCGTCCGCCCAGGCGACGGAGAACCCGGAGATGAGATAGCTCACCACCACCAGCGCGATCCCGGCGGCCACTCCGGCGGCGCCCTCGGCACCCTGGAGGACTGCCGCGAGAGGGACCGCCAGCACCGCCAGCACCGCACAACTCAGCAGCGTAAGGGGAAGGTACGGCAGCCGAACCCGGATCGCGCCCGGCTCACCCGCCCGTGGCTCGCTCATCGGGGGTACGCCGGGAACGTCGCGACCAGCTCGGCCACCTCGGCGCCGATCCGGGTCAGCTCGTCGGCACCGCCGGGCGCCCCGGCATCGGTGCGTACCGCACGGGCGATCAGGGCGGCCACCTGCCGCAACTCCCCCTCCCGCATGCCCTGCGTGGTGACGCTCGGCGTGCCCACCCGGATGCCGGAGGCCACCATCGGCGGCTGCGGGTCGTACGGGATGGCGTTCTTGTTCAGGGTGATCGACGCGGCGTCGCAGCGTCGCTCGGCCTCCGCGCCGGTCACCCCCACCTCCCGCAGGTCGATCAGGGCGAGGTGGGTGTCGGTGCCACCGGAAACCGGGCGCATCCCCTCCTCGGCCAGCCCGGCGGCGAGCGCCTGGGCGTTGCTGACCACCTGCCGGGCGTACGTCTGGAACTCGGGCTGGGCGGCCTCGCGCAACGCGACCGCCTTGGCCGCGACCGCGTGCATCAGCGGGCCGCCCTGGGTGAACGGGAAGACCGCCTTGTCGATCCGCTGGGCCAGCGACTCACGGCACAGGATCATGCCGCCGCGCGGGCCGCGCAGCACCTTGTGGGTGGTGGCGCAGACCACGTCGGCGTACGGCACCGGGGACGGAATCGCCCGGCCGGCGACCAGGCCGATGAAGTGCGCCGCGTCCACCATCAGGTACGCGCCGACCTCGTCGGCGATCTCCCGGAACCGCGCGAAGTCGATCAGGCGGGAGTACGCGGTCGCGCCACAAATGATCAGCTTGGGACGGTGGGCACGTGCCAGGTCCCGTACCTCGTCGTAGTCGATCAGCTCAGTGTCCGGCCGGACCGGGTAGCCGACCGGGTGGAACCACTTGCCGGAGAAGTTCACCCGGCTGCCGTGGGTGAGGTGCCCGCCGTGCGGCAGATCCATCGCCAGGACCGTGTCCCCCGGCTGCACCAGCGCGGCGTACGCGGCCAGGTTGGCGCTCGCCCCGGAGTGCGGCTGGAGGTTGGCGTGCTCGGCCCCGAACAGCTCCTTGGCCCGGGCGACGCCGATCTCCTCAGCCCGGTCCACCTCCGCGCAGCCGCCGTAGTAGCGGCGGCCCGGGTAACCCTCGGCGTACTTGTTGGTAAGCGTCGAACCGAGCGCGGCAAGCACCGCCGGCGAGGTCAGATTCTCGCTGGCGATCAGCTGCAGACCACCCCGCAACCGGTCCAGCTCGCCGAGGACCACCCCGGCGATCTCCGGATCGGTTGCCCTGAGCTGCGCAAAATCCGGCCCCCAGAAGGTGCTCGTCTCGGTCTCCACAGCGAACGAGTCTAGAGGGACGCACACTGGGACCCGTGAGATGCCTCGTCACCGGTGCCACGGGATACATCGGCGGGCGACTGACGCCGCTCCTGCTCGCCGACGGGCACACCGTACGCTGCCTGGCCCGTAAGGCAGTGCGGCTGCGCGACGTGCCCTGGGCCTCGGCCGCCGAGATCGTCGAGGGCGACCTCAGCCGGCCGGAGACGCTGCCCGCCGCGTTCGCCGACGTGGATGTCGCCTACTTCCTGGTGCACTCGCTCGGCCGGCCCGACTTCGAGGCGGCCGATCGCGCGGCGGCGACCAACTTCGCGACGGCGGCCCGCGCGGCCGGCGTACACCGGATCGTCTATTTGGGCGGCCCGGAACCGGCCTCCGACGAGGAGGTCCCCTCCCCGCACCTGCGGTCCCGGGCCGAGGTGGGTCGGATCCTGCTGGCCAGCGGGGTGCCCACGGCGGTGCTCCGCGCCGCGGTGATCATCGGAAGCGGCTCGGCGTCGTTCGAGATGCTGCGCTACCTGACCGAGCGGCTGCCCGCCATGGTCACCCCCCGGTGGGTGGGTAACCGGATCCAGCCGATCGCGGTCCGTGACGTGCTGCGCTACCTGGCCGGCTGCACCGCCCTGCCGCCGGAGGTCAACCGGGGCTTCGACATCGGCGGGCCGGACGTGCTGACCTTCCGCGACATGATGCAGCGGTACGCGCGGGTGGCCGGGCTGCGCCGGCGGATCATCGTGCCGGTCCGGCCGCTCACCCCGTCGCTCTCCTCGCACTGGGTCGGCCTGATCACCCCGGTGCCGAACGCCATCGCCCGCCCGCTGGTCGAGAGCCTGATCCACGAGGCGGTCGCGCACGAGCACGACATCGCCCGGTACGTCCCCGACCCGCCCGGCGGCCTGACCGGCTTCGACCAGGCGGTGACGCTGGCGCTGGCCAAGGTACGCGACGCCCAGGTGGAGACCCGCTGGTCGAACGCGAGCGGCCCGGACGCCCCCGCCGAGCCGCTGCCCAGCGACCCGGACTGGTCCGGTGGGACCGCGTACACCGACCTCCGCGAGCGGACGGTCGACGCGTCACCGGCGGCGCTCTGGCGGGTCGTCGAGGGCGTCGGCGGCGAGAACGGGTGGTACTCGTTCCCGCTCGCCTGGTCGATCCGTGGCTGGCTCGACCGACTCATCGGCGGAGTGGGGCTGCGGCGCGGCCGACGCGACCCGCACCGGTTACAGGTCGGCGAGGCACTGGACTTCTGGCGGGTGGAGGAGATCATCCCGGGCGAGCTGTTGCGGCTGCGCGCCGAGATGCGCCTGCCCGGCCGTGCCTGGCTGGAGATGCGGGTGCTGCCCGCCGACAACGGGCGCAGCCGCTACCAGCAACGCGCCGTCTTCCTGCCCCGAGGGCTGAGCGGGCACGCCTACTGGGCGTCGGTGGCACCGTTCCACGCGGTGGTCTTCGGCGGAATGGCCCGCAACATAGCCCGAGGCGCAGAACAGAACCCCTAAACCACCCCACCCCACCCCCGCGATCTTGCACTTTGGGTCGCAGGTTTGGGTGCTTTGGCACCTTTTGTCGCGGCAGAAAGTGCAAGATCGCGAGGGCGGGGTGGGTTGGGGTGGGTGGGGTTAGTTGCCGGTGCGGGCTCCGGTTACCTGGAAGGCGGCCCGTTCGCTGGGCGGGACGAAGTCGCGCACCGGCTGGCCGCGCAGGCCGGAGGCGAGCACCTCGCCGACCGCGTCCACCATTCGGGCCTGCACCGCCTGACCGACCGCGTCGCGGGGATCATCCGGGTTGGCCGCCATCGAGGCGACCGCGAGCTGCGGCGTGAAGGCCACCACCGTCTCCGTCTCGTACCGCTCGGAGCTGCCGGTCTTGCCGGCCACCGGACGGCCGAGCCGGGCACGCAGGTCGGGCGCGGTGGCACCGTCGCACTGCCGGTACATCGACTGGTCGCCCACCGGGCACCGGGACGCGTCGATCGCCGCCCGGGCCACGTCAATGTCCAGGACCTGCCGGCAGTCCGGCTTGGCGGCGTCCACCGGCCGGCCGGTCGAGTCGCTGATCGAGACCACCGGCAGCGGCCGGCACCAGGTCCCCTCGGCAGCCACCGTGGCGTACGCGGTGGCCAGGTCGAGCGGGGTCGTCGCGGCGACGCCCAGGGTGAACGGGCCCCAGTTCTTCGCACCGTAGCGGGCCAGCCGTTCGTCGGCGTCGGCGCGCAGCACGATGCCGAGCCGTTCGGCCATCTCCACCACCCGGTCGGCGCCGACCCGCTCGGTGAGCCACGCGAAGTAGGTGTTCACCGAGCGACCGAACGCGGTCCACATGGTGCGGGGGCCGTCCATCGACGAAGGGCTGGCGTTCGACGGGCACCACTGCCCGTCGCAACTCGCCTCCCCGGTCACCGGGAACCGGGTGAGCAGTTGCGTCGGCGCCGTGAACTCCGTGGACAGCGGCAGGCCGGACTCCAGCGCGGCCAGCAGGGCGAAGAGCTTGAACGTCGAGCCGCCCTGGTAACCGTCGATCGCCCCGCCGCCGGCGACGAGTTGGTTGACCGTGTTCGGGTGGTTCTTCTGGCCGACCGGATTGTCCTTGACGCTGTAGGTGCGGTTCACCGACATCGCCAGCACCCGGCCGGTGCCGGGCTGCACCACCGTGGTCGGCATCGCCCGCGCGTCGGTCGTCCGGTAGATCTTGCGCACCTGCTCGGTGGTGGCCCGCTGCAACGCCGGGTCCAGCGAGGAGACGATGGAGAAGCCGCCCCGGCGCAACGTGCGCTGGCGCTCGTCGGCGGTCGACCCGAACGCCGGCTGGCTGCTCCACCAGCGGGTGAACCAGTCGCAGAAGAAGCCCCAGTCGTTGTTTCCCTCGGGCACTCCCGTGCAGTCGTTCGGGGTCTCGCTGGGCCGCAGTTGCAGCGGCTCGGCCCGCGCCGCCGCAGCCGCGTCGGCCGGCACCTGGCCCGACTCCACCAGCCGCTCCAGCACGTACGTCCGACGGTCCAGCGCGCTGTCGGCGTCGCCGTTGATCGGGTCGTCGCTGTCCGGCGACTGCACCAGGCCGGCCAGCAGCGCCGCCTGGGCCAGGGTCAGCTCGGCCGGGGACCGGGAGAAGTAGCGCTTGCTGGCGGCGGCGATCCCGTACGCCCCGGCGCCGAAGTAGGCGATGTTGAGGTAGCGGGTGAGGATGTCCTCCTTGCTCAACTCCCGCTCCAGCGCGAGCGCGTACCGCATCTCCTGGAGCTTGCGGGCGGTGGTGACCTCGGTGGCCGCCCGGCGCTGCCGCTCGGTCAGCCGGGGATCGCTGGCGAGCACGTTGCGGACGTACTGCATCGTCAGCGTGGAGGCGCCCTGCCGGGTCTGGCCGTCGCGCCGGTTCACGGTGAACGCGCGTACCACGCCGCGCAGGTCCACCCCGCTGTGCTGGTAGAACCGGACGTCCTCGGCCGCCACGATGGCCTGGCGCATCACCGGCGCCACCTCCTGCAGGGGCACGTCCACCCGGTCCTCCTGGTAGAAGGACGTGATCAGGGTGGTGCCGTCGCTGGCGTAGAGGTTGGAGCGCTGGGCGGTGGGCGGCGTGCGGAGCGTGTTCGGCAGCTCCGAGTACGGCGTGGACAGGGCGCTGAAGCCGATCCCGAAGACCAGGGCCGCGGGCAGGGCAGCCCCGGCCAGCACCAGCCCGGCCAGCACGCCGGCGATCACCACGGTCAGTAGTTTGTCGAGTCGGGCCCGGATCATCAGCTCTCCCCGCAGGAGCCGGTCACACTAGGACCCGTTCAGAATGACCCGGAAGACCCCTTTCGCCCCTCGTTTTCCCCAAACCCGGAGAAAACTCGCACGGCGCTCAGGGCAGCAGCGCGGCGGCCAGCGGGTGGACCGTCTCCTCGATCTCGTCGGCGACCCGGCTGAAGCACTGGTCACCGCGACCCCAGGGGTCGTCCAGATCATCGGTGGGCAGCAGGCTGGTGCCCAGCCGGTTGCCGTGGGCCGCCGCCACCAGGGCCACGCCCCGGGCGTACACCCCCTCCGGGGTCGCCTCCGCCGCCGGCAGCGCGGCGGTGTCCACCGCGGCGAGCAACCGGCCGAACTCACCGAGCACGAACGTGCGGGCCGCCGCGTCCGGACGCAGCGCCACCACGTACTCCTGCTGGTCGGCCGTGGCCGTCAGGACCAGGTCTGCGGCGTCGATGAGGTCCGAACGCAGCTTGCGCGCCGCGAAGCCCTCGACGTCCCCGCCCCGGCCGATGACCTGCCGGGCCGCCGGCGGGTTCATCTCCTCACCGGCGTGCCAGCCGCCGGTGCCGGCGCTGTGGCTGTGCAGCAACTCCTCGGCCCCGGCCGGGTCCTGCGAACGCCGCGCCAACCGCTCCCGGACCGCGAGGGCGAGCAGCCGCTCGGCCATCGGCGAGCGGCAGATGTTGCCCATGCAGACGTGCAGAACGGTGAACGGGGGCACTCAGACCCCCTGGATGTCGACGAGATCCGGAACCACGTCGCGCAGCTTCTCCAGCGGGATCGCGCCGGCCCGCAGCAACTGCGGCACCTCGCCGGTCAGGTCCACGATCGTGCTCGGCACCGGGTCCGGGCAGGGCCCGGCCTCCAGGTACGCCCGCACCGAGTAGCTGAGCTGGTCGCGTGCCTCCTCGGCCGTCACCGCCGCCGGTTGGCCGGTCTTGTTGGCCGACGAGACCGCCATCGGGCCGGTCTCCCGCAGCACCTCAAGCGCCACCGGGTGCAGCGGCATCCGCACCGCCACCGTGCCCGACTTGTCGCCCAGGTCCCACTGGAGGCTCGGCGAGTGCTCGACCACGATCGTCAGGGCACCCGGCCAGAACGCCTCCACCAGCTCGCGAGCGGCCGTGGGCAGCGAAAACACCAACCCGTCCAGGGTGTGGCGCGAACCGATCAGCACCGGCGGCGGCATCTGCCGGCCCCGGCCCTTCGCGTCCAGCAACGCCTTGACCGCGTACGGAGTGAACGCGTCCGCGCCGATTCCGTAGACGGTGTCCGTCGGAAGGACGACCAGCTCGCCGTTCTTGACCGCCTCGATGGCCGCAGCGATGCCGCGGTCCCGATCGGCGGGCGACCGGCAGTCGTAGAGCATCACGAGGAGTCAGTCTGCCACGCCGAGCCGGAAGCGGCGTGCTGGCCGTCCGCCGATCGGGACGCGGTGGCATATCGAGGGCGCCCGGTGAGGTCCCGATGCTCCGTGACGGCGGTGAACCGGCCGTCCGCGACGAGCAGCGCGGGCACCGCCACGTCGTGCGTGTCGTCGTGCTCGATCCCGACCACGCCGCCGGGGCGCAGCAGCTCCGCCGCGCGGGTGAGCACCGGCCGGATCACCGTCAGGCCGTCCACGCCGCCGAAGACCGCCTCCGCCGGATCGTGCCCGGCCACCTCCGGCGGCACCACCACCTCCACCGGCACGTACGGCGGGTTGCAGAGCAGCACGTCCACCCGGCCGACCAGGTCGGCCAGCAGATCCGGCGCGGTGACGTCGGCCTCGACCACCTCGATGGGGCGGTCCCCCGCCGCGGCCCGCTCGGCGGCGTTGCGGCGCAGCCACGCCAGCGCCGCCGGGGACCGCTCCACCGCCACCACCCGCGCCCCGGGCAGCTCCTGGGCCACCGCCAACGCGATCGCGCCGGAACCACTGCACAGGTCCACCACCAGCGGCTCGGGCCGACCCCGGCCCTGCTCGACGCCCCAGCCGGCCAGCAACTCCGTCTCCGGGCGGGGCACGAAGACACCCGGGCCGACCGCCAGCTCCAGGTGCCGGAACCCGGCCCGACCGGTCAAGTGCTGCAACGGCTCCCGGCTGGCGCGGCGCTCGACCAGTTCGTCGAGCCGGGCCACCTGGTCGTCGTCCAGGTCGTCGGCGAGCGCCAGCCGGCCCCGGGGCACCCCCAGCACGTACGCCGTCAGCAGCTCGGCCTCCACCCGCGCCGGGCCCACCCCCGCGGCGGCGAGCGCCCGCGCGGCCCGGACCACGGCGGCGGACGGACGGACGCGGCCTGTCCCTTCGGGGGTGTGTTGCGGCAAAGTACTCACGACATAATCATGAAGTGTCACCGGCGATGTCACGAACGGCCGCGTCGAGGCGCACACGACAGGAGGTTGTGAGTGGGCTGGCTCGACCGGGTCGATGACCAGGTTGACGCCCTCACGCATGCCCGGGCGTTGCAGGAGGCCAGCCGCTCCGCGGAGTCGTACGCCCTGTTGGAGCGGGTGATCCGCACCACCAACGATCCGACGGCGCGCGCGGACGCCATGGTGCAGCGGCTCTCCGCGCTGATCAATCTCGGCCGCACGGCGGAATTCACCCGGGCCATCGAGGAGGCGTCGGCGGCTGTCCGCGACCTCAACGAGCCCTACCTGCACGGGCACCTCAACGCACTGGCAGCCCTCGCCGCGCACCACCAGGGCGCGCTGGACCGCTGCGTCACCCACCTGGTCAAGGCCGCCCGGGCGCTGGGCGCCGTGGAGGACCCCGACCGGGACACGGCCTGGGGCTGGCACGACCTCGCAATGGCCTACAGCTATCTCAGCTTCCACGGGTACGCCCTGGGCGCGATCGAACGCGCCCGGCAGCTCGGGATGACCGCCGGCATCCCGGAGGAGACGTTCGCGGCGCCGGGCATCAGGCTGCGCAACGCCGTGGCGCTGGACCACAACGGGGACAGCGACGGGTGTCTGCGCGTACTCCGGGACGTCGCCGCCGACCTGACCCGCTTCGTCCGCACCGGGCGGGCCGGCAACCTGCGTCCCAGCAGCCTCGCCGCGTACGGCTACTCGGCGGCGCGGCAGGCCGCACTCGGCGACCCGGTGGATGCGACGGGCGAGGCCGAGCCGTCCCGGCTGCTCAGCCACGGCGGCGACAGCGCCCGCGCCCGTGACATGCGGCAACTCGGGATGGTCTGCCTGGCCGTGGCCGACGGGCGGCCCATCGAGGCGGTCGCCCGGCTGGACACCATCCGGGTGTCCACCGAGACACTCGGCTCGGCCGAGTCCGCACGGCTGCGCAGCATCGCGCTGAGCCGGGCCGGCGACCACTCGGCGGCGCACCGGGCCGACCGGCTGGCGTTCCGGCTCGCCGCACAGCGCAACGACCGGCTCCGCGACGTCTACATCGACGGCATCGCCGCCCGGATCGACCACGAGGAGATGCGCCGGGAGGCGGCACGGTACGAGGGTGAGGCGCTGACCGACCCGCTCACCGGGCTGCCCAACCGGCGTCGGCTGGAGCGGTACATCACCGCCGTGGTCACCCGGGGCGACCGGGTGGTGATCGGTGTCTGCGACCTGGACGGCTTCAAGGCGGTCAACACCCGGCACGGGCACCACTCGGGCGACCTGGTCCTGCAACGCATCGCCGGGGTGATCAACCGAGTGATGCGCCGGGGTGACTTCGTGGCCCGCTACGGCGGCGACGAGTTCGTGGTGGTGCTGCCGGACACCGGCATGGTCGAGGCCGCCGAGGTGGCGCGTCGGATCGAGGCGGCGGTGAGCGCCGAGGACTGGGAGTCGCTGGTGCCGGGCACCCCGGTCGGGATGAGCATCGGCTTCGCGGAGGTCTCCGGCGGCAGTGGGCTGCGCGACGCCCTCAGCGTCGCCTTCGAGGAGGCCGACCGGGAGATGCTGCGCGCCAAGTCACGCCCCCGCGCGAGCTGACCGCGAGAGCTGGCGTCGATCAAGGAGTTGTGGTGCCTCATCAAAGGCCCACGGCGTGACAAACCGCCCACCACAACCCCATGATCGACGGGGCGCGGGACGGGACGGGACGGGACGGGGCGCGCGGTCAGCGGCGCGACAGCTCGGTGTCGCCGGCCAGGCGGGCCGCGCGGTCGGCCTCGGCCAGCGCGTCCAGCACCCCGTCCAGGTCCCCGGCGAGCGCCAGGTCCAGGTTGTACGCGGTGTAGCCGATCCGGTGGTCGGTGATCCGGTTCTGCGGGAAGTTGTAGGTGCGGATCCGCTCCGAGCGGTCCACCGTGCGGACCTGCGCCTTGCGGGCGTCCGAGGCGGCGGCGTCGGCCTGCTCCTGGGCGGCGGCGAGCAGCCGTGCCCGCAGGATCCGCATCGCCTGCTCCCGGTTCTGCAACTGGGACTTCTCGTTCTGGCAGGAGACGACGATGCCGGTCGGCAGGTGGGTGATCCGCACGGCCGAGTCGGTGGTGTTCACCGACTGACCGCCCGGCCCGGACGACCGGAACACGTCGATGCGTAGATCGTTCTGGTCGAAGGTGACGTCGACGTCCTCGGCCTCGGGCAGCACCAGCACTCCGGCGGCGCTGGTGTGGATCCGGCCCTGCGACTCGGTGACCGGGACGCGCTGCACCCGGTGCACGCCGCCCTCCCACTTGAGCCGCGACCAGACGCCGTTGCCGCCGTCCGGCACACCCTTGGTCTTGATCGCCAGCGAGACGTCCTTGACGCCGCCGAGGTCGGAATCCTGGGCGTCGATCACCTCGGTGACCCATCCGTGCCGCTCGGCGTACCGGGTGTACATCCGCAGCAGGTCACCGGCGAACAGCGCCGACTCCTCGCCGCCCTCACCGGCCTTGATCTCGACGATCACGTCCTTGGCGTCGTGCGGGTCGCGCGGGATGAGCAGCTCGGCGAGACGCTCCTCCAACACCGGCAGGGACGACGCGATCGACTCCACCTCGCTGGCGAAGGAGGGGTCCTCGGCCGCCAACTCGCGGGCGGCGGTCAGGTCGGCACGCGCCTGCTCCAGCTCGCCGGCGGCCTTGTTCAGCGGCACCAACTCGGCGTACCGACGGCCGACCCGACGCGCGGTGGCCTGGTCGGCGTGGATGGCCGGGTCAGCCAACCGCTTCTCCAACTCCGCGTACTCGTCGAGGAGACCGGCCAGACGCTCGCTGCTCATGCTGCGGATGCTCCTTCGACGGTACGGGGGGGCGCCGGCCGGGCCGGGCGGACAGCCGGTCGCCGGACGAAAACAGGGCGGAACGCGGACGGCGCCCGCATCCGGCAGAAACCGGACGCGGGCGCCGAACGGTGAGTTACTTGGCCTTCTTGGCCTGAACCTTGGCGTACTTCTGCTGGAACTTCGCGACCCGGCCGGCGGTGTCGAGAACGCGCTGCTTACCGGTGTAGAACGGGTGGCAGGCGCTGCAGGTCTCGGCGTGGATCGCCCCGCCCTTGGCGGTGCTGCGGGTCGTGAACGTGTTGCCACAGGAGCAGCTGACCTCGGTGGTCACGTACTCCGGGTGGATGTTTGCCTTCATCTCGCCTCGGTCCTCTCGTTGGTGGTCGCCGGGTCGCCGTCATCGCTCGTCGCGCCGTACGCGACGGGCTCGGGCGTGAACCGGAACCGGTGGCCGATTGACCAGTGTGCCATGGGCCTGAGCCGACCCGATAATCGGGCCACACACCTCGTCCGGCATCGTCAACACGTGCCTCCTCGTCCGCATTCCCGCCGCCCAGCCCGGCATTCGTCCACCCAACGAACCGCCGTCGCGTGCCCCGCCGGGGGTACGCCCGTCGAGCCCGAGGTGCCCCGATGACCCGCCTGATCGCCACCCGGGGCCTGCCGGCCTCGGGCAAGACGACCTTCGCCCGCACACTCCAGCCGTCCGTCCTCCGGGTCAACCGGGACGACCTGCGGCGGATGCTGCACGGCGAGCGGCTCTTCACCCAGTGGGCGGAGGCGCAGGTGACAGTCGTGCAGCAGGCTCAGGTCGAGGCGCTGCTGCGGGCGCGGGCGAACGTGTGCGTGGACGACACCAACCTGCGGGCGCGGACGCTGCGGGGCTGGGCCGAGCTGGCTGCCCGCCACGGCGCGGAATTCGAGGTCCACGACTTCACCGACGTACCGCTGGACGAGTGCCTGCGCCGCGACGCCGCTCGCCCGGTCGACGACCAGGTCGGCGCGGACGCGATCCGCCGGCTGCACGAGCGGTACCTACAGTGGCGCACGCTGCCCCTGCCGGTGCCGCAGGCCCGCACCGGACGGCCAGCCGCCGTGCACCCGCCGTCGGCCGAACCTCGGGAGATCGTGCTGGTGGACATCGACGGGACTGTCGCGCTGGCCGTCTCCCGCAGCCCGTACGACATGACGCGGGTGGGCCAGGACCACCCCAACCCGGCGGTGATCGCGGCGGTCCGGGCGATGCACGCCGCCGGGTACGGGGTGGTCTTCTGCTCCGGGCGGGACGCCTCCGCCCGAGCGGCGACCGAGGCGTGGCTGGCCCGGCACGTCCGGGTCCCCTACCTCGGCCTGCACCTACGCGCGGTCGGCGACTCCCGCAAGGACTCGATCGTCAAGCGGGAGATCTACGACCGGGAGATCCGGGACCGTTACCGGGTGGTCGGCGTGTTCGACGACCGCGTCCAGGTGGTCCAGATGTGGCGTGCCCTCGGCCTCACCGTCTTCCAGGTGGCGGACGGCGACTTCTGACCCTGGCCCGCCGCCCCGGCCCGTGCGGCTCGACGGTGCGGGGCGGCGGGGGCGGGGTCAGGCCGCGGGCGCGGCGGCCCGAGCGGTGAGGGTGATCGCGGTTTCGGTGCGGACGCCGTTGACGGTGACCGCCAGAACCACCGACCCGGGCCGCAGCGCCGTGAGGGTGCCGGTGGCCGGGTCGAAGCGGGCGGTGTGCCACGGGCGCACCCCGGCCGCGGAGCCGATGTGCACGCCCGGCGAGGCCGACCAGTCGGCGCTGACCGGCGCGGCCACCGGCACCGTACGCCCGTCGGGTTGGGTGAGCGTGGCGTCGACCGTCGCCGGGCTGCCGACCGCCACGCTGGGCGGAGCGTTCAGCGTGAGCCGGTCCAGGTGTGCGTGGAACTCCGCGTCCACCCAGCGTGGCCCCTCGGCGAGCGGGTCACGGCGGGCCCGGTCGGCCTCGGCCGGGGTGACCGGGTCCACACCGAACTCCGTCCAGCCGGTGAAGCCGCCCTGGTCGGCGGGGGTGGAGGGCGTCTTGCCCGCGTTGCCGTTGATCACGTAGGGCACTCCGTCCACCCGGTCGGCGTGGAAGGTGCCGACGTGCCCGCCGACGAACAGCGCGCCCTTGCCGGTGCGGTGCTGGAAGTCGGCCAGCCACTGCTCCAGCAGCGCCGCCTCCTTGCGGTCGCCGAGTTGGCTGGCCTGCGCCGGGCTGGGGTCGCGCGCCGGGTGGTGGTGCAGGACGACGACCGAGCCGACGCGCCGGTCGGTGGCCGCCGCGTCAAGCGTCTCGCGCAGCATCCGTACCTGGTCGAAGCCACCGCCGCGCAGCGTCCCGGTGGACGAGTTCAGCGTGACGAACCGGGTGCCGTTGTGGTCGAACACCCGTGCGGTGGCACCGAATGCCGCCTCGAAGTTGCTGATCGGGGCACCCATGATCTCGTGGTTGCCGGGCACGTAGTACCAGGGCAGCGCGTCGCCCAACTCCTCGTCGAGGATCCGCCGGGCCAGCGCGAAGTCGGCCGGGTAGGCGGTGTCCACGAAGTCTCCGTTGATGAGCAGGAAGTCCGGCCGGGCCGCGCGCACCTCGCGCAGCGTCCGCCGGGCCTGGGCGACCAGGTCGCTGTCCGGCGCGGCGGCGACGAACTGGGCGTCGGAGAGCACCGCGAACCGCCACGGCGCGCCGTCCACCGTGCCGTCGCGGACCACAACCCGATCGGTGCGCGGGTTCGCCGCCGGCACGTCGACCGTCGGCGGCACCTTCGCCACCAGGTCATCGATGATCACTTCGCTGGTGTACTGCGCGGCGGCGTTCGTCTCGGCCACGTAGAAGCGGCGCACCCGCACCGGGTACTGCACCCCGGCCGGCACCGCGAACTCCACGTACCGCCAGCCGGTCCAGGTGATCAGCGGGCCGCGCAGCACGTGCTGGGTGTCCTGGGCGTCGTGCAGGTGCAGGCTGGGCCACTCACCGGTGCCGTTGCCTTGGATCCACATGCCGAACGCCTGCGGCTGGCCGGGCACCTCGATCCAGGCCGGCGGGTCGGCGTACGCGGCCCGGGTGCCGGTGGACTGGCTGAAGTCGTACGACATTCGCAGGCCGGTGCCGGTGTGGCCCGGCGCCGGCGCGACCGACCCGCTGGCCCGGGCCTGGCTGAACCGCCAGGACGCGGCGTCGTCGAAGCCCGCGACGGGCACGTCGGTCAGCCCGACGGTGACCGGCAGGACGGTGCTCTGCCGTCCAACGTGGATGGTCACCAGGGCGGAGCCGTTGTCCCGCACCGCGCTGACGCTCAGGTTGCCGTCGCCGGTCGGGGTTATCCGCAACAGGTCCCGGTCGTAGTCGACTGTCACATCGGCCGGCTCGATCGGCGCGGTGTTGCCTTCGGCGTCGTATCCGACCACGCCGACCAGGGCGTTGCCGTCGCGGCCGGTCAACCCCACCCTCGGCACGGTGGAGCCGATCCGGGCCAGCGGGCCGAGCACGGTGAGGTTCAACGAGCCGGTGGCCCGACCCCGCGCGGCGGTGACCGTGCTGGCCCCCGGCGTGCCCGCGTGGAACACCCCGTCGCGGCCGACCCGACCGCGTACCGCCGGGGTCGCCCGCCAGGTGGGCGCGCCGGCCGCCGGGCCGTACGTCTCGTCGTAGCCCGCCGCGGTGAGGGTGCGGGTCAGTCCGGGGAAGACCCGGTCGGGCCGGCCGCCGCGCACCGGCGAGACGCCCGGGGCGACGGTGGGGTCGCTGGCCGTCTCGACCCAGAAGCCGGTGAGCCGGCCGCTGCCCTTCGGCGCGTAGATGGCCAGGCCGTTGGGCACGGCCCGTTCGCTGCCGTCGGAGGGGCCGTTCTCCACCTGCACGGCCGACGCGCCGGGCTCCCGGGCCAGCAGCGTGGACGAGCCACCACCGTCCAGGTTGAGCGCGTGGTGGGCACCCAACTCGGCCATCATCCGGCCCATCTCGGTCTGCGTCACGCCGCGGCTGTCGACCTGACGGCCGTCCACCGTCAACATGATCATTTTCCGGCCGTCGGCGCTGAACCCGACGGCGGTGCGCGGAGCGAGCGTCGGGTCGGCGATGCCCTGCACGACGCCGTCGCGGACCAGGACGTTGCCGCCCCCGACCGCCGCGTGCAGGGTGCTGCCGTCGGACGGCTTCGGCCGCCAGGCCACCGTCACCGGGTCACCGGGGCGAAGCCCCGCGAGGGCGTCCGCGCCCGCGTCGCGGCCGAGCAGCACGGTGCTGCCGGCGACGATCGGGCCGCTGCCGGCCGCGCCGGTCACCGAGGCCACGCGACCGCCGGTCACGGTGACCTCGACCACGCGGGCGGCGCCCTCCACGGCGCGCTGCCGGGAGTACGTCCCCCACAGCTCGGTGAACGCCCCGACGCCGTCGGCCTGCACCAGGTTGTTGAACTGGGTCAGCGATACCGGCCCGGCGGGCAGGGTGGCGGTGCCGTCGAAGTTCACCTCGATCACCCGGCCGAGCCCGTTCACGGTGATCGCCGCCGCGTTGCGATGGCCGCTGACCGCCGACTGGACCAGCTCGCCGTCGCGGACTCCGACGCCCTGGGCGGCACCGGAGTTGTTGATGTCGAAGAAGTCGCCGTTGACCGCGGCGACCGCGCGGGAGGCGTCCACCGCCTTGCGCAGTGGCTCGGCCCGGCTGACCGCCCCGGAGTTGACGTAGTCGACGGTGGCACCGCCGGCGAGGTCCGTGGTGAGCGCGTCGGCGCGCAGCCAGCCATCGGCGTCGTACCGGTCAAAGGACGTGAGCTGCACGCCTGGCGCGACCGGGCGGGTGGCCTTCGTGGTCTCCAGGCCGCCGGCCGGTTCCAGGCCACCAGCGGCGGCGGCAGGGGTGGTCGCGGCTGCCGGGTCGGCGGCCAGGCTGACCGAGCCAGCCGGCCGGGAGGACGCGGGCGGCGCGTCCTCCGCGACGGTGGGCGCGGTCCCGGGCAGCGAGGCCCCGGTAGGCGCGGAGGCGACGGGCGGGGCCGCGGGTGCGGAGGCGACGGGCGGGGCCGCCAGGGCGAGCAGCGGCGTCAGCAGCAGGACGCCGGTGCGACGGGCGGATCGTCTGCGGGTACGCATGGACGACAGTCAACCCGCCAATGAATAGAAGTTTCAAGCCCCGCCGACTGAACCGAAGGAAAATTCCGCCAGCCGGGCTCCTGGCTCCCCGCCGAACCCCTCTGGTGGCGTGCGAGCAGGGCCGGCCACCCCCTCTCGGTCCCCTTTGCTCTGCTTCAACGGGCGCAACACAAAGCACCCCGAAGTGTTGCGCCGGTTGAAGCAGAGCAAAGGACGACGGGCGGACACGACGAAGGGGCACGGCCGCGATGGCCGTGCCCCTTCGTCGTCGGTCAACCGGGGATGGTCACTCCCCCGGCGTCGACTTCGCGATCTGCATCAGGAACTCGATGTTGGTCCGGGACTGCTTGAGCCGGTCCAGCAGCAGGTCCATCGCCGCCTGCGAGTCCAGCGAGTGCAGCACCTTGCGGAGCTTGTGGATGATGGCCAGCTCCTCGGGCGCGAGCAGGACCTCTTCCTTACGGGTACCGGACGGGTTGATGTCGATGGCCGGGAAGGTGCGCTTGTCAGCGATCTTCCGGTCCAGCTTCAGCTCCGCGTTGCCGGTGCCCTTGAACTCCTCGAAGATGACCGTGTCCGCCATGGACCCGGTCTCCACCAGGGCCGTCGCGATGATGGTCAGCGAGCCGCCGTTCTCGATGTTGCGAGCCGCACCGAGGAAGCGCTTCGGCGGGTAGAGAGCGGTGGAGTCGATACCACCCGACATGATCCGGCCGCTGGCCGGCGCCGCCAGGTTGTACGACCGACCGAGCCGGGTCACCGAGTCGAGCAGCACGACGACGTCGTGCCCCAGCTCGACCAGGCGCTTCGCCCGCTCGATCGCCAGCTCGGCCACCGTGGTGTGGTCCTGCGGCGGACGGTCGAACGTGGCCGCGATGACCTCGCCCTTGATCGACCGCTGCATGTCGGTGACCTCTTCGGGCCGCTCGTCCACCAGCACCACCATCAGGTGGCACTCCGGGTTGTTCCGGGTGATCGCGTTCGCGATCGCCTGGAGCACCATCGTCTTACCCGCCTTCGGCGGCGACTGGATGAGCGCTCGCTGGCCCTTGCCGATCGGCATGACCAGGTCGATGACCCGGGTGGTGAGGATGTGCGGCTCGGTCTCCAACCGCAGGCGCTCCTGCGGGTAGAGCGGCGTGAGCTTGTAGAACTCCGGCCGGCGCCGCGCCTCCTCCGGCTCCATCCCGTTGATGGTGTCCAGCCGCATCAGCGGGTTGTACTTGTCCCGCCGCTGGTCACCGCTGTTGCCACCCTCACGGTTGGCACGCACCGCGCCGGTGATCGCGTCACCGCGACGCAGGCCGTACTTCTTGATCTGGGACATCGAGACGTACACGTCGTTCGGGCCGGCGAGGTAGCCGGTCGTCCGCACGAAGGCGTAGTTGTCGAGCACGTCGATGATGCCGGCCACGGGGACGAGGACGTCGTCCTCGCCGACCTGCGGCTCGCGTCCACCGGTGTCGCCACCGGTCTCGGCGCGCTCGCCACGGCCACGTCGGCGGTCGCGGAAGCGGCTGCGCCGGCCACGCCGGCCGCCGCCCTCACCGTCGTCGTCGTCGTTGTCCCGCTCGACCCGCTCGACCCGCTGACCACGGTCGTTGCGGTCGCCGCGGTCGGCGCGCTCCGGCCGGTCGTTGCGCTCGGCACGCTCGCCCCGGTCGGAACGCTCGCCCCGGTCGTTGCGGTCGCCCCGGTCAGAGCGCTCGCTCCGCTCGTTGCGGTCGCCGCGCTCGGCCCGGTCGGAACGCTCACCCCGCTCGCCCCGGTCAGAACGCTCGCCGCGCTCGGCCCGGTCAGAACGCTCGCCACGGTCGGAACGCTCGGCCCGGTCGGAACGGTCGGCCCGCTCGCCCCGGTCAGAGCGCTCGTTCCGGTCGGAACGCTCGGCCCGCTCCCGGCGGCCCTCACCGCGGTCGGCCCGCTCGCCGGTCTCCACCTCGTCGGTACGCGCCTCAGTGCTGCGCGCCTCAGTGGCGCGAGGCTCGGTGGCGGGAGCCTCTGTGGTGCGGGGCTCAGCGGCACGGGGTTCGGTGCTGCGGGGCTCGGTGCTGCGGGGCTCGGTGCTGCGCGCCCTTGTGGTGCGCCCCTCAGCCGGGGCGGTCCGGGTACGACGGGTACGACCCCGGGTCTCGGTCTCGGCAGCCGGCTCGGCCGGCGCCTGCTCAGCGCTGCGGCTCTCAGCCGCCGGGCGATCCACGGTCTCGCGCACCTCCTCACGGGCCGGAGCGGCCGCGGCCGCGACCTCGGCTCGCGGTCGAGGGGTCCCGGCGGCGTTGCCGCCCTGCCGCTCGGAGATCGCGGCGATCAGCTCGCCTTTACGCATGCGAGCCGTGCCGGAGATGCCGAGCGACGCAGCCAGGCTCTGCAGCTCTGGCAGCAGCATCGCCGACAGACCGGTGCCGCTGCGCCGACGACGGGCGGGGGCGGCTGCGGTGGCATCGCCAGCGACGTTGGAAACATCCGACGTCACGTCGGTGGTGTCGCTCAATGGATTCCTTCCCTCGATAAGGCCGGGACTGCCCGGAGTCGGAACTCAGGTGGCCGGGCGGCCTCGGTGCACCCGCCTCGCAAGGACGCGTCGCGGGAGTCTGTGACACAGCAGCCGGTGGTTTCCCGACTCACCAACGTCGGTGAGCAGGTCTCGCCGTCTGCGGCGACCTGTGGAAACTGCGGTGCGGCGTGGGCCTTGGGCAGGGGTGACGGGCTGACCGCCGAGAGCTTCGGGGGTGCGCCGCCCCGCAGGAGATCGCGTGCTTCGCGGCTGTGCTAGGCCTAGAGCGTAATCAACTCTTCCGACCTGCGGCAACAGGGTCCCGCTCGGCGTGTCCCAGTCTACCCCGGGCGACCCGGGCACCGCTGACGTCTATCGGTAACTTCCAGAACTCCCAGTCTGTTCCCAGGTGGAAGCCCGCTGGCGGCTCGCTCAGCGCCAGCACTGTCGGGCCGGCCCCACTGACCACAGCCGCCACACCCGCCGCGCGCAACTCGTTGACCAGCGCAGACGTGGCAGGCATCCCGGCTGCACGGTAATCCTGGTGTAGTCGGTCGACGGTGGCCGGCAGCAGCAGCGACGGATCTGCGGTCAGCGCGTGGACCAGCAGGGCCGCCCTCCCGGCGGTCAACGCGGCGTCGGCGTGCGGGACGGTGGCCGGCAGGGCGGCCCGCGCGGTCGCGGTCAAGCCACGCTCAGCCGGCACGAAAACCGTGGGCCGCACCCCGTCGGCGACCGGCAGGGACACCGCGCGGGCACCGGTCGGCTCGGACCAGGCGAGCGTGAAACCGCCGAGCAGGCACGGCGCGACATTGTCCGGATGGCCCTCGATCTCGGCGGCCAGCCTGAGCACGCCCGGCTCGTCCAGCCGGTGCTCCCCATCGGCGACCAGTGCGCGGGCCAGGAGCACCCCGGCGACGATCGCGGCGGACGACGAGCCCAGCCCGCGCGCCTGCGGGATCCGGTTGACGCACTCCACACTCAGCCCGTCGGGCTGCGCACCGAGCACGTCGAAGGCCGCGCGCATGGCTCGTACCACCAGGTGCCGGTCGTCGTCCGGCAACTCGCCGGCGCCCTGACCGGTCACCGTCACCCGGACGCCGGCGGGCGCGACCTCGGCAGCCAGGTCGTCGTAGAGCCCGAGGGCGAGACCCAGCGCGTCGAAGCCTGGGCCCAGGTTGGCGCTGGTCGCGGGGACCCGGACCCGAACCGGCCCGGCGGTGAAGTTCGTCGGCACGCGCCCATGCTAGGGGTCCGCACCGACGTTCCGGTCCGCTGCCCGCAGCATGGGACCGCCAGGTCAACCGGTCGGGTTCGGAACCGGCTCGGTAACCGGGTCGGTGAGCGACAGCCGGCGGGTGGCGATCCGCCAGCCGATCGCGTACACGAGGGTGACCAGCCCACAGCCCGCCAGCACCACCCGTTCGTCCACCACGTCCACCACCAGGGCCACCGCCAGTTGGCTCACCGAGATGGCCAGCGTCGCGAGCATCATGTCGGTGGCGAAGACGCGCCCGCGCAACCGGTCCGGCACCTCGCCCTGGAGGGCGAAGTTCGACATCACCCAGTTGCTGCCGCCCGCGAAGTGCGCCACGAAGACCAGCAGCAGCACCAACGGGAACCAGCGGACCACCGACGTGCCCAGGTAGGACAGGCCATAGAGCGACATGGACAACGCGAGCCCGGGCAGCAGCCAGGAGCGGTTGGTCAGCACCCTGCGCATCAGGATCGGCCCCACCAACGCCCCGGCCCCGCGTACCGCGAAGAGCAGGCCGGCGCCGAGCGGACCGGCCCCGTACACGCTGGCGAGCAGCGGGAACACCGTCAGCACCCCGTTGCCCAGGCCGACCGCCGACTTGACCGTGACCAGCGCCAGCACGCGGGGCCGGTGCCCGATGTAGCCGAGCGCCTCGCGGACCGCCGACCAGGTCCGCTGGGCCGGCAGTTCCGGGTCGCGGGCCGCCTGCAACGGCCGGCGGATCCGCGTGGCCAGGCCCGCGGCCAGCACCAGGCCCACCCCCGCCACCCAGAAGCAGACGTACGGGCCGGTGGCCGAGCTGAGTACGCCGCCGAGTGAGGCGCCGACCACCGTCATGGTGCCCCAGGCCGAGCCCGCCACCGCGTTGCCGGCGGCCAGTTCGTGCGGCTGGAGCACGTTGGGCAGCGCGGCCTGGGCGGCCGGTGAGTAGAAGGCCTTGGCCACGGCGACCACGCCGATCGCCACCAGCGCCAGCCACGCCGTGCCGGCGCTGCGGACGCCGAGCAGCAGCAGTACGCCCACCAGGGCGGCCACGTTCGCGGCGATCATGATCTTCCGCCGGTCGAACCGGTCGGCGACCGTGCCGGTGTACGGCAGCAGGAGCGCCACGATGCCGGTGTCCACCGCCAGCACCAGCGCGCCCCAGACTCCGCTGCCGGTCAACTGGGGCAGCAGCACCAGCAGCGGCACCATGACGAACCAGTCGGCGCCGAAGACCACCAGCTCGGCCAGGAAGAGGTTGCGGAAGCTCCGATTGCCGGTGAGGACGGAGAGGGTGGTCGCCACGGAGCGGGACCCTACCCGGTCAATGCGGGGCCTACTCCGGTTGCGAGGAGTGTCGATACGGTCACGAAGGTGTAACCCTGGGCCCGCAACCCGGTGATCATGTCAGGGAGGCCGTGCAGCGCGACCAGGCGCCGCCGTGCCCCCACGTCGTGCCCGAGCAGGATCGTTCCCGGCCGGACGTCGGCCACGATCCGGCGGGCGTGCCCGGTCGGGTCATCGGGAAATTCCCGTTCCACCATCTGCAGTGACCAGAGGACCAGGCGGCAGCTCAGCCGGGCCGCCGCGTGCAGCACCGCGCCGCCCAGGTGGCCGTACGGCGGGCGGATCAGCCGGGGCGGCGTTCCGATCAGGTCGGCGATGGTGTCGTGGCTGCGGCTCAGGTCGTCGTACGCCTCGCCGGCGTCCATCCGGGCGAGGTCGTGGTGCGCCCAACTGTGGTTGCCCACCTCGTGCTCGGCGAGTCGGTCGCGCAGGAGGTGGGCGTGTTGTCTGACCTGCACGCCGACCAGGAAGAACGTGGCGGGCACCTGGTGCCGGGCCAGAGCGTCCAACACCATTGGCGTCCACTGTGGAGATGGTCCGTCGTCGAAGGTGAGCGCCACCAGTCGCCTCTCGGTCGCCACCGACCAGACGGCCGTGAGCGTTCCGCTGCCGACGTCCTGCTGCCTGTTACCGACCGTGGCGCCGGCCGGGCCATCGCCGAGCGGCAGCCCGCGGCGATCGACCCGCCACGCCTCGGACGCTCCCGCGCCGACGGCGGCCCCGCCTGCCAGCAGCCCGCCCCGGCGCAGCAGGTCGCGACGGGACCACCCCCGCGCGCCCTCGCTCATCTGCCGCCCCGCTCCGCTCGCACCCTCGAATGCCTACCAGAAGTATGCAAGAGGTGACATAAAGTGCAGGCCGGTTGTTCGATCGGAGTGTCGGCGCCCGCGAACGGGACCGCCCCCGGCAGGTCGAGGCCTGCCGGGGGCGCCGTGGTGTTGCCGGGTCGACTACTCGGTCGGCTCCGACGGGGGCAGCGGCGAGGTGCGGCTGCGGGGCAGCCGCAGCACCTCGAACTGGTCCGTGCCGTCCACCAGCGCACCGGAGGGTCGCGCGGCCGGCTGCGAGCCCTCCGCCGTGGCCGACGCGGACCCGGAGCTCGACGCCGATGCGGCGGCGGGCACCGCCACCTGGTTCGGACTGGACGGCCCCGCGGTCTCCGACCCGGTCGGCTCGGGCACGGCCGCGTCCCCGGAACGCCGAGCGCGACGCCGATCCCGCAGCGACCCCTTGGTGTGCTCCACCATCGTGTAGAGCGTCGGCACCAGGATCAGCGTCAACAGCGTCGAGCTGAGCAGGCCACCGATCACCACCACCGCCAGCGGCTGGGAGATGAAGCCACCCTCGCCGGTCAACCCGAGCGCCATCGGCAACAGCGCGAAGATGGTCGCGATCGCGGTCATCAGGATCGGGCGCAGTCGACGCCGGCCGCCCTCGACCACCGCCTCCTGGACGCCCATGCCCTGCGCCCGGTACTGGTTGATCAGATCGAGCAGCACGATCGCGTTTGTCACCACGATGCCGACGAGCATCAGCACACCGATCAGGGCCGGCACGCCCATCGGCGTCCCGGTGATCAGCAGCAGGCCGATCGCGCCGGTCGCCGCGAACGGGATCGAGATCAGCAGGATCAACGCCTGGGTGAGGCTACGGAACGTGGCCACCATGATCAGGAACACGATCGCGATGGCGGCCAGCACGGCCAGCCCCAGGTCGGCGAAGGCGTCCGCCTGGTCGGCGCTGACCCCACCGATGGCGAAGGTCGCACCCGGCACGTTGATGGCGTCCAGCCGCTTCTGCAGCTCCTGGCTGGTCGCGCCCAGGTTCGAGCCGGTCGCCGTGCCCGTCACCGAGACGCTGCGCTCACCGTCGATCCGGGTGACCTGCTGCGGCCCCTCGGCCTGCGTGATGTCCGCGATGTCGTCCAACTTCACCGGGCCGACCGGAAGGGCGCGCAGCTCCTCCAGCGACACCGGCGCCGTCGCGCTCAACCGCAGCACCACGTTCTGCTGACGGCCGTCGAGCGAGACCTGCCCCAGCGGAGCGCCACGGAACGCCTGCGACACGAGCTGACCCACCGCTGCCTCGGTGAGCCCGACCCGGCCGGCGGCGACCCGGTCGACTGTCACGTCGACCCGCGGCACCCGCTCAGCGAGGCTGGTGGACACGTCCTCGACGCCCGGCACCCCGGCCATCGCCGTCCGGGCGGCCTCGGCGGCGCGGGTCAGCACCTCCGGGTCGCTGCCCTGGACGATCACCTCCAGCTGACTGGTCGAGGCGTCCTGCCCGCCACCGAAGGTGATCTGCTCCTTGTCGATGCCGAGCTTGTCGAACTCCTCGCGCAACGTCGTACGCATCTGCTTGGCATCGGTGTCACCGTCGAGCGCCAGCGACCAGGTCGCGACGTTGTTGCCGCCGCCGCCCGCGAACGGGTTGTCCCCGCCGCCCGCGGTCACCTGGTACGTCTCGACCCCGTCGATACGCCCGAGCACCGCCTCGACCCGCCTGGCCGCCTCGTCGGTGGCGACGAGACCGGTGCCCGCCGGCAACTCCTGGCGGAAGCTCAGCGTGTCCTGACCGGAGTCGTCCAGGAAGTTGGTCTCCAGCTTCTGCGCCAGCCCGAAGGTGCCGAAGAGCACCAGCAGGCCGACCCCGACCGTGATCCAGCGGGTCGACCGCTCGCGGGTGGCGAAGCCGATCACCGGCAGGTACGCCCGCTGCAACGGATTGCGCAGCTCCTTCTCCTCCGCGCCGCGCCGCACCGCCTCGTCGTCGACCGTGCCGCCACGCGGCTTGAGGAACCAGTACGCCAGCACCGGGATCACGGTCAGCGAGACCAGCAGCGAGGCGAGCAGGGCCACCGTCACGGTGATCGCGAACGGTGCGAAGAGCTGCCCGACGAACCCACCGACAAGCGCGATCGGCGCGAACACCGCCACCGTCGTGAGGGTGGACGCGGTCACCGCGCCGGCCACCTCACGGACGCCGGTGATGATGGCGTGCTGCTTCTCCTCGCCGTACTCCAGATGCCGTTTGATGTTCTCCAGCACCACGATCGAGTCGTCCACCACCCGGCCCACCGCGATGGTCAACGCGCCGAGGGTGAGCAGGTTGAGCGAGTAGTCGCCGATCCACAGGGCGAGCAGCGCCACCAGCACGGAGAGCGGGATGGAGACCGCGGTGACCACGGTCGAGCGCACCGACAGCAGGAAGACCAGGATGACGATGACCGCCATCACCAGGCCCAGCAGACCTTCGGTGGTCAACGCCTCGATCGACTTCTCGACGAACGGCGCCTGGTCGAAGACCACGGTCAGCTCCGCGCCGGAGGCGTCCTTGAGGTCGGCCAGCCGGTCCCGGATCTCGTGCGAAATCTCCACCGCGTTGCCGTCCGGCGCGGCGGTGACCATGATGCCGAGGCTTTCCTTGCCGTTGGTCCGGGTGATGGCGGTGATCGGGGCGAGTGTCTGCTCGACGGTCGCCACGTCACCGAGACGGACCGGGACCGCGCCGGGCGCGACCACGATGCCGCGCAGGTCGTCCATGGTGGCGATCGGCGTACCGACCTGCACCGGGAGGGTCAGGCCGCCCTCGGCGACCGCACCGGCCGGCATCGACACGCCGTTGGTCTTGAGCGCCGAGCCGATCGCGGTCGGCGGGAGCTTCGCCGCGGCCAGCTTGGCCTGGTCCGGGGTGACCACCACGACGTCGTCGCGGGCCCCGGTCACCTCGACCGCGCGTACCCCGTCGATGCTCTCCAGCTCCGGCACCACCGCCGAGCGCAGCTTCTCGGCCAGGGCCCGTTCGTCACCGGTGCCGGCAGCGGCCAGCACCATTGCCGGCAGGTCGTCGGTGCCGCCCGCGATGACCTGCGGGTCGACGTTCTCCGGCAGTTGGGCGTCGATCCGGCTCAGCGCGGTCTGCATCTTGTTGACCGCGTTGTCCAGGTCCGTGCCGAACTCGTACTGGACCTGGACGGTCGCCGATCCCTCACGGGACGTGGAGCTGATCTTGTCCAGACCGGGGATGCCCTGCAGGGCGTTCTCGATCGGTTCGGTCACCTGCGACTCGACGATCTCGGGTCCGGCGCCGGGGTAGGCGGCCACGATGAACGCGCCCGGGAACTCCAGTGATGGCAGCAGTTGCTGCTTCAACGACGGCACGGCGAACGCTCCGAACGCCGTGATCACCACCGCGATGAGGGCGACGAGCCCTCGGTTGGCGAGGCTGAATCTGGCGAGCAGCGACATCGGCCTGGTTCACTCCTGAACGAGATTACGGGCGGGGATATCCGAGAGTGTGCCGGACTCGATCACGCCGACCCCCGCCGCCCCCACGCCCGCTCGTCGGCGGCGGCGGGACGCCGCCCCCCGCCGCCCACCCGGCCGGGTGGTTACCGCCTTATGCCAGGTCGAGGGCGCGTGCCGCCGCCAGCGGGTCGTTCGCGATGGTCAGCGGGGACGGCGCCGTGGAGATCGCCCACTCCGGATCCTTCAGGCCGTGACCGGTCACCGTGCAGACGACCGTCGACCCGGCCGGCACCGCACCCGCCGCAGCCTGTTGGAGCAGGCCGGCCACGCTGGCCGCGCTGCCCAGCTCCACGAAGACCCCGACCTCGCGGGCGAGCAGCCGGTACGCGGAGAGGATCTCCCGGTCGGTCACCGCGGCGATCAGACCACCGGAGGCGTCCCGGGCGTCGAGGGCCTTGGTCCAGCTCGCCGGGTTGCCGATCCGGATCGCGGTGGCGATGGTCGACGGCTCCGGCACCACCTGACCGGTCACGATCGGGGCCGCCCCGGAGGCCTGGAAGCCGTACATCTTCGGTGCGCGGGTGGTGGTGCCGGCGGCGTGCTCCTCCGAGTAACCCATCCAGTAGGCGGAGATGTTGCCGGCGTTGCCGACCGGCAGGCAGTGGATGTCGGGCGCGTCGCCGAGCGCCTCGACGATCTCGAAGGCGGCGGTCTTCTGGCCCTGCAACCGGTCGATGTTGACCGAGTTGACCAGCGCGACCGGGTGGTCCTGGGCCAGCTTGGCGGCGAGCGCCAGGCAGTCGTCGAAGTTGCCGTTCACCTGGAGCAGCTTCGCCCCGTGCACCAGCGCCTGGGCCAGCTTGCCCAGCGCGATCTTGCCCTGCGGCACCAGCACCGCGCAGGTCAGCCCGGCACGGGCCGCGTACGCCGCGGCGGACGCGCTGGTGTTACCGGTGGAGGCGCAGATGATCGCCTTGTTACCGGCCTCGACCGCCTTGGACACCGCGACGGTCATCCCCCGGTCCTTGAAGGAGCCGGTCGGGTTGGCGCCCTCCACCTTGAGGTACACGTCGCAGCCGAGCCGCGCCGACAGCACCGGCGCCGGCAGCAGCGGGGTGTTCCCCTCGTGCAACGTGACGACGGGCGTGGCCGCGGTGACCGGCAGCCGATCCCGGTACGCCTCGATCAAACCCCGCCACATGTCGCTCTCCTCGCCTCTGACCCTCGCGCCGACCTGCGCACACGGTCACCCTGGACCAGCCTGTCGGAGCGTCCGGTGGCACACCCCGGGTTACCCACCTGGCGGGACGAGCGAGCGCCCCACGACCGGTGCAACGATTCAGGCCCCGCCCTCGACCCGCAACACACTGGTGACCGATCGCACGATGTCCAGGCCACGCAGTTCACCCACGGTCGCGGCGAGCGCGGCGTCCGGCGCGACGTGCGTGACGATGACCAGTTCGGCGTCGCCGTCCCGGCCGGGCGCTCCGCCCGCGGAACCCTGCCGCACCGTCGAAATCGACACGTCGTGCCGGGCGAACACACCGGCCACCGCGGCCAGCACACCCGGACGGTCGGCCACGTCCAGGCTGATGTGGTAGCGGGTCAGCGCCTCGCCCATCGGCCGGACCGCCAGGGCCGCGTACGCGCTCTCGCTGGCCGCGCGGACTCCGGCGAGCCGGTTGCGGGAGACCGCCACCACGTCGCCGAGCACGGCGCTGGCGGTCGGCGCGCCACCCGCGCCCCGGCCGTAGAACATCAACTGCCCGGCCGCGTCGGCCTCCACGAAGACAGCGTTGAAGGCGTCACCGACGCTGGCCAGTGGGTGGCTGCGGGGGATCATCGCCGGGTGCACCCGGACGCTGACCGTCTCGCGGCCGGCCGTGTCGACGCCCCGGGCCGCGATGCAGAGCAGCTTGATCGTGCAGCCCATCGCCTGGGCGCTGGCCATGTCGGCGGCGGTCACCTCGGTGATGCCCTCGCGGTGCACGTCGGCGGCGCCGACCCGGGTGTGGAACGCCAGCGAGGCGAGGATCGCCGCCTTGGCCGCCGCGTCGAAGCCCTCCACGTCGGCGGTCGGGTCGGCCTCCGCGTACCCCAGTTCGGTTGCCTCTTCGAGCGCCTCGGCGAAGCCTGCGCCGGTGGCGTCCATCGCGGAGAGGATGAAGTTGGTGGTGCCGTTGACGATGCCGGTGACCCGGTTGATCCGGTCGCCGTGCAGCGACTCCCGCAGCGGGCGCAGCAGCGGGATGGCCCCGGCGACGGACGCCTCGTAGTAGAGGTCGCCGCCGCCGTCGGCGGCCGCCTCGTGCAGGGCCACGCCGTCCTCGGCGAGCAACGCCTTGTTGGCGGTGACCACGCTCTTGCCCGCGCGCAGCGCCTCGACCAGCCAGGTTCGGGCCGGCTCGATGCCACCGACCACCTCGACCACCACGTCCACGTCGTCGCGCTTGACCAGGCCGAGCGCGTCGGTGGTGAACAGGGACTCATCGACCGGCAGGTCACCGCGGTCGCGGCCGAGCCGGCGCACGGCGATGCCGGCGATCTCCAGCGGAGCGCCGATCCGGGCAGTCAGGTCGGCCGACTGCTCGTGCAGCAGCCGGACCACCTCCTGACCGACCGTGCCGCAGCCGAGCAGAGCCAAACGCACAGGTGACGTCATCCAACATCCAATGCGAGCAGGTCCTCTTCCGTTTCCCGCCGGACGATCAGACGCGCCTGACCGTCACGTACCGCGACGACCGCTGGTCGGGGCACGTGGTTGTAGTTGCTGGCCATGCTCCGGCAGTAGGCGCCGGTGCCGGGCACTGCGACAAGATCTCCGGGCTGCACGTCGGCGGGCAGGAATTCATCCTTCACCACGATGTCCCCGGACTCACAATGCTTTCCCACCACGCGGGCGAGCAGGGGCTGCGCGGTCGATGCCCGGGAGGCCAACGTCGCCGAGTAGGACGCGTCGTAGAGCGCCGTGCGGATGTTGTCGCTCATCCCGCCGTCGACGCTGACGTACGTCCGGATGCCGTCGAGGTCCTTGACCGTGCCGACCTCGTAGAGGGTGAACACGGCCGGCCCGACGATGGCCCGGCCGGGCTCGATCGACAGCCGGGGCACGGCCAGGCTCTCCGCCGCGCACTCCGAGTCGACGATCTTGCGCAGCCGCTTGGCCAGGTCCTGCGGAGTGGCCGGGTCGTCCTGGGTGGTGTACGCGATACCGAAACCGCCGCCCAGGTCCAGCTCGGGCAGCTCCACCCCACGCGCGTCGCGGATCTGCGCCTGTAGGCCGAGCACCCGCCGGGCGGACACCTCGAAGCCGCTCGCGTCGAAGATCTGCGAGCCGATGTGCGAGTGCAACCCGCGCAGCTCCAGCACGCCCTCGTCGAGGACCCTGAACGCGGCCTCGGCGGCGGCGCCGCCGGCCAGCGAGAAGCCGAACTTCTGGTCCTCGTGCGCGGTGGCGATGAACTCGTGGGTGTGTGCCTCGACACCCACGGTGACCCGGATCAGCACCCCGGGCCGGACGCCCCGCTCACGGGCCAGCGCGGTGAGCCGGTCGATCTCGGTGAACGAGTCGAGGATGATCCGGCCCACACCCGCGTCCAGCGCCCGACTCAGCTCGGCCACCGACTTGTTGTTGCCGTGGAAGCCGATCCGCTCCGGCGGCATCCCCGCCGAGAGCGCCGTGGCCAGCTCGCCGCCGGTGCAGACGTCGAGGTACAGCCCCTCCTCGGCGATCATCCGGACCACCGCCCGGCAGAGGAACGCCTTGCCGGCGTAGTAGACGTCCTCCTTCGGGAAGGCCGCCCGGAAGTCCCGGCAGCGCGAGCGCAGGTCGGCCTCGTCGAGGACGTACACCGGGGTGCCGAACTCGGCCGCGATGTCGCGGACGCTCAGGCCCGCGACGGCGACCGCGCCGTCGGCGCCGCGCGTCACGCTGCGCGGCCACAGCGCCGGCATCAGGGCGTTGACGTCCTCCGGGGTACGCAGCCACGCCGGCCCCCGGCTGCCGATGTCGCCGTGCAGCGCACCAGCCTCGTGAGCCCTCATGTCACATCCTCTCGGGTGCGGAGACGCCGAGCAGGTGCAGGCCGTTGGCGATCACGGTGCGGGTGGCGTCGTTGAGCCAGAGCCGGGCCCGCTTGGCGTCGGAGACCGGCTCGTCGCCGCGCGGGAGGATCCGGCAGGCCGGCTCGTCGTAGAAGCGGTGGTACGCCTGCGCGACGCGCTCCTCGAGGTAGCGGGCGATCCGGTGCGGCTCGCGCAGCTCGGCGGCGGAGGCGACCACGGCGGGGAACTCGGCGAGCGCCTTGAGCAGCTCGTTCTCCTTCTCGTGGCCGAGCAGGTCGGGGCGGAACGCCTCGCCCTCGCCCCGGGTGAGGCCGACCTCGGCGGCGTGCCGGGCCACGCTGGCCGTCCGGGCCGCCACGTACTGCACGTAGTAGACCGGGTTGTCGCGGCTCGCCCGCGTCCACAGCTCGATGTCGATGTCGATCGGCGAGTCGCTGGAGTAGCGGGCCAGGGCGTACCGGGAGGCGTCCACGCCGATCGCGTCGACCAGGTCCTCCAGCGTGATGACCGTGCCGGCCCGCTTGCTCATCCGCAACGGGGCGCCGTCGCGCAGCAGGTTGACCAGCTGCCCGATGAGGATCTCCAGGTTGCGCTCCGGGTCGTCGCCGAAGCAGGCCGCCATCGCCTTCATCCGCCCGACGTAGCCGTGGTGGTCGGCGCCCAGCATGATCACGACCCGCTCGAAGCCGCGCTCCCGCTTGTCGAGGTAGTAGGCGCAGTCCGCGGCGAAGTACGTCCACTCGCCGTTGGACTTGCGCAGCACCCGGTCCTTGTCGTCGCCGAAGTCGGTGGTCCGCAGCCAGGTGGCGCCGTCGGACTCGTAGACCCGACCCTGCTCGCGCAGCCGGACCAGCGCGAGATCCAGCTCACCCCGGTCGTGCAGGTCCTTCTCGTTGAAGTAGGTGTCGAACTCCACCCCGAAGTCGCGCAGCGTGGAGCGGATCTCGTCGAACATCAGCGCGACGCCCTCGACCCGGAACACCTCCTGGGCGGCGTCGTCGTCCAGGGTCAGCACGTCGGGCCGCCGGGCCTGCACCTCGGCCGCGATCTCGGCGATGTACGCCCCGCCGTAGCCGTCCTCCGGTGCGGGCTCGCCCTTCGCCGCGGCGAGCAGCGAGCGGGCGAACCGGTCGATCTGGGAGCCGGCGTCGTTGAAGTAGTACTCCGTGCCCACCTCGGCACCGGCGGCCCGCAGCAGCCGACTGAGCGCGTCACCGACGGCCGCCCAGCGGACGCCGCCGATGTGCACCGGGCCCGTCGGGTTGGCCGACACGAACTCCAGATTGATCTTCTCGCCGGCGAGCCGGTCGCTGCGGCCGTACTCCGCGCCGGCCTCGACGATCAGCCGGGCGAGCTGGCCGGCGGCGGCGGCGTCGAGCCGGATGTTGAGGAAGCCCGGCCCGGCGATTTCCACCGACTTGATGCCGGATGCCCGACCCAGTTGGTCGGCTAGGGCGGCGGCCAGATCCCGCGGCGGGACGCCCACCTTCTTGCTCAACTGCAGAGCGAGCGTCGACGCGTAGTCGCCGTGCTCGGGGTTGCGCGGTCGCTCCACCACCGTGCGCTCCGGCAGCGCGGCGTGGTCCAGGCCACGCTCGTCGAAGACGGCGTGGGCGGCGGTGAGGACGACCGAGGCGAGTTCTGCAGGAGTCACTCCCCCATGTTATCGGGGGTAGACTCGGGCACTCGGCGGCAACCCTGCGCGTCATCGGCCCGCCATCTCCCCTGACCGACCGACCTGACGAGGCACGATGAGCATCAGCACCCCGGGCGGCCCTGAGCGCCGCCCGACCGTGGTCAGCACCGGCAAGAAGCCGGCTGCGGGCCGGCCTGCGTCCGGCGCCAAGGCCGGCTCCAGCAAGCCGACCGGCAAGCCTGCAGGCAGCCCGCGGGCAGGCGGCAAGGGCCCCCGCAAGCCGGTCACCCCGGTCAAGGTGAGCCAGGGTCGGGCCTGGGGCCCGATCGCGCTCTTCGTCGCCGTGGGCGTGCTGGCGGCCGGCATCATCGGGTACGGCGCCTGGGCGTCGTTCCAGGGCGCCAAGCCGTGGGACAAGCGGGCCAACGCCATCGACGGCATCGTCAACATCCGCAAGTCCGACCCGGACAGCCTGAAGTACGAGTCGCACAAGTCCGGCCCGCTGACCTGGAACTACTCGCCGCCGGTGGGCGGGGTGCACAACGCCACCTGGCAGAACTGCATGGGCGACGTGTACGACGCCCCGATCGCCAGCGAGCACGCGGTGCACAGCATGGAGCACGGCGCCGTCTGGATCACCTACCAGCCGAACCTGCCGCAGGACCAGGTCGACAAGCTCGCCGGCAAGGTGCGCGGCGTCGAAAAGATGATGCTGAGCCCGTTCGAGGGCCTGGACAAGCCGATCTCCCTCCAGGCGTGGGGCTACCAGCTCAAGGTCGACAACGCCGACGACGGGCGGATCGACGAGTTCATCAAGGCCCTGCGGGTGAACGCCTCCATCGAGGGTCCGACCGCACTGTGCAACCAGGGTGTGACGGCCACCGGCACCACGCCGCGTGACCTCCAGGCCCAGACGCCCACCCAGTAAGGACGGCGAATGACTGCCCCCGCCACCACCGACAGCGAGCACAACGCGGCACCGGCCGACCCCGACGAGGACGGCCGGGGGCCGGCACGTCGCTACGGCGTCCCGGCGCTCGCCATCATGGTGGTGGTGGGCCTGCTGCTCGGGTACGCCGGCGGCCTGCTCACCCCGCAGCTCACCCGCCCCGGCGACACCTCGGTCGAGGCGGGCTTCGCGCGGGACATGACGACGCACCACACCCAGGCGGTGGAGATGAGCCTCACCGCCTACCGGTCGGCGACGATGCCCGCGGTGCGGCAGATGGCCGTGGACATCGCCACCGGGCAGCAGGGCGAGATCGGCGCCATGCAGACCTGGCTGCGGGAGTGGGGCCTCAGCCCGACCGGGTCGCAACCGCCGATGGCCTGGATGTCCGACGGGGCGACCGTCAAGGACGGGCTGATGCCGGGGATGGCCACCCCGCAGGAGATGACGGCGCTGCGCGACGCCCAGGGCATCGAGGTCGACCGGCAGTTCCTGACCCTGATGATCAACCATCACCTGGGCGGGATCCACATGATCGACGCGGTGCTCGGCGAGACCGACAACGACGAGGTGGTGCGGGTGGCGCAGACCATGAAGGCCACCCAGCAGACCGAGTTGAACAACCTCCGGCAGCTCCAGACGCAGGCCAAGGGCTGACCCTCCGCACGGGCACATCGGGCCCGCGTCCCCGCCGCACGTCGGCGGTGGCCGCGGGCCCGCGCCATGTCGGGCGCTGCGCGCGGCAGACGGCAGCCCTTGATCCACTCCAGATCGGCGACATGGGGGTATCCCTGCGGGTGGATGCCCCCACATCGGCGACCTGGAGTGGTCAAGGGCTGGCCACTGCGTCGAGGCTTGGTCGACCCGTCGCAGCGACTACGCCGGCCCGCTGCGGCGCGTACCGGCAGGGCGACTTGTAGACGTTTGTCGCCTAGCGACCGGTTTGGTCGATTGGAGCGGTCCAACCTATTACGTTGCTTAGAGAGTTTTCTCCCCACATATCGTGACCAGTTGCGATTCGGGCTCGTTGCCAAAGACGTGGGGGTTGCACTCAGAGACGCACGGCGTTCGGTCACCAGTTGGTGCCGACGCCACACCATCGGCGGTGACGGGGCGGTGGCAGCCGTCCGTCGCGGACAGCGGCAGGGCGAGCCGGGAATGCTCAGCCGCGAACAGGAACTCGAACTGATCGACGCGCTGCGGGGCGTCCACCCCGACGAGTTCGGCCTGGATGAGGAGCTGTGGACGCGGCAGAGCCTCACCACGCTCATCCAGCGCCGGTTCGACCTGCCGCTGGACGCGGGCGCCGTCGGGGCGTACCTGCGAGCCTGGGGGTTGGGTCCGCGGGAACCGCGCGAGCGGGCCTGCGGGCTATGCGTCAGCGCGGTCGAGCGGTGGGTCCGCAGCGAATACCCGGCGATCACCCGGGCGGCCCAGGAGCACCTGGCGGAGGTCTACTGGATCGGCCGGGTGCGACTGCGCGGCACCATGCCGGCCGCCGACGTGATCTCCGCCGTCTCGTCCCGAGGCCGGGTGCGGTTCATGATCACCACACCGACGGTCGACCCGCCACTCCCCCGCGACTTCGTGCTGCGGCTCAGCGGCGAGGAGCAGCGCACAGTGCACCTGATCGTCGACGGCTCCTGGCCGCGCAACGAGTGGCCGCGCCGCCTGCCCCGACGGATCGTCCTGCACCCGCTGCCCAGCTGCGGTCGGGCGATCGCGGCGGCCTGAGCACCCGGGTGAGCCGGTCTCCGACACGATCGGCTCACCCGATACCGATTCGGCGTTCGCGCAGCAGGTTTGCTAGTCTTCTCCAGTCGCTGAGCCCCCGTAGCTCAGGGGATAGAGCACCGCCCTCCGGAGGCGGGGGCGCAGGTTCGAATCCTGCCGGGGGCACCAAGAATGACCTCGCCGGGCGCAGGAGCATGTCGGCTCCCCGCGCCCGGTTTTGCGTTTCCGCTGGTAGGAAACCCTGCGCGACGCCGTGGCGTCATCCTGCCGCGTCGGCATAGCGGCGGGCGAGCCCCGCGAAGGCGGCCTTGAGCTCCGCGGGCCTGATCACCTCGATGCCGGTGTCGAACCTGCCGAGGGCTGCTGCCAGACCCGTCCAGGACCAGGAGCCCTGGACGAGCTTGCAACGGTCGGCGCCGAGTTCCTCGACGATCCCGTCGCGGGTGTACGCGGCGACGACTGTGGCGGGAAGGTCGAGGATGACCTCGCCGACGCAGGGCCACTCCGAACTGTCCGCGGAACCCCGGAAGCGGCCGGTGACGAACGTGGCCACGTCTGCCGTGGGCAGCTGCCGTGGGGTGAAGCGTGGTCCGGTGGGGGTACGCGGGCTGATCCGGTCGCAGCGGAAGATCCGCCAGTCGTCGCGGTCGAGGTCCCAGCCGACCAGATACCAGCGTCCCTTCCAGGTGACGAGGTGGTGGGGCTCCACCCGGCGCGGCGGCGCGTCCGTCTCGGCGGTCGCCGCGACGTAGTCGAAGCGGAGAACGTCGTGGGCGTGGACGGCCGCGCCGATGGCTGTCAGGACGGTGCTGTCGACCCAGGATCCCGGGCGGGTGGTGGGCTGGTCGACGGCAGTGACCTGGAGGGTGTCGATGCGGTGCCGCAGTCGGCTGGGCATGACCTGCCGCATGGTGTTCAGCGCTCGTTCCGCGCCCTCCTGGACGTCCGCCCCGGAGGCCGAGACCACCTGGAGTGCGACGGCGATGGCAACCGCCTGCTCGTCGTCGAACAGTAGCGGCGGCATCTGGGCTCCGGCGTCGAGCCGATAGCCGCCGTCGGGTCCTTTGAAGGCCCGGATCGGGTAGCCGAGCTCGCGCAGCCGGTCGACGTCGCGCCGCACCGTACGCGGACTGATGTTCAACCTCTCGGCGAGCAGGCCGCCCGGCCAGTCACGCCGTGCCTGAAGGAGAGAGAGCAGCGCCAGCAGTCTCGCCGAGGTGGTGGGCATGAACCAGATTCTTCCCCAAGTAGCGGCCACAACCTGACCGCTACCCCTGCCACTGTCTGTCCCGCGCCGGGGCAACAGCCGCGGATCATCCGTAACACGAGGAGCAGCAATGAGCATCACCACCGTCGCGCACATCAACCTTCGGGGCAACGCGCGGGCCGCTCTCGAGTTCTACCGGTCCGTGTTCGGCGGGGACCTGGTCGCGGTGACCTACGCCGAGGCCCACAACGTGCAGAACCCGGACGAGGCCGACCAGATCATGTGGGGCCAGGTCACCTCCCCCGAGGGCTTCCAGATCATGGCGTACGACGTGCCGGCGGCGCGGCCGTGGAGCCAGGGTGAGAGCCCGTTCTTCGTCTCGGTCCGGGGCAGGGACGCCGACGAGATCACCGGCTACTGGAAGAAGCTCAGCGAGGGCTCGACCGTCGTGGTGGACCTCGCACCGGCCGGCTGGGCACCCCTCTACGGCATGCTCACCGACCCGTTCGGCATCACGTGGGTGCTCGACGTCGCTGTCGAGTACAACCCCGCCTGACGAGATCGAGCAGTCCACCGCCGACCCGGGCGGGTCGGCGGTGGACTGTCGTCGCTCAGTGCACCTCGACGGGCACCAGCTTCGAGGGCACCTCCGGAGCCGAGCCAGCGTCCGGGTCGTCGGCACCCGAGCGACGCTCGCGGCGCTTGAGCCACTGATCGATCAGCAGGTTCAGGACCAGTCCCACGGCACCCCAGATGGCGATGACCAGCAGGTTCTGCCCGACGCCGACACCGTCGAAGTAGCGCAGCGAGCGGGCGATGTCGACCGCCGCCGGCAGCGGCAGCATGTCCTGGAGGGGGCGGAACACTTCGGGGACCATGTAGACCGACAGGCCACCGCCGGAGGCGGGCACGCCGGCCATCATCAGCACCACCATCATCGGGATGATCCCGGCCAGGCCGACGGTGCGGGTGAGCACTCCGGTGGCCAGGGCGACCGAGAAGATGGTCAGGGCGCCGTACGCGATCATCTCCAGGGCGTTGCCACTGATCGCGCCGATGAGGACGTCGAAGAGGAACCACAGCCAGACGGACATGCCGATCGCCCAGCCGCCCAGGAGCGGCAGGAACTGCGGCAGGCGGCGCACGTGCGGGGCACCGCCGCGCAGGACGGCCAGGAACAGGAAGCCGGCCATGATCCAGGACATGCCGACGTACATGCTGTTGCTGCCGCCGGTGTCGTTCTCGCTCAAGGGCTGCACGTCGGTCAGCGTGAGCGGAAGCTCCTGGGCGGCGGCGATCGGCTCGAAGATCGCGCGGATCGTGGACTGCTGGCTCGGGTTGGCCGCGGAGGCCGAGTACAGCGTCGCCGGGGCGTCCGGTGCCGACGGCAGGACGAAGGCGGCGACCACGTCGCGGGCGCGAATCTGCTCGGTGGCCTCCTCAGCGGTGTTCGCGACGGTGACGTCGAGGATGCCGTCGAGCTGGGTGTTGAGGCCGTCGGCGGTCTGCTGGGCCACCTCGGGCAGCGCGGCGACCACGACGACCGGGATGTCGTGCGGCTGCGGCTTGTGCATGGAGAAGCCCATGGCGCCCACGACGGCCACGAGGATGGCCAGCGGGAAGGCGGCCGCGGCGACGTACCGGAACCGCTTGGAGCGCGGCGGGCCGCCGGCGAGGGCGGGAGCCTTGGCGTCGGGGTCGGAGATCGGCGGGACGCCGGGGATGACGTCCCCGGTCGCGCTGCGCTCCTTGAGCAGGCAGAGCGCGAGGGCAGCGATGATCCACACGCCCAGGACGATCAGGTGGCCACCCAGGCCGGTGCCGTCGAAGTAGAGGACCGAGCGCAGCGCCTCGCCGGCCGCCGGGAGCGGGAGCACGCCGTGCAGGAACTGGAAGAACCCGGGCATGTTGTGCACGGACAGCGCCAGGTTCGACGCGGGCATGCCGAACACGACCCAGAGCAGCATGCCGGGGAGCACCGCGAGGGGCCCGACCAGCTTGGAGAACAGCAACTGGGCCATGCCGACGGCTGCGGTGGCGAGCATGCCGACGCCGAGGAAGGTGAGGTAGTGGCCCTCGACGGCCCCCACGATGGGCCCGAGGATGAGCCAGATGATCGAGCTGGTGGCCGCGGACCAGCCGGCCAGCACGGGCAGGAACCGCCGCAGCCGCAGCAGGTGGGGAGTGCCCATCACCATCATGCTCAGCGGCACGTAGCCGGCCAGCATCATGCCCATGGCGGCGAACAGGACCACGATGCCGGCGCGGTCACCGTCGGGTAGCGGTGCCACGTCCTCGGTGGTGGCCTGCCAGTTGTTCTCGACGGTCACGGGCGCGAGCAACTGCTGGACGGTGGCGCCCTGCGAGGCGCCGGCCGCCGAGGCGGTGAGGATGGTCGCGCTGGTGCTGCCCTCGGAGGGCAGGATGAGCGCGCCGGCGGCTTCCTGGTCGTGCAGCAGGTCGACCGCGTCGTCCCGGGTGGCCACGAGCGTGGCCTCGGTGGTGTCACCCGGAGCGGCGTTGAGCCCGTCGACGATCGCCTGCGCCGTCGCGCCGCTGCCGACGACCGCGACCGGCATGTCCCGGGGGTGCGGTGAGTGCATGGTCGCCATGTAGGTCGCGAACATCATCGTGACCATGAGGAACGGCATCACGAACAGGGCAACCATTCGGATGATCTGTTCCTTGCGGTCCGCGCCGGGCGGGCGGCCGTCGATCACGTCGGCAGCCTCGATCACGGCTTCGGTATCCATGCATGCTCCAGACCATGTTTGTACGCCAGGTGACTTACAAACTGTAGGTGGCGGATGCCGAGAGTGGGAATCCAGCTAGGTTGACCTCAGTCACACATCTCGGCGGACACACGAGGGGGCCAGGTCATGAGGCGGTCCGGGGCGGCACGCACCGCGCTGCTGGACGCGGCCGAGCGGCTGTTCGCCGAATCAGGCGTCGCGGAGATCTCCGACCGGAGGGTGGCCGAGGCAGCCGGGAACACCAACCACTCGGCGGTGCGCTACTACTTCGGCGGGCGCGAAGGGCTGCTGAAGGCGCTTCTGGCCCGCCACGTGCACGACGTGACGCAACAACGCGCCGGGATGCCACCACCCGACGACTCCGTCCTCGGCGACATACGCGGTCTCGTGGCGCCCAGCATGCGGGTCCTCGACCAGCTACCGCGCCCGAGCTGGCGGGCCCGGTTCCTCGACCACGTACTCCACAACCCCGCCACTGAGCCGATCATGCGGGAAGCCCAGGACATCACGCCACAGGCACTGCAACTGCGCGCGTCACTCGCCGCGCGGCTGCGGCACCTCGACCCGGACGTGGTCGCCGGCCGGGCGCGACTGATCACCCGCATCGTCAGCACCGCGACCGCAGAGGTCGAGGCACGCGCCGAACGTGACGGCGAAGACCCCCGATGGCCCGAGGTCGGCGACTTCCTCGTCGACGCCATCACCGGCATGCTCACCGCCCCCATCAGCCGACCAGGCCGAGCCGAGACCTGATCTCGCGGGCTCAGCCGCCGACGTACGCCGCGAGGTGCTCGCCGGTGAGCGTCGAGCGGGCGGCGACGAGATCGGCCGGGGTGCCCTCGAAGACGATCCGGCCGCCGTCGTGACCGGCACCCGGACCCAGGTCGATGATCCAGTCGGCGTGCGCCATGACGGCCTGGTGGTGCTCGACGACGATCACCGACTTGCCGGAGTCGACGAGCCGGTCCAACAGGCCGAGCAACTGCTCGACGTCGGCGAGGTGCAGGCCGGTGGTCGGCTCGTCGAGGACGTAGACGCCGCCCTTCTCGGCCATCCGCGTGGCCAGCTTGAGCCGCTGCCGCTCGCCGCCGGACAGGGTGGTGAGCGGCTGGCCGAGGCTCAGGTAACCGAGGCCGACGTCGGCGAGCCGGTCGAGGATGGCGTGCGCGGCCGGCGTACGCGCCTCGCCGTCGGCGAAGAACCGCTCCGCCTCGGTCACCGACATGGCGAGCACCTCGCTGATGTCGCGGCCACCGAACCGGTATTCCAGGACCGAAGCCTGGAAACGCCTGCCCTCGCACTCCTCGCAGGTGGCCGCCACACCGGCCATCATTCCCAGGTCGGTGTAGATGACGCCGGCGCCGTTGCAGCCGGGGCAGGCGCCCTCGGAGTTGGCGCTGAACAGTGCCGGCTTCACACCGTTGGCCTTCGCGAACGCCTTGCGGATCGGCTCCAGCAGCCCGGTGTACGTCGCCGGGTTGCTCCGACGCGACCCGCGGATCGCGCTCTGGTCGACCGACACCACGCCCTCCCGGTCGGACACCGAGCCGTGGATCAACGAGCTCTTACCCGACCCGGCCACCCCGGTCACCACCACCAGCACGCCCAGCGGAATGTCGACGTCGACGTCCCGCAGGTTGTGGGTGCTCGCGCCCCGCACCTCCAGCACGCCCGACGGCGTCCGTACCGATGTCTTCACGCTGGCCCGGTCGTCCAGGTGCCGGCCGGTGAGGGTGTCGCTGGCCCGCAGCCCGTCCACGGTGCCCTCGAACACCACCTCGCCACCGGCGGTGCCGGCCCCGGGGCCGAGATCGACGACGTGGTCGGCGATGGCGATCGCCTCCGGCTTGTGCTCCACGACCAGCACGGTGTTGCCCTTGTCGCGCAGCCGCAGCAGCAGGTTGTTCATCCGCGCGATGTCGTGCGGGTGCAGCCCGATGGTCGGCTCGTCGAAGACGTAGGTGACGTCGGTGAGCGACGAGCCGAGGTGGCGGATCATCTTGGTGCGCTGCGCCTCGCCACCGGAGAGGGTGCCCGACGGCCGGTCGAGGGACAGGTAGCCCAACCCGATCTCCTCGAACGAGTCGAGGAGGTGTTGCAGCCCGGCGAGCAGCGGCGCCACCGAGGGCTCCGCGATGCCTCGGACCCAGTCGGCCAGGTCGCTGATCTGCATCGCGCAGACGTCGGCGATGTTCCTACCGTTGATCATGGAGGACCGGGCCTCCGCGCTGAGCCGGGTGCCGGCACACTCCGGGCAGGTCGTGAACGTCACGGCCCGCTCCACGAAGGCGCGGATGTGCGGTTGCAGCGTGTCGATGTCCTTGGCCAGGAACGACTTCTGGATCTGCGGGATCAGGCCGACGTACGTCAGGTTGATGCCCTCGATCTTGATCTTGGTTGGCTCCTTGTGGAGCAGGTCCTGCAACTCTTTCTTGGTGAATGTGCTGATCGGCTTGTCCGGGTCGAAGAAGCCGCAACCACGGAAGATCCGCCCATACCAGCCCTCCATGCTGTAGCCGGGGATCGTCACGGCACCCTCGTTGAGCGACTTGCTGTCGTCGTAGAGCGCGGACAGGTCGAAGTCCGTGACGGAGCCCATGCCCTCGCAGCGCGGGCACATGCCGCCGAGCCGGTTGAAGGTCGCCTTCTCGGTCTTCGTCTTGCCGGCGCCACGCTCGACCGTGATCGCGCCGGTCGCCCGGACCGACGGGACGTTGAAGGAGAACGCGTTCGGCGAGCCGATGTGCGGTTGCCCGAGCCGGCTGAAGAGGATGCGCAGCATCGCGTTGGCGTCCGTGGCGGTGCCGACGGTGGATCGGGCGTTGGCGCCCATCCGCTCCTGGTCGACGATGATCGCCGTCGTCAGCCCGTCCAGGACGTCGACCTCGGGCCGGGTCAGCGTCGGCATGAAGCCCTGCAGGAAGGCGCTGTACGTTTCGTTGATCATGCGCTGCGACTCGGCGGCGATGGTGCCGAACACGAGCGAGCTCTTGCCCGAACCGGAGACGCCGGTGAACACCGTCAACCGACGCTTCGGCAGCTCGACCGTGACGTCCTTGAGGTTGTTGACGCGAGCGCCCTGCACCCGGATCAGGTCGTGGCGGTCGGCGGCATGCGGCGCGGACGAGTCCGTGGCCTTGCTCATCGTGTCTCCATCTGTCGGGCGGGCGCTGCGCCTCCGGGTGGCGCCGGTCGGGTCGCGCTCGACGGGTCACCCACGCCGCGTCGACCCGTGACGGTCACGTTAGGCGCGGTCGCGTGACCTGCGCTTCTCGATTTCTGATCGGTCTGGTCACCTGTTTGGCCGTGCAGGATGGCATGCCGTCGGTCGCGTCCGCCGCTTCCCGGCGGTAGGTGCTGGGCGGCACGCCGACAAGCTCGGTGAAGCGGGTGCTGAAGGTGCCGAGCGACGAGCAGCCGACCGCGAAACAGACATCGGTGACGCTGAGGTCACCCCGGCGCAGCAGGGCCATCGCGCGTTCGATGCGGCGGGTCATGAGATAGCTGTACGGAGATTCGCCGTAGGCGAGCCGGAACTCCCGACTGAGATGCCCAGCTGACATGTGGACACCCCGGGCGAGCGCCTCGACGTCCAGCGGCTGCGCGTATTCCCGGTCGATCCGGTCGCGGACACGGCGCAGCCGCGCGAGATCGCTCAGGCGCTGGGCTGCGGCGGGTCTGCTGCTCACCCGGAAAATCGTGCCACATGGCACCGACAAACCTGGATCGCCGACCCGCCCGGCACCGCGGATCGCGGCAACGCCCCAGCGGGCAGGCGGGCCGAGCCGAGCGGGTAGGGCAGAGCCGGGCGGGTAGGGCAGAGCCGGGCGGGTACGGGCAGAGCCGGGCGGGTACGGGCAGAGCCGAGCAGGCCGCGCCGCGCTGGGCAGCGCCCCGTCGAGGCGTACCGTCAGGCGGTTTCGCGGCGGGCGCGGGCCCGGCGCTTGCCCTCGTGCATGGCCTGCACGCGGGCCACCGGGATGGTGCGCCCCTCGGCCACCAGGTCGGCGGGCAGCGCCTGCGGCGCCGGCATCAGCGCGGCCCACGGGTCGGCGGCGGCGACCAGCGGCGGCACGGTCCGGATGGTGAAGTCGGCCGGGGCCACCTCGGTCAGGTCGGCCCAGTCGACCGGGAAGGAGACCGGCATCCCCGGACGCAGCCGAGGGCTGTACGCGGCCACGACCGTCGCCCCGCCGGCCCGGGTGGCGTCCACGAAGACCTTGCCGCCCCGGTCCTCCTTGATGTACGCCGTGGTGGCGAGCGCCGGGTCCAGCCGTTCGGCACGGGCGGCGAGCGCGCGGGTGGCGGCGGCCAACTCCTCCGCCGTGGGCTCATCGGCCACCGGGACGAAGACGTGCACACCCTTGGCGCCGCTGGTCTTGACCGCCCCCGTCAGACCGGCGTCGGCGAGCGCCTGGCGGACCAGCAGGGCCGCGCCGACCGCCGCGCGGAACCCGTCGCCCTCGGGTGGGTCCAGGTCGAGCACCAGGTGGGTCGGGCGGCCCAGGTCGGTCGCGGTGGCAAGCGTCGGGTGGTACTCGACCGCCCGCTGGTTGGCGAACCAGAGGAGGGTCCGTCGGTCGTCGCAGAGGGCGTACGAGATCTCCCGCTGCGACGCCTCGGCCCAGACCGGCACCCGGCGGACCCAGTCCGGGGTGTACTTCGGCAGGTTCTTCTGCATGAACGGCGGCTGCCCCGGGCGGACCCGGATCACCGACAGAGGCCGGTCGCGCAGTTGCTTCAGGATCGGCTCCCGGACCGCGTCGAGGTAGTCGACCAGGTCCCGCTTGGTCGCGTCGGCGCGGTCGGACAGCGGCTGGTCCAGGTTGGTCAGGGCCACGCCGTCCCGGGTCTCGTCAGCCTCGGTCACCCGATCACCCTCCCGGCCGGGGAGCTGTCGGTCAACCGGACGCGGCGCTTCGGCGCGGGTCGGTTCCGGCGATCCGCGCGGGGCAGGGTGGCAAGCGCGACCAGCAGCGCGGTGACCACCAGGGCGGCGGCCGCCGCGAACGCGGTCCGGTAGCCGCCGGCCAGCGCGGCCACCTCGTCCCAGCCGGCGGTCCGCAGGCCGTCGGCGCGTGCGGCGGCCAGGGTGCTCAGCGCGGCCAGGCCGACCGCGCCGCCGATCTGCTGGGTGGTGTTGGCCAGCCCGGACGCGAGCCCGGCGTCCGTGTCGGTCGCGCCGGCCATGGCCAGGGTGGTGACCGCCGGCAGGGTCAGGCCGCCGGCCACCCCGAAGACCACCATCGCGGGGAGTACGTCGGTGAGGTAGCCGCCGTCGGCGGGCAGCCGGGCGAGCAGCAGGAAGCCGACGGTCGCCAGGCCGAGCCCGACCAGCAGCACGGTCCGGGCGCCCCAGCGGGCGATCAGCCGACCGGCCAGGCCGAGCGAGATCACGGCGATCACCACCGGGGTGGGCAGGAAGGCCCAGCCCGTGGCTGCCGCGTCCAGCCCGAGGACCAGTTGCAGCTCCACGGCGAGCAGGAACTGGAAACCGAAGTACGCGGCGACCATGAGGAACTGCACGGTGTTCGCCGCGACCAGGCCCGGTATGCGCAGCACCCGGCCCGGCAGCAGCGGGGTCGCCGTCGTGCGCTGGCGGACGGCGAACCCGCCGAGCAGCAGTGCCGCGAGCGCCGCCGCGCCGAGGGTCCGAGGGCTGGTCCAGCCGTGCTCACCGGTGCCCACGATGCCCAGCACAGCGGCCATCAGTCCGGAGGTGGCGAGCAGGGTACCGGGTACGTCGAGGCCCGCCCGCAGGCCGATCCCCCGTTCGGCGGCAAGGGTGCGGACGGTGGCGACCAGGATGAGCACGCCGATCGGAAGGTTGACCAGGAAGATCGACCGCCAGCCGGCCAGTTCGGTGAGCAAACCGCCAGCCACCGTCCCGATCGAGGCGCCGGCCGCGCCAGTGAAGCTGAAGACCGCGATGGCGCGAGCCCGCTCGGCTGGCCCGGGATAGAGCCGGACGATCATGCCGAGGCTGACCGCCATGGCGAGCGCGCCGCCGACGCCCTGACCGAACCGCGCGGCGACGAGCAGGGCTGGTCCGGTCGCCACGGCACAGCCCAGCGAGGCCAGGGTGAACAGCGTGACGCCGGCCAGGAAGACGCGCCGCCGGCCGAGCAGGTCGCCGAGTCGGCCGGCGAGCAGCAGCAGCCCGCCGAACGCGACCAGGTAGGCGTTGACCACCCAGGCCAGGCCGGGGGCGGTGAAGCCCAGGTCGCGCTGGACGGCGGGCAGCGCGACCGCCACCACACTGCCATCCAAGATGATCATCAGGCTGCCGGCGCAGAGCACGAGCAGCGCCGGCCAGCGGGACGGGACGACCCGGTCCATGGAACCCTCCTAGGTGCACGCTTTGTTACCGACGCCATCGTCTGTGACCATGAGTCGGAGCGGAAGGAGGCACTGTGATGTCCCAGAGGAACAGCGATGTGTCCGCGCTGGTCGAGGCGGAGCTGACCTGCGCCGCCGGCGACGTGCCGTTCACCCCGGGGCAGGCCCGGGCGTGCACCGTCCGCGAGGTGCTCGACCGGGTCGGCGGCAAGTGGAGCATCAGCATCCTGGTGGCCGCCTCCAACGGACCGGTGCGCTTCACCGAGTTGGAGCGGCACATCGAGGGGATCAGCCGCCGGATGCTCACGCTGACGCTGCGCAACCTGGAACGCGACGGTCTGCTGCACCGCCGGGTCTATCCGACCGTGCCGCCCAAGGTCGAGTACACGGCGACCCCGATGGCGATGGAGCTGTACGAGTCGCTCGTCGCCCTGACCAACTGGGCCGAGCGGCACCGCCGGGCCATCGCCGAGGCGCGGACCAGGTACGACCGGGAGCACGCCGGGTAAACCCGGTCCGGGTGTGGGGAACGCCACCACAGATCTCTGACCGATCGGTCAGGTCTGACCGATCGGTCAGGCATGCTGGTCTGCGGAGGTGGATCAGTGATGGCGAGAGCAGTGTCCGAGACGCACGGCGAGATCCTCGCCGCGGCGGCGCGACAGTTCGCGGTGACCGGCTACCGGGGCACCTCCCTGCAGGACATCGCCCGCGAGGTCGGCTGCTCCAAGGCCACCGTGCTCTACCACTTCGCCAACAAGGAAGCCCTGCTCGCCGAGCTGATGGCACCGGCCATCTCGGTGCTGCGGGACCTCGACGAGCAGCTCGCCGGCCACACCGGCGCCGACGGCCAGGCAGCCGCGGCAGCCGGCTTCGTCGACCTCGCCGTCCGGTTCCGGCGGGAGATCGCGCTCCTGCGCGGCGAATTCGCGGAGCTGCTCTGCCAACCGGCCTTCGCCCACATCCAGCAGATCTCCGAACGCCTGCGAGACGCCCTGGCCGGGCACTCCGATCTGCCAGCCGCCCGCATCACCGCGTTCGTGCTGCTGGCCGGCATCCCCGAGGCGTGTGCCGAGTTCGTCGACGTACCCGACGACGAACTGCGCGTCGCCCTGCTCACCCTCGTCCGACGCGGAATCACGCCCGTCGATGCAACTCTGCCCCAACCATCCACGACCGAGGACAAGGACTCCTGATGGCCACCCTGCTCTACCGGCTCGGCCGGGGCGCGCTGCGCCGGCGACGGCTCGTCGTCGCGCTCTGGCTCGTCGTACTCGTCGCCGCCGGTCTGGCCGCGGCGACCCTGCGCGGCCCGACGGCGAGCAACTTCACCATGCCCAGCACCGAGAGCCAGCGCGCCCTCGACCTGCTCGCCGAACAGTTCCCGGTAGCCAGCGGCACCACCGGCACCATCGCCGTCAAGGCACCGGCGGACGGCCAACTGGCCAGCGCCGAGGGCCAGACCGTGCTGCGGGAGCTGGTCCGGGAGGCCTCCGCGCTGCCCGGCGTGGTCGGCGCGGTCGACCCGCTCCAGGTCGGCGCGGTCTCGCCCGACGGCCGGTACGCGCTGGTCCAGGTCCAGTTCGCGAACGGCTTCGACGGGGTGACCGACGAGCAGCGCACCGCGTACGAGGAGGTCGGTGCCGCCGCCGAGGCGAAGGGTTGGCAGGTCGCACCGGGCGGCGAGGTGCTGGGTGGTGAGCCGGAAGTCGGCTCCACCGAGGCGCTCGGCGTACTGGTGGCCGCGATCGTTCTGGTCATCACGTTCGGCTCGCTGGTCGCCGCCGGGATGACCCTGCTCAACGCCCTGATCGGCGTGGGCGTCGGCATGGCCGGCCTGTTCGCGCTGAGCGGTGTCATCGAGCTGACCAGCACCGCGCCGATCCTGGCGCTGATGCTCGGTCTCGCGGTCGGCATCGACTACTCGCTGTTCATCACCTCCCGGCACCGACAGAACCTGATCGACGGCCTCTCCCCGGAGGAGGCGGTCGGCCGGGCCGTGGGCACCGCCGGCTCCGCCGTGGTCTTCGCGGGCGCCACCGTGGTGATCGCCCTGGCCGGGCTGGCGGTGGTGAACATCCCGTTCCTCACCGTGATGGGTCTCGCCGCAGCCGGCACCGTCACCGTCGCGGTGCTCGTCGCGATCACCCTCCAGCCCGCGCTGCTCGGCTTCGCCGGCCGCCGGGTGCTCCCCCGCCGGCTGCGCTCGGCTACCGCTGCCGCGCCCGGCCCGGACCTCGACGACCACCAGCCCGCGGCCGCGACCGCGCCGACCGAGGACCGGTCCGCCTTCGGCTTCCGCTGGGCACGCCTGGTGACCCGGTTCCGGGTACCGGTCATCCTGCTCAGCCTGCTCGGCCTGGGGCTGCTCGCGCTGCCCACGCCGGACATGCGGCTGGCCCTGCCGGACCCGTCGACGGCGGCCGTCGGTTCGCCCGAACGGGTGTCCAGCGACCTGACCACCGAGGGCTTCGGGCCGGGCTTCACCGGCCGGCTCGCGGTGGTGGTCGCCGGTGACACGCCGCAGGCCACCTCTGCCGCCGTGCCGCAGGTCACCGCCCTCATCCAGGGCACCGAGAACGTCCTCGCGGTGGCGCCGCCGCAGGTCAGCCCGGACGGCCGGACCGCGCTGCTCGGGGTGGTGCCCAAGACCGGCCCGACCGACGAGGCCACCGAAACCGTGGTGAACGACATCCGCGACGCGGTGCGCGGGATCCCCGACGCCGAGGTGCTGCTCACCGGCGTCACCGCCGTCGGCATCGACGTCTCCGAGAAGCTCTCCGACGCGCTGCCGGTCTACCTGCTGCTGGTGGTCGGGCTCTCGATCCTGCTGCTGATGCTGGTGTTCCGCTCGCTGCTGGTGCCGATCAAGGCCGCGCTGGGCTTCCTGCTCACCGTCGCCGCCACGTTCGGCATCACGGTGGCGGTCTTCCAGCAGGGGCACCTCGCCAGCCTGGTCGGCCTGGACAGTCCCGCCCCGCTGATCAGCTTCCTGCCGATCCTGCTCATCGGCATCCTGTTCGGCCTCGCCATGGACTACGAGGTCTTCCTGGTGTCCCGCATGCGGGAGGACTACGTGCACGGCGAGACCGCCGGGCAGGCCACGATCAGCGGCATGGGGCACGGTGCCCGGGTGGTCACCGCCGCCGCCCTGATCATGATCTCCGTGTTCGGTGGCTTCGTCTTCCTCGAGGACCCGGTGATCAAGTCGATGGGCTTCGCGCTCGCCATCGGTGTGGCCATCGACGCCTTCGTGGTCCGCATGACCATCGTCCCCGCGGTGATGTCGCTGCTCGGCGACCGGGCGTGGTGGCTGCCGCGCTGGCTGAACCGCGCCCTGCCCAACGTCGACATCGAGGGCGAGGGCCTGCGCACCGAACTGCCAGACCACGTCCCAACCCGGGTCTAACCCCGCCCCTGTCGATCATGGAGTTGTGGTGCCTGATGTGCCCCGATCCGGGCCCTTCGTCCCGCACCACAACTCCATGATCGACGCCAGCCTTGATCACACCCCGGCTGGGTAGGTTTCCATCTCTCCTGGGACGGCGGGAACGGCCAGCGGGTGCAGGGCGGTGGTCTCGTCGCACCAGATGAAGGCGTCGTAGCGTTCACCGAGCCGCGTCGGCACGTAGTTGCCCCAGGACTCGAAGGACGGGTCGTAGACCACCCCGATCGCCCGGTGGTCCGCGGTGTCGGTGACCCAGCCCGGCTGGTCACCGCCGAAGACGAGCACCGCCCGCTCCGGCATCAGCTCGTGCAACCGCCGCTCGACCGAGCCCTCCCGCGCCGGCGGCACCACCATCGCCTCCGGCGGCGAGCCCCACCGGGGAGCGGCGATCACCGTGCCCCGGTAGCTGCCGAACCCGATCAACGTCACCGCGTCGTCGCCGTACCGCTCCCGGGCCAACTGACCAATGTTGACCATCCCGTCCGCGGCCATGTCGGTGGCCCGCGCGTCACCGACATGTGTGTTGTGCGCCCAGACGATCCCGCGGGCCTCCGGGCCGTACCGTTGCAGCAGCCGGTCCAGGGTGTCCTGCATGTGGGTGTCGCGGATGTTCCAGGAATCCGGGCCACCGCCCACCATCGCCCGGTAGTAGCGTTCCGCGCCGGCCACCACCTCGGCGTTCTGCCAGGCCGAGAAGCGGTCCGGGCCGTCGGAGAGCGCATGCTCCCGGGTCCGCGCCAGCAGCCGGATCACCTCCTCCTCACACCGGGCGGAGACGAACCGGCTCGCCGCGCCGTAATCCTCGACCCGCTTGCCGTACGGCTCGAAGCACCGGTACGCGTCCTGCGCCGCCTCCAGCGAGGTCGGATCCTCCTCCCCCAGGTAGTCGAAGATCGCCTGCATCGACTCCCAGAGGCTGTACACGTCGAGCCCGTGGAAGCCGGCCCGCTGCTGCTCCGGCCGCTCCAGGTTCCACGCCCGCAACCAACTGCAGAAGCGCGCCACCTCGGCGTTCGCCCACATCCAGGTCGGCCACCGCTCGAACCGTTCCAACGCGTTCTGTGGATCCAGCGCCCCGCCCGGCGCGGCGGTGACCGAGCGGTGCACCCGGTCGCAGTCCGGCCAGTCGCCCTCCACGGCCACGAAGGAGAAGCCACACTCCGCGATCAGCCGGCGGGTGAGCTGCTCGCGCAGCCGGTAGTAGTCGTAACTGCCGTGGGTGGACTCACCGATCATCACCACCCGGGCGTCCCGGACGCGCTCCAGCAACGGGTCGAAGTCGCTCGGCGCGCCGAGCCGCTGAACCAGCATGGCAGCGGCTACCCGGCGACCGCTTCAACAAACCGTCGGCGCGCCGCCCGCCGACACGCCGTCCACCCGGCCGCGCAGACCGGGCCGTCGGTCGCGCCACCCGTGGGCCGCGTGGACCGGGCCGTCGGTCGCGCCGTCCGTGGGCCGCCGCCGGGTGGACGACACCGCCGACCGTCCCGGTGTACGCCCGGAGCGAGCGGGTAGCCGGCCGGCATGACCGTCACCGGGGTGCAGTTGCAGGAGTACCTGGCCGGGCTCGACTACCCGGTCTCCCGCGAGGACCTGGTCCGCTGGGGGCAGGAGAACGGGGCCAGCACCGCCCTGTTGCAGATGTTGCAGGCGTTGCCGGTGGAGCAGTTCGAGTCCCCAGACGAACTGGCCGCCGCGCTGACGACCCTGTCCTGAACCCCCACCGCCCCGCCCTCTGGGCCGCCCACCCCGACCACCCCCGTTGATCATGAAGTTAGTGTCCCGACACGCCGTGCCGGGCGTCGCTAACTTCATGATCAACGGGGTGGGGGTGGGGGCGTTAGGGGAGGGAGATTGTGCGGGAAGTGGTTCGGGCGGCTTCGGCGGCGGAGATGATGTTGACTACCTCGCGGCCGAAGCGGACGTCGCAGCGGTGGTCGCGGGTGCCGGCCTGCACCTGCTCGATGAGCTGGTCGATGGCCACACCGAACGCCGTGGCGGCGTCGTACTCGCCGAGCGGAACGGTCTCGATGCCGTTCTCGCCGTAGAACACGAACTCCCGGGCCATCGCCTCGGTCGGGGCGTCCAGGGAGAGCGAGGCGCTGCTGGTGGCGCCGCCCTCGTGGGTGAGCAACAGGTGCACCATCCCGCTCGGCCCGTCCATGGCGGCGACCTGGGTCACCCGGCCGAGCACCGGCAGGAGGATCGAGAGCGCGTGCGGGGCGATGTCCCAGAGTGCGCCGTGCTCCCGACGCCACAGCGACCCGCCGTACGGGCTGCCCTCCTGAAAGATCGACGCGAACGCGGTGGTCCGACCGTGCTGCCAGCCACCGGCGGCGGCGGTCGCGGCGAGGAACGCGGTGACGTTCGGCTGGAACCGCTGGGTGAAGAAGACGACCGAGGCGACCCCGGACGCGTCGGCGGCGGCGACCACCCGGTCGGCGTCGGCGTCGGTGAGCGCCAGCGGCTTGTCCAGCAGGAGGTGGCGGCCGGCTGTGGCCGCCCGGACCGCGATGTCGGCCTGGATGTCCGGCGGCAGCGCGACGGCGACCGCCTCACACTGCTCGATGAGGGCGTCGATGTCGTTGAACGTCGGCACCCCGTACATCTCGCCCAGGGAGGCGGCCCGCTCCGGGTTACGCCCCCACACCCCGACGAGTTCCGCGTCCGGGTGTGCGTGCAACGCCTTCCCGTGCGTCTCGATCGCCCAGTGACCGGTGCCGAACAAGCCGAACCGCAGCACGTGTACCTCCGCCGTCTTCCCGCACCGCGGCGACGCCACGGGCGTGATCCACGCTAGTCGCCCCACCAGGCACGGCGGCGGCGGGTTGACCAACCGGAGTGTTCACGATGGCGATGCCGGGCAGGCGGAGCCGACGCCGGCCGGGCCGCCCCGGCAGACGACAGCGAGGCAGCATCGAGGGGTACTACGACAGTTAGTAGGCTGTGCCGGTGACCGAGGCAACGACCAGGTGGGGCCGATGACCAGCGCTGCGGCGGCCAACTCGCCGGTGGACGGGCTCCTCGCGACGGTATCTATCGTGCTGTCGCTGCTCGTCGCGGTGTGGGCGCTGGTCATGGCGGTACGTCACCGGCCACCGGACCGGGTGCAGTTCGCCGGCCTGGCTCTCCTGGAACTGGCGCTGCTCGCGTTGGGCGTGCTCGCGCTGGTCGCGATCGGTGGCGGCGACCGCCCCGGTGAGCCGGGCGCGTTCTTCGGCTACCTGGTCACGCTGGTCTGCCTGCCGCCGCTGGCCTGGGTGCTGGCCCGGATGGAGCCGACCCGGTGGGGTTCCGGGATCGTCTGCGCGGTCTGCCTGGTGACCCCGGTGGTGGTGGTCCGGTTGCAGCAGACCTGGGAGGTGCTTGGTGGTTGAGACACAACCGGCGCGTCGTACCACGAACAGCGGGCCGGGTCGCCTGCTGATCGCCGTCTACCTGATCTTCGCTATCGCGGCGACCAGCCGTGCCGGCCTGCAGATCGCCACCAAGTTCGACGAGGCGCCGGTGGCGTACCTGCTCTCCGCGGTGGCCGCGCTCATCTACATCGTGGCCGCGGTGGGGCTGGCCCGCGCCGGGCACGCCGGTCGGCGGGTGGCACTGGCCTGCTGCACGGTGGAGCTGGTCGGGGTCGTCGTGGTCGGCGTCCTGAGCCTGGTCGACAAGGAGCTCTTCCCCGACGAGACGGTGTGGTCGCAGTTCGGCAGCGGGTACGGCTACATCCCGCTGGTGTTGCCGGTGCTCGGCCTGTTCTGGCTCTGGCGGACCCGCCGCGACCCGGCCTGACCAGGCGACGAGGACGCTCCCTGGTGGATGGAGCGCCCCCGTCGGGAGTACGGGTCAGGCCCGCGGGCCACCGGCGACGTAGATGACCTGGCCGGAGACGAAGCCCGCCCCCTCGCTGGTCAGGAACGAGATGGTGTGCGCGACGTCCTCCGGGCGACCCGGACGGCGGACCGGGATCTCGGCGGCGGCGTGCTTCTGGAAGTCCTCGAAGTCGACCTTCATCCGGGCGGCGGTGGCGGCGGTCATGTCGGTGACGATGAAGCCTGGCGCGACCGCGTTGGCGGTCACCCCGAACGGCCCCAGCTCGATGGCGAGCGTCTTGGTGAAGCCCTGCAGGCCGGCCTTGGCGGCGGCGTAGTTGGCCTGGCCCCGGTTGCCCAGCGCGGAGGTGCTGGAGAGGTTGACGATCCGGCCCCACTTCGCCTCGACCATGTGCTTCTGAGCGGCCTGGCTGAACAGGAACGCGCCGCGCAGGTGCACCCCCATGACCGTGTCCCAGTCGGCGTTGGTCATCTTGAACAGCAGGTTGTCGCGGAGTACGCCGGCGTTGTTGACCAGCACGGTGGGCGCGCCCAACTCGGCGGCGATCCGCTCGACGGCCGCTTCGACCTGCGCACGGTCGGACACGTCGGCACCCACGCCGAGGGCGCGGCCGCCCGCGCCTGCGATGGCGTCCACCGTCTCCTTGGTGGCGGCCTCGTCGATGTCGACGACAGCGACGGCCATGCCGTCGGCGGCCAGTCGCCGGGCGGTGGCCGCGCCGATGCCGCGTGCGGCTCCGGTGACGATGGCGACGCGGGACTCCTCCGACATGATTACCTCCCGGTGACGTGGGGTCGATCGAAGGAGCTTAACCTTCCACTGCTAGTTATCAGGATGACCATGGTTTGTTCACGGGCCTGTACGAGATGATCTTCCACACGTAGCCTCGCGATCGCTGTCACCCGTCAGCGAACAGACGACGAGGCAAGGAACGACATCACGTGACGTTCTCGCGTACCCGTGGAGCCTGGCTCGCCGCCGTGATCTCCGCGGCCCTCGCGGCGACCGGTGGCTCACCCGCCCTGGCCGCCGCCCCCGGAGGCCCGGTCGATCCCGGCGCCACCGCCGCCCCCGCGACCAGCCTGCCCACCCCACCCGGCACCCACTCGGTCACCCTGATCACCGGGGACACTGTCACCACCCGCCGGAACGCCAACGGCGGCACCCTCGACGTACGGCGTCCAGACGGCGCCTCGACGCCGGTACGGGTGGTCGAGGCCGGCGACGACCTGTACGTCTACCCACAGTCGGTGCTGCCCTACGTGGCCGCGAACACCCTGGACAAGCGGCTGTTCAACGTCACCCGGTTGATCGCCGACGGCTATGACGACAAGCGGGTGGACCACCTTCCGCTGATCGTGTCGTACGACGCCGGTGCCGCCGGCCTGCGTGCCGGTGCCGTACCCACCGGTGCGACCCGCACCCGTACGTTGAGCAGCATCTCGGGTGTCGCGCTGAGCGAGGATCGCGACAGGGCCGACGAGTTCTGGGCCGCGATCACCGCCACCTCCACCGCGAAGGCGACCGCCGCGACCGGCGGCGAGGGACGCTTCTCCGGCGGGATCGCCAAAATCTGGCTGGACGGGCGGGTACACGCCGACCTTGCCGACACCACAGCGCAGATCGGCGCCCCCGCGGTCTGGGCCGGCGGCAACACCGGCGCGGGCGTACGGGTTGCCGTGCTGGACACCGGCATCGACGAAGCCCACCCGGACCTGACCGACCGGATCAGCGCGTCCGCCGTGTTCGTGCCCGGCGAGGAGATCACCGACCGGGTCGGGCACGGCACCCACGTCGCCTCCACCATCGCCGGCACCGGCGCCGCCTCCGGTGGCCGCGAGAAGGGTGTCGCCCCCGATGCCCGGCTCGCTGTCGGCAAGGTGCTCAGCGACGGCGGCTACGGAATGGACTCCTGGATCCTCGCTGGCATGGAGTGGGCGGCCCGGGAGGCCGATGCCAGCGTCGTCAACATGAGCCTGGGCTCCAGCCAGCCCAGCGACGGAACCGACCCGTTGAGCCAGGCGGTCAACGCGCTCAGTGCGGAGACCGGCGCCCTGTTCGTCATCTCCGCCGGCAACGCGGGCCTGCCGGGCAGTGTGAGTGCCCCGGGCGCGGCGGACGCGGCGTTGACCGTCGGCGCGGTCGACGGTGGCGACCAGCTCGCCTCGTTCTCCAGCCAGGGCCCCCGGCTCAGCGACGAGGCCATCAAGCCCGAACTGACCGCGCCCGGCGTCGGGGTGCTCGCGGCCCGTTCCCAGTACGCGCCCGGCGAGGGCTCGTACCAGACCATGAACGGCACCTCGATGGCCGCGCCGCACGTTGCCGGCGCTGCCGCCCTGCTCGCCGCGAAGCACCCGGACTGGACGGGCCAGCAGCTCAAGGACGCCCTGGTCAGCACGACCAAGGCCACCGCGCAGTACGACGCCTTCCAGGCCGGCAATGGCCGGGTCGACGTCGCCGCCGCGGTCCGCGCCCCGGTCATCGCCACGGGCACCGTCTCCACCAGCGTGGGTTCCGACACCGCGAAGGCGGGCGGCAGCACCCACCCGGTGACGTACACCAACACCACCGGTCAGCCCATCACGCTGGGCCTGTCGGTAGACGCGCCGAACGCGCCGACCGGACTCTTCAGCGTGTCCGCGACGCAGCTGACCGTGCCCGCGAACGGCACCGCCACGGTCACGTTGACCACGAACACCACCCGGGCCAGCGCCGGCAGCCGCTACACCGGTCAGGTCGTCGCCACCGCCGGGCCGGACCGGGCCGTGCTGGCCCGCACCGCCATCGGGGTTGGCACGTTCACCCCGTACCACCACCTTCGCCTGGAGATGACCGACCGGGCCGGCAAGCCCGCCACCGGCGTCATCGAGCTGGGTCAGCCGGGCAGTTACGACATCAACTTCGTCGAGACCGACCCGGACGGCACGGTGCAGCTCTACCTGTCCGAAGGCGTCTACTCAGCGATGAGCTTCCTGAACGTCACCGGCAGTCACGGCCCGAACTCGCTCGGCCTGGCGCTGCTCGGCAACCCCGACATCGACCTGCGCCAGGACACCACGGTTCGGCTGGACGGAAAGGCGGCCCGCCGGGTCGAGTCGACGGTGCCGCAGCAGACCGCCGACACCTTCACCCGGCTGGAGTACTACCGGTCTCAGGGCGAGGGCCGCTGGCGCTCGTTCATCGTCGGCGGCGTGTTCTTCGACAGCTTCTGGGCGCAGCCCACCAGCCGGGACGTGCGACACGGCGACTTCTACCTCGGCGCCCGCTGGCGCAAGGAGCAGCCGGTGCTGGCCGTCGGCACCGCAAAGGTGAACTTCGACGACGTGGTGCGCCAGCAGGGCACCACCCAGTTGCCGAAGGGCAGGTGGACGCTGCCGACGGTCTTCGCCGGCAACGGCGCGGCGAGTGACTACGCCGGGCTGAAGGCCCGTGGCGCGGTGGCCGTGGTCCGGCGCAACTGGGAGGTCAACGACTCCGAGCAGGCTGCCGCGGCGACCGCCGCCGGGGCGAAGATGATGCTGGTGGTCAACGACTTCCCGGGGCGCGAGGTGCGCGACTACTCGATCGACTTCTCTACACCCACCCCGATCGAGGTGGCGATGCTCAGCTCCGACGAGGGCGAGGAGTTGATCCGGCAGATTCAGCGCGGGCCCACGAAGGTCGAGGTGGTCTCGCAGCCGGTCGCCGACTACGTGTACGACCTGGTCCAGGCGTACCACAACCGGATTCCGCGGAGCCTGAGCCGGGCCGAGACTCCGAAGACGCTGGCCCGGATCGACGTCGGCTTCACCGCCCCGACGCCGCAGGCCCGGGGCAGCGAGTTCCGGTACGACTGGCCGTCGTACAACAACTGGGGCATCGGCCAGACCAGCAACCGGCCGCTCGCCGCGGTCCGTACCGACTGGGTGTCCACCGGCGACCTGTACACGTGGGGTCAGGAGGCGTACCTCGACTCCGCGACATACCAGATCGACCCCCGGACCAGCTTCCGCGCCGGCAGCAGGAACAGCGAGCAGTTCTTCGAGCCGATCGAACGCCCGCACCTGAACAACAACTTCAAGCTGCCGACCCGCTCCGGCGACGCTCTCAACCTCGACGTGCCCGGTTGGGGCGGCGCCGACCACGTCGGCATGGCGCTGAACGGCGCCGGGCAGACCAACAAGCTCTACCAAGGCCGGACGTTGCTCGCCGAGAGCACCAGCACGTGGATCAGCGGCACCGCGCCGAGCGCGGCTAATCGGCCGTACCGGTTGATGGTGGGGACCACCCAGGACCCGACCGGCGGCCGGTACTCGACCAGCACCAGCACCGAGTGGACGTTCCAGTCGAAGGCGCCGGCTGCCGGGGTGGAGTCGGCGGTGCTACCGCTGCTCCAGCTCGACTACGGCGTCGACACCGACGCCGCCGGCACCGCGAAGGCCCGCACCAATCTGACCGTTTCCGCCAGCCACCTGCCCGGCGCCACCGGGTGCGGCACCATCCGGCCGGTCACCCTGGAGATCTCGTACGACGACGGCGCGCACTGGCAGAAGCAGTCGCTGGACCGTTCGCAGGACGGTTTGTGGACGACGAAGCTGAGCGCGCCGAAGGGCGCCACGTTCGTGTCGCTGCGGGCCAGCGCCGCGGACAGCTCAGGCAACTCGATCAACCAGACCGTGCTGCGCGCGTTCGGCGTGCGCTGATCGTCCTGCCCTGACCGCGTGACGTCCGGCCGGCACCGACCGGCCGGACGTCACGCGTGATCGGGAAACCGCAGCGCCTCAGAAGCCCCGGTCCCGGCAGAGCCGGATCCACCGGTATCCGTGGCCGGAGACCTTCACCGCGCCGAGCTTGCCCAACTCGCCGTAGCCACGGTCGGAGAGCACGTCGATCGGCATGTCGGCCTCCGGTTCGAGGCTGCTCAGGTCCACCTCGACGTCATCCGTACCGAGGTTGTGGACGAACACCATGGTCCCGGTCGGCCCGTCCGCCCGGTGGGCCAGCACTCCGGCCGGCATCGCGACGTCGATGTGGGTGGTCGAGCCGGAGCCGATCTCCGGCGCCTCGCGCAGCGTCCGGATCATGCGTTCGAACCAGGCGAACAACGACTTCGAGTCGCTGCACTGGGCCGTGACATTGACCTTCTGATAGCCGAACTCACCCTTGTCGATGACCGGGCGGACCAGCTTCTCCGGGTCCGCCGTGGAGAAGCCGGCGTTCGCCGCGTAAGACCACTGCATCGGCGTACGGATCGCCTCCCGGCCGGGCAACGACAGGTCCTCGCCCATCCCGATCTCCTCGCCGTAGCGCAGCACCGGCGTGCCGCGCATCGAGAACTGCAGGGCGTACGCCAGCTCGATGTGCCGCCGATCGTTGTTCAGCATCGGGGCGAGCCGGCGACGGATCCCCCGGTCGTAGATACGCATGTTCTCGTCCGGGCCGAACTGCGCGTACACCTCGTTGCGCTGTTCGGTCGTCAGCCGGGACAGGTCGATCTCGTCGTGGTTGCGCAGGAAGGTGGCCCACTGCCCGCCGACCGGCAGCTTCGGCGTGTCGTGCAACGCGTCGATCAGCGGCTCCGGGTCCTGCCGGGCCAGGGCGAGCACGAGTCGACCGTTCAGCATGAAGTCGAAGAGCATGTGGATCCGGTTGCCGGAGCCGCCGCCGTCGCCGAAGAACGTCGCCAGTTCGTCGGGTTCGACGTTCGCCTCGGCCAGCAGGACGGCGTCGCCGCGTCGCCACTGCACGTGCTGGCGCAGCTCGCTGAGGAACTCGAAGTCCTTTGGCGAGTTCGGGTTGCCCGGCTCGGTCAGCTCGATGATGAACGGCACCGCGTCCATCCGGAAGCCGGCGACACCGAGCTGGAGCCAGAACGACATGATCTTTTTAATTTCCGCGCGGACCTGCGGATTGGCGAGGTTGAGGTCCGGCTGGAACTTGTAGAACCGGTGGTAGAACCACGCCTTTGCGGTCCGGTCGTAACTCCAGGTCTCCTTCTGCTCGCCGGGGAAGACCATGCCCTGGTGCCGGTCGTCCGGCTCGGTGTCGGACCAGACGAACCAGTCGCGGTACGGCGAGTCCGGCGAGGAGCGGGCGGACTGGAACCACGGGTGCTCGTCGGAGGTGTGGTTGACCACCAGGTCGATGATCACGCGGATGCCACGGTTCTGCGCCTGGTGCAGCAGCTCGGCGAAGTCGCCGAGGGTCCCGAAGCGCGGGTCCACGTTGTAGAAGTCGGTGACGTCGTACCCGTCGTCGCGGTTGGGTGACGGGTGGATCGGGTGCAGCCACAGGCAGGTCACGCCCAGCCGGGCCAGGTAGTCCAGCCGGCCGATCAGGCCACGGATGTCTCCGACCCCGTCCCCGTCGGAGTCGGCGTACGTGTCGATGTCGAGGCAGTAAACGACGGCTTCGGAATACCAACGGTCACCCATGCCGTCCAAACATCTCCGGTTGATCATCGCCGCAAACCCGACCGGTATCGTTCCCGTCATGGAGTTCGACCTCGTACCGCCGAGTGAACCGCTGGACTGGGCCCGGGGCGCCTGGCTGCACCCGCCCGTGCGCGTCGAGCACGGCCCGGCCGGGGAACTGGTGGTCGAGCCGGCGGCGGAGAGTGACCTCTGGCGGCGGACCAGCTACGGCTTCGTACACGACGACGCCCCGGCCCTGCTCGCGCCGCTGCCGGTCGGCAGCGCCATGGAGGTGAGCTTCGCCCTCGACCTGCACGAGCAGTTCGACCAGGCCGGCGCGCTGGTGTGGGTGGACGAGCGGACCTGGACCAAGGCCGGCGTCGAGATGAGCGACGGCGACCTGCAACTCGGCGCGGTGGTGACGCGGGAGTTCTCCGACTGGTCGGTGGCACCGGTGCCGCAGTGGGCGGGCCGGGAGGTCACGATCCGGGTCAGTCGGGCCGGCGACGCGCTGACCGTCCGCGCCCGGGTGGACGACGAGCCGTGGCGGCTGGTTCGGCTGACGCCGCTGGACCCGGCGGCGCAGGTCACGGCCGGTCCATTCTGCTGCGCGCCGTCGCGGGCCGGGCTCACCGTGCGGTTCAGCGGCTGGCGGCAGGGGCCGGCCGACACGACGCTGCACCCGGAGGACTAACGGCCGGACGCGGCCGGGTGGTGTGCGTCGCGCGCCGGTGGGTATGAGGATCTGATCCCCGTTGCCGCCACGGAAGGACGACCAATGGCGTACGCCCAGGCTGGCGACCCGTCCCAGTTCACCGGGCTGACCGGCTGGGTGGCCACGGTGATCGAGGGGACGGGTCCGCTCGGCGTGGCCCTGCTGGTGGCCCTGGAGAGCATCATTCCGCCCATCCCCAGCGAGATCGTGCTGGCGATGGCCGGCTTCCTGGCCCACGAGGGCCAGTTCAATGTCTTCCTCGTGGTGCTGGCCGCGACGGTCGGTTCGCTGGTGGGCGCGCTGGTGCTCTACTGGTTGGGCGCGGCACTGGGCGAGGAGCGGCTCAAGCGGTGGCTGGATCACATCCCGCTGGTGGACCGCGACGACCTGGAGAAGGCCGACCGCTGGTTCGAGCGGCACGGCCGGTGGGCGGTGCTGATCGGCCGGGTGGTGCCGGTGGTCCGCAGCCTGGTCTCCGTTCCGGCCGGGGCCAACCGGATGCCGCTGGGCGAGTTCATCCTGCTCACCACGATCGGCAGCGGCGTGTGGAACGGCCTCATCGTCGGCGCCGGCTACCTGCTGGGCAGCCGCTGGCAGGACGTCGAGCGGTACAGCGACTGGTTCAACTACGCCATCGTCGCGGTCTTCGTCGTCATGCTGGCGAGTTGGGTGGTCCGTAAGCTCCGCCGCCGCCGGGAGCGCGACGACCGGCGGTCGGTGACCGCCGGTCGCTGATCCGCGTCCCGTTCAGCCCGGCGGAGCGCCGGGCGGGTTGCGACGACTCAGGGCAGGGTGTCCAGGTGCGGGGCCACCGTGCGGGCGAAGCCGTTGCCGTTGCTGACGTCCCAGTTCACCGACCAGGTCATCGCGCCCCGGATGCCGGGATAGGTGCGCGGCGGCCGGAAGCTGCCGCAGTTGGTGCCCCGGGCCAGGCAGTCCAACGCGGCGTTGACCACGCTGGGCGCGACGATGCCGCCACCGGCCGCACCCGGGCCGGCGGGCAGGCCGAGACCGACCTGGTCGGGGCGCAGCCCGGCCTCCAGTTGGATGCAGGCCAGCGCGACGATGAAGTTCACCGTGCCCTGGGAGTACGCGGCGTTCTGGTCGCAGCCGAGCATCGCCCCAGAGTTGTAGAACTGGGTGTTGACCACGGTGAGGATGTCCTTGATGTCCAGGGCCAGCTTGAAGTAGCCGCCGGCCGGGGACTGCATGTCGATGGTCTGTGGGGCCATCGCGATGATCAGGCTGGCACCGACTTTGGCCCGGAGCGCTCGCAGCGCCTGCGCCATGTACGTCGGGTTGAGCCCGTTCTCCAGGTCGATGTCGATGCCGTCGAAGCCGTAGCGGGCGATCAGCGCGGCGGCGGTGTCAGCGAACACGGTGGCCGACGCCGCGTCGTTGACCGTGACCCGGCCGGCCTCGCCACCGACGGAGAGAATCACGTGCTGACCGCGGCTGCGCAGCGTACGCACGTCGGCGGTGAAGTCCGCATCGGTGTAGCCGCCCAGCGCCGCGGAGAGCCCGGGGTCGACGCCGAAGGTGAGCGCGCCCGGTGTGGCGGTGGCCTCGGCGAAGGCGACCGCGACCAGGTCGTACTGAATCGGGACGTCGCGCAGTCGCAGCTCGACGGCGGGATTGTCGAAGTTGTGCCAGTAGCCGGTGAGCAGGTGCTTCGGCAACCCTCCGGTGGGCGGCGGCGTGGTCGGCGGTGCCGTGGTGGGGGGCGGCGTGGTCGGCGGTGCCGTGGTCGGGGGCGGGGTGGTCGGTGGGGTGCCGCCGCCGCACGGTGCGCCGTTGAGCTGGCAGCCGGTCGGCGAGCCGGAGCCGCTGGCCAGGAAGCCGAAGGAGACCGACGCGCCCGGAGCGATACTGCCGTTCCAGGAACGGTTGGTGAAGGTGTGCCGCTGGCCGGCGGAGGTGAGCAACGCGTCCCAGTAGCTGCCCAGGGTGGTGCCGGACGGCAGGTCGAAGACGAGGCTCCAACCGTTGATGGTCGAGCCGCCGCCGTTGGTGATGGTGTACTTCCCCTCCCAGCCGGCACCCCACTCGGCGGTCTTGACGAAGCTGGCGGTGGCTCCGGCGGCGAACGCGGGCAGCGCGACCCAGGCCGCCCCGAGCGTCGCGGCGAGTGCGGTGACCAGGGACAGAACAAGGGATCTGGCAGGCTTCATGCGGCCCTCCACGCCCGATTGGGCATCCATGGATGTCAACGTAGGCGCTAATTATTAAGACAGTTAACTGTTCCTGTCCAGAGGGCACGGTGTGAGGGCCCCCGCCCGAAGCAGGGGCCCTCACGCTCCTACGCGGCCTGCGGTGCCGTTGCCTGCGGGCGCCGGAGCACCACCTGCTCCAGCGCCGACCAGGCGGTCGTGGTCAACAGGTAGATCACCGCGGCGAGCGGCAGCACCAGCGCCACCAGCACCGTCGCGAACGGCAGCAGGGGCAGCAGCCGGCCGAGCGTGGCGGCGCCCGGCCCCTCGGTGGGCGTACCGGCCACCGTCCCGACCGCCGCCGACGCCCGGCGCGCACGCCGCGACGACCACCAGGCCAGCATCAGCAGCAGGACCAGCAGGACGGCGAAGAGCGGGCCGGCCGCCCCGGTCAACCCGTCGCTGATGTGGTGGCCCAGCGGCACCCCGGCCAGCCGCTCGTCCAGCAGGCCGGTGCCGCCCTCGCTGGTGCTGAAGAGCCGGTACAGGACCAGCAGGAACGGCGCCTGGAGCAGCAGCGGCAGGCAGCCCGCGACCGGGTTGGCGCCGGCCGACCGGTACAGCGCGAACACCTCACCCTGAAGCTTCGCCGGGTCGTTCGCGTACCGCCGCTGAAGGTCGCGGACCTGCGGGGCGAGCGCCGCGCGGCGCCGCTCCCCGCGGACCTGCGCCACGGTCAGCGGTGAGATCAGTAACCGCACGGCGATGGTGAACAGGACGATGGCGGCGGCGGTCGCCATGCCGCCGGCCAGCGGTTCGAGCAGATCGGTTAGCCAGGACAGCGCGGCGCCGGCCGCGCCGACGACGTTGTGCAGTGGTGCGAAGGCGAGCATGGGAAACCCCTCGGTCCGATTCCGGTGGGGTCCTCCCCCGGCGGCGTCCGCCGGGCGAGAGGACCGGTGACGGCGGGATCGGCCGCGTGGCGGTGTGGCGCTACGCGGCCGAGGGGTGCCCGGGTGCGCGAGGGCGGGGTCGCCCGGCGGCGTCCGGGTCGATCTGACGGGGCATCCGGCGGCCACGGGATCGGGCTCGCAGCCCGGCCCAACGGCGTGCGAAGCCCGGCCCACCGGAGGCGCCGGGCACCCGCGCCGCGAGCAGCGCGGTGAGCAGCACCAGTGCGGTCAGCGCGGCGCCCGCCAGCAGGTCGGTCGGGCGTTCCGCGAGCAGGGTGAGCTGGGTGAACGCGGACATCCACGCCACCCAGAGGAACCCCAGCGGTACCGGCACGGGCTCAGCATAGGACCCGGTGTCACACCAGCCGGCCAAACCGCGACGAGCGCTCGCAGGCACGCCGTTTGCCACGTTTCCCGGCGTCGCCACTGCGGGTAACCAACTGACTGACCGACGCGGACCGACCGCGAACGGCTGGAACGGACGGTGGTGTCGCGATGACGGGCCAGGTGACGGAGGCGCCCAGCGGGACGACCGCGGGGACCGAGTTGCTCACCGTGGGTGTCGAGGAGGAGTTCCTGCTCGTCGACCCGCACACCGGGGCCGCGGTACCCGCCGTCGACCTGGTGCTGGAGCAGGTGCCGGCGGAGTTGCGCGGGCAGGTGGAGCGGGAGTTCCAGACCAGCCAGATCGAGATCGGCAGCCCACCCGGCCTGGAGCTGTCCTCGATCCGGCACTCCCTCGGCGTGCTGCGCAACGCGCTCGCCGACGCCGCCGAGCGGGCAGGCGTACGGCTGTTGGCCATCGGCACCGGGCCGGTGGACGGGCCGGTGCCGCCGGTGGTGGACAAGCCGCGCTTCGACCGGATGATCGAACGGTTCCGGCTGCTCGTTCCCGGCCCGGGCAACAACGGCATGCACGTGCACGTGGGCATCCCCGACCCGGAGACCGGTGTGCAGGTGCTCAACCACGTCCGGCCGTGGCTGCCGATGCTGCACGCGATCACCACCAACTCCCCGTTCGCCCGGGGCGAGGACACCGGTTACGCCAGTTGGCGTTCGGTGGAGTGGGAGCGCTGGCCGTCGGTGGCGCCGACGCCCTGGCTGGAGTCGCACGAGCACTACCAGCGGCTGATCCGCCAGTTGATCTCCAGCGGGGTGATGCTCGACGAGGGGATGCTCTACTGGTACGCCCGGCTGTCGGCGAAGTACCCCACCGTGGAGCTGCGGATCGGCGACGTCTGCCCGTCGGTGGACGACGCGGTGCTGGTCGCCGCGCTGGTCCGCGCCCTGGTGGCGACCGCCATGGCCGACGTCGACGCCGGCCGCCCGGCCCTACAGACCGATCATCACCTGCTCGTCGGCGCGCACTGGCGGGCCGCCCACGATGGCCTGGAGGGCCAGGGCGTCGACGTGACCACCGGGGAGCCGCGCCCGGCCTGGGAGCTGCTGGACCGGTTCGTGGAGCGCATGCGGCCGGCGCTGGAGCAGCACGGCGACTGGGACGAGGTGACCGACCTGCTGGGCGGGCTGCGCCGGCACGGCACCGGCGCGGCCCGGCAGCGCGCCGTGTTCGCCCGCACCGGACGGCTCGTCGACGTGGTGCAGGACGTCGCACGGCAGACCCGCGGCTGATCAGCGTGACAGGATGAACCCGTGGCGCAACGTTTGATCGTCATTGGCGGGGACGCCGCCGGCATGTCGGCGGCGTCCCAGGCCCGACGCCGCCGGGACCACACCGACCTGGAGATCGTGGTCTTCGAGCGGGGGCACTTCACGTCCTACTCGGCGTGCGGCATCCCGTACTGGATCAGCGGTCAGGTGCCCGGCCCGGAGCAGCTCATCGCCCGGACCCCGGAGACGTTCCGCTCGAAGTTCGCCATGGACGTGCGGATGCGCCACGAGGTGACCGCCATCGACCTGGAACGCCGCGAGGTGGTCGCACGGGACCTGGAGGGCGGCGGCGAGGTCCGCGAACACTTCGACGAGCTGATGTACGCCGCCGGCGCCGTGCCGGTGAAGCCGCCGTGGGCGCAGACCGACGCGGGTGGCGTGTTCGGCATGCAGACCCTCGACGACGGTGCTGCGCTGCGCGACTGGCTGGACGGTACGCCGCAGCCGCGCCGGGCCGTGGTGGTCGGCGGCGGATACATCGGCGTCGAGATGGCCGAGGCGCTCATCCAGCGCGGCCTCTCCGTCACCCTGGTCGAGGCGTCCGACCAGGCCATGTCGACCGTGGACGGCGACATGGCCGAGCTGGTCGTCGAGGCGATGCGCGGCCTGGGCGTCACGATCCGCACCGGCCTGAAGGTCACCGGCCTGGAGCAGCAGGACGGCCGGGTGTCCGCGGTGGTCACCGCCGAAGGGCCGATTCCGACCGACGTCGTGGTCCTGGGCCTTGGTGTACGCCCGAACGCCGCGCTCGCCGAGGCTGCCGGGCTGCCGATCGGCCCGACCGGCGGGATCCGGGTGGACCGCCGGATGCGGGTGCCGGGGCTGCCCGGAATCTGGGCGGCCGGCGACTGCGTGGAGACACTGCACCGGGTCAGCGGAATGCCCGTGCACGTGCCGCTGGGCACGCACGCCAACAAGCAGGGCCGGGTGGCCGGAATCAACATCGGCGGCGGGTACGCCACCTTCACCGGCGTGATCGGCACGGCGGTGACGAAGGTCTGCGACCTGGAGGTGGGCCGGACCGGCCTGCGTGAACGGGACGCGACCGAGGCCGGCTTCGACTTCATCTCGGTGATCGCCGAGTCGACCAGCCGCGCGGGCTACTATCCCGGCGCCCGACCGATGACCGTCAAGCTGATCGCCGAGCGGCCCAGCGGCCGACTGCTCGGTGCGCAGATCGTCGGCTGGTCCGAGGCGGCCAAACGGATCGACACGCTGGCCGTGGCGCTGTGGAACGGCATGACGGTGGATGACATGACGGCACTGGACCTGGGCTACGCTCCGCCGTACGCGCCGGTCTGGGATCCGGTGTTGATCGCCGCCCGAAAGGCGGTCGACGCGCTCGCCGCCGTCGACCGCTGACCCGCGCCCGCCGTGGAGGACCACCCCGTGACCCAGACCCCGACCCGGCCGACCGCGCGCCGCCGCCCGACGATGGTCGACGTCGCCCGGCACGCCGGGGTCAGCCTGAAGACGGTCTCCCGGGTCGTCAACGACGAGCCGGTGGGTCAGGAGCTGCTCGGGCGGGTGCTGGCCGCCATCACCGAGCTGGGTTTCCGACGCAACGACATCGCCCGCAACCTGCGCTCCCGGCAGCTCAACGCCACCGTCGGGCTGCTCATCGAGGAGATCGCCAACCCGTTCTACGCCACCATCGCCAGCGTCGCCGCCGAGATCGCCGCCGCGCACGGCACCATGTTGATCACCGCCTCGTCCGAGGAGGATCCGGAGCGGGAACGCGCCGTACTCCAGGATTTCACCCAGCGCCGGGTCGACGGGCTGCTGGTGGTGCCCGCCGGCCCCGACCATTCGTTCCTGCGCCGCGAGGTCGAGTTGGGCATGCCGGTGGTCTTCCTGGACCGCCCTCCGCAGGGGCTGCTCGCCGACGCCGTTCTGTTGGACAACCGTGGTGGCGGCCGGGCCGGGGTCGGCGCGCTGCTCGACGAGGGGCACCGGCGGGTGGCTCTCCTGCTCGGCGCGCCCAGCGTGTCCACCATGCGTGAGCGGCTGACCGGCGCACGGGCGGCGCTGGCCGACGCCGGCGTCGAACCGGACGAGTCGCTGATCCGCGACCGGCTGATCGCGCCGGAGGACGCCGCCCGCGCGGTCGCCACGCTGCTCGACCTTCCGGACCCGCCCACCGCGTTCTTCTGCGGCAACAACCGGCTCACCGTCGGCGCGCTTCAGGAACTGCACCGGCGGGGTAACGACGCGGCGCTGGTCGGCTTCGACGACTTCGAGTTGGCCCACCTGATGCCCCGGCCGCTGACCGTCGTCGCCTACGACACCCGCGAGTTGGCCCGGGTCGCCACCGAGCGGCTGTTCCAACGGATCGCCGGCGACGACTCCCCGCCGTCGACGACCGTGCTCCCCACCCGCCTACTGCGCCGCGGCCTGACCCCGCCGACCGCCGCCTGACCGTCCCGCACGGGCCGCCGCACGGGCCGCACGGGCGTTGATCGACTCCAGATCGCCGATGTTGCGGTATCCCCCAAAGGAGACACCGCAACATCACCGACCTCGTGTTGATCAATCGGGAGCACCGCGCCTCACGCCACCACGACGTGCCGCCGCACGGGCCGCACGGGCGTTGATCGACTCCAGATCGCCGATGTTGCGGTCTCCCATCACGGCGATACCGCGATATCGGCGACCTTGTGTTGATCAGGCGGGAGCACCGCGCCTCAGGCCACCGCGACCGCCAACCCGACCGCGCCGACCGCGCCCGAGGACCGGGCCAGCCACAAGACCGGGCCACCCGAGGGCCAGGCCAACCGAAGACCGGGCCGCCCGAAGGCCGGACCGCCGACGGCCAGGCCGACCGAGGACCAGCCGAGGGCCAGGCCGACGCGAGGATCAGGCCGACGCGAAGACCAGGCCGACCCGAAGACCAGGCCGACCCGAAGACCAGGCCGACCCGAAGACCAGGCCGACCCGAAGACCAGGCCGACCCGAAGACCAGGCCACCCGAACACCAGGCCCGCCGAAGACCGGGCCGCCCCGAAGGCCGGGGCGGGCCGGCGCGGGTGGGCTCAGGTCGCGGGGTGGAGCAGTGCCTCGACCTCGGCACGGCGGGGCGGGTCGGCGCCACGGCGGGCGCAGGTCAGCGCGGCCACCGTCGCCGCCTGCCGGAGTACGGCGTTCCATTGCGGCTCGGTCACTGCGGCGAGCCGGTCGGCCGGCCGGTCACCGAGCGCGTCGAGGTCGGCCAGCGCGGCCAGCAGGCCGCCGGTGAACGAGTCGCCGGCACCGACGGTGTCGACCACGACGGTGCGTACCGCTGGTTCCTCGTGCAGTGATCCGTCCGGGGCGAGCAGCCAGGCGCCGTCCCCTCCTCGGGTCACCACCGCGCAGGACACCCCGGCCTCGCGCCATTCGGCCATGACGTCGGCCACCGACCGGTCCGGGTGGAGCCAGGCCAGGTCCTCGTCGCTGGCCTTGACGACGTGGGCGAGGCTCACCTGCCGGCGTACTCTCGCCTGCTCCGCCGCCCGGTCCGTGACGATGCTCGGGCGGAGGTTGAGGTCGATCGAGATGGTGAGCGCGTCCCGCTGGCGTTCGCGGGCAAGCAGATCCTCCAGGACCTGCGCGCCGGGTGCCAGGGCGAGCGCGAGCGACCCGGTGTGCAGGGCGGTCGCCGACGACCCGGTCAGGTCGGGCAGTTCCTGCGGGGTCCACTGCCAGTCGGCCGCTCCGGCCAGCCGGAACTCGTAGCTGGCCTGGCCGGTGGCGTTCAGGGTGGCGACCGCGACGGAGGTGGGCTGCTCGGCGCGGACCGCCCAGCCCAGATCTACCCGGTTGGCGCTCAGGTGCTCGGTGAGCTGCCGGCCGTACTCGTCGGTGCCGATCCTGGCCAGCAGTCGTGCCGGCTGGTCGAGCCGGGCCAGGGTGACCGCGACGTTCGCCGGCGAGCCACCCGGCACCGCCCGCTGCCCGTCGGCGGTGACCACCAGGTCGATGAGGGCTTCGCCCGCCACCACGATCATGCGGTCACCCCGCCCGGGGTGAGCGGGCCGGGGCCGCCGAGCCCGTCGGCGGAACGGGACAACAGCACTGCCTGGTACGCGTGGTAGACGTCCGGCCGGCCGTGCCACACCGTGTCCGAGGGCAGGTTCTGCGTGTCCAGCTCGTGACGCCACCCGGTGCCGTCGATCAGGTTGCGGCGGGCGTACGCCCAGAAGACCTGGTACCAGTCGGCGTAGACGGCGTCCCCGGTGCGCCGGTGCAGGGTGACCGCCGCGCCGATGGCCTCGGCCAGCACCCAGTGCATCCGGGAGCGGACCACCGGCCGGTCGTCCCAGTCGATCGTGTAGACGAAGCCGTCGGCACCGTCGACCGCCCAGCCGCGTCGCACGGAGGCGGCGAACAGGGCACGGGCGTCGGCGAGCAGCCAGCGGGGCGGCTGCGGCAGGACGGCCTCCAGCTCCAGCAGCAGCCGGGCCCACTCCAGCCAGTGCCCGATCGTCGAGCCGTACGGCCGGAACTGGTCGGCGGGCTGGTCCCGGTTGTAGTCGGGTAGCGGCGTCCAGTCGGCGGTGAAGTGTTCGGGCAGCCGCCAGTCGTGTCGGGCGGCCTCGCCGTGCACCAGGTGGGTGGCGATCCGCAGGGCGCGATCGGCCCAGCTCGCGTCGCCGGTGGCGGCGTTCGCGGCGAGGAACGCCTCGACCATGTGCATGCTGCTGTTCGCGCCCCGGTAGTCCTCGGTGACGGTCCAGTCCCGGTTCCACGATTCGCGGACCGCGCCGGCGTCGTCGTCCCAGAACCGGTCCCGCACCACGGCGAGCGCGTCGTTGAGCAGCTCGTCCGCGCCGGGCCGTCCGGCTCGGGCCGCGCCGGACGCGGCGAGCAGCACGAAGGCGTGGTCGTACCCGGCCTTGCGCTCGTTGGTCGGCTCGCCCTGCTGGTCCACGGCAGCGAACCAGCCGCCGTACTCCTCGTCGCGCAGAAGCGTGCGCAGCGCCGCCACGCCGTGGTCGACCAGGGCGGCGGCGTCCGGGTCACCGTTGCGGTGGGCGAGCGCGGCGACGTGGGTCATCCGGCAGGTGATCCACGTGAACAACGGTTCGTCGCGGTCGGGGGTGCGCTCGTCGGTCAGCCACCAGAAACCGCCCTCGGGGCGGAGGGCTCGGCGGGCCGTGTCGAGCAGCGTGCGGGTCTGGTCGGCGAGGAACACGTCGAGGTCGGGCAGGTCTGGTGACCCTGGCGGGGCAGGGGCCGATTCGGCTTCGGATCGGGGCACGTCGGTCATCTCAGCTGCTCACCGCCGGGTAGGGAAGGGGCATACGGCCAGGATCGGCGGACGAACCGGGTTCGCGCCGGAAAACGACCCACGACATCGGGTACGCGAGGGGAGAACATGCATCATTTCCCCCTTTTGTCCGTTGACATCGTTGTCACCGCTCAACCCTGCTCCGGCAGCCGGCGACTGTCAATTCCGGTTACGTCACACCGAACCGCGAGCGACGTCAGCGACGTCCGATCGCACATTTGATTGACACGGAAACTATCTTGATGGATCGTTGCATCGATACGCATCGCTCCGGTCCAGCGCCGAACCGGGCGTCGGTCCCTTCCTCGAACGCCGTCCCGGAAGGACACGCATGCGAACATTCACCCACCGAATCGCCGCAGGTCTCGCCGTCGCCCTGATCACCACGTTGACCGCGACGCTACCGGCAGCGCCCGCAGCCGCTGGCGAGCCCTTCCAGAGCCCCGACAAGGGCCTGGTCTTCTACTCGAGCTACCCGACCGAAGTGGCCGGTAGGCAGGCCGCACCCGACGGCGTCTGCCGTCAGATCCCGGCCGACGCGACCTGGCTGCTCGCCTGGAGCGGCGGCTTCCGCAGCGTCCCCGGCTACCGGACCCCCGACTGCAGCGGCCAGGCATCCGAGCTCAACAACTTCCACAGCTGGCCGAAGGGCCGCTACCTCACCTACAGGGCCAGCTGACCAGGGTTCTCGGTGGTCGTTCGGGGACGACCACCGACGGGCCGGAGCGATAGCCTTCCGTCATGGCGAGCGAACTGGATGAGTTGATCGTCGTCGACGGCGACGCGCTGCGCGCGTGGTTGTCGGTCAACCACGACACGTCGCCCGGTGTCTGGCTCGCCCTGACCAAAAAGGGCGGCACGGTCACGACGCTGACCTGGCAGCACGCGGTCGACGAGGCCCTCTGTTTCGGCTGGATCGACGGGCAGGCCCGTAAGCGGGATCAGGAAACCTCCTGGATCCGGTTGACCCCGCGCACGCGCCGCAGTTCCTGGTCACAACGCAACGTCGCCCACGTGGCCCGGCTGGAGGAGCAGGGGCGAATGCTGCCCCCGGGCCGCGCTGCGGTCGAGGCCGCGAAGGCGGATGGCCGATGGGCGGCCGCCTACGCCCCGCCGTCGGAAGCCGAGGTGCCGCCCGACCTTCTCGCCGCCATCGCCGCCAACCCCGCCGCTCAGGCCATGCTCGACGTCCTCACCAAAACCAACCGGTTCGCCCTCATCCACCGACTCAATGCCGTCAAACGGGCAGAGACCCGCGAGCGGAAGATCGGCGAGTTCGTCGCCATGCTGGCCCGTCACGAGACGATCTACCCGCAGAAGGCCAAGCCTCCGAGCACGCCGTGACGGGTGCGGTGAAGCCCGAGGATGGCCGGATGGATCTGCCCGAGGGGCTTGACTGGGTACGCGGATCATCAGCCGGCCGCGTCTGGCTGGCCACACTCCCGACCTGGCTGGCGGAGTGCGCCGAGCGGTGGTCACTACGGCTCGGACAACCCTTCGAGTACGCGTACGCCTCCCTCGCGGTCCCCGCCGACCTGCCGGACGGCACGGCGGCCGTGCTGAAGCTCCAGTACCCGGACGAGGAGAGCCGCCACGAGGCCGACGCACTGGGTCACTGGGACGGCGACGGCGCGATCCGGCTGCTCGCCCACGACCCGGAACGTCGCGCCCTGCTGGTGGAGCGCTGCCGACCCGGCACCGCCCTGCACGAGCTGCCCATGGATCGGGCGTTGGACGTGACAGTCGACCTCCTGCCTCGATTGTGGCGACCGGCCGGGGAGCCGTTCACCACGCTGGCCGAGGAGGCCGCCGGCTGGATCGACCGGATGCCGGGCAACTGGGAACGGACCGGCCGGCCGTACCAGCGACGGCTGCTCGACGCCGCCCTCGACCTGCTCGGCGGGCTGGTGTCGAGCCAGGGCGAGCAGGTGCTGGTCAACCAGGACCTGCACGCCGGCAACGTACTCGCCGCCGACCGCGAACCCTGGCTGGTGATCGACCCGAAGCCGCTCACCGGCGAGCGGGAGTTCTCGGTGGTGCCGATGGTGCGTGGCCGGGAGTTGGGTCACTCACCGACGGCCGTCCAGCACCGGCTCGACCGGCTCAGCGGCGAGCTGGGGCTGGACCGGGAGCGGGTCCGGGCCTGGACGATCGGCCACACGCTGGCGTGGAGCATCGCCGACGACGCCGTCTTTCCACACCAGATCGAGGTGGTCCACTGGCTGCTCGACGGCACCGGGCGCCCGCAGCACCGCTCGCCGGACGGACCCCGGGCATGATCGCCGCGCGACCCCGGGCATGATCGTGCTCGATCCAGGATTTAGTGGTCTGCCGCGCTCTGGGAGGCCACTACATCCTTGTTCAAGCACGATCAAGCGCGCGGCACGCCGGGGTTCAGCCGGGCTGGCAGGTACGGCACCAGTAGAGGTTGCGACCGGCCAGCTCACCGCGGCTGACCTCGGTGCCGCAGATGTGGCAGGGCGCGCCGGGGCGGCGGTAGACGTACACCTCGCCACCGTGCCGGTCCACCCGGGCCGGCCGGCCCATCGCCTCCGGCAGGTGCGCGTCGCGCACGGTGTCGATCCGGCCGTGCTCGACCGCGAGCCGCATCAGCGCGACCAGGTCGCCCCAGAGCGCGTTCCAGCCGGCGCGGGTCAGTTGCCGGCCCGGCATCGTCGGCGGCAACCCGGCCCGGAACAGCGCCTCGGTCACGAAGATCAACCCAGTGCCGGCCACCACCGACTGGTCCAGCAGCAACGCGGCCAGCGGCGTCGGGCTGCGGGAGATCCGGGCGTACGCCCGCTCGGGGTCGGCATCGGCCCGCAGCGGATCTGGCCCGAGACGGCCTCGCAGCGCGGCGACCTCGGGCGGGGTGAACAGTTCGCAGGCGGTGGGCCCGCGCAGATCCAGCCAGCGCCGGTCGCTGGCCAGTCGCAGCCGCAGCTGGCCGACGGGCTCGGGTGGCTTCCCCGACCCGTCGGTGAACTTCCCGTACAGCCCGAGGTGCACGTGCAGGATCAACTCGCCGGCGTAGTGGTGCAGCAGGTGCTTGCCGTACGCCTCGGTGCCCTCCAGCACGCTGCCGGAGAGCCGGGCGGCGCCCTCAGCGAAGCGGCCCTGCGGGCTGGAAGCGTGCAGCTTGTCCCCGGCGAACAGCTCGGCGTGCCGGGCCGCCAGGCGATGAATCGTGTGTCCCTCTGGCACGAGGGCCAAGGATAGCCAGCCCGCTCGGAGCGGACGCCCGAGCCGCGTCAGCCCCGGCGCTGCACGCCGGTCACGAACGCGGCGCTGTCAGCCCCAGGCGCTGGCCCGCACGCCGGTCACAGACGCCGTGCCATCACCCCCAGGCGCTGGCCCGCACGCCGGTCACGGACGCGGCGTCGTCACCCCCGGACGCCGGCCACGCACGCCGGTCACGAACGCGGCCCAGGCGGCCGGGGCGAAGGCCAGCGCCGGACCGGTCGGGGCCTTGCTGTCCCGTACGCCGACGACGCCGGAAAGGTTGTCGGCCACCTCGACGCAGTTGCCACCGCTCCCGCCGCTGCGGGTGCTCTTGCGCCAGACGGCACCGGCAAGGTCAGTCATGATGCTCCTCGATGATCGAAGTGATCATTTTCTCTGATTCTGCCTCACTCGACGCGAGCGCTTCCAGATCAGACCAGACATGTTCGTAGGCGGCCACCTCCGCGGGCTTGTCCAGGTAGAGCGCCCCGGTGATGTTCTCGACGTAGACGGTGGTCGGCTCGCACGACGCCCTCCCGAACGCCTGAGGGAAGCCCAGCAGGACGAAGGTGCCCGTCTCGCTGGCCAGTGGTGGACCGGCGGCGAGCGGGAGCACCCGCAGGCACACGTTCGGCAGGGCTGCCACGTCGAGCAGGTGCCGCAACTGCCCCGCCATCGCCCGGCGGTCGGGGATCGTGCGCCGGAGCACGGCTTCGCTCAGGACGACCCGCAGGGCGGGTGCGGGGGGCAGCCGACGAACGAGGATGCCCTGCCGTTGCAGCCGGACCTCCACCAACTTCTCCCGGGCCTCACCGCTCATCGTCGGATTCTTCCGGCGGAACAGTTCGGTGGCGTACTCACGGGTTTGCAGAAGTCCAGGAATTAGCTCCGCGTCGTATTGACGCAGCGTGGTGGCGGACGATTCCAGGCCGACGTACAGCGAGAACCACGACGGGACGACATCGCCGTACGAATGCCACCATCCTGTGGCGCGAGTTTCCTTCGCGAGCCCGGCGACGATTTCCTTCATATCTTCCGGTACGCGATAGAGAGAGCACATGGCACGGGCGTCCACCACGCGCACCGGGACCAACCCCTTCTCGATGCGCCACACCTTCTGCCGCGAGCAGTCCAGCGCTTCGGCGGCGGCTTCCAGTGTCACCGAGGCATCCTCGCGAAGCTGCGTGAGCAGCCGCCCGAGCTGCCGCCGAGGGACCGTTGACCCGCTTGTTTCATCCGTCATGCAACATCGCCGTGCCCTTCCTGCAACACCGCATGTTTCGCCCCGCAACCATTTGTCTTCCATTCATCGTGCGTCAATACGGGCTGAGATTAGAACGGCTTGGCGCGTTGCACAAGGTGGCCAGCGTGGAACACGCTGTCACGCGTCGGAGCCTCCCGGGCAGTGGCACCGGAAATAGCGTCGGCAATAGTCCACTGTCGCAGCTGTCCGCGTTAGCGCGGTTGGCCGGGCGACGCCATTCTCCGGAAGGACGACGCGTTGCGGGTGTCGTACAACGAATATCTCTTGGTCACCGCGCTGACCCTCGCGCGTCGGCATCGACCCGTCTGGAGTTGGGCGCGCTGGCGCAGGGTGTGCCGCTGCGGCGCGGAGTTGCCCTGCCGAGCCCGCCACCGCATCCCGATCAGCCGTGGGCACTGGCCGACGTGACCGAGCTGAAGCCCGGCGACCTGCTGCTGATCGGCGAGGGGTGCTCAGTCCAGTTCGCCGGCGACCGGGCGCTACGCCTGCGGTTGGTGAGCGTGGACTCTCGCCCGACGTACCCGGGCTGGGTCTGGTTGACCGGCTACGTGCTCGACGGCAAGGGCCTGGCCGTCGACCGCCGAGAGGTGTACGTGCGGCGGGCCGGAGTGCGGGTGGTCCCCGCCGGGCCGTGATCGACACGGTTTCACAGAACCCGGGCTGTCCCTGCGACCGGGAAACGCCGACTTCCAGGAAACCGAGTCGATCAAGGCCAGCCAGGCCGAGCAGGAGCTGGCCTGGGCCGAGGAAGGCCAGCACAGGCCGGGGAAGAGCCGGACGTACCCGGTATTGGTGTCAGGAAACGCCCAGCGGGGTATTTCACGGCGGTACCGCGTGGGTGCCACCCGTTCCGTCGGCCACCACGCATTAACCAGGAGGTGTGTAGTGGTCAGGATTCCTTCGCTGTCCCGCCGGTCCGAGCCGGCGCAGGACGAGAACCTCGACGGCCGCGTTGACGGCCGCGACACCCCGGCGGTCAACGACCGGGGGAACACGGTGATGACCGGAGGCCGGTCGAATGACGGCGGCGCCGACCGCCCGGTGGTCGCGGACCGGGACGCCGACCAGTCGACGTACCGCAGCGCCGCAGCGCCCACCGAGCAGGAGGGCGAGGCCGAGCGGCGGGCCGCCAAGCGGGCCGCGGTGGCCCGAGCCGCCACCGCCCGCCCGGCAGAGACCGAGCCGCGGCCGGGCACCGATCCGACCACGGCGCGCACCACCGACGGGGACACCGACCTCACCAGCACGACCCGGCGACCCGACACGACGGACCGGGCCGTGACGGACCGGAGCGTGACGGAGCGTCCCGTCGACTCGACCCCCGACCGCACCGAGGCCGAGCCGGCGGTGACGCGCGGCCCCAAGCCTCGGGCCAGCCTGCTCGCCACCCTCGGTCTGATCGTCGCCGTCGCCGGTGCGCTGTTCGTGCTGACCGGCACCCTGGCCGGGTACGGCATCGGGCTCGGCGCGTTCGGCGCGGTGCTCTCGGTGCTCGGCCTGATGGCCACCCGCCGCCGGCACGTCGCCGGCAAGACCGACGCGCTCTTCGGCGTGCTGATCGGGCTCTCCGCCGTGGTGATCGGCGTGCTGGCGATGACCGGTCAGTTCGTCTGGCCGACCACCGACGGCGACTGGGTGCAGCGCTTCCGCGAGTGGCTTGACTCACAGTTTGTCGACCGTTTCTAGCGGGCACTGTTCGGCTCGCCGGCGGTGCGCCGGTGAAAGACCCGGCGGTTCGCCGGCAGCCCGAACATCCGGTGGTTCACCGGCCGGGCGACACTCTTTCAGGGGCGGCGGTTCGCCGCCCCTGAAGTGTGTCCGGGGTCCGGCAGGGTTCGGGCCGGGCGCACGCCTTTGGGGCAGGACGGCCCCCACCAACTCCCCTTTGCTCTGCTTCACCCCACGCAACACCGCGCGTCCGGATAGCGGACGGCGGGTGGTGCGTCAGTTGAAGCAGAGCAAAGGCCGCGCAAAGCCCCCCGCGACCAGCGCCCGACACGCCAATCAGGTGGCCCGAAACACAAACCGGGCTCACCAACCCCCGTGACGCAACGAATCGCAGCCGCAGACCGCTCAAACGCAACGAATGTTCGGTCTGCGCAACTCTCAGTGGTGGATCCTGCCGCTGACGCCGCATAACGTTGAGCAACGGCGCCAGCCCGTGGGCCACGGTGGCCGGGCGCGCCCGACCCCTGGGAGCAGGACAATGACGATGGACGCCACCAGCCAGCACCTGTTGATGTGCCGGCCGACGTACTTCGCCGTCGACTACGCGATCAACCCCTGGATGGACCCGAGCGCTCCGGTCGACGCCGCGCTGGCCGTCCGGCAGTGGGAGCAGCTGCGCCAGATTTACCGCGACCTGGGCCACACCGTCGAGGAGATCACTCCGGTGCCCGGGCTGCCCGACATGGTCTTCGCCGCCAACGGTGGCATCGTGATCGACGGCAAGGCGATGGCCGTGCAGTTCCGCGACCCGCAGCGCGCCGACGAGGCGCCCGCCTACCGGGCCTGGTTCGAGGCCGCCGGCTTCGAGATGCACGACCCGAAGCACGTCAACGAGGGCGAGGGTGACGTCCTGCTGGCCGGCGAGCACCTGCTGGCCGGCACCGGCTTCCGCACCGCCCACGCCGCGCACGCCCAGTTGCAGGAGGTCTTCGGCTACCCGGTCGTCACCATGCAGCTGGTCGACCCGCGCTTCTACCACCTGGACACCGCGCTGACCGTGCTCGACGAGCGGACCGTGGCGTACCTGCCCGAGGCGTTCTCCCCCGGCAGCCAGGCCGTGCTGCGCCGGCTCTTCCCCGACGCGGTGCACGCCGCCATGGCGGACGCCGAGGTGCTGGGGCTCAACGCGGTCAGCGACGGGCGGCACGTGGTGCTGCCCGCGCAGGCCACCGACCTGGCCGCCAAGCTGCGCGACCGGGGCTACGAAACCATCGGTGTCGACCTGTCCGAGCTGCGTAAGGCCGGCGGCGGACCGAAGTGCTGCACGCTGCGACTCCGTCAGGGAAAGGCAAGCAAGTGATCGTGGATGACATCCTGCGGACGCCCGGGGCGGTCCGGGACGCCGAGCGCTGGACAGCGCACAACTACCACCCGCTGCCGGTGGTGATCTCCTCAGCGGAGGGTGCCTGGCTCACCGATGTGGACGGCCGCCGCTACCTGGACTGCCTGGCCGGCTACTCGGCGCTCAACTTCGGCCACCGTCACCCTCGGCTGATCGCCGCCGCGCACGAGCAGCTGGACCGGCTGACGCTGACCAGCCGCGCGTTCATCCACGACCAGTTCGCCGACTTCTGCCGCGAGCTGGCCGAGCTGTGCGGAAAGGACCTCGTGCTGCCAATGAACACCGGCGCCGAGGCGGTGGAGACCGGGATCAAGGTCGCTCGCAAGTGGGGCTACCAGGTCAAGGGCGTGCCCGCCGGGCAGGCCAACATCGTGGTCGCCGAGGGCAACTTCCACGGCCGGACCACCACCATCGTGAGCTTCTCCACCGACGAGGACGCCCGCGCCGACTTCGGGCCGTACACCCCGGGCTTCACCGTCGTGCCCTACGGCGACCTGGCCGCGCTGACCGCCGCGATCGACGAGAACACCGTGGCGGTGCTGCTGGAGCCGATCCAGGGCGAGCAGGGCGTGGTGGTGCCGCCCGAGGGCTACCTGCCGGGCGTACGCCAGGTCTGCACCGAGCGCAACGTGCTCTTCATCGCCGACGAGATCCAGTCGGGCCTGGGGCGTACCGGCGCGACCTTCGCCTGCGACCACGAGGGCGTCGTGCCCGACATGTACCTGCTGGGCAAGGCGCTCGGCGGCGGCATCGTGCCGGTCTCCGCCGTGGCCGCGAACGCCGACGTGCTCGGCGTCCTCAAGCCCGGCCAGCACGGCTCCACCTTCGGCGGCAACCCCCTCGCCTGCGCGGTGGCGATCGAGGTCGTCCGGCTGCTCGCCACCGGCGAGTTCCAGCGCCGCTCGGCCGAGCTGGGCGAGCGCCTGCGCGCCGGCCTGAAAGGGCTGGTCGGCAAGGGCCTGGTCGCGGTCCGCGTGCGCGGCCTGTGGGCCGGTCTGGACATCGACCCGGCGCTGATGAGCGGCCGGGAGGCGTGCGAGCGGCTCGCCGTGCGCGGTGTGCTCGCCAAGGACACCCACGGCTCCACCATCCGGCTCGCCCCGCCGCTGGTGATCACCGAGGAGGAGATCGACCTCGCGGTGGCACAGCTCGCCGCCGTGCTGGCCGGCTGAGTCGGAACGCGACAGGAGGCGGGCGTCGGGGTTCCGGCGCCCGCCTCTGCGCGTCAGGGGCGGGGCGTCAGGGGCGGGGCAGGCGCATCGCCATGGTGGGCGCCTCGGCCATCACCGACGTCGGCGTAAACGGGGCACCGGTGGGCAACTCCTCGGCCCGACCGATCTGCACCCCCGGGTAGAGCTCCACCATGTCGGCCTCACCCAGCACCCTCGACTGCTGCGGGGCCAGGGGGATCCGGTCCGACTCGGCCATCGAGCCGGACGGCCGGATGCCGGAGCCGTTGGTGCTGATGTCGGTGACGATGACCTCGCCGACCCGCAGCTCGAAATGGACGTGACCACGGCTGATCCACCGCCGGGCCTCGTCGTTGAGCCACTGCCCGAGCATGATCCCGCCGTCCTGCTCCGGGGCACGACCGGCCACCACCGGCTGCTCCTCGGTGAGCACGAACCGCCGCCGGACCAGGCCGCCGACGCGCACGGCGAGCACCTCGCTGCGCGGCCGTGGGCCGCCGTCACCGAGGCGTACGCCGTGCCGGGGGCAGGTGGGCACACCGTTGCGCAGCGCGGGCGGTGGCTGCGCCGCCGGGCTGCGGTCCGCCCCTCCGGTCAGGTCGGCGAACGCGCCGCCACCACCGCCACCGCCGAACAGCGCGCAACCCGACTCCGGGCACCGCCACTGCCGGGCCAGCAGCTTCACGCCGGTCGGCGAGCGCTTGCCGGCAACGGGTGTGTGCCCGCCGCCGACGTGCGCGATGAACACCGGCCCACCAGCGCCGGGCACCGGGGCCACCACCCGACCGGGCTGCTCGACCAGCCAGGGGAACCGGCCGCGCAGGCCGTCGAAGCGGACCCGGCTGAGCACGGGCAGCCCGAGCAGGTCGGCGACCTCCAGCATCCGGTCACCGGGGTTGTCGAGCACCTCGACGAGGCCGTCGTCGGCCCAGCGGCGGACAACCATCCGCTCGTTGGAGGTGAGGTCCGCGTCGGAGAGCAGGGCGCGGTGCACCACCGCGTACACCTGGACGCTGTCCTCCTCCAACTCGCGGGAGAGCGCGTCGATGACCATGCCGAGGCGCAGCAGGCTGGCCGGACGGCCGCCGTCGATGTCCTGGTAGCGGATCACCTCGGCCAGGTCGAGCACGGCCCGGGCCAGCGACGGGTCCGTGCAGACCCGACCCTCGATGGCGTCGAGCACCTTGCTGATCTCGAACCTCACGAGGCGCTCCGAATGATCGCGTCCATGCGCCGACCCTACCGGTGCCGGCCGACGGCATCGACCAGCGGTAGCGGGTGTCGATCGGCCCGACACACGAGGTGGGGCGGTGCCACCCGGCACCGCCCCACCTTGTCGACTGCCAGCCCGGACACTCAGCCGCGCAGCGGCCGACCCACCTCGTGCAGGTGACCGAGCGCCTGCCGGTACGACTCGACCAGCCCGGTCTCGGCGTACGAGACGCCCTGCTCGGCGCAGTACGCCCGAACGATCGGCTGCGCCCGGCGCAGGTTGGACCGGGGCATGTTCGGGAACAGGTGGTGCTCGATCTGGTAGTTGAGCCCACCCAACGCGGTGTCCACCAACCGGCTGCCCCGCACGTTGCGGGAGGTCAGCACCTGCTTGCGCAGGAAGTCCAACTCCTCCTCGGCGGTCGGCATCGGCATGCCCTTGTGGTTCGGCGCGAACGCGCAGCCCATGTAGAGGCCCCACAGCCCCTGGTGCACGGCGGCGAAGAGCAGCGCCTTGCCCGGCGACATGACCGCCAGCAGCAACGCCACGTAGCCGGCGGTGTGCGCGACGAGCAGCCCCGCCTCGACCGCGCGGTGCCGCATCGGCGTGGTGTACCGGCCGTCCGAGCCCCGGCCGACGATCGCCCGGATGCTCGCCACGTGCAGGTTCAGCCCCTCCAGGAAGAGCATCGGGAAGAAGAAGTACGCCTGCCGCTGAGCCATCCAACGGCCGAACCCACGGGTCTCCAGCGCCTGCTCGGGCGTCCACACCAGGGCGCCCGCGCCGACGTCCGGGTCCTCGTCCTCGTGGTTCGGGTTGGCGTGGTGCCGGTTGTGCTTGTCGACCCACCAGCCGTAGCTGATCCCCACCGTCATGTTGCCGGCGACCAGCCCCACCAGCTCGCTGGGGCCACGCCGACGGAACATCTGGCGGTGCCCGGCGTCATGACCGAGGAACGCGACCTGGGTCGTGGCCACCGCCATCACCGCCGCGAGCGGCAGCTGCCACCAGGAGTCGCCGACCAGGAACACGGCGACCCAGCCGGCCACGAAGGCACCGAGGGTGAGCACGATCCGGGCGACGTACGAGGAAGGGCGCCGCTCCAGCAGGCCGGCCTGGCTGATCCGTCGGGACAACTGTGCGTAATCACTGCCTCGCCGTCGTACCGGCGGTTCTGCCACCGCTCCGAGCGCCATCGCTGCTCCCCGTTTCCGATCACACCCGTACCGGGGTGGCCCGGGCTCACCTTGAGTCTCCGGCAAATAGTTGCGCTGAGTAACCCTGGCAACCCCCGAGTGGGGGGTAGGGCGAGCCCTACCCCCCACTCCGGCTCGCGCTCAGCCCAGCCGGGCCACCGCGGCGCGCAGCCGGGCCAGGTCGCGACGACGCCGCTCGTAGCTGGCGGCGAGCCCGATCAGCGCCAACCCGCCGGCGCCCAGATAGATCCACCGGGGCAGCAGGTCCCAGCCACGGGCCAGTTCGTGCAGCGCCAGGACCGCCAGCACCACGCCGCCGAGCAGCACCGGGGCCTGCCAGCGGCGGTTGGCTCCGGCCAGCACCGCGCCGAGGGCCACCGCACCGAGCAGCAACCGCCGCCACGGCTGCGGGTCCGACCCGACCACTACCGACACCAGGCTCGGCAGCAGCGCCGCGACCAGCCCCGGGCCGAGCGCCGGCCAACTCGTCAACCCGGGCCGGGTGCGCAACGCCAGCAGGCCCGCGCCGAGGGCGAGCGCCGCCGCCGGCACGGTGTACGCCTCCAGCACGGTCACCCCGCCGGCTGCCAGCAGCACCCACGCCCCGAGCAGCACGCTGCCGGCCGCGACGACGGCGAACAGCCACCGCCGGCCGGCCGACTCGCCCCGGCGCAGCAGCCGCAACGCGACGGCCACACCCCAGAGCACACAGATGGTCGCGAAGTGCCGCGCCGTCTCGACGGCCAGCAGCGCCGCCACCACCGCCACCGCCTGCGCGGCGGCGTCCAACACGGGACTGACCAGGGCACGCGGTGCCGACGGTGGGACAGCGGAAGCCACGGCCACCCCTCCGGGCCGCGGCCGTGCGGTGACCGCAGCGACGGCGAGGACCACTGCGGCCACCGCCAGCAACGGGTACGCCGCCGCCCGCAACGGCAGCCCGCCAGCCAGCGGAGCGGTCACCGCCAGCGCGCACGCCGCCCCGACCGCCGCGAGGCAACCGACGACGCGTACCTCGACCATCCGCGCCCCGACGGCGACGACCACCGCCGCCACGAGAAGCACCCCCTCCGCGGCGAGCGTGCCCGCCCGGTTGGCCAGGAGCCCCACCACCCCGGCCGCGACCAGCACCACCCCCACGGGTACGGCGATCCACGCGAGCGCCGGCCGGGGCGTGGCCAGGGCGGCGAACACCAGCGCGGCCACCCCGGAGAGCAGCATCGCGGCCGGCAGCACCGGCCAGGGCGCGCCCACCGCGACGAGCAGCACCGGCAGCGCGGCTGCGGCGAACGGCAGCGCGGGCAGCCACGTCGGGCGCACCCGTCGACCGACCAGTACGGCGACCATCGTCACCGCGACCAGCGCCAGCCCGGCGGGGAACCGCTCCGGCTCGGCGACGACGGCCGGCACACCGGACCAGCCCCTCCCCCACCTGTCGTACGGCGCGACGAGTGCGGTCACCACCGCCGGCAGCGCGGCCAACACGGCGACCCCCGCCAGCACCACACCCGCCGCCGACAGCACCCCCGAAGGGCCGGCCGCCGACTGCCCCCCGATCGCCGACGGCCCCCCGACCACCGGCCCCGCACCCGACGTCACACCGGCTGCGGCCTGCTCCCCCGAGCCGACCGGGCCCGCACCGGACGTCGACAGGTCCCACCTGGCGACGAGCGCGACGCCCAACGCCGCCAGCGCGGCGTACAGCGTCACGGGCTCGTCCCCCGCCACGACCAGCGGCGCGAGCCCGGACGCGCCCACCGCGATCACGGCGCCGGTCACCGCGTACCCGGTCAGGCTCGTCCGGTGACGACGCACCGCGAGCACCCCGACCAGCGCCACCCCGGCGGCGACCAGCGCGGCGCGGGCCTGCCACCAGGTCGGCGCGCCCGCCGCGAACAACGCCACCACGGCGATGCCGGGCAGCGCGAGCTGCGCGACCAGCAGACCGGCACCCGCCACCCACTGGTACGCACCGACGGCCCGCCGCACCACCAGTGCCACACCGAGCACCGCGATGGCGCCGAGCACCACCAGGAACCCGGCCGGGGCGGCCAGGGCCACCAGCAGCGCGTGCGCGAACAGGACAGCGCCGCCGAGGGCCCAACTGAGCAGGGTGGCCGGGCGGGTGGCCGGGCGGGCCAGCACGGCGAGCAGCAGCACGACCCCGCCCGCCAGGTCCACGGCCACCACCGCCTGCCACGACGCCGTCCAACCGACGGGCACGGCGAGCAGCACCGCGACCGCGCCAGCCGACGCGAGCGGCACCCACACCCCCCGGGGCAGCAGCAGCGCCGCCGCGCCGAACGTCAACGCCACGGCCGGGGCGACCTGCCAGCCCCAGGCCAGGTCCAGCCCCAGCCCGGCCCCGTCCCACGGCGGCAGCGACCGGCCGGCGGCGACGAACGCCAGCGCGACGGTGATCAGCAGCGCCGCCTGCGCCGTAACCGCCGAGACCAGTAGCGACCCGATGCGCGGGCCGGTCCGCCAGCCGGCCGGCAGCAGCCGCACCGCACCGGCCAACCCGAGCGCCACCGCCGCCGCCGCGACCAGCAGCAGCGACGACCGCAGCTCGCCCACCGGACGCAACAGCGCGGCGGCGAGCACCGGCACCAGCAGCCCCGCGGCCACGGCCCGCAGCGCCAGGCCACCGATCAGCTGGGCCGCTCCGAGCGCGGCAAGCGCGACCAGCAGCATCGGCACCCCGGCCAGCAACGACGAGCCGGCCGCCCGCCCGACCAGCAGCGGCACCAGGGCAAAACCGGTGGCACAGACCAGCGCGGCGACGTGACCGATCCCGGCGACGACCTGGCCGACGAGCCGGGCCGACCCCGCCCCGCCGCGCAGCTTGAGCAGCACCGCCAGGTTCAGCGACGCCACCCCGAGCAGGACAAACGTCCAGCCGGCCGCATCGGGACCGGCCCCGGCGGCGAGCAGCGGCAGCACCGGTTGGACGGCCAGCAGGGCCGCGAACCAGGGCCCGGTCAACCCGCTCCACCGGCCGTACCCCACGGCAACCGCCGCGCTGGCCCCCCCGACCAGCGCGGCGTACCGGCTCCCCGGCCAACCGGCCACCCCACCCAGGTTCACCGACCAGGCCGCGTACCCGTCGAGCAGCACGAGCAGCAACCCCACCGCGGCGAACGTCTCCGCCGTGCCACGCAACCCTCGACGGACCGCCACCAGCGGGACGGCCAGGGTGAGCGCGGTGACCGCCGCGAGGATCAGCGCCCGGCCGCCGACCCCCACCGACGCCCAGGCCACCGCCGTGAAGACCACCGCCGCGGTGCCGAGCAGAAGTCCGCCCAGGACGAACAGCAGACCCTGGACCGTCCGGGTCGAGGTCTCGGCCGCACCCGGGGTCGAACCCATCGTGACCACCGGCGCCGGCGCGAAGGGCCGCCCCGGCGCGGGCGCGACCTGCGGCCCTGGCGCGACCTGCGGCGCTTGAGCGACCTGCGGCGCTTGAGCGACCTGCGGCGCTTGAGCGACCTGCGGCCCCGACGCGACCAACCGCGCCGCGCGAACGACCGCCGCCAGCTCGGCCCGCCGCCGCGAGGCGGCCGTCAGCTGTCCGGCCAACTCGGTGTACGTCCGGCGAGCCCGCTCCACCTCCGGCTCCAGCCGGGCGACCTCCCGCCCCAGTCGGACCACCTCGGCCGCGACCGGGTCGGGTGGGCGGCGGCAGCCGGTGCAACCGGCCTTCAGATCAGCCGAGGCACCGCAGGCGGGGCAGGGGTAGCGGGTATCGTCCACGCGGCCATCATCCAGGCAAGATCGAAGGCTGCCCAGAGTGCGCGTACCTAGGGTCTTGTGTGATCGTGCACCCAGGTGGCGTACCCGGGGTCGCCGCTCTCCACCCTGGACACCAGGATCTCCGGCACCTCGTACGGATGGCTGGCCCGGATCTGGTCCACCAGCGCGGTGAGCCGATCCGGTGCGGTCTTGAACTGCACGGACCACTCGGTGCTGGTGTCCACCCCGGAACGCCACCAGTAGGTGCTGTCCACCTGACCACCGACCTGGGCGCAGGCGGCGAGCCGCCCGGCGACGGCCGCGGCCGCCAGCACGTCGGCGACCGAACGCGCATCCACCACCGTCGTCACCACGCAGATCTGGTCCACGACCGAACCCTACGCGGGACCGTCCCGATTGGCCGCGATCCAGGTGTCAATCTGCGCCCACCAGTCATAGAGCCAGTCGATGCGCTGCTGACGGCCGGTCGGCACCTCCTCCGGGGGCACCGACCAGAACCGCATCACGATCCGCTTGTCCATGGGCAGTTCCCGCCACACATCGGCGACGGTGAGCATCCGGTCCAGGCCGGTGTGGGCGACGAAGATGACCCCGGCGTCCGGGGCGGCGTCCAGCGCGGCGAGCATCCCGCCGGGCTGCGGGGCGAGCACGTGGCGCATCCGTTCGGCCCGCAGCGCCATCCGCTCCAGGCCGAGGGAGCGCAGCCGGGCGATGGCGCGCAGCCGCCGCTTGGGAGTGAAATTCCCACCCTCCGGGAAGATCACGAAGGCGTCGTTGTCGTCCAGGCCGGCGGCCAGGTGCCCGACCATGCGGACGGTCTCCTCGCCGCGCTCCGGCGTGGGGGCGATGAACCGGTTGGGCAGGCGGTTGAGCAGCACGTCGATCGCCGGGTCCCACTGGAGGCTGTCCTTGAGCACGATCCGCGGTTCCCGGTCGAACCAGTTGAACAGCCCGTGGATCAGGATGAACGAGTCGCCCGGCCCGGCGTGCCGGCACAGCACCAGCTCGGGCCGGCCGGGCAGCGCGGTGTCCGGATCCGTGCCGACCACGTCGATGCTGAGCCGCAGCGCCCAGCGGGCCTGCCAGAACAGCACCCGCAGGAACCAGCCGGCCAGCACGTAGTGTGCGCGCTGGAAGGCCGGCGAGCGGGTGCGCCAGCCGAACCCGGAGGCGACCCACATGATGAAGAGCGCGAGCAGCGCGGCAGCGTCCCAGACCAGGTAGACGCAGCCGATCCAGAGCAGGCGCAGCGGGCGCAGCCGACCCTTGACCAGCGGAGACGCGGCCGCGGCGAGCAGCGCCCAGACCGGCAGCGTGGTCACCACGGCTATCGCCAGCAGCACCACGGCGGGGGCGATCAACAACCGGCGCAGCCACCTCGGGGGCAGCGGCATCACCGCTCCACGTTGGCGGCGAGGTACCGGCGGGACGCGGTGTACGCGCGGCTGATCCGCCGTCCCACCGCCGCCATGTCCCGGTACGCCCACGGTGTGTCGTCACGGGGATTCAGCCCACCGGTCGGCAGGACGTGCACCTCGACCCCCTCGGGCAGCGCGGCCATCTCCCGGAAGAAGCGGTGCCGGCGGGAAATCTCGAACGCGACCTGCGCGATCTCCCACGGCCGCCGGGGCGGCGTCAACTCCCGCTCGATCCGACCCACCTGCAGGACGAAGATCTGGGTCGCGCCGACGGCCACCGCCTCGCCGATGGGGATGGAGTTGACGATGCCACCATCCACATAGTGCGCCCCGTCGATCTCAGTGGGTGGGAGCAGGCCCGGCACCGAGGCCGACGCCAGCACGGCCCGCACCACCGGGCCGCTGGTGAACCAGTGCTCGGCGGCCCGCTCGATGTGCGCGGCGCAGCAGCGGAACGGCACCCGTAGGTCGGCGAAGGTGGTGTCCACTCCCAACTCGGACTCCAGCAGCCGGCGCAGTGGCCGGGGCGAGTGCAGGTGGGTACGGGCGGCGAAGCGGCGCAGTTGCCGGGCGACCGAGTCGCCGTACACCTCGCTGGCCTCCGGTGACGCCCAGAGCCGGACCAGCCGGTCGGTCACCGCCTCGGTCGGGTCGGCGGCGACCAGCGCGCCGTTCACCGCGCCGATCGAGGTGCCGAGCACGATGTCGGGTTGGATGCCGGCGCGGAACAGGGCGCGCAGCATGCCCACCTCGACCGCGCCGAGCACTCCGCCGCCGCCGAGTACGAACGCCACCGGTCCCCCCGCCATGCCTCTCATCCTGGCACGGGCCCGCCGCCGGCCGGTGGGCCACCGTCGCAGGAAGGATCGGCGCACAGCGGGCACCACGCGCCGACGACTCGTGTGGTCGCCGTTGACAGGCAGGACACATTCGCGCAACCTGATACCGCTCCCACCCCAGAGGGCAGGTGCGATCCGTGAACGCAGCACTGCATCCGGGCCGATTGCTGGCCCGTAGGTACCGGCTCGTCGACCAGATCGGGGCCGGCGGCATGTCAGTCATCTGGCGTGCCCGCGACGAGGTGCTCGATCGGGTCGTGGCGCTCAAGGTGCTCGCGCCGTCGCTGGCCGCGGACGCGCGTTTCCGGGGCATGGTGCGGGAGGAAGCCCGAGCCGCCGCCCAACTGGTGCACCCGCACGTGACGTCGGTCCACGACTACGGCGAGACGGTCGACCCGGACGGGTCCATCACCTCGTTCGTGGTCATGGAGCTGCTCAGCGGCGAGGAGCTGGAGCTGCGGCTGACCGAGGGGCCACTGCCGTGGCCCGAGGCGGTCGCGCTCGGCGCCCAGGTCGCGGACGCGCTGGCCGCCGCGCACCGGCTCGGCATCGTGCACCGGGACATCACCCCGGCCAACGTCATGATGACCGGGGCGGGCGTCAAGGTGCTCGACTTCGGCATCGCCACCCGCATCGGCGCGCCGGACGAGGACGAGGACGGGGAGACCTTCGGCACCCCGGCGTACGTGGCCCCGGAGCGGCTCGACGGCGCACCCGCCCAGCCGGCCACCGACGTCTACTCGCTCGGCGTCCTGCTGCACGAGGCGCTCACCGGCCGGGTGCCGTACCCGGCGGACACCTGGGAGCAGCTCAGCGACGCGCTGGCCAATGGGCTGCCTCCGACACTGGCCGAGCTGCCCGAGCTGCCGCCACCGGTGGCCCGGATCTGCCTGCGCAGTCTCTCCCGGGACCCAGCCGACCGACCGACGGCCCGACAGGTGGCCACTGTGCTGCGCAGCCACCTGTCACCGGCCGATCCGCCGACCGCAGCCGTCCGGGTACCCACCCTGACCATGCCGCCACCACCGACCCTGCCGACCACCGACCCGAGGGCCGGGCAGACGACCGGGCCGACGGCAGTAACCGTCACCGGGCCGACGGCTGGGCAGGTGACCGGGCCGACGGCAGCGACCGCGACCGGCGCGACGGCAGGTTCGGGTGGCGACGAGCCCGGCCCGTCGCGCCGACGCCTGGCGCTGCTGCTGATCCCGGCGGCCCTGGCGGTCGCTCTGACGCTGGTCGGTGTGGCCCTGCTGCCCGATCGGCAACCGGATCACCGGACGCAGCCCTCGACCGGCCCGGTGACGCCCGCGCCGACCGACGCGCCGTCCGATCCGCCGGCCAGCGAGCCGTCCCGGGGGTCACCGTCGGCGCTGCCGGCCACCGGTGGCCCCACCTCGGCACCGGGCACTCTCGTGGAGGCCGCCAACCGGGTCGATGGCCTGATCGAGGCCGGTCTGAGCGCCGGCGAGATCCGCTCCGACATCGCCCTCGACCTGCGCAACGAGCTGCGCAACCTGACCGCCGCGGTCAGCTCCGGCCGGGACGGGCTGGCCCCGCCGGTGGCCCGGCTGCGCGAGAAGGTCACGGTCCGGCTCGGCGAGGGCGGAATCAGCCCGGCGTACGCGCAGCGGCTCGACGCCGCCATCGCCGAGCTGGGCGCGGCCCGGGTCTGATCCCGGCCCGCCGCCACCGGGGTGGGTCAGCGGGCCGCGACCTGGGCCGTCTCGCGGACCTCGGGCCGACCGAGGGCGACGCGCCGGAAAATGTCCTCGTAGCCGTACGCCATCTGCTCCACCGAGAATTTCTCCGCGACGTGCGCCACGCAGTCGGCGGGGTTCAGCTCGATCGACGCCCGCAGCGCGGCGGGCAGCTCGTCGGGCCGCTGGCAGACCAGCCCGGTCAGACCGGGCCGCACCAGTTCGGGCACCGCGCCGCGATCGAGCGCCACCACCGGCGTACCGGTCGCCATGGCCTCCAGCATCACCATGCCGAACGGCTCGTCCCACTGGATCGGCATGATCAGGCAGCGGGCGTCGACAAGCATCCGCAGTGTCTCGGCACGGTCGGCGTTGAGCACGACCGTCACGTCATCGTCGACCAGTGGCGCGACGACCTGATCGTAGTAGCGGCGCTCGGCCGGCTCGTTGCACTTGCCGGCCAGCAGCAGCGGCAGCCCAGCCTCCCGGCAGGCGCGGATGGCGACCTCCGGGCCCTTGTCCGGGCTGAACCGGGCCAGCCACAGCACCGGCCCGGGGCCGGGCTCGGTCTTGCGCGGAAAACCGCGCAGGTCCAGTGCGTTGTGCACGGTGCCGGCCCAGGGCAGGGCCGAGTTCAGCCGGCGTTGGGCGTGCGAGATGGCCACCAGTGCCACGCCCTCGTCGACGTCGCCGAGCACATCGCCGTACTCCCCCACCGGGTTGCCGTGCACGGTCGCGACAGTCGGTACGGCCCGGCGGCCGGCCACCAACGGGCCGATCGTCGTGTGGTCGTGGATCACGTCGAAGTCGGACGCGCTGATCATGCGGTTGACCCGGGCCAGGTGGGCCAGCTCCGGCAGCGACTCGCCGAGCCGCTCGTACTGGACCTCGGCAACGGTGGAGACGAAGCCGTCGGCGTCGGTGCCGTGCTGGTCACCGGCACCGAAGAGAGTCACCGCGTGCCCGTGCGCGGTCAACGCGTCCACCAGGGCGGCGACCACCTGCTCCAGGCCGCCGTAGCCGGGTGGTGGCACGGACAGCCACGGCGGGACCACCATCGCGATGCGCAACGACCGCTGCGGCGGGCGGTCGGCAGGCGGGTGGTTCACGGCCACGAGTCCTCCCCGTTGATCCCCGGTCAGGTGTCGCCGCCGGTCGGCGCGTCCGCGGCGGTTTCCCCATGGCGTCGTCGGTAAACCGGACAAGACGGACGCTCACCCGCCCACCAGGAGCTGAGAGTGGACGACCCGGACCCCCGGTGCGGACCAGGCCACCCGCTCGACCTGATCCCGCTCCCACCAGGAGCGCACCACCCCGGCGAGGACCAGCGTGTCGCCATCCACGTCCACCGTCACCCGATCGGCGCCGAGCGTCCGCGCCAGCGCCCGCTGGACGTCCTGCCGCAGCTCCTCGCCGGCCGGCGACGCCGACGGTCGTACCTCGACGAGGTTCGTGATGCCGCGTACGCCGTCCAGGCGGCGCAGCTCTCCCTCGGCGGCGCGGCGCTGCCACCCGAACTCGACCTCGCCGCGCAGCATCAGCCAGCCGTTGGCCACGGTCACGTCCAGCGCTTCGGCGGGCACGAAGCTGTCCCACTCCAGTGCCCGGGATGCGGCGAGTGCGAGATCGGCGTCGGTACGCCCCGGTGTCCCCGGCAGGCGTACCTCGATGGTGTCGGCCACCGCGCGGACCCCACGGACCCGCTGTGCGCAGCGGATCGCGGCCCAACCACGCGCGGCGCCGTCCACGAACCCGGTCAGGGTCACCACGCCCCGGTCGACGGCCACGCCGATCTCGTTCGGTTGCAGCTGTGGATCCCAGGCCAGCTCGGCCAGGACATCGTGCTGGATCCGCTGGTCGTCGCGAACACCCACCGCCACCGTGCTCATGGCCCCCACCCCCGTACGTCGCCAGCTCGCCTGCCGAACGTGCCGGGCCAACGGGTGACGGCGGTTCACCCGATCCGGGTGAACCGCCGTCCAGGGCGAAAAAAGCGGCGGGTGACGGAGCCAACCCCCTTGGCTCCGCCACCCGCCGCCGGAGGGAGGCAGGTTGGTGTGTCGGTTAGGACGTCTCGGCGAGCGTCACGGTTGCCGACTTCTCGGTGCCGTTGCGCTTGAACTGCACCTCGACCCGGTCGCCGACCTTGCCGGCCTGGACCGCGCCGACCAGGTCGTCGGAGTCGTTGACCGCCTTGTCGCCGAAGCGGGTGACCACGTCGCCGCGCTGGAGGCCGGCCTTGTCGGCGGGGCTGCCAGGGGTGACCGAGGCGACCAACGCACCGCCGCCCTCGGCCTGGTTGACGCCGACGCCGAGCGACGGGTGGCTGACCTTCTCGCCGCGCTGGAGCTTGCCGGCGACGTCCTTGGCCTTGTTGCTCGGGATGGCGAAGCCGACGCCGATGTTGCCGGTGCTCTGACCGGAGGTGGCGATGGCGGTGTTGACGCCGATCACCTCGCCCCGGGTGTTGACCAGCGCGCCACCGGAGTTGCCAGGGTTGATCGGGGCGTCGGTCTGCAGCAGGCCGGAGATGGAGCTGACCGCCTGGCCCTGCTGGCTCGGGTCCTGGGGCTGCTGGTTGTCACCGGCCCGGATGGTGCGGTCCCGGGCGCTGACGATGCCTGCGGTCACCGAGCCCTGCAGGCCGAGCGGGCTGCCCAGCGCGAGCACCTGGTCGCCGACCTGCATGGCGTCGCTGTCGCCGAAGGTGGCCGGCTTGAGGTCGCTCACGCCGTTGGCCTTCACCACTGCCAGGTCGGTCTTCGGGTCGGTGCCGACGATCTTCGCCTGGGCGTTCTTACCGTCGGCGAAGACCACCTGGACCATGTCCCCGGCGGCGGAGGCCACCACGTGGTTGTTGGTGAGCACGTATCCGTCGGCGCTGAGCACCACGCCGGAGCCCTCACCGCTGTTGGTGGCGATGGAGACGACGCTGTCCTGAACGGCGGCGGCGATCTTCGGCAGGTCGGCGCTGTTGAGCACCGGGGCCGCCGTGTAGGTGCGGGTGACGCCGTTGTCGCCGTCGAGGGCGAGCGCGAGCGCCCCACCGGCCACGCCGGAGCCGAGCATGAGGGCGAACACCGCGACACCCGCGCCGACGAACTTGGCGATCCGGCCCGGCCGTGGCCCGGTGCCGGGCGGCGTGACCTGCGGACCCCACGGCGGCACCGGCTGCCCCGGGTGCTGCTGGTGCTGCTGGTGCTGGGCGTGCTGCTGGTAGGCCATGCCCGGCTGGCCCCCGCTGGCCCAGCCGGACTGCTGACCCGCGTACCAGGCTGCGGCGGGGTACTGGCCGGCGGGCTGCTGCGGATAGCCGAGCTGGCCGTGCGCCGGGTGGCCGGAGACCGGGTACGGCGTAGCGGAGGGGGTGGCCGTCGGAGGTTCGTAACCGGTCGGTTGGCCGGCGTACCCGGGGGTGGGGGCCGGCGCGTCGGCAGGGGCGGGGGTCGCGGTGGTGTTCTCCGCGTCGCCGCTGGTCGGGACGGGGGTGGTCGGAGAGTCGGACTGCGCGCGCACGTCGCGTGGCAGCTCGGCGGTGGGGTGCGACGGCTCGGCGTCGGTAGGTGCCGGCCGGCGCTGCGGGTCGGACTCGAACTCGGTCATGGAACTACCTTCTCCCCGGGCACTGCGACCAACCTGGAATCGTCCTGGAAGTTGGCTGAAAGTCACTCCGCCCCGTCGTCGACCTGTGGCACCTGCGGCAGCCGGACCCGGAAGGTGGCCCCGCCGCCCGGCGTCTCGACAACCTCGACCGAGCCGTGGTGAGCGGCTACCAGCGCCGCGACGATGGCCAGGCCAAGGCCGGTGCTGGTGATCCCGTCGGCTCGCCGGGTCCGCGCCGCGTCGGCCCGATAGAACCGCTCGAAGACCCGCTCCGCCTGTTCCGCGGAGAGACCGGGGCCGGTGTCGGCCACCTCCACCACGGCGAGGTTCCCCGGTTCGGCGCGCAGCCGCACGCTCACCTGGGCGTCGGGCGGGGTGTGGGTCAACGCGTTGGTCACCAGATTGCCGATGACCTGACGCAACCGCGCGTCGTCGGCGAAGACGACCAACGGCCCCGAACCGGGCTCGATCTCCAGCTCGATCCGCCGGTCCGGGGCGATCACCCGGGCCGCCTGCACCGCGTCGGAGGCGAGCACCGGCAGCTCCACCGGGGCCAGCGAGAGCGGCCGCTCCTGGTCCAGCCGGGCGAGCAGCAGCAGGTCCTCCACCAGCAACCCCATCCGGGCCGCCTCGTCCTCGATCCGGCGCAGCAGGCCGGCGGTCTGCTCCGGTGCCCGCGCCGCGCCCTGCCGGTACAGCTCGGCGAAGCCACGGATGGTGGTCAACGGCGTACGCAGTTCGTGTGAGGCGTCCGCGACGAACCGCCGCATCCGCTCCTCGGAGCGTCGCGCCCGCGCCTCGGACGCCTGGGCGGCGGCAGCCGCGTCCCGGGCGCTGCTCTCCGCCGAGCGGGCGGCGCTCTCCGACGCGGCTCGGGCGGTGAACGCGGCCTCGATCTGGGTGAGCATCGCGTTCAGCGCACGGGACAACCGTCCCAGTTCGGAGGTGGGACACTCCTGCCCCTCCTCCGGGTCGGGCACCCGGCGGGTCAGATCACCGCCCGCGATGGCGGCGGCGGTCCGTTCGATCTCCACCAGCGGTTTGAGGCTGGTCCGGATGATCGCCGCGCCCACCGAGGCGAGCAGGATCAGCACCGCGCCGCCCACCAGCAGGTCTATCCAGACCAGGCGCTTCACCGCCAGATCGACGTCGGTCAGGTGCTGGCCGATGGCCGCGAGCTGACCGTTGGGCAACTCGGTGTAGAGCATCCGCCAGCGCACGTTGCTGTCCCGAGCCCGGACGGTGAAGGGCTCGCCCTCCAGCTTCTCGAAGCCGGCGGCGTCCGCCGGCCACGGAGGCAGGTCGCCCAGCGTGAAACGCCTGTCGTCGAACTGGTAGCCGAGGACTCCGTCGCCGCTCGGGCTGGTCACCACCACCACGTAGTCGGTCGGGATGCCCAACCGCCCCTGCTGCGCCGCCACCACCGCGCTCTCGATGCTGCGCGCCGAGCCGGTCAGCTCGTTGTCGACCTGGCCCACCAGATAGCTGCGCAGGAAGAACGTGGTCAGCGAGCTGATCACCAGCAGCGCGCAGGCGACGAGCGTCAGCACCGCGGTCACCAGCTTCACCCGCAGCGGTACGCCCCGCAGTCGTCCCTTCGCCTGCTGGACCGCGTTCACGCCGCCGGCTTGCGCAGCACGTACCCCACGCCGCGGAGGGTGTGGATCAACCGGGGCTGAGTTGTGTCGATCTTGCGCCGCAGGTAGGAGATGTAGGACTCGACGATGTTGTCGTCACCACGGAAGTCGTAGTTCCAGACGTGATCGAGGATCTGCGCCTTGGACAGCACCCGGTTGGCGTTGAGCATCAGGTAGCGCAACAGCTTGAACTCGGTCGGCGAGAGCTGCACCCGCTGCCCGGCCCGGTGCACCTCGTGGGTCTCCTCGTCCAGCTCCAGATCGGCGAAGGTGAGCCGCGACGGGGCCTGCTCCCCCGTCGTGGTGCGGCGCAGCACGGCGCGGATCCGGGCGGTCAACTCCTCCAGGCTGAACGGCTTGGTGACGTAGTCGTCGCCGCCCAGGGTGAGGCCACGGATCTTGTCGTCGGTGGCGTCCCGCGCGGTCAGGAAGACCACCGGGGTACGCGTACCGCCCTCACGGAGCATCCGGATGACCTCGAAACCGTCCAGATCCGGCAACATCACGTCGAGCACCACCAGGTCGGGCCGGTGGTCCTTGGCGGCGTTCAGCGCCGCGCTCCCACTTGTCGCGGTGGCCACGTCGAAGCCCGCGAAGCGCAGGCTCGCGGAGAGCAGCTCGAGGATGTTGGGGTCGTCCTCGACAACGAGCAGTCGCGCCTCGGTTTGGGTAGCCGGCATGGGCCCATCATCGGCGACCTCACTGCGCCACCGCTGGACGCTTCCTGAAAAATGCCTGTGAGTAACCGGTCGGCCCACACGCCGGCGGCGGCGCCGCCGTCAGCGCAGCAACCGGCGGAGCCCGTCCAGGGCGCCGTCGAGGAGCCGGGTCGCGGTGCGCAGCTGGGTGTCGCTGAACTGCCGGGCGCGCACCAGCTGGCGCACCTCGCCGGTGAACGCGGCCAGCCGCTTGTCGAACTCGTCGACCAGCGCGTCATGCGGCCCGGCGGTCGAGGCCGGCCCGGGCAGCGGCGCTGACACCTCCCACCGGGTACGCCGAGTCTGTCCGGTGGCCTCACTCAGCTCCCGATCGAGGTCGCGGACCGGGCCGCGTACCTTGCTGCTGATCTCGCCGGCCCGGGTGGAGAGGTCCGCCACCGAGGCCGCGATGTCCGCCTCCAGCACGGTCAGTTCGTCGGCCCGCTGGCGCAGCTCCGCACGACCGGCGTCGGTGATCTCGTACGTCTTCCGGCCACCGGCGGCGGTGTGGCTGACCAGGCCCTCGACCTCCAGCCGTCGGAGGCGGGGGTAGATGGTGCCGGCGCTGGGGGCGTAGAGCCCGAGGAACCGGTCCTCCAGCAGGCGGATCAGCTCGTAGCCGTGCTTCGGGCCGTCGTCGAGGAGCTTGAGCAGGTAGAGCCGGAGCCGTCCGTGGCTGAACACGGCGGTCACGGCAGCTCCTTCTCGTCGGCCTCCACGGTGTGAGCGAGGAGCGCGATGCTCCCGGACGTCGCGAAGGCCCAGAGTTTACCCATCCCGGTGTTTCACGCCGCCAGATCCAGCTCGCTTCCCATGACGGGCGGTTCGACGACCAGCGTCAGGTGGGGTGCCGCGTGTCCTCGGCGGCCCACCGCGCCGTGCGTCGCCGGCAGCAGGTGTACGGCCGACTCTGCGGCCCGGGCCAGCAACCGCCGGTCGGCGTCACGGGCCGGGTGCAGCGCGGCGGCGATCGTCACCGAGACCACCAGTTCCCGCGCCGCGACCACCCGCCCCACCGACCGCAGCAGGGTGTCCGCGCCGAGGAAGGCGGCTGCCGTGGTGGTGGACCCGTTGGCCTCGCACCGGTAGGCGATCCGCAGCGGCACCACCGGGCTGCCCGAGTCGATGGCTGCCTGGAACATCGCCGGCCGGAACCCGCCGCCGGGGCGACATTGCGCCGCACGGTCGCCGGCACACCAGGTCGTACCCTCCGGGAAGACCGCGACCGACCGGCCGGCGCGCAGCGTGTCCGCGAGCCGGCGCACCGTGGTTGGCAGCGCCCGCGGCCGGGACCGGTCCACGAAGACCGTGCCTCCCGCCGCCGCGAGCAGGCCGAGCACCGGCCAGGAGCGAATCTCCCGCTTCGCCACCAGGCGGGTCGGCGCGACCGCCAGCACGGCCAGGATGTCCAGCCACGAGACGTGGTTGGCGACCAGCAGCGCACGCCGCCGGGGCAGCCGACCCTTGATCACCAACCGGACGCCGAACGCCCGCACGGTGGCCCGCGCCCAGCCGCACAGCAACGCCTGCCGTTCACGCGCCGGAAGCACCGGCAGCGCCACCGCCACACCCACCCCGGCCAGCAGCATGCCGGTCGCGGCGACCAGCCGGAGCACCCGGCGGGCGACCGGCACGGTCGGTACCTCACCGGCCGCCGGCAGGCACTGCTCGCCGCAGCCGGACGACGGCCGCCACAGATCGAGCGGTACGGCTGTCACTGCTCCGCCCCGCCCAGGAAGTGCCGCAGGTAGCGCGGGTTCATCCGGTCCAGGGAGAAGAGCACGTAGAAATCCGCGCACCCGAAGTCCGGGTCGTACGACGGCTCGCCACAGATCCACGCGCCGAGCCGCAGGTAACCCCGCAGCAGCGGCGGAACCGCGACGCGACCGGCCGGTCCGGCAGCGGCCGACGGGTCGAGCGCGGCCGGCTCGGCGAACCAGGGCCGCAGCGGCCGGACCCGCAGCGGCGGCGGCGACAGGTGCCGCGCCTGTGCCTGTGCCCACACCTCGGCGACCGTCCGACCGCCGTCGGCTACCGGGACGGAGGCGCAGCCGCCGAGCCAGCGGGAGCCACGCAGGTGCAGGTACCGGGTGATGCCCGCCCACATAAGGTTGATCACCGCGCCCGAGCGGTGGTCCGGGTGCACGCAGGACCGGCCCGCCTCGACGAGGTCGTCACGGAGCGGGTCGAGCGCGGTGAGGTCGAACTCGTCCTCCGCGTACCGCCGGTTGGTGCGCCCGGGCGGCAGCAACCGGTACGTACCGACCACCTCGCCGGTGCTCTCGTGGCGGACGATCAGGTGATCGCAGTGTGCGTCGAAGGGGTCCACGTCCAACCCGGCCCCGCCGGGGCGGAGGGTGGCGCCGAGTTCGGTGGCGAACACCTCGTGGCGCAGGCGTTGCGCGGCCGCGACCTGGGTGTGGTCGTCGGCGATCAGCAGGGTGTATCCGCTGGTCGTCAAAGGTGCGCCAGCGACATGCAGAACGGCCATGGGATCTGTGTAGGTGCCCCGGGTTGCCAACCTCGGTGACCACCGGTGTCGATCGGGTGAACGCCGGCCGGCAGGTGAGCCCCACCACGATCGTGCGAGGCTGCGGGACGGACCGGCGACGCCGCCGGCCATCGCCCCACGGAGGTCGACCATGCGTATCGAGTCCCGCTACAACGGGCCCACCGGCTCCGGCAACGGCGGCTGGAGCGCCGGTGTCTTCGCCGCCGCCGCGGGTGCCGCCGGGCCGGTGGAGGTGACGCTCCGTCGGCCACCACCGCTGGAGACCACGCTGAGCCTGGTCGACGGCGAGGTCCGTGACCCGGCCGGCGAACTGGTCGCCGAGGTCCGCCCGGCCGGCGACGTGGACGCCGTCGTACCCCCGGTCGACCGGGAGACCGCGCTGGCCGCGGCGACCCGCTACCCCGGCCTGGTCGAGCATCCGTTTCCCGGCTGCTACGTCTGCGGCCCGCAGCGGGCGGACGGCCTGCGGATCTTTCCCGGCCGGCTGGCGGACGGTCGGACCGCCGCCCCGTTTCGCGTACCCGAGCAGGTCAGCGGCGCTACAGTCTGGGCGGCGTTGGACTGCCCCGGCGGCTGGACCGTGCTCGCACCCGGCCGCCCGTATCTGCTGGGCCGGATAGCGGCGGTGATCACCGCCCTGCCGGCGCCGGGCGACGACTGCGTGGTGACCGGCGCGTTGATCGCCGTCGACGGCCGCAAGGCACTGGTGCACACCAGCCTGTACGGCCCGGACGGCACTCTGCTCGGCGCGGCCCGAGCCACCTGGATCGGCCGCTGACCTGTGCCGTCGTCCAAAGGTAGGACGCGCCTCCACCGCGAGGCGGACCACGCCGTACGGACCGCGCCTGATTGACCTTGTTGCAATGGGCGGTCACGCTGTGCCACGGCGTACCTCGACGCCACACACGGGAGGAGAACGATGACTGACGGGCAGCGAAGCCCCACCAGCGACGGTCAGATCGTGGTGTCCGGTCTGACGAAGCAGTACAAGAACGTCCGGGCGGTGAACAACCTGTCCTTCACCGTGGCACCGGGGCGGGTGACCGGCTTCCTCGGCCCGAACGGCGCCGGCAAGACCACCACGCTGCGCATGCTGCTGAACCTGGTCACGCCCACCGCTGGCACCGCCACCATCAGCGGTCACCGGTACGCCGACCTCACCGACCCGCTGCGGCACGTCGGCGCGGTGCTGGAGGCTTCCAGCGCGCACAAGGGCCGTACCGGCATCAACCACCTGCGGGTCATCTGCGCGGCAGCCGGGCTGCCTAAGCAGCGGGCCGACGAGGCGCTGGCCCTCGTCGGGTTGACGCCTGCGGCGAAGCGCAAGTTCAAGGGCTACTCGCTGGGCATGAAGCAGCGTCTCGGCATCGCCGCGGCGATGCTCGGCGACCCGCGGGTGCTGGTCCTGGACGAGCCGGCCAACGGGCTCGACCCGGAGGGCATCCGGTGGATGCGCGGGTTCCTCAAGAACCTCGCCCACGAGGGCCGCACGGTGCTGGTCTCCAGCCACCTGCTGTCCGAGATGCAGTTGCTCGCCGACGACGTAGTGATCATCGCCGCTGGGCAACTGGTCCGGCAGGGTCCTGTCGACCAGGTTCTCGGGTCGATGGCGCAGAGCGCTCAGGTCCGGGTCCGCACCCCGCAGGCCGAGGCGCTGACCGCCGCGCTCAAGGCCCAGGCGGCCACCGTCACCACCGACGAGCACGGCACCCTGCTGGTCGCCGGGGTGGACGCCCCGACCATCGGCCGGGCCGCCCTCGCCGCCGGCGTGGAGTTGCACGAACTGACCACCGAACGGCCCGACCTGGAACGGGTCTTCCTGGAGCTGACGGCCGGAAAGGCGGGCATCCGATGAACCTCGTCCGATCCGAGCTGCTCAAGATCCGTACGACGAACACGTGGTGGGTCTTCGCGCTCATCAGCCTGCCGCTCTGGGCGCTCACCCTGCTCATCAACTGGTTGCAGACCGACGTCCTGGCCAGCGAGGAGTTCGGCGAGGTGCCGGCCGACCAGGTCGACACGCTGACGGCCGCGGCAAGCCCGGACGCGCTCTCGTCGAACCTCTTCACCACCGGGCAGTTCTTCGGCCTGCTGATCGTGATGCTGCTGGGCATCATCGTGGTGACCAGCGAGTTCTTCCACCAGACGGTCACCACCACGTTCCTGACCAACCCGCACCGCACCGCGGTGATGGGCGCCAAGCTCGTCGCGGCGGGCGTGCTGGCGCTGCTGTTCTGGCTGGTCACCACCGCTTTCAACCTGGTCGCCGGTTCGGCGATCCTGAACTCGGTCGGGTTGGGCTCGCAACTGGGCAACGACGCGGCTTGGCGGGCGATCGGGTTGAACCTGCTCGCGTACCTGCTCTGGGCCGTGTTCGGCGTCGGCATCGGGGTGCTGATCCGCAGCCAGATCGGCGCCACGGTCACCGGCATCCTGCTCTACCTGGGCGGCTCGATCGGGGCCATCTTCGTGATCGCCGTGTTGGCCGACCGCTGGGGTGACTGGATCAACAACCTGCAACTGCTGGTGCCGTCGCTGGCCTCGTCGCTGATGGTCACCGGGGCGGACATCCCCGGCAACCCGCCGCGCTGGGCGGGCGCCGCCGTGCTCATCGGGTACGCGGTGGTCACCGGCGTGGTCGGCACGCTGCTGATGCGTCGGCGCGACATCTCCTGACCGGACGGCCCCGGGGTGGCGGCACGGCCGCCGCCCCGGGACGCTCCGGCCGTCGGTCTTGCTCCACACATCCGCACCGGTACTCAGTTGCTTACCAGTCGGTGACCGCTCACGCAGCGGTTACTGAACTTCTGGCATCTTCTGTGAATCCGACCACGCTACCGAGGCGGAAATGCCTTGTGGATTCGTACAGCGTAGCCTGGGAGTCGTCCTGTCCGTGCTTCCCCACTGGGCTCGGCGGACGCCCGCGTGACATCAACCCGCGTGAAAGAGGCGATTACCGGCCGTGTCGACCCAGCAGACTTCGCAGGAGAACCCACTGGCGGGTTTCGGCCCGAACGAGTGGATCGTCGAGGAGATGTACCAGCGGTATCTCGCCGACCCCACGAGTGTCGATTCGGCCTGGCACGACTTCTTCGCCGACTATCGACCGGCGCCGGGTGCCGGCACACCACGCGGGGCTGAGGCGTCGGGCAAGCCCGCCGCCACGCCGGAGCCGGACGGGCAGCCGGAGGCGACCGCCACGGTCAGCCAGCCGAGCGCCAGCAAGCCGGCCGCCGCGAAGCCGGCACCGGCCAAGGCCGCACCGGCCGCCGCTGCCAAGACAGCCCCGGCCAAGGCAGCCACACCGGCCAAGCCGGCCGCGAAGGCCGCCGCGCCGAGCGCGGACGGCCCGCAGACGACGCCGCTGCGTGGCGTCGCCGCGAAGATCGTCCAGAACATGGACGCCTCGCTGAGCGTGCCCACCGCGACAAGCGTGCGCGCGGTCCCGGCCAAGCTGCTTGTCGACAACCGCATCGTGATCAACAACCACCTCGCCCGTGGGCGCGGTGGCAAGGTCAGCTTCACCCACCTGGTGGGCTACGCGATGGTGCGGGCGCTCGTCCAGCACCCGGAGATGAACAACTCCTTCGCCGAGGCCAACGGCAAGCCGGCCGTGGTCCGCCCGGCGCACGTCAACCTGGGCATCGCGATCGACCTGGCCAAGCCCGACGGCAGCCGCAACCTGGTGGTCCCCTCCATCAAGGGCTGCGAGCAGATGGACTTCCGGCAGTTCTGGCAGGCGTACGAGGACGTGGTCCGGCGGGCGCGGCGCAACGAGCTGACCATGGAGGACTACTCCGGCACCACGATCTCGCTGACCAACCCGGGCGGCATCGGCACCGTGCACTCGATGCCACGGCTGATGCAGGGTCAGAGCGCGATCATCGGCGTCGGCGCGATGGAGTACCCGGCCCCCTACCAGGGCATGTCCGAGACCACTCTCGCCGAGCTGGCGGTCAGCAAGATCATCACGCTGACCAGCACGTACGACCACCGGATCATCCAGGGCGCGCAGTCCGGCGAGTTCCTCAAGGTGATGCACGAGCTGATCCTGGGTGAGCACGGCTTCTACGACGAGATCTTCACCTCGCTGCGCATCCCGTACGAGCCGGTGCGGTGGATGCGCGACGTGGCGGTCAACTCCGAGGGTCAGATCAACAAGACCGCCCGGGTGCACGAGCTGATCCACGCGTACCGGGTGCGCGGTCACCTGATGGCCGACACCGACCCGCTGGAATTCACCATCCGCAAGCACCCCGACCTGGACGTCCTCCAGCACGGGCTGACCCTGTGGGACCTCGACCGCGAGTTCCCGGTCAACGGCTTCGCCGGCCGCAAGCGGATGAAGCTGCGCGAGATCCTGGGCGTGCTGCGCGACTCGTACTGCCGCCGGGTCGGCATCGAGTACATGCACATCCAGGACCCGGAGGAGCGGCGCTGGGTCCAGGAACGGATCGAGCGCAAGTACGAGAAGCCGTCCCCCGACGAGCAGAAGCACGTCCTCAACCGGCTCAACGCCGCCGAGGCGTTCGAGACCTTCCTCCAGACCAAGTACGTCGGCCAGAAGCGCTTCTCGCTGGAGGGCGGCGAGTCGCTGATCCCGCTGCTCGGTGAGGTGCTGGAGTCCTCCGCCGAGGGTGGGCTGGACGAGGTCGTCATCGGCATGGCCCACCGGGGTCGGCTCAACGTGCTGGCCAACATCGTCGGCAAGCCGTACGAGAAGATCTTCTCGGAGTTCGAGGGTCACCTGGACCCGCGCTCGACGCAGGGCTCCGGCGACGTGAAGTACCACCTGGGCCAGAACGGCAAGTTCACCACGCCCGGCGGCGACCACTCGGTCAAGGTGTCGGTGGTGGCCAACCCGTCGCACCTGGAGGCTGTCGACCCGGTGCTGGAGGGCATCGTCCGGGCCAAGCAGGACCGGATAGACCTCAAGCTGGAGGGCTACACCGTGCTGCCGCTGGCGGTGCACGGTGACGCCGCGTTCGCCGGGCAGGGTGTGGTCGCCGAGACGCTCAACCTGTCGCAGTTGCGCGGCTACCGCACCGGCGGCACCGTGCACGTGGTGGTCAACAACCAGGTCGGCTTCACCACCGCCCCGGAGTACAGCCGGTCCAGCCTCTACAGCACCGACGTGGCCCGGATGATCCAGGCGCCGATCTTCCACGTCAACGGCGACGACCCGGAGGCCGTGGTCCGGGTGGCCCGGCTGGCCTTCGAATACCGGCAGACGTTCAACAAGGACGTCGTGATCGACATGGTCTGCTACCGGCGGCGCGGGCACAACGAGGGCGACGACCCGTCGATGTCCAACCCCCAGATGTACAAGATCATTGACTCGAAGCGCTCGGTCCGGAAGCTCTACACCGAGGAGCTGATCGGTCGCGGCGACATCACCGTGGAGGACGCGGAGGAGCTGCTGCGCGACTACCAGGCGCAGCTGGAGAAGGTCTTCAAGGCCACCCGCGACGCCGCGGCGGCGCCGCGTCAGCTCAACCGGCCGCGCCGCGAGGAGGAGCCGGAGCCGCAGGTCGACACCGCGACCGACGTCTCCGTGGTGAAGGCGATCGGCGAGGCGCACGTCAACCTGCCGGAGGGCTTCACCCCGCACAAGCGGATCCAGCAACTGCTCGATCGGCGGGCCAAGATGTCCGCCGATGGCAACATCGACTGGGGCTACGGCGAGATCATCGCGTTCGGGTCACTGCTGCACGACGGGGTCACCGTCCGGCTCGCCGGTCAGGACTCGCGGCGGGGCACGTTCGTCCAGCGGCACGCCTCGGTGGTCGACGCCCGCACCGGCGACGACTACCTGCCACTGAAGTCGCTCACCGGCGACGGCGAGCGCTCCCGGTTCTTCGTGCACGACTCGCTGCTCAGCGAGTACGCGGCGATGGGCTTCGAGTACGGCTACTCGGTGGAGAACATCAACGCGCTGGTCGCCTGGGAGGCCCAGTTCGGTGACTTCGTCAACGGCGCCCAGTCGGTGATCGACGAGTTCCTCTCCTCCGGTGAGGTCAAGTGGGGCCAGCGTTCCGCGCTGACCCTGCTGCTGCCGCACGGCCACGAGGGTCAGGGCCCGGACCACACCTCCGGTCGCCCGGAACGCTTCCTGCAGATGTGCGCCGAGGACAACATGCGGGTGTCCATCCCGACGACCCCGGCGAACTACTTCCACCTGCTGCGCCGCCAGGCCCTGTCGCCGAAGCGCAAGCCGCTCGTGGTGTTCACGCCGAAGTCGCTGCTGCGGCACAAGCTCTGCGTCTCGTCGGTGGAGGACTTCACCACCGGCACCTTCCAGCCGGTGCTGCGCGACACGGCCGCCCCGGCACCGGAGGCGGTGAAGCGGGTGCTGCTCTGCTCGGGCAAGGTCTACTACGACCTGTTCCAGGCCCGGCAGGAGCGCGGCGTCACCGACACCGCGATCATCCGGATCGAGCAGCTGTACCCGCTGCCGGTGGAGGAGATCCGGGCCGCCCTGGCGCAGTTCCCGAACGCGGAGGACTTCGCCTGGGTGCAGGAGGAGCCGGCCAACCAGGGCGCCTGGTCGTTCGTCGCGCTCAACCTGCTGGAGCACCTCAGCGACGTCCGGCTGCGGCGGATCTCCCGCCCGGCCGCGGCCGCCCCGGCGGTCGGCTCGGCCAAGACCCACGAGGTCGAGCAGAACGCGCTCATCGAGGCGGCACTCCCCCGCCCGTGACCTGACCGCACCGCGAGAGCCGGGGCAGGGCCGTCACCACGGCCCTGCCCCGGCTCTCATTGGACCCACCGACCACCGCCCGGCCGCGCCGGGCCGAGCATGAGGACGTACGCGATGTACTTCACCGACCGTGGCATCGAGGAACTGGTCGAGCGCCGGGGCGACGAGCAGGTGACCCTGGAGTGGCTGGGCGAGCGCCTGCGCGACTTCGTCGACCTCAACCCCGAGTTCGAGACCCCGATCGAGCGTTTCGCCACCTGGCTGGCTCGCCTCGACGACATCGACGAGGACTGAACGGTCCCGGAGTCGACGGACGGCTGACCGGCGCCGGCCGGTCAGCGGGTGCGGGAGGCGATCGGTTCCAGGCCGGTACGTCGCAGTTTCTGCCAGCCCAGCCGACCGCCGGTCAGTGCGGTGACCACCGACTGGATCATCACCAGGTACATCAACTGCCGGTAGACGAACTGCTGGAGCGGTAGCACCCACAGCACACCGAGCTTCTCCCGGTCCAGCCGGAACGCCACCACCGCGGTGAGCATCTGCACGCCGAGCATGGCCAGCCAGGCCACCGCCGTGGCCTTCCGGTCGAGGAAGAACAGGCCGTACAGGGCCAGCAGGTCGATCACCGGCGCGAGCAGCGGCAGCAGCACCCCGAAGAGGCTGAGGAAGAACAGGCAACGCCGGGTGAACCGCCCCGACGCGCCCCGGTCGAACACCGAGCGGCGGTGCTTCCACATCGCCTGCATGGTGCCGTAGCTCCACCGGTAGCGCTGTTTCCAGAGCTGGCCGATGCTCGACGGCGCCTCGGTCCAGGCGCGGGCCGTCTCCTCGTAGACGATCTTCCAGCCGGCCCGGCCCAGGGCGATGGTGACGTCGGTGTCCTCGGCCAGGGTGTCCTCGGTCATCCCGCCGGCGTAGCGCAGCGCCTCCCGCCGGAAGGCGCCGATCGCCCCGGGCACCGTCGGCATGCAGCGCAGCGTCTCGTAGAGACGCCGGTCCAGGTTGAAGCCGATGACGTACTCGATGTGCTGCCACTTGGCGATCAGGCTGCGCCGGTTGCCGACCTTGACGTTGCCGGCCACCGCGCCCACCCGCGGGTCGGCGAAGGGCTGCACCAGCCGGCGGACGGAGTCGCGCTCGAAGACGGTGTCGCCGTCGACCATCACGATCAGGTCGTGCCGGGCCAGCGCGACGCCGGTGTTCAGCGCGCTGGGTTTGCCGCCGTTGGGCTTGCGGACCACCCGGACGTTGGGCAGGCGCAGCGCCTCGACGATGTCCGCGGTCCCGTCGGTGGAGCCGTCGTCGACGACGACAACCTCGATCCCGCCCGGATGGTCGCCGCTGGCGAGCGAGCAGACCGCTGCGGCGATCCCCTCCTTCTCGTTGTAGGCGGGGACGATCACCGAGACCGGAGCGGTGACCGGTGGCCCCCACGTCCAACCCTTGGCCCGGCGGCGGCGGGCGTGCCGGCCGGCGAGCACGAACAACGCGGCGGTACGCCCCACCGTGAGCACACCGACGAGCACGAAGAGGATCCCGAACACGCTCAGCGTGTGGTCGGCGCCCCGCACCGCCCAGACCAGCATCCGGCCGCGCCAGCGTTCCCCGACGGAGGCGGCCACACCGGCGTCCATCCGTTGCTCGGCACCGGCGGCGGCCAGGGCGAGGTTCAGTCCCTCGGTCACGGTGACGAAGCGGTATCCCCGTTCCTTCATCGTCGGGATGAACCGGTCGAGGGCGGCGACGGTCTGCGCACGGTCACCACCGGAGTCGTGCCAGAGGGTGATGGCGCCGGACGTGCCGTCCGGGGTCGCGTTCATGACGATCTTGTCCACACCGGGCAGCGCCCAGTCCTGGCTGTCGGTGTCGTTGAGCACCGTCAGGTAGCCGAGGTCTCCGGCGGCCTTCACCAACGGCCAGTCGTGGTTGTCGATGGCGTCGGCGTGCGAGGAGTACGGAAACCGCACCAGTGAGGTGCGTACGTCGGTGACGGCTGCCAGGGCGAGCTGCGTCTGGGCGTACTCCAGCTCTCGCCGCCATCCGGGCAGCTCGCTGAGCTGGGGGTGGGTGAAGGTGTGCACACCGAGTTCGTGGCCGCCGTCGACGAGCTTCCGGGCCGTGTCGGGGTGCCGGGACACCTGCGAGCCCAGCACGAAGAAGGTGCCCTTGACCTGGTGGGCTTCCAGGACGCGCAGCACCTCGGGGGTCCAGACGGGGTCGGGACCGTCGTCGAAGGTGAGCGCGATAGTCCGGTCCGGCAGCCGGTACGAGCGGACCTGCTCGCTGTTGGCGCTGATGATCGGTCCGCCGGTCACCACGGAGGTGGGGACCTCCCGTTGCCCTCTGCTGCTCTGCTGGTGATCCGGGGTGAAGGAAGCGTTGGTGTACGCGTTGACGAAGAGCACGCTGCCCAGGACGGCCAGCAGCATGCCGAGCAGGATCCAGCGTGGCTGCGGTACGGCCCGGCGGCGGGTCGACGGGGTGGTCGGCTCAACCATCGACGCGGAGGCCGCCGGCCTGGTCTGGCAGCGTCACGGGGGGCGACGGCGGGTCCTGGGTCGGGACCGGAGCCGGGACCGTCGGGGCCACCGAACCCGTCGGCCTGGGACCGGGCGAGGCCGGCGGGCCGGCGGGGTTGACGCTCGGCGGTCGGGTGGCGTTGGGCGGTCGGGTGGCGCTCGGCGGCCGGGTGGATGCGACCGAGCGGGGAGTCGGGACGACGGTGGGGGCCACCGTCGACGCCGGCCTGTGTGGGACGGCCGTCGACGGGTCAGGGTCGGCGACGGTCGCCTTGGGGGGCGGCGCGGGCCGCTCGGGCTGCTTGACCTCGTCGACGAAGGGCAGCACCGTGTGCGGTTCCACCACGCCCGCGAAGCTGATGCCCACCAGCCCGGTGTAGGTCAGGCCCAGCAGCCCCGCGGCGTACGCGAGCCAACGCAGGCGGGAGCGGCGTCGACCGCTGGGATCGACGAAGACCGGCGGCGGCTGGCGTACGGCGGCGATCAGCGCGGTGGGGCTGTCGGACCGGCCGATGATCATGGTCGGCCCGTCGAGTGGGCCGGTACGATTCGAGTCGGCGGCCGATCCGCGGCCATTCATGCCTGCGGGCATCGATCTCGCGATCGACGCATCGTCGCTGCTCACACGGTGGGCAGTCATGGGACGTGAGTCTAGGTGTGAGTCTTCCTCAGCTTTTCTGACATCCCGCAGGTGAGACGCCGAGCGCATCGCCGCATCCCCGCGAAGACTGCCGTCATCTGACGAACACGAGCAGTGATCGACGGATCATCCGGTTGAGCGTCGGGCGTGAAACGACAGTCACGGCCGACCGACCGAAGCGGGGCCACGTCCCGGCGACCAGCCGACCCACCTGCTCGACCGGGCCACCCCGACCGCCCTGCCCGGCAGCCGGGCGAGCCGAACCGCCGCACGTTCCCGTCGCCTCGGATGGTTCGCACCCGATTTCCGGACTGTCCATTCGGCAGTTCAGGGTCGCCGGACCCGCGCGGGTCCGGCGGTGATCTTCTAGGGTGGGTGCGTGGCCCGCAGCGTTTATCTGACCAGCGTGGGGTCCGGAGGGGGCAAGTCGACCATCGCCCTCGGCCTCGCGGAACTCCTCTCCCGGCAGGTCGAGCGGATCGGCGCGTTCCGACCGCTGGTCTCCGGCACCCGCCCCGACCCGATCCTCGCCCTGCTGCACGACCGCTACCGGGTCGACCTGCCCGAGGCCGAACTGACCGGCATGACGTACGCCGAGGCGGCGGCCCTGGTCGCCGACGGCCGCCGGGAGGAGCTGATCTTCCGGATCGTCGAGCGGTACCGGGCGATCGAGCGGCGCTGCCCGGCGGTCGTCGTGGTGGGCAGCGACTTCGCCGACGGTGGCGATGGCGCCGGTCCCCGCGAGTTGGCCTTCAACGCCCGGCTCGCCACCGAGTTCGGCAGCGTGGTGGTGCCCGTGGTCGACGGCTTCGGGCAGGAACCGGAGACGATCGCGGCGGCGGCGCGTGGGGCGTACCACGATCTGGTGGACCTGGGCGCGACGGTGCTGGCGGTGATCGCCAACCGGGTGTCCGGGCCGATGACGCTGCCGGAGCTGCCGGTCCCCGCGTACGCCATCCCGGAGGTGCCGACCGTGTCGGCGCCGACGGTGGCCGAGGTCGCGGCGGCGCTCGACGCCACCCTGCTGGCCGGCGACGAGGCCGCACTCGGCCGGGACGTCCTCGATTACGTGGTCGGCGCCGCGCACGTGCCGATCCTGCTCGACCACCTGACCGAGGGGGCGCTGGTCATCACCCCCGGCGACCGCGCCGACCTGCTGGTCGCGGCGAGCACCGCGCACATCGCCGGGCAGGTCTCGCTGGCCGGCGTGGTGCTCACCCTTGGCGAACAACCCGACCCCCGGGCAATGCGCCTGGTCGAGCGGCTCAACACCGGCTTCGCAGTGCTCTCGGTGCCCAGCGACAGCTACGACACCGTCGCGGCGTCCAGCCGGATCGAGGCACGGCCCAGCCCCGCCAACCCCCGCAAGGTGGAGGCCGCGCTGGGCGCGTTCGAGGACAACGTCGACACCGCCGACCTGGCCCGCCGGCTGCGGGTCACCCGCTCCGAACGCGTCACCCCGATGATGTTCGAGTACGACCTGATCGACCGCGCCCGGACCAACCGCCGCCGGCTGGTGCTGCCGGAGGGCACCGACGAGCGGATCCTGCGCGCCACCGAGATCCTGCTCCGCCGGGGTGTCGCCGACCTCACCCTGCTCGGCCGCTCGGACGACGTCGCCCGCCGCACCCGGGAACTGGGCATCGACCTGACCGGCGCGGACGTGGTCGACCCGGCCGGCAGCCCCTGGCGGGACGAGTTCGCCGCCGAGTACGCGAAGCTGCGCGCCCACCGGGGTGTCACGGTCGAGCTGGCGTACGACATCGTGGCGCAGCCCAACTACTTCGGCACCATGATGGTGGCCACCGGGCACGCCGACGGGATGGTCTCCGGAGCCACCCACACCACCGCCGCCACCATCCGGCCGGCGTTCGAGATCATCCGTACCGTGCCGGACGTCTCGGTGGCCTCCAGCGTCTTCTTCATGCTGCTCGCCGACCGGGTGCTCGTCTACGGCGACTGCGCGGTCAACCGCGACCCGGACGCCGCACAGCTCGCCGACATCGCGATCTCGTCGGCCGACACCGCCGCCCGGTTCGGCATCGAGCCCCGGGTGGCCATGCTGTCGTACTCGACCGGCAGCTCCGGCGCGGGCGCGGACGTGGAGAAGGTCGCCACGGCCACCGCGCTGGTCCGGGAACGCCGACCCGACCTGCTGGTCGAGGGGCCGATCCAGTACGACGCGGCGATCGACCCCGCGGTGGCGGCGACCAAGCTGCCCGGGAGCCCGGTGGCCGGCCAGGCCACGGTCTTCATATTTCCGGACCTGAACACGGGCAACAACACGTACAAGGCGGTGCAGCGGTCCGCCGGGGCGGTCGCCGTCGGCCCGGTGATGCAGGGCCTGCGCCGGCCGGTGAACGACCTGTCCCGCGGTGCCACCGTGCCGGACATCGTCAACACGGTGGCGATCACCGCCATCCAGGCGGCCACCGAGGAGGCCTCGTGAGTCGGGTACTGGTGCTCAACTGCGGGTCGTCGTCGGTGAAGTGGCGGCACTACGACGGTGACCGGACCCTCGGCCAGGGCACCGTGGAGCGGGTCGGCGAGCCCGGCGGCGGCGCGGCGGACCACACCAGCGCCGTCCGGCAGATCCTGGCCGACCTGGACCTGACCGGGCTGACCGCGGTCGGGCACCGGGTGGTGCACGGTGGCCGGAAGTTCAGCACGCCGGTCCTGATCGACGACGCCGTGCTCGCCGCGATCAAGGACCTGGTGCCGCTCGCCCCGCTGCACAACCCGGCCAACCTGGCCGGCATCGAGGTGGCCCGGGCGGCCCTGCCGGACGTCCCGCAGGTCGCCGTCTTCGACACCGCGTTCCACCACACCCTGCCGGAGGCCGCCGCGACGTACGCGATCGACCGGGACACCGCGCAGCGGTACGGCATCCGCCGGTACGGCTTCCACGGCACCTCACACGCGTACGTCTCCCGACGCACCGCCGAACTGCTGGGCCGCCCGTACGAGCAGCTCAACACGATCACCCTGCACCTGGGCAACGGGGCGAGCGCCTGCGCGGTGGCCGACGGCCGCAGCGTGGCCACCTCGATGGGGATGTCGCCGCTGGAAGGGCTGGTGATGGGCACCCGCAGCGGTGACCTGGACCCGACCGTGATCTTCCACCTGCGCCGCGAGGCCGGGATGTCGGTCGACGACATCGACGACCTGCTCAACCACCGCAGCGGCCTGCTCGGGCTGACCGGCGTCAACGACATGCGCGAGGTGCTCCAGCGCCGGGCGGCCGGGGATCGGGCCGCCGCGCTGGCCTTCGACGTGTACTGCCGGCGGATCACCGGGTATGTCGGCGCGTACTACGCGCTGCTCGGCCGGGTCGACGCGATCACCTTCACCGCCGGCGTGGGCGAGCACGCCGCGCCCGTGCGGGCCGCCGCGCTGGCCGGGCTGGCCCGGCTCGGCATCACCGTGGACGAGACCCGCAACAACGGCGACGGCGATCGGATCATCTCGCCGGACGACGCCGAGGTGAGCGTCTGCGTCATCCGCACCGACGAGGAACGGGAGATCGCCCGCCAGACCCGGCACGTGGTCGACGGCGGCAGCCCACAGCGCTAGGCGACGAGCCAGACGACGAGGGCCACCAGGAGCACGACGACCGCCGCCGCACCGATGATCAGGGGGAGACGGGACGGCGACTCCGTCGCCCCGCCGGTCTCCGGCGTCTGGGTGAACGCGCGGAACGCCTCGGTGTTGCCGCTGGGGTCGGTGTAGTTCTCAGCCATGCGGGTGACCCTAGCGAAGACCGCGTCGGCGTACCGTCCCCGACCACACCGCCCGCCCGTGTCAACCCGGCCGGCGGAGTCGACCCAGCCGGGTGGCGGGCGCAGCCGGGCCGGAAGACGGGGTCGCGGCGCACCCCGGGCACCTACGGTAAAGCGATGGGGGCGGGGCGGCTGATCGCCGTACTGGTGACAGCGCTGCTGGCTGGCTGCGCGCCGGCCACCGCCGCGCCGGGCGGGTCCAGCGGCCCGCAGGCAGCGCGTCGGGCGCCCGAGGGGTCGTACGCCGTCGGCGTGCGTACGCTCACCCTCGATCCGCGCTCGGCGCGCCCCCTGCCGGTGACCATCTGGTACCCGGCGTCGACCGGCGAGGTGGCCGCCGGCCGGTTCCCGGTGGTGGTCTACAGCCACGGATTGCACAGCCGGCCCGAGCTGCACGCCGAGCTGACCACCCGCTGGGCGGCGGCCGGTTTCGTCGTGGCGGCCCCCGCGTACCCGCACACCCGGCAGGGTGCCGCCCGGTTCACCCGGGCCGACGTCCGCAACCAGCCCGCCGACGGTTGGCGGCTGATCCGGCACCTGAGCCGCCTCGACAGCGACCCCACCGATCCGCTCGCCGGCCACCTGGACCTCACGTCGATCGCCGCCGCCGGGCACTCGGCGGGCGGCTTCACCACCAGCGGCATGTTCACCGAAGGCCACCCGGCACGGCTGCGCTCCGGCATCGTGATCGCCGGCGGTGGGCTGCCCGGCAGCTTCGCCGGGCCGATCGCGCCGCTGCTCTTCGTGCACGGCACGGCCGACGCTGTGGTGCCGGTGACGGTCGGCCGGGCCGCGTACGGGCGCGTACCGGGGCCGGCCGCGTTCCTCAGCCTGCTCGGTCAGGGCCACGGCGAGTACCTGACACCGGGCAACCCGGGCTTCGCGCCGGTCCTCACCACCACCACCGACTTCCTCCGGTGGACCCTCTACGGCGACCGGGCGGCGGGCACACGCCTGCCCACCGGCGCCCGCACGCCCCTGACCCGCTACGAGTCCCGTCCCGCCCACTGACACCCGCCGGGCAGTCGGTGCCGACTCAGGGCCGGGCGGATGTACCCGCTGCGGATGCCGGGACGTCCCCGCCGCCCGAAGGACGCCGCTGATCCGGCTCAGCTTCGCGTCGGTCCTGGTCGAGCAGGTCCTCGTACAACCCGACCTTGAACGTGATCAGGTCAAGGCACTGGGCGAGCCGGCCCATCTGACCGGTGACGCGCTCGTGGTGCTCGCGCAGGAGCGCGAGCCGCTCCCCCTCGTTGCCGGCACCGTCGCGGACGAGATCGGCGTAGCGCCGGAGCGCCGGCAGCGGCATGCCCGAGGCACGCAGGATGATGCACACGGTCAGCCAGTCCACGTCGTCCTGGCTGTAGACGCGACGCCCACCAGGCCCGCGGCGTACGGGGCTGACGAAGACGCCCTCCTGCTCGTAGAAGCGCAGCGCGTGCACGCTCAGGCCGGTGCGCTCGGCCACCTGTCCGATGCTCAGAATCGCTGTGACGTCAGCCATGTCGTGCAGGGTAACGAGGGTTGACCTAGAGCCGGCTCTAGCTCCTACCGTGCCGTGTGATCGTCACCGAATCACAGAGGAGCATCGCCATGCACTACCGCGCTCTCGGCGGCACCGGCATCGAGGTGAGCACCCACTGCCTCGGGACCATGATGTTCGGTGCCGTCGGCAACCCCGACCACGACGACTGCGTCCGCATCGTCCACACCGCCCTGGACCAGGGCATCAACTTCGTGGACACCGCCGACATGTACGGCCAGGGCGAGTCCGAGCAGATCGTCGGGAAGGCACTGCGGGGGCGGCGGGACGACGTCGTACTCGCCACCAAGGTGCACTTTCCGATGGGTGAGGGGCGCAACCGCGGTGGGAACTCCCGGCGGTGGATCCTCACGGCTGTCGAGGAGAGCCTCCGGCGTCTGGACACCGACTGGATCGACCTCTACCAGATCCACCGCCCCGACCCCCGCACCGACATCGAGGAGACCCTCTCGGTGCTCACCGACCTCGTACGCCAGGGCAAGATCCGCGCCTTCGGCTGCTCGACGTTCCCGGCCGAGGAGATCGTCGAGGCGCACCACGTCTCCGAGCGTCGGGGCCTCGGCCGGCTGCGTACCGAGCAACCGCCGTACTCGATCCTGGCCCGGGGAATCGAGGCCGCGCTCCTGCCGGTCTGCCAGCGCTACGGCATGGGGGTGCTGGTCTGGAGCCCACTCGCCTTCGGGTTCCTCACCGGCAGATACCGCAAGGGTGAGCCCGTCGACCTGTCGACAGGGCGGGCCGTCCTGCGCCCGGCGCAGTTCGACCCCACGATCGCCGAGAACACCGCCAAGCTCGACGTCGTCGAACAGCTCGTCGACCTCGCCGCGCAGGTCAGCTGCACGCTGCCGCAGCTCGCCATCGCCTTCACTGTGGCCCATCCCGCGGTCACGTCGGCGATCATCGGGCCACGGACCAGCGGGCAACTGGAGGATCTGCTCAAGGGCGCGGCGCTCACCCTCGACGACGCCGTCCTCGACCGGATCGACGAGATCGTGCCGCCCGGAACCAACATGTACAACCCCAACGCCGCCTTCCCGCCGCGCACACTCACCGACACCACGCGCCGACGGCGACCGCGCTCCGAACGCGCCGCAGCGTGAGGTGGGTGGGTGACGGTGTCGGCACAGCACGCCCAACCCGGTGACCCCGGCAGGGCACAATGAGCCTCATGTCTCGTCGCGTCACCCCCACGCTGCTGGCCACCACTCTGCTCATGGCTAGTCTGGTCGGCTGCTCCTCGGACGCCCCGAAGAACGAGAGCGCACCGGCGCCGGCCACGTCACCGCCCGCCGCCACCGCCACACCGACACCGCAGGTCCCCGCCGGGACCGCGCCGGAGACCACCTTCGCTGTCGGCGTACGCCAGCTGAAGCTGAACCGGGACGGCCGTGCGCTGCCGGTCACGCTCTGGTACCCGGCGGCCGGGAAGGCCGGCGGCGTGGCGAAGCGGTCCGCGACGGCCGCCGAGGGCCGCTTCCCGGTGGTGATGTTCAGCCACGGCTTCACCGCCCACCCGGACGACTACGCCCCGTTGCTGACCCGATGGGCGACCGCGGGATTCGTCGTGGCTGCGCCGATCTTCCCGCACACCTCGCGGGGCAGCGACGGCAAGCTCGTCGACGTGCTCAACCAGCCGGCCGACGTGTCGTACGCGCTGACCCAGGTGCTGGCGCTCGACGGCAAGGCCGGCGACGGGCTGCGCGGCCGGCTGGCCACCGACCGGGTGGCCGCGGCCGGGCACTCGGCCGGCGCGGTGACCACCATCGGCCTCTTCACGGGCGGCCGGGACGAGCGGCTGGTCGCCGGGGTGGTGTTCGCCGGTACGGCCGTCGGCGTGGGGACCGCGTTCGCGGGGGTGTCCGCGCCGCAGTTGTTCGTGCACGGCGAGTTGGACGAGGTGGTCGAGTACGCGGCGGGCAAGGCCGCGTACGAGAAGGTGCCGTGGCCGAAGGCGCTGCTGAGCCTGCCCAAGGGTGACCACGGGCGGGCGCTGCTCAGCGACGCCAAGACGCTGCGGGTCGTCTCGGACACGTCCATCGAGTTCCTCCGCTGGTCGCTGTACGGCGACGCCGCAGCCAAGGAGCGCATCTCGACCGGGGCCACGCGCGGCGGCCTGGCAACCTTCGACAACCACCTCTGACGCGCGCCGACCTATTCAAGATCCGTGCAACATCCAGGAAATAGTGGCCTCAGCGTCGCCGGAGACCACTATTTCCCTGATGTTGTGCGGATCTTGAGCGCGGCGGCCAGCGCGTCAGGCCGTGTGGTCGATGACGATCTTGCCGAAGGCGTCGCCGGAGTGCAGGCGGGCGAAGGCGTCCTCGACCCGGCTGAAGGGGACCACGCTGTCCACCACCGGGCGCACCTCGTTCTCGGCGCAGAACGCCAGCAGCTCGTACAGCTCCCCAGGGGTGCCCATCGAGGTGCCCAGGATCTCCAACTGCATGGCGAAGATCCGGCGGAGGTTGATCGACGGCTGGTGCCCGGCGGTCGCGCCGGAGACCACGATCCGGGCCATCGGCGCGGCCGACTTCAGCGAGTGGTCGAAGGTGGCCGCGCCGACCGTCTCGATCACCACGTCGACCCGCTCCGGCAGCCGGGCACCCGGTTCCACGGCGGTGGCGCCGAGCGCGGTGATCCGCTCCCGCTTGGTGGCGTCGCGGCTGGTCGCGTACACCCGCTTGCCCATCGCGACGGCGAGCGCGACGGCCGCGGTGGCGACGCCGCCGCCGGCACCCTGCACGAGCACGGTGTCCGCGTCCGCGACGCGACCCTTGGTCGTCAGCATCCGCCACGCGGTCAGCCAGGCCGTGGGCAGGCACGCCGCGTCGGTCGCCGCCAGCCCGTCGGGCAGCGGGATCAGGTTCGATCGGGGTACGGCGACCCGCTCGGCGAGCGTCCCTGCGAAGTGCTCGGAGAGGATGGACACCCCGCGCGGGTCACCCGGCGTGACGACCACCGGGTACACGACCACCTCGTTGCCCTCGGGGTCCACGGCGACCGCGTCGCAGCCGAGGATCATCGGCAACTGCGCCTCGGTGAGCCCCACCCCGCGCAGTGACCAGAGGTCGTGGTGGTTGAGCGAGGTTGCCCGGACCTGCACGGTCACCCAGTCGTCTTCCGGGTGGGTCGGCTCGGGCCGTTCACCGACCGTGAGCGCGGCGAGGGGATCGGAGTCGTCGAGGCGGGAGGCGAAGGCGGCACGCATGATCGGCACGGTAACAAGCTGAGCGCCCGTTAAGAAGGGTCCTCCCACGCCCGGGGCGTGAGAAAGACCCTTCTCCTCCAGCGTGGGTCAGCAGCTCATCGGCGGGCGACGCCGTCACGACGGGCCGCTTCGGCGACGGCCTCGGCGACGGCCGGCGCGACGCGCGGGTCCAGCGGCGACGGGACGATCGCGTCGGCGGTCAGCGACTCGGCCACCACACCCGCGATGGCGTCGGCGGCGGCGACCTTCATCCCCTCGGTGATCCGGGTGGCCCGCGCGTCCAACGCGCCCCGGAACACCCCGGGGAAGGCCAGCACGTTGTTGATCTGATTGGGGTAGTCGCTACGCCCGGTCGCGACCACCGCGACGTGCCGGGCGGCCACGTCGGGGTGCACCTCCGGGGTCGGGTTGGCCAGCGCGAACACGATCCCGCCCGGCGCCATCCCGGCGACCGCGGCCTCGGGGATCTGACCACCGGAGACGCCGATCAACACGTCCGCGTCACGCAGCGCCTCGGTGATGTCGCCCTGGCGGCCGGCGGCGTTGGTGCTCGCCGCCAACTCGGCCTTGGTGCCGGTCAGCTCGGTGCGGTGCCGGCCGATGATCCCCTTGGAGTCGCAGACGACCACCTGGTCGGGGTTGACGCCGCCGGCGATCAGCATCTTCGTCACGGCCACGCCTGCCGCACCCGCGCCGCTCACCGCCACCCGGAGGTCGCCGAGCTTGCGGTTGAGCAGGGTCGCGGCGTTACGCAGCGCGGCGAGCACCACGATCGCGGTGCCGTGCTGGTCGTCGTGGAAGACCGGGATGTCCAGCGCCTCGTCGAGCCGACGCTCCACCTCGAAGCAGCGCGGGGCGCTGATGTCCTCCAGGTTGATCCCGCCGAACGAGGGGGCCAGCGCCCGCACCACCGCGACGATCTCGTCCACGTCCTGGGTGTCCAGACAGACCGGCACCGCGTCCACCCCGGCGAACTGCTTGAACAGCACCGCCTTGCCCTCCATCACCGGCAGCGCGGCACGCGGGCCGATGTTGCCGAGCCCGAGCACCGCGGAGCCGTCGGTGACCACGGCGACGGCGTGCGACGCCCAGGTGTAGTCGTCGGCCAGGTCGGGGTTCGCCGCGATCGCCTCACACACCCGGGCAACCCCTGGGGTGTACGCGAGGGAGAGGTCTTCCCGGCTGGTGAGTGGCACCGTCGAGGCGACGGCCATCTTGCCGCCGACGTGCAGCTGGAAGACGGGATCAGCGGGGTCCACGGTGGACGAAGACATGGTGGTGACTCCAGGATCTGTCGAGCAGATGGGGCGGCCGGGCCCCGCCGCGAGGTGTGCGGCGAGCGGTGGCACGCGGTGCGGGGGTCACCCGGGCACTTTTCGAGCATAGTGTGGACGCCGCCACTCGGATGTGAGCAGGGTCATAACGGACGGCGGGGCACCCGTCCGGGGCGCGGCCAGTAGCGGGCCACCACCCTCCCCCGCACGTCGGCCACCCCGTACGCCCGGGAGTCGTCGGTGACCAGGTCGTTGTCGCCGCGCAGCCACCAGCCGCCGTCCTGTGGCCGAACCGCCCGCTTCACGACCAGCAGTTCGGGGCGTGTGCGGAACACCGCGACCACCACGTCACCGGGACGAATCGGGCGGCCTCCCGGCCTGACCAGCACCGCGTCGCCGTGCCGTAACGCCGGCGCCATGGAGGGACCGGTGACCAGGACGGCGGTCAGCGGCCCCCGCAGCCGGGGTGCCTCTGCCGGTTGATCGGCGCGCACGGGTTTCACCTCCAGCCGCTCGGGGAGCATTCCCAGGAGTAATGTCGCCTTTGATCATCGCAAACCTGCCATGGAGGATCCCGATGCGACTTTCCCGCATCCTTGCGCCCCGCGTCACCGCGAGCGCTCACTGCGACCTGCCGTGCGGCGTCTACGACCCGGCCCAGGCCCGGATCGAGGCCGAGTCGGTCAAAATGATCTGCGAGAAGTACCAGGCGAACACCGACCCGGAGTTCCGCACCCGGGCGGTCATCATCAAGGAGCAGCGCGCCGAGTTGGTCAAGCACCACCTGTGGGTGCTGTGGACCGACTACTTCAAGGCGCCCCACTTCGAGAAGTACCCGAACCTGCACACCCTGTTCAACGAGGCCACCAAGCTCGCCGGCGCCGGTGGCGTCAAGGGCAGCCTGGACCCGGCCACCGCCGACAAGCTGCTCTCGAAGATCGACGAGATCGCGAAGATCTTCTGGGAAACCAAGCAGGCGTGACCTCTCCGGTCATCCCGACGATCCGGCCGGCACGTCCCGAGGACGTGCCGGCCGTCGTCGCCATGGTGCACGACCTGGCGGAGTACGAACGCGCTCCCGACCAGTGCCACCTCACCACCGAGCAGTTGACCTCGGCTCTGTTCACGACCACTCCGGCGCTCTTCGGGCACGTCGCGGTCGACGAGCGTGACGAGCCGATCGGCTTCGCCCTGTGGTTTCTCAACTTCTCCACCTGGGCCGGAGTGCACGGCATCTACCTGGAGGACCTCTACGTCCGACCGGCCGCCCGGGGCACCGGCGCGGGCCGCCTGCTGCTCGCCACCCTGGCCGAGATCTGCGTCCAGCGGGGCTACCAGCGGCTGGAATGGTGGATGATCAACTGGAATCCGGCGGCCGGCTTCTACGCCTCGATCGGCGCCGAACAGATGAGCGAGTGGGTCCCCTACCGGCTCAGCGGCGACGCACTGCACGGCCTAGCCGCCCAGGGACAGGGCCGCCATCACGCGCCCGAACCATCGACCGGGTAGAGTCCCCGACCGGAGGGATGAGGCGTGACTCAACTGACCGGCCAGCCAGCGACCGACGACGACGTGGTGCACCTCACGGTGCCCGCCGACGGCGGTTACCTCGGCGTGCTCCGCACCGCCACCGCCGGTCTCGCGGCCCGGTTGCAGTTCGCGCTCGACGAGATCGAGGATCTGCGGATCGCGGTCGACGAGGCGTGCGCCATGCTGCTCGCCATCGCCACCCGGGACGCCGAGTTGGAGTGTCGCTTCTCGGTGACCGACGACGCCCTGACCGTCGAGGTGACCGTGCCGACCGTGCGGGATGCCACGCTGCCCGCCGAGTCGTCCTTCGCCTGGAAGGTGCTCACGGCCCTCACCACCTCGGCGTCCGCCACGGCCGCCGAGGGCCGGGCAACGATCTCGCTGCTCACCCGCCGCTCCAACGGCTAGCGACCAACCACCGCACCGCAACGGGTCAGCACCGGATCGCCGGGGCCACCCGTCGGGGTGGGGTCACTCGAAGCCGAGGGCCCGCGTCGTCGGTGGGCTGACCAGCAACCAGCCGACGCCCAGGCCGAGCGCCATCAGCGGCACGCCCAGCCAGCCCAGGCCGGCCTGGATCATGAACCACCCGATCGGCAGCAGCATCAACTGGAGCACGATCGCGGGGGCCCGCGCGCCGGCCCGCCTGCGCACCAGCGCGCGACCCAACGCCCAGAGCGCGACGGCCGCCCCGATGGCGAACCCGGTGACCAGCAACGCCGACGCGAGGTCGGTGGTGGTGGCGGTGAGGTCGGCCCAGAGCAGCCAGGCGGCGATCAGCCCGACGACGACCGCCTCCGCCCACAGCAGCCGAACCGCCCAGCGGAGTGTGACGGGAATCGGAGCCGAGTCGATGGTCACGCGCGCCACGATACCTGGGCTACCGGAAGGTACAGTGCCGCCCATGCGGGCCGTCCTGGTGGTCAATCCGAAGGCCACCACTACCAGCGAACGCAGCCGGGACGTGCTTGTCCGGGCGCTGCGCAGTGAAGTCGACCTCAGCGTGCGCTACACCCGCCGCCGCGGGCACGCCATGGCGCTGGCCCGCGAGGCCGCCGCGGAGGGCGTCGGCCTCGTCGTCACCCTGGGTGGTGACGGCACGGTGAACGAGGTGGTGAACGGCCTGATGGCGGCCGAGCCGCCAGCGGGTGCCGAGGGCGCCTCGATGGCCGACCGGCTGCCCGCGCTGGCCACTGTTCCGGGTGGTTCGACAAATGTGTTCGCCCGCGCGCTGGGCCTGCCCCGGGAGTGGCCGGATGCGACCAGCATGATCCTCGAAGGGCTGCGCCTGGGCCGGCAGCGGACGGTCGGGCTGGGCCGCGCCGACGACCGCTACTTCACCTTCTGCGCCGGGTTCGGGCTGGACGCCGCCGTGATCCACCGGGTGGAGCAGGCCCGGCGGCGGGGCCGCGTCTCCACTCCGGCGCTCTACCTGCGCTCGATCATGAACCAGTACTTTCTCGCCTCGGACCGGCGGCACCCGGCGATCAGCCTGGAGCGCCCCGGCGAGCCGGTGGAGGGCGAGCTGGCCACCGTCATCATCCAGAACACCGCCCCGTGGACGTACCTGGGCGACCGGGAGGTCAACCCGAACCCGGACGCGTCGTTCGACCTCGGGCTGGACGTGCTGGCACTGCGTCAGCTCCGAGTGGCTAGCACAACACGGACTGTGACTCAGTTCCTGTTCCGGAAGCCGGATCGCAGCGGGCGGCAGGTGTTACGACTCCATGACACAGCGGAGTTCACCCTGCTCTCCAGCCGTCCACAGGCGTTCCAGCTGGACGGCGACTATCTTGGCGAGCGGGAGAAAGTCAGATTCACATCCATTCCCGCCGCACTCAGAGTAATCTACTAGGTCTCGGGTACTGCCCTAGGTCGACGCGGCACCGCAACCGCAACGACGGTCGCCGCCACACCGAGGGGCAGGTGCCGGAAATGTCAGCAATGTCTCGCGGACTGTACTATATTGATCCTCGACTGTGGCACGGCGGGTAACCGGGAAGGCACTGGAACCCGGACAAATGGGCTGTGGGCTTGCTCACCGCACAGAGTTTTTCCGAGCGTCACCCTTGACATCACGAGCGATCGTGAAAGTATTCACAAGCGAACTTGAGTTACCGGGACATTGCCTGGATATGCTCGTCAGGTTGAGCTGTTCCAGCAGGTCCCCGGGACTAACTGCCTGCTCACGCACCGCCGAATGGACAGACGCGAACGGTCACCATCGGCACGCGGACGCATATAGGAAAAGCACGACCAAGCAATTGTTGCCACCCATCCAGAATGAGGAGTGTTGCCGCCATGGACTGGCGTCACCATAGTGTCTGCCGCGACGAGGACCCGGAACTGTTCTTTCCGATCGGGACGTCCGGACCGGCTCTCCTGCAGGTCGAGCAGGCAAAGGCCGTCTGCAGGCGCTGCTCCGTGACCGACCAGTGCCTGCAGTGGGCACTCGAGTCGGGTCAGGACGCCGGCGTCTGGGGCGGGATGAGCGAAGAGGAGCGGCGCGCTGTCAAGCGGCGCGGCGGTCTCCGGGTGCTGCGCGCTCACTCCGCCTGATCTCCCACGACACAGCAGTACGCCCCGGCGGGTCCGCCCGCCGGGGCGTTCAGCTTTCCCGGCAGCGTCAGACCGCCGCCGTTTCCGCTGGCCCCGGCTCTCGTCAGGCCGCTGACAGCATGGCGCCCTGGTCCTCGACCCGCCGCAGCACCAACCCGGCCAACTCCGGTGCGTCGGTCAACGGAGCTGCCACCGCCACCGCGCCGGCAGTCCGGGCCGCCACGGCCACCGCGTCGTGGAACAGGCCCGGTGCCAGGAAGTACGCGGCCACCGCCACCCGCCGCGCGCCGGCCGCCCGCAACCGGGACACCGCCACACCGGTCGCCGGTGGGGCCGCCGAGGCGTACGACACCCGGCAGGGCACTCCGAAATCCGCGCTGAGCGCGGCCGCCACCTGCCCCACCGAGCCACGTGCCCGCGCGTCCCGGGTGCCCGCCGCGGCCAGCACCAGCGCGTCGAAGCGGCCCGGATCCGCCTGACCGAGCCGACGGCGCAGCCCGGCCAGCAGCAGCGGGTCCACCGTCCCGTCCGCCGGGCCGAGCACGTCGGTCACACGTACCGCCAGCGTGGGCTCGACCCGCGTCGCGGCGGCGACGGCCGCGGGGATGTCCACCCGGCGGTGGTACGCGGCAGTCAGCAGCAGCGGCACCACCACCGCGCGTCGGTGGCCGGCCACGGCCAGCGCACGCAGCACCTCGGTCGGCCCCGGCTCGGTGTGGTCCAGCCAACTCGACCACACCTGAAGGCCCGGCCGGGCCGTCGACACCGCCCGAGCCAGCGCCCGGGTGGCCTCGGCGGCTCGCGGATCACGGCTGCCGTGGGCGACCAGCACCACCGGAGCCACCCCGCCGGCCGAGACTGCGCCGGTCGGGGTAGCCGAAGGGGAGGTCAGACGTGCAGCCCGCACTCGGTCTTCTCGAACATGGCCCAGCGGCCGGCCCGCGCGTCCTCACCGGCCTTGGTACGACGGGTGCACGGCCAGCAGCCGATCGAGCCGTACCCCTGCTTGAACAGCTCGTTGACCGGCACGTTGAAGCGGGCGATGTAGGAGTCCACATCCCCCTGCGACCAGGCCGCGATCGGGTTGACCTTGACCTTGCCGCGTCGCGCGTCGAAGGTCACGACCGGCGTGTTGGCACGCGTCGGCGACTCGTCCCGGCGCAGGCCGGCGGCCCAGGCGTCGTACCCGGACAGCGCCCGCTCCAACGGCTCCACCTTGCGCAGCTGGCAGCAGTCGTCCGGTGACTTGTTGAACAGCCGGGGGCCGTACTGACCGTCCTGCTGCCCGACGGTGAGCCGCGGCCGGATCGACCGGACGTTCACCGGGAGCGTCCGGGCCACCTCGTCGCGCACCCGGAGTGTCTCGGGGAAGTGCAGGCCGGTGTCGAGGAAGACCACGTCCACGCCCGGGGCGACCCGGGACACCAGGTGGGCCAGCACGGCGTCGGCCATCGAGCTGGTGACGCAGAAACGGTCGCCAAAGGTCTGCGCCGCCCACCGGGCGATCTCCAGTGCCGGGGCGCCCTCCAGCTCCTGAGCTGCCTGCTCGGCGAGCGCCCGCAGCTCGTCGGGGCCGCGCCGGGTCGGGTCGGCCGGCTGCGGCCCGCCCGGGCCGACCAGGCCCAGGCCGGCGGCGGAGACGAGACTCATCCGAGCTGACTCTTCGTTCCCGCCTGCGGGGCTCGCAAGCTCACTCCTCGCGCTCACCGGTTCACCGACCGGGAGAGCAACCCGGTGAACTTCACCGAGAAGACCCGGGTGCAGGCGTGGCACTCCCAGGCGCCGTGCCCCGCCTCGTGCGGCCGCAGGTCCTCCTCGCCGCAGTACGGGCAGTACAGAGGTGCCGCTCGGTTCTCGCTGCTCACCGCAGTTCCTCCTCGTCGACTCTGATCACCCAGTTGGCGAACGTCTCGCCCGCGCTCCGACCGGCCAGGTAACGGCGGGCCAGCCTTTCCACGTACTCCGGAAGCTCGTCGGCGGTGGTCTTCAGGCCGCGCAGCTTGCGGCCGAAACCGGCGGTCTGCCCCTGCGCCATGCCCAGGCCGCCGCCCAGGTGCACCTGGAAGCCCTCCACCTGCTGGCCGTCGGGGCCGACCACCAGCTGCCCCTTGAGCCCGATGTCGGCCACCTGGGTACGCGCGCAGGCGTTCGGGCAGCCGTTGATGTGGATCGAGATGTCCGCGTCGAAGTCACGCAGCCGCTGCTCCAGCCGGGCCACCAACTCCTCGCCGCGGGCCTTGGTCTCGACGATGGCCAACTTGCAGTACTCGATGCCGGTGCACGCCATGGTGCCGCGTCGCCAGGCCGACGGCCGGGCCTCCAGGCCGATCCCGCGCAGCGCGTCGACAAGCGACTCCGTCCGCTCCGACGGCACGTCGAGCACCAGCAGCTTCTGGTACGGGGTGAGCCGCACCCGGTCGCTGCCGTGCGCCTCGACCACGTCGGCCAGTTGGCTCAGCTGCGCGCCGGAGACCCGCCCGACCACCGGGGCCGCGCCCACGTAGTGCCGCCCGTCGGCCTGCTCGTGCACGCCCACGTGGTCGACCGGCTTCGCCGGCAGCTCCGGTGCCGGGCCGTCGAGCAGCGTCCGACCCAGGTACTCCTTCTCCAGGACCTCGCGGAAGCGCTCGACACCCCAGTCGGCCACCAGGAACTTCAACCGGGCCCGGTGCCGCAGCCGGCGGTAACCGTAGTCACGGAAGATCCCCACCACCCCGGCCCACACGTCCGGCACCTCGGCCAGCGGCACCCACACGCCGAGCCGCTGGGCGAGCATCGGGTTGGTGGAGAGGCCGCCGCCGACCCAGACGTCGAAGCCGGGACCGTGCTCGGGGTGGTCGACGCCGAGGAAGGCGATGTCGTTCGACTCGTACGGGGTGTCGACCAGCCAGGAGATGGACGTCTTGAACTTGCGGGGCAGGTTGGAGAACTGCTTGTCCCCGACGTACCGGGCGACGATCTCGTCGACCGCCGGGGTCGGGTCGAGCAGTTCGTCGCGGGCCACCCCGGCGACCGGGCTGCCCAGCACGATCCGTGGGCAGTCGCCGCACGCCTCGGTGGTCTGGAGGCCGACGGACTCCAGTCGACGCCAGATTTCCGGCATGTCCTCGACCCGGATCCAGTGGTACTGGATGTTCTGCCGGTCGGTGATGTCGGCGGTGTCCCGGGCGAACTCCCGGGAGATGTCCGCGATCACCCGCAGCTGCGCCAGGCTGAGCTGACCGCCGTCGATGCGGACCCGGAGCATGAAGAACTCGTCCTCCAGCTCGTGCGGCTCCAGCACGGCGGTGCGCCCGCCGTCGATGCCGGCCTTGCGCTGGGTGTAGAGGCCCCACCAGCGGAACCGGCCGCGAAGGTCCTGCGGGTCGATGGAGGCGAAGCCGCGGTGCGCGTAGATGGTCTCGATGCGGGCCCGGACGTTGAGCGGGTCGTCGTCCTTCTTGATGCGCTCGTTGGGGTTGAGCGGCTCGCGGTGGCCGAGCGCCCACTGACCCTCACCCCGGGGCTTGCGCGGCGCCCGGGCCGGGCGGGCCGTCGAGTCTCCGGAACGGGCCGGGATGCTGCTGACCGCCATCGCGGCGTCCTCCGTTGTCTGCTGTGCCTCGGGGCGAACGCGGGGCGCGGCGGCCGGCCCGCGAGAGCGGGCGGGACAACGGTGTCTGAGACAGCCGGCGCGGAGCGCGCCCGAGACGGATTAGTCGGGCGTCGTCAGTGGGCCGGACAGATCGCGCTGCGCACGCGGCCGTAATCGACGTGGCGACGAGCCACGAAGCGGCGGACGACAGCGGCGGTCATGGGGCCCATGCTGCCACACCGGATGGGGGCCAGCCAATGTACGCGTGCGGGATCCCACATCACGGGCCGGGTCGGCTCCCCTCCCCCGCGATCTTGCACATCCTGCCGCGATATAAGAGGCATTCCACTCATATCGGCGACCGAAACTGCAAGATCGACGCGGTTGGTGAGGGCACGGTCGGCGTGGCACTGTTGCGGGCTGAGCTCGCGGGCGGTTGCGGCGTGGCAGGCTCGGGGCTGTGGGCGGATTGTCCGACAAGTCGACCAGGGGCCTGCCGATCCGGCTGGCCGGCCCTGTCTGGCTGCTGCCGGCGGTGCTGACCCTCGCGGTCACCGCCACCGGGCTGGGATCGGCCCAGCTGTGGCGCGACGAGTTGGCGACCTGGAGCGCCGCCACCCGGTCCCCCGGCGACCTGGCCCGGCTGGCGGGCACGATCGACGCCGCCACCGGCCCGTACTACCTGCTGATGCACGGCTGGATCGCGGTCGCCGGTGACTCCACGGTCGCCCTGCGCCTGCCGGCTGCGCTGGCCATGACCGTCGCCGCCGGGCTGCTCGCCGTGCTCGGGGAGCGGCTGGTCGACCGACGTACCGGCCTCCTCGCCGGGCTGTTGTTCGCGGTGCTCCCCAGCACCTCCCGCTACGGGCAGGAAGCCCGCCCGTACGCCCTGGCCACCGCGCTCGCGGTGCTCGCGACCCTGCTGCTGGTGACCGCGCTGCGGCGGCCGGGGTGGGCCCGGTGGGCCGGGTACGCCGTCGCCGTGGCCGCGCTCGGGCTCACCCACCTGATCGCGCTCACCCTGCTCGCCGCGCACGCGCTGGTGGTGCTGCTCACCTGGTGGCGCGGGACCGTCGCGGCCGGCATCAGCCCGGTGCGCGAAACCACGTACGACACCCCGGCTGGCGGCGTCACGCGCCGGGACCGGCGGGTGTGGCGGTGGGTGCTGGCGCTGGTGCCGGCCGCGCTGGTGGTGACCCCCCTGCTGCTGCGCGCCCGGACGCAGCGCTCCCGACAGCTGAGCTGGGTGGCTCCGGCCCGGTTGGACGACCTGAGCGCGCTGCCCGGCGGAGTGGCGCAGAGCAGTGTGGTGGGCGGCCTGGTGGTCGGGATCGCCGCACTCGGCGCGGCCCGGCTCGGGCGGCGCGCCCTGCTGCCGGTGAGCGCGGTGCTCCTGCCTGTCGTGCTGCTCTTCGCCGCCGGGTCGGTCGTACCGCTGTGGGTGCCTCGGTACCTGGTCTTCGTGGTCCCCTTCGCCTGCCTGCTGGCGGGCGCGGCGCTGGCCGGGGTGGCCGTCCCGGCCGCGCTGGTCGTGGTGGTCCTGGCCGGGCTGCTCGGCCTGCCCGATCAGGCCGCGCTGCGGCGCACCCACGAGTGGCCACGCAGCGCCCCGGTGGACTACGCGGGTGCCGCACGGGTGATCGCCGACGGCCAGCAGCCCGGCGACGCGGTGGTCTACTCACCCCGGGACAGCTGGCTGTTCCTCGATCTGGGCGTCGATTACCACCTCGACGACCCGCCACGGGACGTGCTCGTCACCGAGGACGAGGTTCGCCGGGGTGACCTCTGGGCCACCGAGTGCTCGCGGCCGGCGCAGTGCCTCGCCGGCACCTCACGGGTGTGGCTGGTCGTCGCCGGGCGGCACGCCGAGCCGCTGGCCGTCGTGCAGGGGCCCAAGGGCGACGCGTTGCGCGCGGACTTCACTGTCGCGCAGGTCTGGCAACGCCCCGGCCTGACCGTCGCCCTGCTGACCAGCCGCTGACCCGACCGCGCCGTCGAGGCGGCGGGCCGCGTCAGATCTGTGAGCGGCCATCGGGGGCGGTGCGGGCCAGTGGGACGACCAGCAACGCCTCGGTGCCACCGTTGGCGCCGGCCCGCAGCTCGATGGTGCCGCGCAACTCCCCGGTGACCAGGGCACGGACGATCTGGAGGCCGAGTCGGCTGCCGCGTTCGGCATCGAATTCCGGCGGCAGCCCGCGCCCGTTGTCGGTCACCGAGACGTGCAGCATCTTGCGGAACCGATGCGCCGAGACCACCACCTCCGGCCGTCCGGACCCCTCGGTGTCCGCGAGGACGGCCGGCACCAACTCCGGGCCGGCGGCCGGCACACCGCCGCCGGACACGGGTGCGCCCTCCGGTTCGTCGGCGGGCGGGAAGCCGTGCTCGACGGCGTTGAGCAGCAGTTCGTTGAGGACCATCACCAGCGAGGTGGCGATCTCCGCCGGCAGCACACCGAAGCTGCCCTGACGGCGCATGCCGACGCTCACCTCGGTGGCCGCGACCTCGGTGGCCGCGCTGGCCACGCGGTCCACGATGCCGTCGAACTCGACCGCCTCGTCGCTGGACATGGAGAGCGTCTCGTGGACCAGCGCGATCGAGGCGACCCGGCGAACCGACTCCTCCAGGGCGACCCGCGCCTCCGGCATGGACACCCGGCGGGCCTGCAAGCGCAACAGCGCGGCGACAGTCTGGAGGTTGTTCTTCACCCGGTGGTGGATCTCCCGGATGGTGGCGTCCTTGGTGATCAGCGCCCGGTCCCGACGACGAACCTCGGTGATGTCGCGAACCAGCACCAGCGCGCCGATCGGCACCCCGGCCGGCATCAGCGGCAGCGCCCGGGTCAGCATCGTGGCGCCGCGCGCGTCGATTTCCCGCCGGGGCGGCGCCTCACCGCGCAACGCGGCCAGGATGCCGTTCGAGGCTTCGGTGCCGTCCAGCGGGTCGCCAGCCAGCCGACGATGCAGCACGGCCAGGTCCTCCCCCACCAGGTGGGACGCATAACCCAACCGCCGGTACGCGGACTGCGCGTTCGGGCTGGCGTAGGTGACCTTGCCGCCGGCGTCCAGCCGGACGAGGCCATCACCGACGCGGGGCGCGGAGGTGGTCTCTCCCGGGTGCCGGGGCGGCGGGAAGGTGCCGTCCGCGATCATCTGGGCCAGGTCGTCGGCCGTGGTCAGGTAGTTGAGTTCCAGTTGGCTGGGGGTGCGCGCGGTGGAGAGGTTGGTGTCCCGACCGACCACGGCGATCACCTCGCCGGCCTCGCCATCGGCGGTGCGCAGCCGGACCGGGATCGCCTCGTGCCGGGCCGGCACGTCGCCGTACCAGACCGGGTCGCCCTCCCGCCAGATCCGACCCTGGGAGTACGCGACCCCCAGGTGCGCCACCTCAGGCCCGCCGATGATCCGCCCCACCTGGTCGTCCTGGTACGCGGTGGGGGCGGTCGTCGGGCGGACCTGGGCGACGCAGAGGAACGTGCCGTCGTCGTCGACCGGCACCCAGAGCAGCAGATCGGCGAAGGACAGATCGGAGAGCAACTGCCAGTCACCGGCGATCCGGTGCAGGTGGTCGATGTCGGCCGGTCGGAGATGGGTGTGCTCCTCGGCGAGGTCGCGCAGCGTGGACACGGTGACCAGGGTGCCACGCCGCGCCTCACATCGTCGCGGTGACCTTCTTCAACCCGCGCGGCGCGTCCGGATCCTCGCCGCGGCTCAGCGCCAACGCCAACGCCAGTCGCTGCAACGGCAGGATGTCCAGCAGCGGCGCGTACCGCTCGTCGACCTCGGGAACGGCGAGCCGGGTGGCGCCCGGCACATCGGCGGAGCCGACCACCACGACGTCGGCGCGGCGCTCACCGAGGCGGGGCAGCACCTCGCCCATCGACCGGCCACCCGGGCCGGAGCCGACCACGGCGAGCACCGGGACCTCCGGGTCGGTCATCGCGAGCGGGCCGTGCAGCAGGTCGGCGCCGGAGAAGGCGAGCGCCGGCAGGTACGACGTCTCCATCAGCTTGAGCGCGGCCTCCCGGGCGGTCGGGTACGCGTACCCGCGCCCGGTGGTGACCAGTTGGCGGGCGAAGCGGTAACGCGGCGCGAGCTGGGCCGGGGTGTCGTCGGCGAGGGTCCTGGCGGCCAGCTCGGGCAGCGCGGCGAGCGCCTCCCGCTCGGCCGCCGGGAGCACGCCGTCGCCGGCCCGGATGCCCTCCACCAGCATCAGCAGGGCGAGCATCTCAGCGGTGTACGTCTTGGTGGCGGCCACCGCCCGCTCGTGCCCGGCGGCGATGTCGATGCTCAGCTCGGCCGCCTCGGCCAACGGGGACCCGGGGGCGTTTGTCACCGCGAGGGTGAGCGCACCGGAGGCACGCGCGGCGCGCAACACCTCGCCCAGGTCGGGTGAGCCGCCGCTCTGGCTGACGCCGACGACGAGCGCGTCGGACAGGTCGGGGCGGGCGCCGAACAGGGTGACCGCGCTCGGCGACGCGAGCCCGGCGGGCAGGCCGAGCCGGATCTCGGTCAGGTACGCCCCGTAGAGGGCCGCGTGGTCGGAGGTGCCCCGGGCGGTGAAGACCACGTGTCGCGGCCGGCGCTCGGCGACGGCCGCCGCAACCCGGGCGATCGACCCGGCGTTGGCGGTGGAGAGCAGGCGGGCGTAGCCGTCCGGCTGCTCGTCGATGTCGGCGGCCATCCCGGCCCCTGCACGTGTCACGAACACTCCCCTCATGCGCGGTTGCCGCGCGTTTCCTGCTCAGCCTTGCACGTTTGCTTCGATCACAGCAACCGATCGAGCAGTAATGCGCAGTTGATCACCCAACTACCCCAATATCAACTACGCTGGGCCGGCTATGCAGCTGCGACGAGAGGACGACGTGCCCGAGGGAAGGGAAGACCCCGCGCTCTCCGCGACGGAGGAGCTGGCCCTCGCCCGGCTGGCACTGGACGAGGGCGACCTGCGCCACGCCGCCGACCACCTCGCCAGCGCCCTGGCACGGGCACCCACGCTGCCGGAGGTGCACGAGACCTTGGCCCGCCTGGCCGCGGCTGACGGCGGCGGGCTCGACCTCTTCCCGATCACCCACCACACCTTCGTCGGCGCGGTCGTGGCCCGCGCCCACCTGCTGGCCGCCTCCGGCCGCCCCGCGGAAGGGTTGGAGCTGCTCGCCGCGGCGACCGGCCACGCACCCGGGACGCAGTGGGCCGGCGTGCCGTGGGTGACCGCGTCCGAACTGGTCGAGCGGCTGGAGCCGGAGCACATCGCCCGGGTCCTCATGCAGGTCTGCGCCGTGCTGCCCGACCCGGTGCCCCGGGCCGGACGGGCCGCGCTCACGCCGTACCTCACGCTGGCGCGCAACGCGGCCACCGTCCACCCCGAACACGGCCTGCTGCTGGGCGCGGCGTCCGCGCTGGCCCGGCGGCTCGGCGAGGTCCCGCTGGCGATCCGCTGGGCCAGCCGAGGGGTACGGACCCAGCCGTCGAAGATGGGTGAGGTCTGGCTCGGGTACGCGTACCGCAGCGCGGGCCGGACCCGCGACGCCCTCGCGGCCCTCTACCGGGCCGTCGACCTGGACCCCGACGACCTGGCCATCTACGCCGACATCGCGGGCACCCTGGCCGAGACCGGGCGACTCGACGACGCGCTGGAGTGGACCGAGCGGGCGCTGGCCCGGGACCCGTCCTTTGACTGCGCGGTGCACACGGCCCACCGCCTGCGACACCTGCGCGACGGCGACCTGGCCCACCTGGTCGCGCTCGCCGACTTCATCCGTGACCACCCGGACGACAGTCACGAGCACGGCGATCTGGCCCAGTGCTGCCGGGGCCGGCCCTGGCTGGGGCAGTTGACGCCGGCCGGCGGTCCGCTGGTCGACGCGCTGCGCCAGGCGGTCGCCGACGACGACAACGGTCTCGGCAGCGCCGTACGCCTCGCGGCGGCGGCCCCACCGAGCGCCCTGCGGACGGCCACCTCGGTGGCGCCGGGGCTGCGGATCGAGGTGGCCGGCACGCCGGAGCCGGACCCGCGCGAGCCCCGGCGGGCGTCCGCCCAGCGACTGTGGCACTTCGCGGAGAACGTGCCGACGCCCGCCCTGCCGGCCCCGTCGGCGGCGGCGGTCGAGCGCATCGGGCAACTGGCCCATCCGGCGTGGCCGCACCCGCCGGCCGCCTACGACGCGGCGGTAGGCCTGGCCGGGCTCGACCTGGGTGACCTGCTCGGGCTGCTGGTGCACCCGCCGGCGGCACCGGCCAACGCACTCGGCCGGCTGCTGGCCGCCCAGGACCCGTCGATCTGGGTACGCGGTGTGCAGGTGTGGGCCTGCCTGGGGCTGCTGCACCACCGCACGGACGAGCCGTGGGAGGAGTCGACCCGACGCCGGGTGCTGCTCGACCTGGTCTGGGGCGTAGAGGACTGGGTCACCGAGGCCGCGATGTTCGCCCTGGTCACGGCCGCCTGGGTGGATCCCTCCGTACGGCCGGACGTGGCGCGGGCAGTGGCGGAGCGACTCGCCGACGCGGCCGCCGTGGCGCGGGCCCGACCGGTCCCGATCGCCGTCTCGCTGGCGTACCTGGCGCTGGCCGCCCCGGAGCTGGACGCCACAACCGCGTCGCTGGCCACCAGCCTGATCGGTGACCTGTCCCCCCAACTCCCGCGCCCCCGCAACCCCCTACGCCGCCTCTGGCAACGCCTCATCGCCCCCCGCCGCCGCTAACCCCCCTGGTCCCCCCGCCCTCGCCCCCCGGCTCCCGGCTCCCGGCTCCCCGCTCCCCGCTCCCCGCTCCCCGCTCCCGCGATCTTGCACTTGCGGTCGCCGGTTTGTCGGGTATGGAAATTTATGTCGGGGCAGAGAGTGCAAGATCGCGGGGAGGGCGGCCCGGCACCGGCGCGGAGGGGCGGAGCAAGGGCGCGCCGCGCCGGCCCGGAAGGGTGGCGCGGCGCGATGGGTCCGGGGTTGGGTTAGGCGACCGGGGCCTTGCCGAGGGCGATCTCGGCCTCTTCCTCGGGAGTGGCCTGCGGCGGCGCCTCGTTGGCGGTACGCAGCGGGATCTCCTTGATGAACCAGGCGAGCACCGGGATCACGATGGTGAACAGCACCGCCCAGAGGAACACGTGCGAGATCGCGCCGGCGAGACCGTCGAGCACCAGCTCGCGCGCCTGGGCGGGCAGTTCCTTGAGCTTCGCCAGGTCCATGCTGCCGCCGCCCTCACCGCCGAAGGCCGCGCCCCCGGCGGAGTCGGCGAGCCGATTGGCGAAGATCGCTCCGAACAGCGAGATGCCGAACGAGCCGCCGATCGACCGGAAGAAGGTCGCCGCGCCGCTGGCCGCGCCGAGGTCCTTCTGCTCCACGCTGTTCTGCGCGATGAGCATGGACGTCTGCATGAGGAAGCCCATGCCGGCACCCAGCACGATCATGTACAGCGAGGACTGCAGTTTGCTGGTGTTGGTGTCGAGCATGGCGAGCAGCCCCATGCCCGCGGTCATCACCACACCACCGATGATCGGGTACGCCCGGTACCTGCCGGTCTTCGTGATCGCCCGCCCGATGACCAGCGAGACGACCAGCATGCCGAACATCAGCGGCAGCAACAGCAGGCCGCTGTTGGTCGCCGAGGCCCCCTGCACCGTCTGCTGGTAGAGCGGCAGGAAGTTCATCGCGCCGAACATCGCGAACCCCAGCAGGAAGCCGATCAGCGAGATCAGCGCGAAGTTGCGGTTGGCGAAGAGCGCCAACGGGAGGATCGGCTCCGACACCCGGCGCTCGACCAGGCCGAACGCCACCAGCGCCACCAGACCCAGCACGGCCAGGCCGAGGATCTGCGGTGAGGTCCAGTCGTACTGGTTGCCACCCCAGGTGGTGATCAGCACGATCGCGGTGATGCCGACCGAGAGCAGCCCGGCGCCGAGCCAGTCGATCCGGTGCTCGGTGCGGTACTTCGGCAGGTGCATCGTGGTGATCAGCAGGAGCAGCGCGACGCCGCCCAGCGGCAGGTTCACGTAGAACGCCCAGCGCCAGGAGAGGTGATCGGTGATGAAGCCACCGACCAGCGGGCCGGCGACCATGGCGATGGCCATGATGCCGGCGATCATGCCCTGGTAGCGCCCACGCTCGCGAGGCGGGACCAGGTCGCCGATGATCGCCATCACGCCGACCATGAGACCGCCGGCGCCGAGGCCCTGTACGGCCCGGAACGCGATGAGCTGCACCATGCCGTCCTGCGGGCCGCCCAGCATCGCGGAGCCGGCCATGCCGCAGAGGGCGGAACCGAGCAGGAAGATGCCGACCGAGGTCAGGAAGACCGACTTGCGGCCGTACAGGTCACCGAGCTTGCCCCAGATCGGGGTGGAGACGGTGGTGCCCAGGACGTACGCGGTGACGACCCAGGTGAAGTGGTTGAGGCCGCCGAACTCGCCGACGATCCTCGGTAGCGCGGTGCTGACGATCATGTTGTCGAGCATCGCGAGCATCATTGCGATCATCAGCCCAAAGAGGACGACCCGTACGTTGGGTCGCGCGCTGGCCTGGGTCACCTGCGTCATGGGTAAGCTCCCCCGAAGTGCTTGCACTACTTACTTGCCGACCGGCTAGTCACCTTACTAGCCGGACGGTAAGTTGGGCACGAACTGCCGGTCAAGTGAATTGGGAGACGTGGTGAGGGAGAGCACAGGCGGCACCCGGGAGCGGATCAAGGCCGTCGCGCTGGAGCTCTTCACCGAGCAGGGGTACGAGAAGACGTCGCTGCGCGAGATCGCCGAGCGACTCGGGGTCACCAAGGCGGCGCTCTACTACCACTTCAAGAGCAAGGACGACATCGTCGCCAGCTTCGTCGAGGAGCGACTGGAGCGGATGGACACGCTCATCGCCTGGGCCGACGACCAGCCTGCGAACCTCGACACCCGGCGCACGCTGATCTCCCGGTACGCGGACTCGATGTTCGGTGGCGAGCAGCCATCGGTGATGCGCTTCTTCGAGCAGAACCAGACCGTGCTCAAGAGCCTCGTCGCCGGCCAGCAGATGCGCAGCCGGATGATGCAACTGGCCTACGCGCTCTGCCGGGGCGACGACTCCCCCGCCGCCCAACTGCGTGCCACGTTGTCACTCTTCGCGGTGCACAGCAGTTGGTTCGCGGTACGAACGCCGGGCATCACCGACGACGAACGCCGCCGGATCGCGCTCCAGGTGGCCGACGAACTGCTCGCCAGCATCGGCGAGCAGGACGCGACCGCGACCCCGACGGACGGCCCCCAGCACTGACCCGGGCGACCAACCCGGGCCTCGATCCCCGCCCGCCAGGCGTTGCCGCCCGGCGGCCACGCGCGTCGGCACCGGGTCAGGCGGCAGCCGCGACGGCGGCGGGTCAGGTGTTGCGCAGGTCGAGGCGCAGGCCGAGCAGGTCGACTCCGGGAGCCGGCGACCAGTCCTTCTCGGGCACCCGGACGAAGCCCAGCCGCTCGTAGAGCCGGTGCGCCGCGACGGCGAGCCCGGCTCGCACGCAGATCACGACCGCCGTGCAGCCCAACTCGGCCGCGCGGTCGACGCACGCCCGAGCCAGCACCGCGCCGACGCCCCGACCCTGGGCGGCGGGGTCGACCGCGAGCATGCGGAATTCCGCCTCACCCGGCCCGGACAGTTCGGCGAAGCGGGTCCCCGGCAACACGAACGTCACCGAACCGAGCGCCGCACCGGTCACCTCGTCCACGGCGATCAGCACCTCACCGCTGTCCGCCCGGGTCGACACGTCGGCCAGCACCGCCGCGTACCCGTGTTCGCCCTTGAGCTGGCCGTCCGCCTCGTACGCGGCCACGGTCAGCCGGGCCACCGCCGAGAAGTCGGACGCGTCGGCGGGCCGGACCCGCAGGCCGCTCAACCGATCACCGCGATGAGGTCGCCGTCCTGCACGACGTCACCCTCGTTGACGGCGAGCTGCTGGACCACACCGTCGGACTCGGCGATGACCGGGATCTCCATCTTCATCGACTCGAGGATCACCAGGGTGTCGCCCTCGGACACCGTGTCGCCCGTCGACGCGACGACCTTCCAGACGTTCGCCACCATCTCGGCGCGGATCTCCTCGGCCATGTCCACGGCCCTCCCTTTTCGCGATATGCCTGCCGACGTATCCAATCACGCGAGGGTCGGGCGTGGGTGTCGAGCGGCGCGGCCGGCATGACGGGACAGCCCCGGGGGAAGGCACTAGAGGTCGACCGCACTACCATCAACGGGTCGGACCCGACGCCGGGCGGCCGGTGGATGCACCGGCTCGTAGGCCGCGCGCAGCACGGATCCGACCCATCACGAGGAGGTCAGCATGGCGAAGAAGTCCCGCAAGAAGAAGGCCCGCAAGAAGAACGCCGCGAACCACGGCAAGCGTCCCAACTCCTGAACGTGCCGACGGGTCGACGGCCCGTCAACGGTCAGCCCGCACCGGCGGAAGCCGGATGCACCGGTGGCCCGGGTCGACATCGACCCGGGCCACCGGTTTACGTCCGTTCGGTTGCTCAGTCGGCCAGTTCACGGGAGTCGGTGGTCTCGAAGACCACCAGCTCGGTGAGCTTCACGCGCAGCCGCTCACGCAGTTGATCCGGTGCGGTCTCGTTGCCGCAGCACCGAGCGACAAGCGCCCGTACCTCCTGCTCGAGCCCGTACTCGCGCAGGCACGGCCCGCACTCGTCGAGGTGGTGCCGGATCAGCAGGCGCCGCTCGTCGGCGCACTCCAGATCCAGGTAGAGGTAGACCTCCGCGAGCACCTCGCGGCAGTCCGTCTCGTGTGGTTTTCCACAGCTCACGTCACACCTCCCGGCCGGCAGCGGCGGCGGTCGAGCCCTTCGCGGACCGGGCCGGGCTGAAGCCCCGCTCCGCGGCGTACTGCTCGAGCAGCTTGCGCAGATTACGACGGCCCCGGTGCAGGCGCGACATCACGGTGCCGATCGGCGTGCCCATGATGTCGGCGACCTCCTTGTACGAGAAGCCCTCGACATCGGTCAGGTAGACAGCCAGGCGGAACTCCTCCGGCAACTGCTGGAGGGCCTCCTTGACGTCACTGTCGGGCAGCCGGTCCAGTGCCTCGGTCTCGGCTGAACGCAGACCGCTGGAGGTGTGCGACTCGGCCTCGGCGAGCTGCCAGTCGGTGATCTCCTCGGTGGGCGCCTGGATCGGTTGGCGCTGCCGCTTGCGGTAGGAGTTGATGTAGGTGTTGGTCAGGATCCGGTAGAGCCAGGCCTTCAGGTTCGTGCCCTGCTCGAACTGGTGGAAGGCCGCGTACGCCTTCAGGTAGGTCTCCTGGACCAGGTCCTCGGCATCCGCCGGGTTGCGCGTCATGCGCAGCCCGGCAGCGTAGAGCTGATCGACGAATGGCATCGCGTCCCGTTCGAACCGGGCCCTGCGCTCGTCCGTCTTCTCGGTGGTCAACCGCACATCCCCTCGCGTCGGATGCTTTCCCGCCGAGGATACGCGCACGGACCTGCCCGCAGATTCACTTCCGGCTGGTGTGCCCGTGCTCACCGCACCCACACCGCCCGGTCCCGCTGCTGCGGGCCAGGCCGGAGCATCCAGCAGCCGTTTCAGCTGCTTGGCGTCCCGCTCGTCCCGTTCCAGGCTTCGTGTCTCGGTCGGCACCGGTCACCCCCTCGCAAAAGTCGTCCCGGGGGTAGTAACGCGAGATGACGGGTGAGGCATTCCAGCCCGCTCTCCCGTTCCTGGTCCCGGCCCCGGCGACGGCCGGCGCTGGGACCAGGAAGGGCCTGGGAGGACTGGCGTCGCCCGCCCGAACCGGGCCGGCGGCACCATCGGATGCAACGAATCGCGCCCGGCACCGGACACGGCCGGCCCAGTCGGCTGGCTCAGTCGGCCGTCCAGCCCTGCGCGCGCAGCCAGTCCCGCACCACGGCAGCGGTGCCGCCCGGATCCCGCCGCAGGTCGTGCGTCTCACCCGGCCGGGTCACCACCTGCACGACCGGCCCCGGCTCCGGCACCCCGAACGGGTCCCGGTCGCCGTTGACCACCAGCGTCGGCAGCCCGGTGTCCAGTTCGGCCGCCCGGGAGCGTTCCGGTCGGCCGGGCGGGTGCAGCGGGAAGGCCAGCGCGAGAACGCCGGCCGCGCCCACCGCCTGAGCCGTTCGGCAGGCCACCCGAGCGCCACTGGACCGACCGCCGACCAGCAGCGTCGGCACGTCGGCATGCCGATCGCGTAGCGCGGCGAGCACCGCCGTCCACGCCTCGTCGAGGTGCCCGGCGGGGGCCGGCGCACGCCGACCGGCGACCCGGTAGGGCTGGGTCACCCGAACCACCGCCAGGCCGGCCGCGACCGCCGCGTCCCGAACCGCGAGCAGATCGGGCGCGTCCACGCTGCCGCCCGCGCCGTGCCCGAGCACCAGCAGGGCAGCAGCCGGCCAGGCCGGTAGGTCGGTGTCGATCCGCGCCGGACCGCGCGGGGTGTTGATCTCTTCGCTGGGCAGCACCGACCCATTCTGCGCCGCCCCGGCCGGTCACCGGGATCGGTTCGTTCCGATGGTCAGCTCAGCGGCACCAGGGTGAGCAGACGGTCCCGCACCGGCGGACCGGCGTCGTCGAGGGCGGCCGGATCCGGCTCGACCTCGCCCCGCCAGGCGACCAGCATCGCCCGCCGTTCGCGGGGCGTGGTGGCACCCCAGACCCCGTGGCAGTCACCCACCTCCAGTGCCCACGCCAGGCAGGACCCCTGCACATCGCAGCTGCGACAGAGTGCGATGGCGGCGTCCGCCGGCTCGTTCGGCGCCGGAAAGAACGTCTCCGGATCCACACTCTGACATGTCCCTCTGGTGCGCCACGCGTCGTCCTGTCGTCGCTCCCGCAAGGCCCGCAGCAGTCGCGGATCCTGCCGCGCCGCGGCCACCTCGTGCGGGCGTGGCATACGCGCCCGTGTCATTCCACCCACCTCCCCCGTGGGACCGGCAAGATCGGTGGATGTCGTCCGCCCCGTGCGAATCGACAGCCACTACCGGCGCTGTGTTGTATCGCACTTTGGGACACCGGGACAAGTAGCTGCCGGGAACCTGACTGAACAAACAGGTAACGAATCGATCGGAAACCTGTGAAATCGTCACCCGACGATATGCGCCGGCCTCAGAACAGCGTCAGCTCCTGCGGCGCGATCATCGATGCGACGGGCACCCGGGCCGTCAACCCGGGCCCGTCGTTGCGGACGTCACCCACCGCCGGCCCGACCGGACGGATCTCCAGCCCGGCAAGCCGGTCGGCCGACGGCGGAGCGAGCAGCCGCTCCGGCTCGTCGCTCGACGCCAGCCACGACGACCAGCGCTCGGGCGGCACCAGCACCGGCATCCGGTCGTGCACCTCGGCCAACTCGCCGAGCGCCGCGGTGGTCAACACGCTGAAGGTGAGCCGGGAATCGGCCCCGGACTCCCACACCGACCAGATGCCGGCCAGGGCGAGCACCGAGCCGTCGGCGGGGGTCATGTAATACGCCTGCCGCCCGCCCTCGGGCAGCCGGACCCACTCGTACCAACCATCGGCCGGGACCAGGCAGCGGCGGCGGACGAACGCCCGCGCGTACGCCCGGCTGCTGGCCACCGTCTCGGCCCGCGCGTTGATCATGCGGGCCGCGCCGGCCGCGGACCGCGACCAGTGCGGGAGAAAGCCCCAGCGGCCCACGCAGAGGCTGCGGTGCCCTTCGGGGGTCATCCGGACCAGCGGGACCGGATCGGTGGGCGCGACGTTGTGATCGGGCCGGACCCGGTCGTCGGTGTCGTCGGACGACTCGAACAACGCGCTCAACTCGCCGGCGCCACGGGTCGTCGCGTACCTGCCGCACATACGCCAACGCTAACCTGTCGAGAGCCCCCCGGCTGTCCCGCCAACCGGGAGTACGACCGCCGGTCGGTGCCGCCGACCGGCCGACACGGCAGAATGTAACCGTGGGGAACCTGACAGCGACCCGGCCGCCGCAGCCGTGGAGCGCACCAACCGCGTCCGACCCGGTGGCGGCCACGCTGCGCCTACCTGGCTCCAAGTCGCTGACCGCGCGTGCCCTGGTGCTCAGCGCGCTGGCCGCCGGCCCGTCGACGTTGGCCGGGCCGCTGCGCGCCCGGGACACCGAGTTGATGGCCGCCGGCCTGCGCGCCATGGGCACGTACGTGTCGATCAGCGACGACGAGCGCTGGCTGGTCCGGCCGCACCCGCTGACCGGGCCGGCGCACGTGGACGTGGGGCTGGCCGGCACGGTGATGCGGTTTGTGCCGCCGGTGGCGGGGCTGGCCGACGGGCAGGTCACCTTCGACGGTGATCCGCATGCCCGCACCCGGCCGCTCGGTCCGCTGATCGAGGCGCTGCGCTCGCTGGGTGTCCGGATCGACGTCACCGGCACGGGCAGCCTGCCGCTGACCGTGCAGGGCGCCGGTGGGGTCACCGGCGGCGAGGTGGTGATCGACGCCTCCGCGTCCAGCCAGTTGGTCTCCGGCCTGCTGCTGGCCGCCCCCCGCTTCGACCGGGGTCTCGTGGTGCGCCACGTCGGCCCGCCGGTGCCCTCCGCTCCGCACCTGCGGATGACGGTGCAGATGCTGCGGGCCGCCGGCGCGGCCGTCGACGACACCACCCCCGACGTGTGGACCGTCGAGCCCGGCCCGCTCACCGGGCGGGGCTGGGAGATCGAGCCAGACCTCTCCGGCGCGGTGCCGTTCTTCGCCGCGGCACTGGTCACCGGCGGTGAGGTCACCCTCCAGGGTTGGCCGCACAACAGCGCACAGCCGGTCGAGCAGCTCCGCTCACTGCTGCACCGGATGGGCGGCGAGGTCACCCTCACCACCAACGGGCTGACCGTCCGGGGCACCGGCGTGGTGCACGGCCTGACCGCCGACCTGTCCGACGTCAGCGAGCTGACCCCGGTGCTGACCGCGCTGGCCATGCTGGCCGACTCGCCGTCGGTCTTCACCGGTGTCGGGCACATCCGCGGCCACGAGACCGACCGCCTCGCCGCGCTGGCGCGGGAGTTCGCCGCGCTCGGGGCGGACATCACCGAGGCGCCGGACGGGCTGGAGATCCGGCCCCGGCCGCTGCGCGGCGGCGTGTTCCACACCTACCACGACCACCGGATGGCGCACGCCGCCGCGGTGGCCGGTCTCGCCGTGCCGGGCATCGAGGTGGACGACGTCGGCTGTACCTCCAAGACCATGCCGGAGTTCCCGGCACTATGGTCAGCGATGGTGACCGGCAAGAACTGAGGCGAGAAGAGGGCACGTCCTGGCGACCAGACGGCGGGAGTACGACGAGGACGACGTACGGGTCCGGCCCGGGAAGTCGTCGCGTCCGCGTACCCGCACCCGACCACAGCACGCCGACGCCGTGGACGGCTTCGTCATCGCCGTCGACCGGGGTCGCTACACCTGCGTGCTGGCCGGCGCCGAGCGCGGCGTGGCCGGGGCCGAGCTGCCCACGGTCACCGCGATGCGGGCCCGTGAGCTGGGTCGCAAGTCGGTGGTGGTGGGCGACCGGGTCAGCCTGGTCGGCGACACCTCCGGCACCGAGGGCGCCCTCGCCCGGATCGTCCGGATCGCCGAGCGCCGATCGGTGCTGCGTCGCACCGCCGACGACGACGAGACCACCGCCGAGGGCCGGCTGGAACGGGTCGTGGTCGCCAACGCCGACCAACTGGTGATCGTCAGCGCGTTGGCCGATCCGCCGCCGCGTACCGGGTTCATCGACCGCTGCCTGGTGGCCGCCTACGACGCCGACGTCGAGCCGCTGCTCTGCCTCACCAAGGCCGACCTGGCCGGGCCGGAGGAGGTGCTGGGCTACTACGCCGAGTTGGAGCTGCCGTACGTGCTGAACCGCCCCAACGCCGACCTGGCCGCGCTGCGCGCGCTGCTCAGCGGTCGGGTGTCGGTGCTGGTCGGGCACTCCGGGGTGGGCAAGTCGACGCTTGTCAACCGCCTCGTCCCGGACGCCGCCCGCGCCGTAGGTGTGGTCAGCGCGATCGGTCGCGGCCGGCACACCTCCACGAGCGCGGTGGCGCTGCGGCTGCCACCGGTGCCGGGCGTCGACACCGACCCGGGCTGGATCATCGACACCCCCGGCATCCGCAGCTTCGGGTTGGCGCACGTCTCCGCCGACAGCCTGCTGCACGGCTTCCCCGACCTGGTCGAGGGCACGGTCGACTGCCCGCCGAACTGCCCCCACACGGCCGACGAGGCCGAATGCGGGCTGGACGCCTGGGTGGCCGCCGGCAAGGCCGACGCGCGGCGGCTGGCGTCGTACCGCCGGTTGCTCGCCTCCCGGGCCGGCGAGGGCGACTCGCGCGGCGACGCCGACCAGCGCGGGCCCGGCGAGGGCGACCGGCGCGGGCCGGACGAGTGAGCCGCCGGGCATCGGCTAGGTTGCCGGCATGACCGGGTACGCCGACGACCTCGACCTCGCCCACCTGCTCGCCGACCGGGCCGACGCCATCGCCACGGCCCGGTTCCGCGCGCTCGACCTCCGGGTGGAGGCCAAGCCGGACCTCACGCCGGTGTCCGACGCGGACACCGCCGTGGAGCGGGAGATCCGCGCGCTGCTGACCGAGCACCGGCCAGCCGACGGGGTGCTCGGCGAGGAGTACGGCGCGACGCAGAGCGCCGATGCGGACGGTCGCCGGTGGATCGTCGACCCGATCGACGGCACCAAGAACTTCGTCCGTGGCGTGCCGGTGTGGGCCACCCTGATCGCGCTCTACGACGGCGACCGGCCGGTGGTCGGCGTGGTGTCCGCCCCGGCGCTGGGACGGCGGTGGTGGGCGAGCGCGGGCGCGGGCGCGTACGCCGGACCGGGCCCCGCCGCGGGCGAGCGGATCAGCGTCTCGGCGGTCCGGCGGATCGTCGACGCCAGCTTCTGCTACTCCTCGCTGACCGGGTGGGAGCGCGCCGGGCGGCTCGACGCGATGCTCGACGTGATGCGGGCCAGTTGGCGCAGCCGGGCGTACGGCGACTTCTACGGCTACATGCTGCTGGCCGAGGGCGCGCTGGACGTGATGGTGGAGCCGGAACTGTCCTTGTGGGACGTGGCGGCGCTGGTGCCGATCATCACCGAGGCGGGTGGCACGGTCACGGATCTGGCGGGTCGACCGGCCCCGGCCGGCGCGCCCGGCACCGAGAGCAGCGTGGTAGCCACCAACGGTGTGCTGCACGCCGACATCCTCGCCCGGCTGGATCGACCAGCCGAGCGCTGACACTCGGCAACCTCTATCCTCGCCAGGTGGTCTCCTCCGGCTGGTGCTTTCTCGCGGCGATGATCGTCGCGTACGGCTTCGCCAACCTTCTCCAGTCGGTGGCCGCGGCCCGCACAACGGTCCACCACACCTTCGATCCGGGCCTGCTGCTGCGGCTCGCCGGGCACCGGACGTACCTGGTCGGCCTGGTCTGCCAGATCGGCGGTTTCGTGCTCGCCTTCCTGGCCCGACGGGACCTGCCGTTGTTCCTGGTGCAGGCGAGCGTGGCCGCCGGGCTCGGGGTGACCGCCATCCTCGGGGTGCTGGTGCTGAAGTGGCGGTTGCCCGTGGCGGAGGTGGTGCTGCTGGCGCTGCTCTTCGCGGGGATCACCGCGCTGGTGCTGTCGGCCCGGCCGGCACCGTCGCGGCAGCTCGGCACCGCTGGCTCGATCGCCCTGTTGGCGGCGCTCGGCGTCATCGCGGTGCTCGGCTTCTTCGCCGTCCGGCTGCACGGCGCACCTGGCTCGGTGGCCCTCGGCTCACTGGCCGGGCTGGCGTTCAGCTCGGCCGCCGTCGCCGCTCGGCCACTGGCGTCCGCGCCGTCCGCCGAGGCGTTCCTCGCCGACCCGCTGCTCTACCTGTTGATCGCACACTCGATCGTCGGCCAACTGCTGCTCGGCCTGGCCATGCAGCGCGGCTCGACGACGGCCGCGGTCGCCGCGATGGACGCCGCCGGTGCGGTGCCAGCGGCGATCGTCGGCCTGCTGCTGCTCAACGACAAGATCTGGCCGGGACGGGAGTGGCTGGCGGCCGTCGGATTCCTGGTCACCCTGGCCTCCGTGATCGGCCTGACCAGGTACGCCGAGCCGCAGCAGCACCGCCCGGTGGGCGCGCCGCAGCGACTCGGCAATGACGGGCGTCAGCCGGCCCGGCTAACGACCGGGGCCGCGGCACAGCCCGCTCAGGCCTCGACGGGCTTGCGGCGGCTCACCACCCGCTCGTAGAGGCGCTCCAACGCGCTGGCGGTGCGCTCCCATGTGTAGCTGCTGCGGACCCGGTCCACGGCGGCGTGGCCGTACGCGAACCGGCCGGCGTTGTCGGTGAGCAGCCGGCGCAGGGAGACACCGAGCGTACGCACGTCGCCGGGAGGCACCAGGCGACCGGTGACCTCGTCGACCACGGCGTCCGCCAGACCGCCCATCGCGTAACCGACCACCGGCACGCCGCAGGCCATCGCCTCCAGCGAGACCCGCCCGGCCGACGAGTAGTGCGGCGTGCAGGCCACCACGTCCGCCGACCGGTACCAGGTGGCCATCTGGTCGTGCGGCACCGCACCCACCAGGCGCACCTGGTCGGCCAGCCCGGCCCGCTCGGCCAGCTCGCGCAGCCGACGCGCCTCCGCGTGGTTGGCCAGTTGACTGGCCGGCGGCCCACCGGCGATCACCAGCTCGGCGTCGCCGACCAGGCGCATCGCCCGGATCAGGTCGTCCTGGCCGTGGCCCGGGGAGAGCCCACCGACGGAGAGGATCCGCGCCCGCTGCTCGCGCGGCGCCGCCTCACCGTCCGGGTGGAACTGCTCGGTGTCCACTCCAGCCGGCACCATCGCCACCGAGCTGCGTTGCAGGCCCATCCGGGTCAGCTCGTCCACCTCGTCGTTGCTCTGGGCGACCGCGATGTCCACCGCCCGGGTCAGCGCCCGTTCCAGCGGGATCCGTTGCCCCGGCCCGTCGTAGTGGCCGCCCAGGTGACGCAGTTGCTCGACTCCGAGTGAGTGGAACGTCTGCACGACCGGGATGTCGGTCTCCCGGACCGCGTGCGCGGCGGCCAGGCCGCCGATCCAGTAGTGCCCGTGCACCACCTCGGGCCGCCAGGCGCCGCCCCACTCGTCGGCCAGCCAACGCCCGAACTCCGTCACGTGCGGAATCAACTCGGCGGTGGCCAGCGGCGTGGGCGGGCCGGAAGGCACCCGGTGCACCCGGTAGCCATCGACGTCCGCCGTCACCGGCAGCCCTGGGTCGTCCCGGCGTTCGTAGATCCGGACATCGTGGCCGCGACCGGTCAACTCGGCGGCGACCCTCGCGATGTGCTGTTGGGTGCCGACCGGCGGGCCGTCGGCGTGCCGGTACGAACTGCTGTGCGCGCAGACGAGGCCGACGCGCATGGGTCACCTCCCTGCGTTCTTCTCCTCGGCGGTCCGGTCAGAGCGTCCCATTAACCTGGAGGCCGGGAGCCGAAACCTGGCAGATCGGGAAACACCGCCCCCGGGTACGCCGACACCTGCGCCCCGGCAACCACACGAGCCCGCCCGGCCGCACCAGAAGACGCCTCCGCGATGATCGTCCATCGGCCGGTGGTATGACCCGGCCCGGCCCGGGGTACCGCTCAGAAATGCCGCTGACCCGCAGCCTCGACGACTCGACCGTGGTGATCACCGGTGCCTCCAGCGGGATCGGCACCGCCACCGCGTACGCGCTGGCCCGCCGGAAGGCCGCCGTCGTGCTGGCCGCCCGCAGTGAGCCGGCCCTGCGACAGGTGGCGCAGCGCTGTCGGGAGTTGGGCGGTCGGGCGTTGGCGGTGCCGACCGACGTCACCGATCTGGAGTCTGTGCAACTGCTGGCCGACCGGGCGGTGGCCGAGTTCGGGCGCATCGACGCCTGGGTGAACAACGCCGCGGTGAGCGCGGTGGGTCTGTTCGACGAGATCCCGGTCGCCGAGTTCCGCCAGGTGCTGGAGGTCAACCTGCTCGGTACGGTGCACGGCCTCAAAGCCGCGCTGCCGTACCTCGGCGCGGCCGGCGGTGGCGTGGTGGTCAACAACGCCTCCGTGCTGGCCGAGGTGGCCATGCCGTACCAGTCGGCGTACAACGCCTCCAAGCACGGCATCCGAGGGCTGGCCGACACCGTCCGGCAGGAACTGCGGGTCACCGGTCGGGGTCAGATCTCCGTCTGCACCGTTCTGCCGGCCACCATCGACACCCCGTTCTTCCGGCACACGGCCAACCACAGCGGTCGTGAGTTGCTACCACCCCCACCGGTCTACCCGCCGGAGGTCGTCGCCGAGACCATCGTGCGGCTGCTGCGCCGCCCGCGCCGCGAGGCGTACGCCGGTGGTGCCGCCCGGTTGTTCGGCCTGCAGTGGCGGTTGGCGCCGGCGCTGGTGGAGCGCACCCTCGGCTGGTACGCCCAGCGCACCCAGTTCGGCCCGGGCGCCCGGTTGGACAGCAGCGGCAACGTGTTCCACGCCGACGCGCAGGCCAGCCGCGAGGGTGGCTGGCACGGCCGGCGGCGGCACCTGGTGCGGATGACGGCGGCGTTCGGCCTCGCCGCGGCCGGCACCGCCGTCGGCACGATAGCGGCGAAGAACCGCCGATCCCGGTTGGATCGCTGATGACCGGCATCGACCGGCCGGACACGCCGCACCTCGACGTCCCGCGCACCGACGCGGTGCCGCCCACCGACGGGCGCTGCCGGGTGGAGGTCGACGAGTCGTCGGCGGTGGTCCGGTTGACCGGCGTGCTCGACCCCGCCGCGGCGGAGACGATCCGCGACGCGTTGCTCGCGCGGCTCTGCGACCGGCCCGGCCCGGTGGTCGCCGACGTGACCGGGCTGCGGGTCGACGAACCTCCCGGGCGGGGTGTCTTCGCCCAGATCCGCCGGGAGGTCGCCGACTGGCCCGCCGCGGACCTGCTGCTCTGCGACCCCGCGGTCTCCGGGCCGGGTCGCGCCGACACCGCGTTGGCCGGCGTCCCTGCCTGGCCCACCCTGGACGGCGCGCTGGCGGCGCTCGCCGCGACGCCGCTGGCGGCGGTGCTGACCGTCGAGCTGACCCCCACCGTGGAGGCCGCCCGGCAGGCCCGCGAGTTGGTCGCCACCGGCTGCCGCCGCTGGGGCATGCCGACGCTGACCGAGCCGGCGCAGATCGCGGTCACCGAGATGGTCAACAACGTGGTGGCGCACGCCCGGACGCTGATGAGCGTCCGGTTGGCACCGCAGGACAGCACCCTGCAGTTGGCGGTCCGTGACCACTCCGCGCACCGGCCGGCGTTCGCTGGGCTGTCCCCGCCGACCCGCGCCGGCGGTCGGGGCCTGCTGTTGATCGACACGGTGGCCCGCCGCTGGGGCACCAGCATGGTGCCGGACGGCAAGGTCGTCTGGTGCGTGCTGCACCCGGACGACGAGGCTGACGCGCTCGGCTGAGGGTCTTTCCGCCCCCGATGGCCGGTTCACTCCCACATGACCGGCGGTGCTCCGGTTACGGCGGGAGGGCAGCGGGTAGTGATCAGACATGCGCGACAACGAGTACCCGACCCCCGTGTCCGACACCGAGGCGGAGGGGCTGCCCGACACCGCCGACGACGACTCGACCGCCAACGACGATGTCCTCACCGGACGCGAGGCGGACGGCCCGGAGCCAGCCCAGATTCCCGGCGACCGGACCCCGGTGGCGGTGGACCGCTTCGGGACCACCGCCGAGGAGCAGCTCGCCGGTGAGTCGCTGGACTACAAGCTCCAGCGGGAGAGCTTCGAGCGACCGGTGGACGACCCGCTGGCCGGCCCGGTCGACCCGAAGATCGCCTTCGAGGCGGACAACGAGGCGGCCGCCGCGGAGGCCCAACTGGACGCCGACGTCATGGACCCGGGGCCCACGTCCGACCCGAACTCGCCGGTCTCCCTCTACGACCACGGCCAGCTCGGCACGGTTGCCGACGCCACCGTGGGCCGTCTGGTGCAACCGGACGAGGGGGCACACACCAACCAGGAGACCGACTCCGTGGCGTACGACGCCGGATCGGCGGGCGGCGGGGCGACCGCCGAGGAGCTGGCCATCCACGAAACGGAGCCGCCGCGTTCGGTCTGAGGGGGCTCAGCCGCCCAGGCCCCGCTCGATGGCGTAGCGGGTCAGCTCCACCCGGTTGTGCAGTTGCAGCTTGCCCAGCGTGTTCTGCACGTGGTTCTGCACCGTGCGGTGGGACAGGCCGAGCCGCTGCGCGATCTGCTTGTACGACATCCCCTTGGCCACCAGGCGCAGCACCTCCGTCTCCCGGTCGGTGAGCCGGGGCGTGCCGGGCTCCGCGCCGCCGGCCGGCCCGGGACCCTGCCCCGGCGCGGCCAGCCGGCGGTACTCCCCCAGGACCAGCCCGGCCAGACCGGGTGTGAAGACCGGGTCTCCGGCGGCGGTGCGGCGCACCGCGTCGAGGAACTCGGCGGGTGCCGTCGACTTCACCAGGTAGCCGGTGGCCCCCGCCTTGACGGCGTCGAGCACGCTCTGCTCCTCGCCGCTGGCGCTGAGCATCAGCACCCGCACCTCGGGGAGCGCGGCGCGTAGCCCGAGGACCACCTCGACACCGGAGATGTCCGGTAGTTGCAGGTCGAGGACGACCACGTCGGGCCGGGCGGCGGCCGCGACCCGGATCGCCTGCCGCCCCTCGCCGCTGGTGGCGACCACCAGGAAACCGGCCTCGGTGAGATCCCGGGCGACCCCTTCGCGCCACATCGGATGGTCGTCGACGACCATCACCCGGAGGGCGCTCACCCTCGGGCCCTCGGCACAACCAACTCGATCTCGGTGCCCGCCTCGGGTGCCGACATGATCCGCACCGTCCCGCCGAGGTCGGCCACCCGACCCTGGATCGACAGGGTCACCCCGAGCCGTCCCTGCGCGGCGGCCTCGGCCAGTCGGCCGTCCGGGATGCCCGGCCCCTCGTCACGGATCGACACGGTCACGCTGTCCCCCTCGTCCTCGATCAGCACCCAGGCCCGCCCGCCGGCGTGACGTCCCACGTTGTCCAGGGCCGCGCTGGTCGCGGCGGCCAACTCCCCGGCCACCTGCCGGGGCAGCGGCACCGGGCTGGCGGGCGCGGAGAGCGACACCGCCGTCGAGGCGTACCGGCTGAGCAGGGCACGCAGGTCCACCGCGTCGCCGTCGTCCAGCCGGCCGGCACCGACCGGGGTGGTGCCGGAGATCAGCGCGCGCAGCGCGGCCTCCTGCTCGCCGGCCAGCCGGGCCAGGTCGCCGGCCTCGCCGGGCAGGTCCGCGCCTCGCCGCTGCACCAGTGCCAGCACCTGGAGCACCGAGTCGTGGATGCCCCGGGCCAGCCGTTCCCGCTCCCGGGTAGCCGCCTCCAACTCCACCGCGCGTTGCAGCCGCTCCTCGGCGGCCACGGCGAGGCGGGCCACGTGCCCGACCACCACACCGGCGAGCAGCATCAGGATCACCCCGGTGAACGAGGACTGGCCGATCCGCTCGCGGGTGGCCAGGTCCGCGCCGGCGACGAGCAGCGCGGCCACCGTGCCCCGCCGCCGGCCGCCGGAGACGGCCCACGCCAGCACCGGGCCGGCCATCCAGGCCACCCCCAGGGTGGGTACGCCGTTGCCGAGCGCCTCCCGCCCGACGACCCAGGGGGTGGACAGCACGATGGCGATGACCACCCCGAGGTCGGCCAGCAGCAGTGGCCAGCGGCGCCAGGCCGGTCGGGCGTACGCCACGATTGTCGCCCCGGTCCACGCGATCATCAGCAGGAGCAGGGCACCGACCGCGAACGGGTGGGCGTACCGGTCGGCGTCGCGGACCGCGAGCACGCAGACGTACGCCAGGGACGCCAGCCGGAACACGGTGAGCGCCCGCCAGAGCGGCACCTCGAAACCACGCGGCGGCGACGGCATGGCGGTCAGGATGTCACAGCCGAGCCAGCGGCGTGCGAGGCACGGAGTGCGATCCGAGAAACCCTGACGTACGGTGGAAAAGCCGCGAAACACTCCGGGATCCGCCGTCGGGACGGGGCCATGATGAACGCAGATCCGCACGCACCGCGTACGGTTGTGCCCATCGACCCTGCCCTCCTGATCGCCGAGGCCTTCGACCAGGCCCAGGTGACCGAGATTCGACACTCGGTCACCTCCTGCGCGCACGCCTCCGGCCTCGCCGGCCAGCGACTGGACGACTTCGTGCTCGCAATCAACGAATTGATCACCAACGCGGTGCGGCACGGTGGCGGGCGCGGTTGGTTGCGACTCTGGAGCGAGTCAGGCTCACTGGTCTGCGAGGTCACCGACCGCGGGCGCGGGATCAGCCCGCAGAGACTGGGCGACCGCAGCCGCCCGGCCCCCGACACCGCTGGCGGCTGGGGCCTCTGGCTGGCCCGCGAGTTGACCGACGCCATGGAGGTCGTGACCAGCGCCGCCGGCACCACGGTCCGCGTCACAACCGCCGTCACCACCCCCAACCACACCCCCCGCTAGCCCTCTCGATCCCCGCACCCCGCACCCCGCACCCCGCACCCCGCACCCCGCACCCCGCACCCCGCACCCCGCACCCCGCACCCCGCACCCCGCACCCCGCACCCGCGATCTTGCACTTGCTGCCCCGGCGAAGCGCCCAAACCACCTCATTCCGGCGACCGAAACTGCAAGATCGCGGAGTCGGGGGGCGGGGCTGCGGGGCTGGGGGGCGAGGGCTGGGCGGGGTTAGGCGAAGAGGGCGGAGACGGACTCGCCGTTGTGGATCCGGCGCATCGCCTCGGCCAGGGCGGGGGCCACCGAGAGGACCTGAAGTTTGGGGACCCGCTTGGCGGCCGGGATGGGGACCGTGTTGGTGCAGACGATCTCCAGTACGCCGTCCTGGTCGCTGAGCCGCCGCAACGCGTCACCGGAGAAGAGGCCGTGCGTGCAGGCGAGCCGGATCGAGCGCACCTTCAGGCCGCGCAGGTGTTCCATCAGTTCGACGACCGTGCTGCCCTTGGCGATCTCGTCGTCCAGCACGATGACGTCCTTGTCGGCCACGTCGCCGATCACTGCGCTGATCTTCACGAGGTCGTCGCTGAACCGCTGCTTCGCCCCGGCCGCGACCGGCGTGCCGAGCAGGCGGGCGAAGGCGGCGGCCTCCTTGGCGTTGCCCAGGTCGGGCGAGACCACCACAGTGTTGCTGAGGTCGTACCGCCGGAAGTGCTTGGCCAACTCACGCAGCGCGTGCAAGTGGTCTACGGGAACGCTGAAGAAACCGTGCACCTGCGGCGAGTGCAGGGTCATCGCGAGCACCCGGTCCGCTCCGGCCGAGGTGAGCAGGTCGGCGACGAGTCGGGCGCCAATGGAGATGCGCGGCGCGTCCTTCTTGTCCGAGCGGGCGTACGCGTAGTGCGGCAGCACCACCGTGATCCGGCCGGCGGAGGCACCCCGCGCCGCGTCGATCATCAGCAGCAGTTCGACCAGGTTCTCCTGCACCGGTGGCACCAGAGGCTGGATCAGGAAGACGTCCCGCTCCCGGCAGTTGGCCTGCAACTGCACTTCCAGGCAGTCGTTGGCGAACCGGGAGACCCGCACCGGATGCAGCGGCACCCCCAGGTGGGCGCAGATCTCGGCGGCGAGTTCGGGATGGGCGGTTCCACTGAAAACTGCGATGTCACGCACGTTCGCACATCGTAGGCGACGCGACCGGACCCTATCGGCGGCAGGCCGCAACCGGGGGTGACGACTGTCGCACCACGCGGCCGGTCCGGGTACGGTGCTGCCGTGACCCCCCAGTACGTCGCCGCCATCGACCAGGGCACCACCTCCTCGCGGTGCATCGTCTTCGACCAGGCCGGGGAGATCGTCGCCGTGGCCCAGCGCGAGCACCGGCAGATCTTCCCCCGGCCCGGCTGGGTGGAGCACGACGCCGAGGAGATCTGGGACAACGTCGAGCAGGTGGTCGCCGAGGCGCTGCGGGCCGCCGGCACCGACGCGGCCGGGCTGGCCGCCGTCGGCATCACCAACCAGCGGGAGACCACCGTCGTCTGGGACCGGGCCACCGGTCGCCCGGTGGCCAACGCCATCGTCTGGCAGGACACCCGCACCGGGCCGCTGCTGCGCGAGCTCGCTTCGGCGTACGGCGAGGAGCGGTTCCGGGTTCGCACGGGCCTGCCGCTGGCCACCTACTTCGCCGGCCCGAAGCTGCGCTGGTTGCTCGACGAGGTCGACGGCCTGCGCGAGCGAGCCGAGCGCGGCGAGGTGCTCTTCGGCACCATGGACAGCTGGTTGATCTGGAAGCTGACCGGCGAGCACGTCACCGACGTGACAAACGCCAGCCGGACCATGCTGATGGACCTCACGACGCTCGACTGGGCCCCGGAGCTGCTGGACGCGATGGGCGTGCCGGCGGCGATGTTGCCGGAGATCCGCTGCTCCGCCGAGGTGTACGGCACCGCCACCGGCGTCCTCGCCGGGGTGCCGGTGGCCAGTGCGCTCGGCGACCAGCAGGCCGCGCTCTTCGGTCAGACGTGCTTCCAGCCGGGCGAGGCGAAGTGCACCTACGGCACCGGCAGCTTCCTCCTGCTCAACACCGGCGCCAGCCCGGTCCCCTCCACGCACGGCCTGCTCACCACGGTCGCGTACCAGATCAAGGGCCAACCCCCGGCGTACGCGCTGGAGGGCGCGATCGCCGTCACCGGGTCGCTGGTGCAGTGGCTGCGGGACAACCTCGGGTTGATCTCGACAGCGGCGGAGGTGGAGGAGCTGGCCCGCACCGTGGACGACAACGGCGGCTGTTACGTGGTGCCGGCGTTCTCCGGGCTCTTCGCCCCGCACTGGCGCAGCGACGCACGGGGCGTGATCGCCGGCCTGACCGGCTACGTCACCAAGGGGCACCTCGCGCGGGCGGTGCTGGAGGCGTCGGCGTGGCAGACCCGCGAGGTGGTCGACGCGATGAACGCCGACTCCGACGTGGCGCTGCGCCGGCTCCGGGTGGACGGCGGGATGACCGCCAACGGCCTGCTCATGCAGTTCCTCGCCGACGTGCTCGACGTGCCGGTGGTCCGCTCCCGGATCACCGAGACCACCTGCCTGGGCGCGGCGTACGCGGCCGGCCTGGCGGTCGGCTTCTGGCCGGACCTCGCCACGTTACGGGCACAGTGGCGCTCGGACGCGCAGTGGACGTCGACGATGGCGCCGGAGCTGCGCGACCGGGAGCTGCACAACTGGCGCAAGGCCGTGCAGCGCACCCTCGACTGGGTGGAGTGAGGGCCGGCGGTCACTCCCAGCGGTTGCCGGTGAGCTTCTCGTAGACCTCGACGTAGCGGGCGCGGGTCGCCTCGACCACCTCGGCGGGCACATCCGGCGCCGGGGCCTGCTTGTTCCAGCCGCTACCCGTGGCCCAGTCCCGCACGTACTGCTTGTCGTAGGAGAACTGCACACGGCCCGGCTGGTACGACTCGGCCGGCCAGAACCTCGACGAGTCGGAGGTGAGCAGCTCGTCGGCGAGGACCAGGGTGCCGTCCGGCGCCCAGCCCAGCTCGATCTTGGTGTCGGCGACCAGGATGCCCCGGTCGGCAGCCAGTTCCGCGCCGCGCCGGTAGATGTCGATGGTGATCTGCCGCAGCCGCTCGGCGGTGGCCTGGCCCACCTTGTCCACCACGTCGGCGAACGTGATCGGCTCGTCGTGCTCGCCCGCCGGGGCCTTGCTCGACGGCGTGAAGATCGGTTCGGGCAGGATCGACGCCTCGCCGAGCCCTCGGGGCAGCGGCACGCCCGAGACCGCGCCGGTGCGCTCGTACTCCCGCAGGCCGCCGCCGGTCAGGTAACCCCGGGCGACGCACTCCACCGGGACCATGTCCAGTCGCTGGCAGCGGATCGCCCGGCCGGCGAACTCGGCCGGCACGTCGGTGGCCGAGATGACGTGGTTCGGCACCAGGTCGGCGAGCTGCTCGAACCACCAGAGCGAGAGCGCGGTGAGCAGTCGACCCTTGTCCGGAATCGGCGTCGGCAGCGCCACGTCGTAGATCGAGATACGGTCCGAGGCGACCAGGATCAGGTCGTCGCCGTCGGCGTAGACGTCCCGGACCTTGCCCGAGTGCAGAAGTTCCACGCGCCCTAGTACACCACGCGGCACCGGCGGGCCCGTTTTGGCCACCCACACCGGAGCCCGGTCGGGAGGGGTGACCGGACGGACGTTGACACCCAACTGCGACGCCTGCGTGAATGGTCCGACCCCGCCCGCAGTGCCAGGAGACCCCGTGCCCGTTGTTCGTCCTCCGTTCGCCCGCCTCGGCGCCGACCCGGGCCGGCGCCGAGTGCTGACCGCCCTGCTCGGCGCGCCTCTGCTGGCCACGGGCGGGCTGGCCGGGTGCAGCGACGAATCCGCCACGTCGACCGAGGACGGGCCGGTCGAGCTGTCGGTCTTCTGGTGGGGTGGGCCGAGACGGGCCGAGTTGACCGAGAAGGTTCTGCGGCTCTACTCGGAGCGCAACCCCCGGGTCACCTTCCGGGTCACCTGGCAGGGCGCCGACGGCTACTACGACCGGCTGGCCACCCAGGCTGCCGGCGGCAACGTGCCGGATCTGATCCAGCTCGACGACGCTGTGCTGGCCGAGTACACCCAACGTGAGATCGTTTTCGACCTCACCGAACGGGTCGTCGATCACCGGTTGGATCTGCGCGGCCTGCCGGACGGCCTGGTCCGCTGCGGCACCGTGGAGGGCCGGACGATGGCGGTGGCCGCCGGGCAGACCCACGCGGCCGTGGTCTTCAACCGTGACCTGCTGAGCGAGCTGCGGGTGCCCGAGCCACGCGCCGGGATGTCCTGGGCGGACTACATCTCCTGGGCCGAGCAGGTCACCGAGGCCAGCGACGGGCGGGTGGCCGGCACGGTCGACGCGTCCGGCGACTATCGCGCCCTCTGGCTGTGGCTGCGTTCGCAGGGCGGCGAGTTCTATCGGGGGCGGCAGGTCGGCTTCGGCGCCGACGAGCTGATCGCCTGGTTCGAGCTGTGGCAGCGGGCCCGCAGCGGGCGGGCCACGCCGGGCGCTGCTCTGGTCGAGCAGGTTGACGGTGGGGAGCCGGCCCGGCAGCCGGTGGTCACCGGGTTGACCGCCGCGTCCTTCGCCTGGTCCCACCAGCTACCGGAACTACAGCGACTCACCGACTCGGAGCTGGGCGTGGTGGGCTTTCCCGGCCCGCCGGGCGCGCAGTGGGCGAGGGCGTCGATGTACTGGTCCGCGTTCCGCGGCACCCGCCACCCGGACACCGTCATCGACGTGATCAACTTTTTGACCACGAACGGCGAGGTCGGCACCGTTCTCGGCCACGAACGCGGCCTCAACGCCAGCATCGCCGTGCGTCGGTACACCGAGGGCAGCATCACCGACCCAGCTCAGCAGCGCGCCTCCGCGTTCGGCGCCAGCATCGCCGACCAGCTCGGGCCGGCGCCCGCGCCGCCGCCGAAGGGGCACGCGAAGGTGCGTACCCTGCTGGTCGCCGCCGCGGAGAGCATCCGCGGCGGGCGGGCCGGCACGCGCGCGGCCACCTCGCGTTTTCTCGCCCAGGCCAACGCCGCCCTGGCGGCGTGACCACCGGCGGCTCGACCGGCACGGCCCGCCGCCCGGCGATGAGCTGACAGCCCGCACGGCGGCCGGCAGTCAGCTGCCATCAGCGGCAGGCCGCGCGGGCGACGGGTCAGCGCGGCGGGCCACCCCGGCGGCCGCGCGTCAGGCGCAGCAGCAGGAACACGATGATCGCCACCACCACGAGGCAGCAGAGCAGGCCGAGAAAACCGAAGCCACCCCGGGACCGCCGTCGGGCGGCCTCCACCACCAGCTCGCCGGTGCCCGTGGACGCCCACGCCGCGACGGGCACGAAAACCGCGAGGACAACCCCGCCAAGGACCGCGCTGAGCCGGCCCCACCACTTGCCGAATGAAGACATGTGCCCATCCTCGCCGAAGCGCGCAACCTGGGCACGTCGGTCCACGCCGAACCATGGGCGAGATCTTCCAGGGGTACGCCGGGTGGCGCGCAACAATCTTGCAACCTCCCGGCAAAGACGATGATCTTTACACGTATCGCCGCGGATGATCAGATCCGACCATGGTCAACTTTAGATGTCTGTTGCCGCCCTCTCTCACCCGGAGATCTGCGGCAGCAGCGGTCGGCGTCACCCTCATCGCCGCTCTCGTCACCCCCACGGCGGCGCACGGCGCCCCACCACCTCCGGTCACACCGACCGCAACCGCCAACGCGCACCGCACACCCGTCACAGTCACGCTGATCACCGGCGACAAGGTGACGGTGACCCCGGGCGTCAACGGTGCACCCCCCACGGTGGACGTCAAGCGCCCCCCGGGCGCCATGGGCTCCGTGCGCATCACCACCGAAGGCGGGGACACCTACGTGTACCCCGACCAGGCAACGCCCTACCTCGCGACCGGTCGACTCGACAAGCAGCTCTTCGACGTCACCCAACTGATCGCGCAGGGCTACGACGACGCGCGGGCCAGCGAACTCCCCCTGATCGTCACCCGTACGGCGGGCTCGGCGAAGCTCAGGACCGGCACCACACTGCCGGGCGCACGGACCACGCTGGACCTCTCCTCCGTCGGGGGTGAGGCGATCCGCACCCGCAGGTCGCAGGCCGCCGACTTCTGGTCGGCCCTCACCAGCGGCGGGCAGTCGTCGACGGGCCGGAGTGCTGCCACGTCGGAGCCCTCCTTCACGGCCGGCGTCGACAAGGTGTGGCTCGACGGCAAGGCGAAGGCAGCCCTCGCCGAGACCACCGCACAGATCGGCGCACCCGCCGCCTGGGCCGCGGGGGGCACTGGCAGCGGCGTACGGGTCGCCGTCCTGGACACCGGAGTGGACACCACCCATCCGGACCTCGTGAACCGCATCGTGGCGTCCCGGAGCTTCATCCCCGGCGACGACGTCATCGACCGCAACAGGCACGGCACGCACACCGCCTCGACCGTCGCGGGCACGGGTGCCGCCTCCGGCGGCAAGGAGCGCGGGGTCGCTCCCGGTGCCGACCTGGTCGTGGGCAAGGTCCTCGACCAGGACGGAGGCGGGACGATCTCGGGGATCATCGCGGGCATGGAGTGGGCGGCGCGGACCGAACGCGCCCGAGTGATCAACAAGAGCCTGGGCGTCAGCGCATGGCACACCCAGGACGACCCGCTGAGCCAGGCCGTCAACCAGCTGACCGCCGAGACGGGGGCGCTCTTCGTCGTCTCGGCCGGCAACAGCGGACCCGACCCGTACACCCTTGGTGCGCCGGGCACCGCGGACGCCGCGCTCACCATCGGCGCGGTGGACGCCTCCGACCGCCTGGCCGGCTTCTCCAGCGCCGGGCCGCGCATGAACGACGAGGCTCTCAAGCCCGACATGACCGCTCCCGGCGTGGACGTGCTCGCGGCACGCTCGCAGCACACGGACGGTGAGGGCTACTACTACGTCGACAGCGGCACGTCCATGGCGGCACCTCACGTCGCCGGGGCCGCCGCCCTGCTGGCTCAGAAGCACCCGACGTGGACCGGGCAGCAGATCAAGGACGCTCTGATGAGCACCAGCGCGCGTACGCCGGACTACGACGCCTACCAGGCCGGCAGTGGTCGGCTCGACGTCGCCGCCGCCTACCGGCAGGACCAGGTCATCGCGACCGGATCGGTGGACGCGGGGCTCGTCCCATCCTCGACCGGTACGCAGCAGCAGCCGATCAAGCGGAAGATCACCTACACCAACACCACGGCCAACCCGGTGACGTTGGACCTCTCCGTCGACAGTGGCACGTCCCCCGCACCGACGTTCGCGGCAGCCGCCAACCGCGTCACCGTGCCAGCACGCGGAAGCTCGACGGTCGACGTCGTGGTGAACCCCAAGGGACTCCCGGCGGGCCGGTACTCCGGCCAGGTCACGGCACGCTTCGCGGCCGGTACGGTGCACACGGCCGTCGGGGTCGCCATCGAATCCAAGAAGTACGACCTCACCATCCGCCTGAGGGACCGCGCCGGACGGGCCATGAGCGGCGAGGCGGAGATCGTCAGCGCCGACGGCGTCTCCACCTTCATGTGGGTCCGGGACGGAAGCCTCACCAGCCGCTGGGCGCCCGGCTCCTACACGGTCGTCACCGCCGCGGACGTGGAGGGCCTCAACGGCCCCCGCTCCCTCGGGCTCGCGATGCTGACCGCTCCGGAGGTCGACCTGACGACCGATCGGGTCGTGGAACTCGACGCCTCACGGGCACGGCAGGTCAAAGTGGCCACACCCCAACCGACCACCGTCGCCAACAGCAGGATCGACGTCTACCGCTCCTTCACCGCAAGCGAGCCGACGCCAACCGACTGGAACGCCCTGCGCGAGACGATCTTTCCCAGTGCCACGTACGACAGCCTGTGGGCACTGCCGACCAACAAGGTGAAGAAGGGCAGCTTCGTCTTCACCACCAGGATTCGTGCCGAGCAGACGCCGCTGGCGGTCACCTACGGCGGCCGTCGCCTCAGCGACCCTCTCGTGCAGCCCGGTTCACGGCCGCTGCCCGACGGCACCTCGCGCCTGGACGCCGTCTTCGCCGGCAACGGCGCGAAGGCCGACTACGCCGGCCGGTCCGCCCGTGGCAGGGCCGTGGTCGTACGCGGCAACGAATCGGTGAGCCCCACGGATCAGGCAGCGGCGGCGCACACCGCCGGTGCCGCGCTGCTCATCGTGGTCAACGACCGTCCGGGCCGCAAGAGCGACTGGTACGGCAACCCCGACGGCGTGACGACCGGGCCGATTCCCGTCGCCTCGGTGACCCTGGACGAGGGCGAAGCACTGATCCAGAAGATCACCGCTGCGGGCCGGCACACCGTACGGCTCGATGTGGTGGCCCACCCCGCGCCGAAATACCTGTACGACCTGGTCGACTACCACCGTCAAGGGGTGCCCGACGATCCCTCCGCCAAGACCGGTCCCCGCGATCTCGCCCGTATCGATCTCACCTTCAGCCCGCCCCCGGGGAAGCAGGCCACCGAGAACCGGGTGGACTTCCCGCCGTACGAGTACTCGGCGGGTCGCCCCTTCCCGACCGAGCCGGTCTCCCCGGGGCCGCGTACCGACTGGGTTTCCACGGGCAGCGACGTCAGGTGGCAGCAGTCGACCGCGGTTGTCAACTGGACGCAGTCGTACACGGAGGAGGTGAGCTACCGGCCGGGCAGCGTGCAGAAGGACCGCTGGTTCGGGCCCATCATTCGGCCGCGTCTGCTCAGCAACGACATCCCGGGCCGCGGTGACACCTGGCTCAGCGCGTACATCCAGGGGTTCAGCGACGCGGGAGCCGCGCACAGCGGCGGGTCCGTGCTGCCACAGAAGATCACCTTCTACCAGGGTGACAAGCAGTTGCGCCAGGCCGAAGGCGTGGCGGAGTTCTTCGTCGACTCGCTGGCGCCGGCCACGTTGCCATACCGACTGGTCGTCGACACGAAGGGCGATCCCGACTTCGGCCCGTACTCGACTGCCACCCACACCGAGTGGAGCTTCGTCTCCGGCGCCGCCGAGGGAGTGCAGGCCGTCCCGCTGCTCCAACTGGACTACGAAGCCGATGTGGACACCACCGGCCGGGCGAAGCGCAGGACCGACTTCTCCATCGTGCCCGTGGTGGTGGGCAGCGCCGCCGCCCAGGATGCGGTGTCCTCGGTCAGGTTCGAGGTCTCCTACGACGACGGGGTCACCTGGCAGCGGCAGGACCTGAACGAGAAGAACGGCACCTGGCAGGCGTCCCTGAACGCACCGAACCGGGCCGACTTCGTGACCATCCGGGTCACCGCCAAGCAGCGCAACGGCGGCGGCATCAGCCAGACCGTCACCCGGGCCTTCGGCCTCAGGTAACACCCGCGAGAAGGGGCCGGTGCCCGCCTCGGCGCGCACCGGCCCCTTCGAGGCTGCTCATCCGGCACAGGCACCACATGAGTCCGGCCCCCACGATGTGGGGGCCGGACTCAGTGTTATTTCCATTTGTAGCGGGGACAGGATTTGAACCTGCGACCTCTGGGTTATGAGCCCAGCGAGCTACCGAGCTGCTCCACCCCGCGTCGACTGGTTAAGACTAACCCATCGGATCCCCGCGATGATCAGTGGGGTCGTCATCGGCCGCGGACCGCCGGTGCGGCCCCGGAGCCGCCCGCTGTCGGCGCTGTGGCACGCGTGGGAAACACCGAAGGCCCGCATCCGGATCCGGATGCGGGCCTTCGACACTTCTCTCGTAGCGGGGACAGGATTTGAACCTGCGACCTCTGGGTTATGAGCCCAGCGAGCTACCGAGCTGCTCCACCCCGCGTCGGTTCACTAACCGTAGCGCACCGACCCGGGGCACCGCAAAGCGACTCCGATACCGCTGCCGCCGACACCTCTGACCTGGGCCGCTGTCAGTCGAGCCAGCTCTCGATCGCCGCCACCGCCCGTCGACTGTCGGCATCGACCCGGGCGCGCTCGGCGGTGGTGTGCTCCCAACCCTGCTCCCAGAGCACCGTCACCACGTCGCCGATCCGGACCGCCCGGACCAGCCGCACCTCCTCCGCGCCCGGCTCGCTCATCCCGTCCGGATACGGAGACCGCATCTCGAACAGCACCGACTCGTCCCCGTACTCCCCGGAGGCCAGTAGCCGCTGCCGCCACGTCCTGGTGCCGTCGGACAGTTTCTGGACGGGACAGTCGCGAACGGCCTGCCGCAACTCCCGCAACACGTCGTCGGCCCGGCCGGCGCGGTAGATCGTGATGGTGTGCCGGTAGCTGCCGTCCGGCACACTCTCCGCCGGTGACTCCGGCCGCTTGTAGGCCAGGAACCGACCGCGGCGCTGGACCACGGCGGAGTCGCTGGGATAGTTGGCCGCGCAGAGCTTCGGCAACACCTCCGACTTCGTCCACGACTCCAGACCTCGCTCATTGGCCGCCGCCAACGAGAAGAAGGCTCGGTCCGGGATCGAGGTGGGCGTTCGGGGCACCGCCGGGCCGGTTGTCGAGGCTGGCGGTCTACCACCCGACGTGCTGTCCGGCGGTGTCGGTGACGCCGACAGCGTTGGTGAGACAGACGGCGACGGCCGGAGAGCCGGCCCGGTCGGCAGCGGGCCGGGCGTGTCGGCCGGTGGCGGCAGCGGCGCGGATCCGTCCGCCGAGAACGCCAGTCGTCCGCCGACGGCCACCCCGCCGAGCAGCACCACCACCGCGACGGCGGTGCTGGCGACCCGGATCCTGGCCCGCCGGTCGGCGCGCCGTCGGACCAACTCGGGGCGGGTCACCTCCACGCCGTCGGCGACGACGGTGAGCGACCGGTACAGGTCGGAGATCTCAGCTGACATCGTTCGCCTCCAGTTCCTCGGTGCGGAGGTCGGGTAGCAGCGCGGCCAGTCGGGCCCGACCCCGGGACAACCAGGACTTGACGGTGCCGACCGGTACGTCGGTCTCCCGGGCGATCTCCTCGACCGGCATGTCGAAGAGGTAGTGCAGGGCCAGCGCCTGTCGATGCGTGGCGGGCAGTTGGCGGAGCGCGTGGACCAGCAGCACCCCGTTCTCGCTCGGTGCTGGCGCGGTCGGTGGCGGCCCGGAACGACTGAGCACCACCCGCCAGCGGTGCAGGCGCCGCCAGCGGTCGTTCGCGAGCCGGGACACCACCAGCCGCAGCCACGCCTCGGGCGCCGGATGCTCCGACAGCCGCCCCCACTGCCGCCAGGCCCGGGTGAAGGCTTCCTGCACCAGGTCCTGCGCCTCGGTGTGGTCACCGGCCACCGCGTAGCCGTACCGCATCATCCGCCGGGCGGTGCTGCGATAGAACTCGTCGAAGCTCTGCGCATCCCTCACGACTGTTCCCCCTCGTCCGCGCCCCGTTGCAGTGAGGACGGCGGCCAGGTGTCGTGGGTTGCGGGTCGGCCGGACTAAAGCTGTCGGAGAGGCGACAGGCGGGCATACCGCGCGAACACGGCGGAGCCCCCGCCGTCAGGACCGGATGAGGTCCGACGGCGGGGGCTCCGCGAGGTGCTTCCCGGTAGGCGGTCAGCCGCCCGCGCTCGGGCTGCCGCTCGGCGACGGCGGCGGTGCGCTACCGCTCGGCGTACCGGCCGGGTTGACCGCCTGCTGTGCCTGCTGGAACGCGGTGAGCGCCTCGTCCAGAGCCTTGAGCGCGCGGCCGTACCGCTCGAAGTCACCGGACGTCTGCGCGGCCCGGACCTCGGTGATGGCGGTCTGCACCCGCTCGGCCGCGACGGCCAGATCGCCGGTCAGCGGCGGTTCCTCGCCACCGGGCGTGGGCGGCGTCGTGGGCGTCGTCGTGGGTGACGGCGTCGTCGGGTTACCCCCGGTGGTCGGAGGCGGCGTCGCCTGCCCGGCCCGCTTACCCTGGTCGACCAACTGTTTGATGCCGTCGTTGATGTTGTCGGCGAGCGCCACGAACGAGCCGCCGTCACCGTAGGAGAGCAGCACCTTCTGCAACAGGGGGTACGCGTCCTGCTGGTTGCTCTTCACATAGACCGGCTCCACGTAGAGCATGCCGTCGGCGAAGGGCAGCGAGAGCAGGTTGCCGTAATGCACCTGCGCCTGGTTGCTGGAGAGCAGGTTGAGCTGCTGACGGATGTTCGCGTTGTTGGTCATCTGCTGGTGCACCTGCACCGGGCCGGAGATCCGGGTCTGGTCCGGCAGCTCCAACACCTCCAGCCGGGGCTTCCCGTCGACGTACGACCCGGAGATCAGCGCGGCCAGGTTCTGCCTGCCGTTCGGGGTGACCGCGGAGGTGAGCTGGAACCGAGGGCTCTCCTGCCCCGGGAACTGGGTGAACAGGTAGTACGGGGGCTGCTTCTGGCCGCTGTCCGGGGCGTCCGGCACGTTGGGCACCTGCCAGAAGTCCTGTGCGGAGTAGAAGTCGCCCGGGTTGGTCACATGGAACTTGGTGAGCAGGTTGCGCTGCACCTTGAACATGTCCGCCGGGTAGCGCAGGTGCTCGCTCAGCTCGACCGGGATGTCCGCCTTCGGCAGGATCAGGTCGCCGCCGAACGCCTTGTTCCATGCCTTGAGCACCGGGTCGGTGTCGTCGTACTCGTAGAGCTTCACCGTGCCGTCGTACGCGTCGACGGTGGCCTTCACCGAGTTGCGCATGTAGTTGACGTTCTCCCGGGCCAGCTGGAAGGTGCCCCGGTTGGTCAGCTCGTCGGTCGTCTCGGTCTGGAGGTTGACCCGCTCGGCGTACGGGTAGGTGGCCGCCGTGGTGTAGCCGTCGACGATCCACTGCACCCGACCGTCCACGACCGCCGGGTACGGGTCGCCGTCCAGGGTGAGGAACGGCGCGACCTTCTCCACCCGGTCCCGCGGGTTACGCACGTAGAGCAGCTTGGAGTCCTCGTTGACCGCCTCGGAGAGCAGGAAGTTCGTCTCCTGCTCCTTGATGGCGTACAGCAGCCGCCGGGCGAAGGAGCCGATCTCGACGCCGCCCTCACCGGTGTAGGTGTAGGACTCGCCGCCACCCTCACCGACCGGCCGGTCGAACTCGGCCTTCTTGTTCGGGTCGGACTGGCCGACGATCGCGTAGTCGTCGGCCGCCATCCGCTCGCCGTAGTAGATGCGCGGCTGCTTGGCCGGGATCTGCTCGGTCTGCGAGGAGCACGCCTCCTGGGTGCGCTCGCCGAGGAAACCGGAGACGAAGAACGGCTGCCCGCCGCAGACCACCTGGTTGGCCGGGGCGGCCACCAGCCCGAACCCATGGGTGTAGACGGTGTGCCGGTTGATCCAGGTGTTCTGCTGGTCGGTCAGCTCGCCATAGTTGATCTCTCGGACGCCGACCACGTAGTCGGAGACCTTCCCGTTCACCCCATAGCGGTCGATGTCCAGCTTGGGGCCGAAGTCGTAGAAGCCACGCACCTGCTGGAGCTGGGTGTACGTCTCGCTGACCAGCTGCGGGTCGAGCAGCCGCACGTTCGACACGACCGAGGTGTCGGTGGCCAGGCTCGCCGGTGGGTTGAGGTTGCTCGCCGCGTACGGGGTCGTCTCGGTGGCCCCCAGCCCGAACGCCGCCCGGGTCGCGTCGATGCTGCGCTGGATGTACGGCGCTTCCTTGTCCTTGAGGCTCGGCTTGACCTCGAAGGTCTGCACCGCCCAGGGGTAGATGCCGCCGATGGCCACCGCGGAGACACCGAGCAGGGCGAGCGAGATGCCCGGCCAGACCAGGTTCCGCATCCAGGCGTTGGAGAACACAATGATCGCGATGGCCACCACGATCGAGATGTACGCCAGGATCTCCTTCGCCGGCAGCAACGCGTTGACGTCGGCGTAGCCAGCGCCGTACAGCCTGGCGCCCTCGTTGTACTCCAGCAGCATCGCCCGCCGGTCCAGCACGTACGCGACGGCCTTGAGCAGCACGAAGGCCGCCACCAGGCTGCTCAGGTGAGCGCGTGCCGCGTTGGTCATGCGGTCCCCGACACCCTGGAGGCGGACCCCGCCGAAGAGGTAGTGCACCGCCAGCGCGCCGATCAGAGCCAACACCACTGCGGTGAAGCCGACGCCGAGCAGGTAACGCCAGAACGGCAGCTGGAAGACGTAGAAGCCGATGTCCACCCCGAACTCCGGGTCCTTGACCCCGAAGTCGCCACCGTTGCGGAAGAGCAGCCACTGGTTCCACCGACTCTGTGCCGACAGGCCGGCGAAGAGGCCAATCACGACGGCGGTCAGCGCGATCCAGGTGCCGAGGCGCGGGCTGAGCACCATCCGGTAGCGTTCCAGGGCGGCCTGCTCGACCGAGTGCGGGCGCAACCGCGGGCGCAGCCGGTGGGCCAGCCACAGGTTGCCGGCGACGATCACGGCCATGCCGAGACCGATGGCGAGGAAGAGCAGCAGCCGGGTGAACAGCACACCGGTGAAGACCTCGGTGTAGCGGACCTCATCGAACCAGAGCCAGTCCGTCCAGGCCTGAACACCCCAGCCCAGCAGGGTGAAGAGCACGAAGACCCCCACCAGGACGGCGATGGTGACGCGTCCGCGCCTACTCATCTTCGGTAGGGGGGTGCTGCTACGCATTACCACTGTTGGCTCCGCACGCTCGATGTGATCGGCTCCGACCAGGCACCCAGAGTACGGGGTGTTCCTGAACGTGTCCGGACACGGTCACGAGCGTCAGCAGCGGGTCGGCTGGCCCCCCGAGCGCAGCGTCTCCAGCGCGGTCATCGCCTCGTCCAGCGACCCCACCCGCAGCAGCGGCAGATCGGGCTGCGGATTGCGGACCGCCTCGGCGCAGTTGTCCGCCGGCACCAGGAACACCTTGGCCCCGGCGCGCTTCGCGCCAACCAACTTCTGGGCGATCCCGCCGATCGGGCCGACCGTGCCCTCGTCGTCGATGGTGCCGGTGCCGGCGATGATCTTGCCGCCGGTGAGGTCGGCCGGGGTCAACTTGTCCACGATGCCCAGGGCGAACATCAGCCCGGCGCTCGGGCCGCCGATGTCACCCAGGTCGATGCTGAGCGTGAACGGGTGCGGCTGCTGCTGGTCGATCTCGACGCCGATCCGCGGCCGGCCGTCCTGCTCACGGCTGGTCACCGTCGCGGTGGCCGGCGCGCCGTCGCGGGTGTAGCCGATGGTCAGGGCCGTACCGGCCGGCTTGGCCCGGATCAGCTCGGTGAGCTTCGGGGCCACCGGCACCGGCTGGCCGTCGACAGAGGTGACCACGTCGCCGACCTTCAGCAACCCGGCGGACGGGCCGTCCGCCGCCACCGTCTTGACCACCACCTGCACCGGGAAGCCCAACTCACGCAACGCGGCGGTCTCGGCGCTGCTCTGCGACACCTTGAAATCCTCGGCGTTGCGCTGCTCGACCTGCTCCGTCGACTCCCCCGGCGGGTACACCAACTCGCGCGGCACCACCGCCTCGTCGTCGGAGAACCAGCCGGCGATCGCCGATCGCAGCCGCACGGTGGGCTGCACCCCCACCGTCGTCAGCCGGAGCTGACCGGCGGACGTGGAGGTCTCCCGTCCGGTGACCTGGATGACCTCCTTACCGTCGGCCGTACCGAGGGTGTTGACCGTCGGGCCCGGGCCGAGCACCACGTACGGGATCGGCACCCGGAGCACCCCGACGCTCAGCAGAGCGGTGAACAGGGCACCGAGCAGGACCGTCAGGCCACGACGTCTCATGCGGCAGAGCGTACCGATCGCCCGGGGCCGGGCTGCCGGATGCGCCACGCGACTTCGCCCTCAGCGCAACGCCAGGGGCGGCTACCTGGGGCTCGGCCCGCGTACCGTAGACGTCGTGCCTGATATTCCGTTCGGTTTCGCGCTCCCGGGTGGGCAACCACCAGACCCCAACGATCCCGCGCAGATGCAGCAGTTCATGTCGCAGTTGCAGCACCTGCTCTCCGCGCCGGGCAGCGGGCCGGTCAACTGGGACCTGGCTCGGCAGGTAGCAGCCAGCCAGCTCGCCGCCGCCGGCGACCCGGCGGTGTCGCCGTACGAGCGCAACGCCGTCGAGGAGGCATTGCGCCTGGCCGACCTGTGGTTGGAGCCGGCGTCGTCGTGGCCGACGGGCATCCAGACCCCGGTGGCCTGGAACCGCAATGAGTGGATCTTCAAGACGCTGGACGTGTGGCGCAAGCTCTGCGACCCGGTGGCCAGCCGGATGGTCGCCGCGATGGGCGACCTGGTGCCACCGGAGGCCCGCGCCCAGCTCGGCCCCATGCAGTCGATGGTGGCGACCCTCGGTGGCGCCCTCTTCGGCGGCCAGTTGGGGCAGGCCCTCGGCTCGCTCGCCGCCGAGGTGCTCTCCGCCGGCGACATCGGGCTGCCGCTCGGCCCGGCCGGCACGGCCGCGCTGATCCCGGCCAACATCCGCGCGTACGGCGAGGGCCTGGAGCTGCCCGAGGACGAGGTACGCCTCTACGTGGCGCTGCGTGAAGCCGCCCACCAGCGGCTGTTCCAGCACGTCCCGTGGCTGCGCGGGCACGTGCTCAGCGCGGTGGAGATGTACGCCTCGGGCATCCGGGTCAACCGGGAGGCGATCGAGGAGGCGATGGGCCGGGTCGACCCGACCGACCCGGAGTCGATGCAGGCGATCGCCTTGGAAGGCATTTTCACCCCGGAGGACAGCCCGGCGCAGAAGGCCTCGCTGGCCCGGTTGGAGACCGCGTTGGCCCTGGTCGAGGGCTGGGTGTGCCACGTGGTGGACAGCGCCGCCAGCGACCGCCTGCCCAACGTCGTCCGGCTGGGCGAGGCGTTCCGGCGCCGTCGCGCCGCCGGCGGTCCCGCCGAGCAGACCTTCGCCGCGCTGGTCGGTCTGGAGCTGCGCCCGCGCCGGCTGCGCGAGGCGGCCGCCCTCTGGGCCGCGCTCACCGAGCACCGCGGCATCGCCGGCCGGGACGCCGTCTGGGGTCACCCGGACCTACTCCCGTCCGACGACGACTTCGCCGACCCGGTGGCCTTCGCCATGAACGACATGGACCTGAGCGAGCTGGACAGCTTCGACTTCACCGCTCCCGGCGGTGCGGAGGAGAAGGCCCCGGGCCAGCCCGACGAAACCGACGGCGAGGGCGACGCCAAGTCCTGACGCCTGAGCCGGGGTGCCCGCCGTCGATCTGTGCGGGCACCCGGCCTGGGCTCGGACAGCAGGTCGGCCGCTACTCCGTCACCGCGCGGAGTCGTGGCAGGGTCAGGCGGGTCGGCCCGAGCCCGACAGAAGGGCACGGGTCGCTTCCCAGCCCTCGAAGGCCTCGTCCAGCGTGGCCAGATCAGCCGGGCCGCGTAGCCGTCGCCAGCCGGCGGTGACGACCACGTCGCCGGGTCGAGGGGCACCGGCACGCGCGTCGACCGGCGTCGCAGTGTCCAGGTCCAGTGGGGGCAGCCAGCCCGGCACCGGCAGTCGCACAGCAACCCCGAGCAGGCCCGGGTCGGCACCCTCCGCCGGAGCGACCGCGACCGGTCGGGTGGTGAGCGGGCGCAGCAGCTTGCCGACGGTCAGCGCGGGCAGATTCGGCACGTCACCCGCGAGCACCGCCGCCTGGTCGTAGCCGTCCAGCAGCGCGAACACGGCGTTCGGCGACGGCTCAGCCACCTCGTACACGGCCGTGCCCGGCCACACCAACGCGTCGGCGAGAGCACGATCGGTCGGGGTCACCGCGACCGCGACCTCCACCTCGTTGAGCGTGGCGAGCAGGTCGATGACGTCTTCCGCGAGCGCGGCTCGCCACTCCGCCCGGTCGACGCCGGGCGGCGACCAGTTGACCGGCCCGAGCAACGCCACCACTACCCGTCGTGCCACATTCCGACCCTAGCGCCCTGCCCGCCCACGCGCCGAACCCACCCGGCCCGCCCTCGCGCCGAGCCCGCCCGGCCCGCACCAGCACAGCACCGACCTCGGCTTGCCCTGCCCTGCCCTGCCCTGCCCTGCCCTGCCCTGCCCTGCCCTGCCCTGCCCTGCCCTGCCCTCGGGCGAGCATGATCGACTCCGTATCGGCGACATGGGGGTGTCCCAAGTCGCGGATACCCCCATGTCGGCGAAACGGAGTCGATCACCGAAGACGACCGCCCAGGCGGGGCGTCACCCAAACAGAGTCAGGGCAAAAGGGGCGGCAACAGACGTGGACGCGAGGACTGGCGGGCGGACGGCTGGAGCCAACGGGCCCACGGCGGGGGATCAGCGGGCCGCCGGCGCGAGGAACGGCGCGGACCGGCGGGAACAGCGCGGAACAGCGCGAACCGGCGCGGAACGGCGAGAGATCAGCGGGCCGACAGCGAGGTCAGCCGCCGACGGCGCGAGGACCAGCGGGGGGCCGGCGGGGCTGGTTGGGCACGGGCTTGCGGATGAGGTCAGGTGGGGACCGGGGCGCAGGAGGCGGCGGCGACACCTTCGAGGTAGCCGCGGGCTCGTTCGGTCCTGGGGTAGCGGCCGACCAGCGCCCAGAAGCGGGCGTTGTGGCTGGGCACGATGAGATGGGCCAGCTCGTGCAGCAGCACGTAGTCGATCACCCACTCGGGCATGTCCTGCACGCGGTGGGAGATCCGGATGCTGCGATCGGCGGGCGTGCAGGAGCCCCAGCGGCCGTTCTGGTTGGTGACCCACCGGACGCTGGCGGGCACCGCCTTCTCGCCGTACCCGCTGAGGTAGAGGTCGATCAGGCGGGTGGCCCGGGCTACCAGCTCGGCGTCGGAGCGGGCCAGCCGACCCTCGCGGGCGGCGAGCCGGGCCAACATCCGGTCGACCCACTCGCTCTCCTCGGCCCGGGAGAACTGGTCCGGAATGAGGACGACGACCCGCTCACCATCACGGTACGCAGACACCGTGCGTCGCCGGCGCTGGCTGCGCCGTACCTCGACGACCGGCTTACGCGTCCCCGCCATCACTGGCTCGCGCAGCCTCGGCTACGTGTCACGAAGGAAAGCTAATGCGTACTGACCAGGGGTCCGCAAGAGTCAACCACCCGACACGCGCCCAGAAAATGGCGATTGGTCGCCCGGCGTCCCGAAAATTTCTTGGCCAGGCCGTCGTCAGGCCATCTCGTCACCCTTGGTGAACACCGATGGCGACGCCGCGCGCCTCCCTCCACCGTAGGTGATCATCGTGCTCCGCAGTGCCGCGGGGGCACTCGCACGGGTGTCTGTGAGGGTTTGGTCGGCGTGTCCCCGCCAAACTGACTTATCCGACCTTATTCGCCATGCACACTCTCGACGTCGACTTGCTCACAGGCCGATGCACAGCTGACATGGAACCGCCCAGACCTGGGTAGGGTCCGCGGACCAGCGGTCACGAAGGTGGCTGCGAATGAGACCCAGCGCCGGCGCCCCGCGTGGCCCGCCGCCGGGCACCCCGCCGGGACGGCATTGACCGGCGGACGAGACGAGGAGGGGCACCGTGGCCGACCAGGCCCAGAGCTACAACGGTTACTGCGTGAAGTGCAAGGAGAAGCGGGACTTCGAGGGGCACGTGGAGGTCTCGAAGACCGGGATGAACATGGCCAAGGGCAAGTGTCCGGTATGCGGCACAACAGTGAACCGCATCCTCGGCAAGGCGAAGGTCTGACCGTACGGGTCAACGGGGGGCGGGGTGGCTCGATGGTCACCCCGCCCCCCGTTGCCGTACCGGCAGGGATCCTGTCGGGTGACCGACACCCCTACCGGCGGGTTGTGGATAACCCGGCAAATCCTGTGGACAGCGCTGGACACAGGCCCGGCCATCTGTGGACAACGATCGACTGAGCGCAGGGGCTCGGTCACGATTCGTCATCATGAGTCGTACCGCACTGCCCCGCCCCATGCTGCTTCCCGGCCTCAGCCGGCTCTGGCGGGACCGGCACACCCTCCAGCTCGGCATCGGCCCCGGGCCCGCCGTGCTGCTGGAGCTGGCCAACCCGCGCGCCGCCCACCTGCTCGACCTCCTGGACGGCACCCGCAGCGAACGCACCGTGCTGACCCACGCGAGCACGGCCCGCGTCACCGCCGACGACGCTCGTACCCTGCTCGACGCCCTCCGCGCGGCGGGCCTCCTGGTGCCCGCGCACAGCCTGCTCCCCCGCGACCTTGCCGGGCCGGTCCGTGCCCGACTCGCCGCCGAGGCCGGCGCGTTGGCCCTGGTCGCGGCCCGACTTCCGGGCACTCCCGCGCAGGTCCTGCGTCGACGGCAGGCGGCCCGGGTGCTGCTCGCCGGGGCCGGAGCGTTCGGCGGGCCGCTGGCGGTTGCGCTGGCCCAGTCCGGCGTCGGGCAGGTGATCCCGCAGCTCACCGGCTCGGTACGCCCGGTCGACCTGGTCGGCACCGGCATCCCGACGACCGAGTTGGGCCATCCGCTGGCCGGGGCGGTCCGGGCCGCGATCGACCGCGTCGCGCCGGGCACCGGCACCCACCCGGTCCGGGCCACGCGGGTGGACCTGGTGATCCAGCTCGGCGCGGACCGCCCGCCCGCGCTGCTCGCCGCCGGCCTTGCCCAGCGTCGTCAGCCGCACCTGCTGGTCACCCTCCGCGAGGGCGTACCGGTCATCGGGCCCCTGGTCCGCCCGCCTGCCGGGCCGTGCCTGCACTGCATCGAGCTGCACCGGACCGACCGTGACCCGGTGTGGCCCCGGCTCGCCGCCCAACTCGCCGCGGCCGACCCCGTTGCCGCCGGCGCGACCGGCACCCTGCTCGCGGCCACCGGGTACGCGTTGTCCGAGGTGCTGGCGCACCTCGATGGCGGCAGCCCGGAGACGCTGGGCGGCGCTGTGGAGATCACCGGCGCGGGCCGCTTCCGCCGCCGGGGCTGGCCGCCGCACCCGGCGTGTGGGTGCTCGCGGGGCCGGCTGTCGGCACCAGCCCGGCCGCAGAGCAGCAGCGGGGCCCTCCGGTCGGTAACAATGGCCGAGTGACCGACATCCCGCGCCGGGCCGTGTCCCGGACCGCCAAGCTCGCCGCTCTGCCGCTCGGCTTCGCCGGTCGGACCGTCCTCGGCATGGGTAAGCGCGTCACAGGGCTCGCCTCCGACGTGATCTCCGCGGAGATCCAGCAGCGCACCGCCGAGCAGCTGTTCAGCGTGTTGGGCCAGCTCAAGGGCGGGGCGATGAAGTTCGGCCAGGCGCTGTCGGTCTTCGAGGCGGCGCTGCCGGAGGAGATCGCCGCGCCCTACCGGCAGGCGCTGACCAAGCTTCAGGAGGCCGCCCCGCCGCTGCCGGCCGCCAGCGTGCACAAGGTGCTGGCCGAGCAGCTCGGGCCGGACTGGCGCGACCGGTTCGTCGAGTTCAACGACACCCCGGCCGCGGCGGCCAGCATCGGCCAGGTGCACCGGGCGCGGTGGCGGGAGCCGGGGTACGACCCGTCGGGCGAGCCGAACAGCCGCGACGTGGCCGTCAAGATCCAATATCCGGGAGCGGGCGACGCGCTGCTCACCGACCTCAAACAACTCTCCCGCCTGGGCGGGATGTTCCGGGCCATCCAACCCGGCCTGGACGTCAAGCCGCTCCTGGTCGAGCTGCGCGAGCGGATCACCGAGGAGTTGGACTACGAGCTGGAAGCCGAGTCGCAGCGCACCTTCGCCGCGGCGTACGCCGACGACCCGGAGATCTTCATCCCGGAGGTGGTGTCGGCGTCGCCCCGGGTGCTGGTCACCGAATGGGTGACGGGCACCCCGCTGGCCGACATCATCCGCGACGGCAGCGAGGAGCAGCGGGACGAGGCCGGTCGGCTGATGGCGACGCTGCACCTCTCCGCGCCGCAGCGGGCCGGTCTGCTGCACGCCGACCCGCACCCGGGCAACTTCCGGCTGCTGCCCGACGGCCGACTCGGGGTGATCGACTTCGGTGCGGTGGCCCGCATGCCGGGCGGAACGCCGGAGCCGATCGGCCGCATCGCCGGGCGTGCACTGCGCGGCGACGCCGACGGGGTGGTGGAGGGGCTACGGTCCGAGGGGTTCATCGGCTCCGCCGACCAGATCGACGCCGAGGGGGTGCTCGACTTCCTTCGCCCGATGTTGGAGCCCATCGCAGCTGACGGATTCCGGTTCACCCGGGCCTGGCTGCGGGGCGAGGCGACCCGCCTGGCCAGCCCCCGCTCCCCCACGTACCAGTTGAGCCGGCAGCTCAACCTGCCGCCGTCGTACCTGCTCATCCACCGGGTGACGCTGGGGTCGATCGGGGTGCTCTGCCAGTTGGAGGCGAAGGCCCCGTACCGGAGCATCCTGGAGCGCTGGTTGCCCGGCTTCGCGCCGGTCGCCTGAACGTCGCGAAGGGCGGGTGCCGATTGGCACCCGCCCTTCTGCGTGGGGTGGTACTAGAGAATGCCCAGGTCGCGGGCCGCCTGGTTGCGGCTGTTCATGGCGACGGTACGGGCGGATCGGGTTGCCTCAGTGCTCGTGGTGGTACGACCGGCCTGAGGCCGCCGCATTCGAGCCCGGGACAACGCTTCGTGGAGTAGTTGCATCTCGAAGGCTCCAGTCGGAACGTTCAACATCGTCGTCTCTCTAACTGCCGATGTGGCACCGGCGTAGTTGGTACTGGTCGGGAACATGTCAGGCTGCCAGCCGGACCGCGCCACGCGCCTCGGAGAGCCCACTGGCCTCCAAGCGCGCCTCGGCCTCGACCCGAAGTGCGGCGTCACGAGCGACGTCCTCCTTACGCGGACGGCCACGGGGCCGCTTGCGCGGAACGACCGCGCCACGCTCGAAGATCTCGCCGCCCCAGACGCCCCACGGCTCCGCACGCTCCACCGCTCCGGCCAGGCACTCGACGCGCAGCGGGCAGTCCCCGCAGAGCGACTTGGCCAGCTCGAGCTCGGCAGGCGAGTCGGAAAACCACAGGTCGGGGTCGAACTTCCGACAGGGCAGGTTCGCCTCCATCTCGACGGTTAAGTCGACGGGGGCCAACGCCAGACTCATCGCCCGGTCACCTCTCTCTCACACTTCGATCTCGTGGATCGCATTCCGACGTACTTCGGCGGGGCAAAAAAACTAAGGCCGCGGATCCCGGTATGCGGGTTCCGCGGCCTCAAGGTGAGCCGGTGTCTGATGGTCAGACCGGTCTACCTCGAGGTGGAACGCCGCGGATATCCATGCGCTTCTTGGCGACCTGGATGCCCTTGCCCGTGAAGCCACTGGTCCCCTCGACTCCGGTGGCCGGTGCAACGGTCAGGTTCAGCTCGGCCTGAACCTGGTGCACCTGCGGAACCGACGGTCGCGTGGCCGCGAGGGCCACCCAGACAGCCGACAGCGGAGCGTGGACAGACGGCATCGCCGCCAGACGCTCATAGGTGAAGATCTCCACGGGTGCCACCTCCCTCACGTTCCTCGAATCGACTGGACCGACCCCTTGAGCAGCCGGAATGGCGCCGCTCGCGTGGTGTGTTCTGAGGCTATTCCTCGCCCGGGGGCGAGGGCAAACGAATTTACGACGAGATTTCGAAAGTTTTCTCTGGGCAGACGTCGTCCACCCCCGCGCCCCCCACGAGGGCCAGCACCGACTCGCCGTAGAGGCCCAATTTTCGGGGGCCGATGCCGGCGATGGCGATCAACTCCTCCGGTCGGCCGGGACGTCGCTCGGCCAGCGCGACAAGCGTGGCGTCGGTGAAGACCACGTACGCCGGGACCTTCTGCGCGCCGGCCACCCGCTGCCGCCACTCGCGTAGCCGTTCGTGCAGCTCATCGTCGATATCGGAGGGACAGGTGGGGCAGCGACCGAGCTTGCGGTCCGGGCCGGCGAGCAGGGTGGCGCCGCAGATCCGGCAGGACACGATCTGCGTCCGGCGCCGCTCCGGGCGACGCGCCGGGCCGGTGCCGGCAGAGGCCCGCTCGGTTCCGCCGGAGCGGTCCAGTTGGGGCAGGAACCGCGACGGCCGCCGGGCCCGACCGCCCGGCGAGCGGGCGGCGGCGTACGACAGCCAGAGCCACTCCCGAGCCCGGGTGATCCCCACGTAGAGCAGTCGGCGCTCCTCCTCGACCTGCTCGACGGTCTTGGCGTACGTGGTGGGCAGGGTTCCCTCGGCGAGGCCGACCAGGAAGACGGCGTCCCACTCCAGCCCCTTGGCCGAGTGCAGCGACGCGAGGGTGACCCCGTCCACCGTCGGTACGTGCTGTTGGGCGGCCCGGCGGGCCAGTTCCTCGTTGAAGTCGGTGAGGGTGACCGGGCGCTCCACCGACGCCGCCTCGCCGATCGGCACCACCTCGGGGCTGGCCGCGTACTCCTCGGCGAGCTGGACCAGCGCGGCGAGCGCCTCCCAACGCTCCCGGGCGGCACCCCCGGCCGGAGGCGAGTCGGGGGCCCAGCCGACCGCGGTGAGCGCCTCGACGACGGCGGCCGGCAGCGGGGTCTCGCCCGGAATCGAGCGGGTGGCGGCGCGCAGCGCGACCATCGCCTGGCGCACCTCCGTCCGCTCGAAGAAGCGCTCGGCGCCCTGCACCACGTACGGCACCGCGGCCTCGGTGAGCGCCTTCTCGTACGCCTCGGACTGCGCGTTGATCCGGAACAGCACGGCGATCTCCTTGGCCGGCGTGCCCGCGTCGATCAGCGACCGGCAGCGGGCGGCCACCGCGTTCGCCTCGGCCGGCTCGTCGGTGAAGATCCGCAGGTCGGGTTCGGGGCCGGCCGGGCGCTGCCCGCTCAGCTCCAGCCGCAGTCGCGCCTCGGTGCCACGGGCCTGGGAGATCACCGCGTTGGCCAGCCCCACCACCTGCGGGGTGGAGCGGTAGTCGCGGACCAGCCGGACCACGGTGGCGCCCCGGTGTCGGCGCGGAAAGTCGACCAGGTACGCCGAGGTCGCCCCGGTGAACGAGTAGATGGTCTGGCTGGCGTCGCCGACCACGGTCAGGTCGTTGCGGCCGGCCAGCCAGGCGTCCAGCAACCGCTGCTGGAGTGGGTTGACGTCCTGGTACTCGTCGACCACGAAGTGCCGGTACTGGGTGCGGATCTGCTCGCCGACGTCCGGGTGCTCCTCGATGCCCCACACCGCGGCACGCAGCATGTCCTCGAAGTCGATCACCCCGTTGGAGCGCTTGAGCTGCTCGTACGCGGTGAACACCTCGGCGACCTTCGCCGGCTCGTGCGGCGTGTCGCGCAGCGCGCGGGCCGCCGACACCACGTAATCCCCGGGCTCGACCAGCGACGACTTGGCCCACTCGATCTCGCCGGCCAGGTCCCGTGCGGCGGCCCGGTCGGTGCGCAGGCCGACCCGGGCGGCGGCGAGGGTGACCAGCCGCACCTTGCTGTCCAGCAGCTCGGGCATGGCCCGCCCGGCCAGCAACCGGGGGGCGAAGTAGCGCACCTGGCGCAGCGCCGCCGCGTGGAACGTCCGCGCCTGCACACCACCGACCCCGAGCACGGTGAGTCGACTTCGCATCTCGGCGGCGGCCCGGGCGGTGAAGGTGACGGCGAGCACGTGCCGGGGGGATATCTCACCGGAGAGTGCCCGATGGGCGATCCGGGAGGTGATCGCGCGGGTCTTGCCGGTGCCGGCACCGGCGAGGATGCAGACCGGGCCGGCGGGTGCGGTCACCGCGGAGCGTTGCTCAGGGTCCAGCCCGGCAAGTACGCGTTCCGACGCTGAGTGAACCACCACAACCAGGAATCATCTCAGCTCCTCCGGATGTTGTAGCGGACAGCCTCGGCTTGATCCGCAAGCCGGCGGCTGGAGGAGTTGGAGGGTCCGACCATGCTGACGATGTATTCCACCCCCTGGTGCGGCTACTGCCACCGGCTGAAGTCGCAGCTCGACCGGGAGGGCATCGGGTACGAGGTGGTCGACATCGAGGAGGACCCGAAGGCCGCGGAGTTCGTGATGAGCGTCAACGGCGGCAACCAGACGGTGCCGACGTTGCGCTTCGCCGACGGCAGCGCCCTGACCAATCCCTCGATCACCCAGGTCAAGCAGCACCTGGCGACCCTCACCGCCTGACCGGCCGAGTCGCCTCTTCCTGAACGGCCGCCCCACCCGGGCGGCCGTTCGTCGTGCCCGGCGCCGGTCACCGCCGGGGCGTACGGGGGGTTCCCGTCGCCACCGGCTGGTCGATCTCGACCTCGGCCGGGCGGCGGGGCGCCGGAATTGACGGGTTCGTCGGCGAGGTGGGCGGCAGGGGCGGACGTGCTCCGGCCGGCGCGCTCAGGTGCCGACCCCGCCACAGGTAGGCGCCCGCCGCGAGGGTGGCCACCCCGACGAGCACGAACAGCGTCCGGTAGTCCAGGACGCCGACCAGCAGCGCGCCCACGCCGATGGAGAACGCCTGCGGGCCGCTCACCACCGCCTGGGTCGCCGCGGCGACCCGACCGACAAGCGCCGGCGGGGTACGCCGCTGGATCAGCGTGTGCAGCCCCACCATCGTCAGCGGCAGTGAGATGCCGGCCAGCAACACCGCCGCGAAGGCGAGCCGCAGGTCGGGGTACGCGAGCGCGAGCGCCGCTGGCCCGAAGAAGGCCACGCCGGCAGCCAGCGTGCCGACCTCGCCGAGCCGACGGACCAGCGCCGGTGAGCAGAGCCCGCCGAGCAGCCCACCCACGCCCTGCACGGTGACCAGCACGCCCACGAACGCGGCGTTGCGGTCCAGCCCCTGGTCGACGTAGGCGAAGATCAGCGACTCGCTGAAGCCCATCACCAACGACCCCAGCCCGTAGCCGAGCAGTGCCCGGCGCAGGGCCGGCACACCGGCCAGGTGTCGCAGGCCGGCCCCCAGCTCGGCGGGCCAGCGCAGCCGCAGGGTCGGCGACGCCGGCTGCGGGCTGGGCACCGTGGTCACCACAGCGGCCGCGGTCATGAAGCCGATCATGCCGATCCCGGCCAGCGCCCACCCGCCGAGAGCCGCGTAGAGCGCCGCGCCGGCCAGCGGGCCGATCAGCCGAAGCCCCTGGCGTACGGTCTGCAGCGCGCCGTTCGCCTCGGCCAGCAACTCCACCGGCACGAGTTGTCGGATCAGCCCGCTGAGCGCCGCGCCCAGTGTGATCGACGACAGGCCGTACAGGGCGGCGACCAGGTAGACGAGCCAGATGTCGCCCGCGTCCCGGACCGTGAACAGCGGGGTGAGCAGCGCCGCGGTGGCCAGGTTCGCGCCCACGAAGAAGGGACGGCGCGGGTACCGGTCGACGAACCAGCCGACCAGTGGTGCCAACGTCATCGGGGCGACGACGGCGAAGATGGTGCCGCCGGCGAGCCCGTTGGAGCCGGTCAGATCCTTGACCCAGATCGCGAGCGCGAGCAGCAGGATCGACTCGGCGGTCATGCTGGCCAGCAGACCGCCGAAGAGCAGGCGGAAGTCGGGTCGGCGCAGGACGGTGCGCATGGGGTCCCTCCGGCGGGGATGGCGCGCCCGGGGTGGGCGTGGTCGACGGGGCCGCGACCGCAGGTCCGTCGTCGTCCGGCGTACCCGTGGTCCATTTTTCGCAAGACACGCCCCCGCCGGAACCACCGACGCCGGTCGCGCCGTCCATACTGACTGTGGGGGGCGAATTTCATACAGTTACCGTCGCGTCTGCGGCGGTCGACGGGAAAGAGGACACTGTGCCTCCTGCCGCACCCAGCCCGATCATGCGTCGCCGCAGGTTGGGCCTAGAGCTGCGCCGCCTGCGTGAGGCCGCGGGCCTCACCGGTGACCAGGTCATCGAACGGATCGGTTGGGCGTCCGCGTCCAAGCTGTCCCGGCTGGAGAACGGTCGTAGCCGGCCAGACCCGCAGGACGTCGCCGTTCTGCTCGACCTCTACGGTGCCGACGCGGCCCTGCGCGAGGAGCTGCTCGGAATCGCCGGCGAGGCAGGCGACATGCGGGGCTGGTTGAAGAACTTTCCGGTGATGACGCAGCAGCAGCGCAGCTGGGCCGAGTTGGAGGCGGGCTGCGCGGAGATCTCCGAGTACAACCCGGTGCTGGTGCCCGGCCTGTTGCAGACCGCCGGGTACGCGCAGGTCCGCATCGTCTCGGCCCGCCAGGTGGCCGAGAGCGCCGGCGAACCGAAGCCTGGCGACGAGCCGGAGACCGAGGTGCGTGCGCGGCTGGCCCGCCAGTCGCTGCTGACCCGGGAGCCGCACGCGCCGCGCTACACCGCCGTGCTGGAGGAGGCGGCCCTCGGTCGCCGGGCCGGGCCACCCGAGGTGCTGCACGAGCAACTGCGTCAGCTCTGTGAGCTGGCCCTGCTGCCCAACGTGACGCTGCACGTGCTGCTCCGGGACACCCAGATCGGCGATTGGTACCTTCCGCCGACCGCGTTCTCCCTCTACCGGTTCGCCGATCCGCTCGATCCGGAGACATTGGCCATCGAAGGGGGGTTCACCGACGTCATGTCGACCGAGGCAATCGCGCTAAATCGCTATAAAGTGGTGTTCGAGTGGCTATGCACGGCGGCACTTAACGCCTCGGACACCCTCTCCTGGCTGATCGAGGCGACAGGACGGGTGACCGAGGCGACGCCCCCATCCACAGTGGTGTTCGGCTCGGCAACCGCGCCGGTCCAACGCCGCCGGGCTTCGGGGCGGCTGACGGAACTGTGATCCACAGGGGACCTCCGTCGGGGCGTGCGGCACCACTCGTCCCATCGGATCGGTTCACATCAGGAGCAGAACCATGAACGACATCCACAACACGCCGTCCGTCTCCGCCAACTCGTTGGCGGACGCGCCATGGCGTACGAGCACGCGCAGCCAGACCTCCAACTGCGTGGAGGTCGCCCCGCTGGGCACCGGGCCGTCGGCCGTCGCGCTACGCGACAGCAAGGACCGGGGTGGCCCGGTGCTGCTGTTCAACCGGGCGGGGTGGCTCGACTTCATCGCGGGAACGAAGACAGGTCAGTTCGATCTGGACTGAGCCGTCGATAGGAGACGGGGCCGTCGGCAGCTTGCCGGCGGCCCCGTCGCGTTACCCGCCGCCGACCCGCTGACCAGGCATCCACCGATCGGATGACTCGCAATCAATAGGTGCGTTTCACTTGCTGGGACGAACACGCGGCGTAACATGGCCCTTGAATTCATAGAACTTCCACCGGCTCATCCGTCGCGGTTCATCCGGAGACCCCCATGCGTTTCCTGATCGTTCGCACCGACATCCGCACCGTCGCCGACGGGGACATCGCCGCAGCCTGGGCGGACGGCCACCGACTCCGCGACGAGACGACCACGCCCGAGCCGCGCCGGCAGACCGTGCACGCGGAGGACCGGGACGCCGCGCTACTGCTGGCCCGGGCCCTCTCCACGGTCGGCGCGGTCCGCGCCGGCAGGCAACGGGTCAAGGTCCTCCCGCTCGGCGAGCCCCGACCCGCCTTCCTGCGCCGCCGCACCGGCACCTGACCCACCAGACGTCCGTCGTGGTCGACTCGGCTCCCCCGCCGCGTAACTCGCCCTAACCGACCACGGCGGCCCGTGTTCCCGGCCCGTGACCGTCGCGGCAACGGCGGCCACGGGCCGGGACCGTGCTCACCGACCCGTGTCCACCCAGCCGTCCAACCAGCGGTGGATGAGGAAAAGCGCGATCGACGACGGCGGCGGCAGGATCAGCCGGGCCCCATCACCCACGTCCACGGTCCGCCCGGCCAGCGCCGCACCGACCTCGTCCCGAGAGAACCAGCGGGCGTACGCGATCTCCGACGGGTCGACCCGCACCGGTTCCGTCGGGTCCGCGGTGGCCAGGAAGCCCAGCATCAGCGACCCCGGGAACGGCCATGCCTGGCTGCCGGCGTACCCGATCCGGTCGATCCCGATGCCCACCTCCTCGCGGACCTCACGCAGCACGGCGGCCTCCGCCGACTCCCCCGGCTCGATGTAACCGGCCAGGCAGGAGTAACGCCGACCGCCCGGTGTGCCCGACCAACCGGCGTTGTTGCCGAGCAGGCAGCGGCCGTCCGGCCCGTCGACGCCGTCGTGCACCAGCACGATCATCGCCGGATCGGTACGCGGCCAGATCCGCCCGCCGTTGCGGTCCACCCGGGACCAGCCGGCCTCGTCCATCGCGGTCGGCGCCCCGCTCGTCGCCGAGTAGCCGTGCCGGGTGTGCCAGTTGACCAGCGCGAGCGCGGTGGTGAAGATGCCCGCCTCCCGGTCGGCCAGCAGGTGGCCCACCTCCCGCAGGTTGACCGCCCGGGTGCCGCGGAGCGCCGGCAGCCGCGCGTCGACCGCGAAGACCGGCACCCCGTCCGGCTCGACACCGAGGAACATCGCGGTCGCCTCGGAGCCGGCCGGCACGTCCTCCGCGCCGAACAACACAAGGGCCGGGGGCGACACGTCGGTACGGGCCAGCGTCCGCCCGTCGGTCGAGTCGAGCAGCAGCACCCGACCGCGCAGCCACGCCTCGGTCAGCCACTGCGAGTCGCCGCGCCGGTGCGCGACCCGGTCCAGGGTGGACCGGGCCAGCGGCGGCATCGTCTCCCCGCTCACGCCACGCCCGCCGCAGCCGGTGTGACCGGTCGGCTCACGACTGCACCGGCTCGGTCCGGATCTCGGTCAGCGCGGTCAGCGCGGGGGTGACCCGCTCCGCGTCGCCGAGCACCACGACCGCCGCCCGAGCCGGCGCGAGGTACTGCGCCGCGACCCGCGCGACGTCGTCGACGGTCGCCTTCGCCAACCGGGCCGCGTACTCGGCGAGGAAGTCCAGACGCAGGCCGCTGCCGGCGTACGCGCTGGTCAACGCCGCCAGACCGGCCTGGGTCGACATGCCGAGCTGGAGGGTGCCGAGGGCGTACTGGCGGGCCTGCTCCAGCTCCTCCGGCTTCGGCGGGAGCGACGCCAGCCGGCCCAGCTCGTACGTCGTCTCCAGCAGTGCCGGGCCGGTGACCTCGGTGGCCACCTCGGCGGCGGCGACCAGCACCGACCCGGCCACCGAGTGTTCGATCACCGAGTGCGGGCCGTACGTGTAGCCCTTGTCCTCGCGGATGTTCTCGACCCAGCGGGAGGAGAAGTAACCGCCGAAGATCAGGTTGGCCAGTTGCAGCGAGGCGTGGTCCGGATCGGTGCGCGGCACCGCCGGCAGCGCCACCCGCAGCGAGGACTGCACCGAGCCGGGCCGGTCGACCAGCAGCAGCGGCCCCGGCTCCAGCGGCGGAGTGGCCGCCAGGGTGGCCGTACGCCCAGCGCCGACCCAACCGCCGAGCGCCCGCTCGACCGCGTCCAGGGCCTTCTCCGGCTGCACGTCACCGACCACCACCAACTGCGCGCCGGCCGGATGCACCCGCTCGGCGTGCAGGGTGCGCAGCGCCGCCGGCCGCACGGCGCGGATCTGGCTCGGCTCCGGGGTCTGCGTCGCGTACGGGTGCCGCCCGTAGATCCGCTTCAGCAACGCCTCCCGGGCCAGGTGCGCCGGCTGGCTCTGCGCGACCTGGATCCGATCGATGAGCCGGTCCCGTTCGGTGGCCACCTCGTCGCTGGGGTAGCTGGCGCCGGTCAGCACCTCGGCCATCAGCTCCAGCATCCGGTCCAGACCGGTCACCAGGCCGGCACCCGAGAGCATCAGGCGGTCCGGATCGACCCCCGCGGACAGCCCGCCGCCCACCTTCTGCAGCTCGGCGGCGATCTGCACGCTGGTCATCGACTCGGTGCCGGAGAGCATGGTCTGCGAGAGCATCGCGCCGCGCGCCAGGTGTGCCCGGCCGAACGGCACCCAGAGCCGCAGCTCGACCAGCGGCACCGCCGGCCGACGTACGGCGATCACGGTGAGCCCGTTGCGCAGGGTGCGCTCGGACTGCTTGGGCACCTTGAGCTTGCGGGTGGGGCCGAGCGGAGGCAGCGTACGCGGCCCGGCAGACACGGTCGCGGTCATCGGGCCACCTTCGTTCGCGACTGCGGGGCTCGCAAAACCGGCTCACTCCTCGCGCTCACCACATCACCTTCGTTCGCGACTGCGGGGCTCGCAAAACCGGCTCACTCCTCGCGCTCACCGGGCACCTCCGGGAATGACCTCGATCGTGGCGCGCCGCTCCGGGCGCAGGGTGGCCGCGGCGGCTTGGACCTGCTCCTCGGTCACGTCGCCGACCAGCCGGGGCAGGTCGTTGAGCAGGCCCGGTTCGCCGCGCTGCTGTTCCAGTACGGCCATCTGGAGCGCCCGGCCGAGCACCGCGTCGGTGTCGCGCAGCAGGTGGGTCGCCATCCGGGCCTGAGTCCGGGCCAGCTCGCCGTCGGTCAGCCCGTCGGTGGCCAGCCGGTCCAGCTCCTCGTCGACGGTGCGCAGCACCTTGTCCACGTCGCCGCCCGGCGGCAGGTGCGCCTGGAGCAGCAGCGCGGTGGGGTCGCGCACGTCGAACGGGTCGCCCATGAAGCCGAGGTACCCGCTGAGGCCGGTCACCGAGCGGTCGCGCTGGACCAGCCGCTCCACCAGCCGTGACGCGTCACCATCGGTGAGCACCTCGGCCAGCACGACGTACGGCAGGTAGCCGGCGAAGTCGGTGATCGGGTCGGGCACCCGCCAGGCGCCGGCCACCGCAGGCAGCGGTGCCAGGGCGTCGGTGTACGAGGTGCGCCGCTCGGCGGTCAGGTCGGGCTCGGTGAAGTCGGGCCGCTTCGGCGCCGGACGGGCCGGCACGTCGCCGAAGTGCCGGGTGACCAGCTCGGTCGCCTCGGCCACGTCGATGTCGCCGCTGACCGCCAACACCGCGTTGCCGCTGGCGTAGTAGCGGCGGAAGAAGTCCGCCGCGTCGGCGACGGTGGCCGACTCCAGGTCGTCGAAGGAGCCGTAACCGTCGTGCGCGTTGGGGAACGTGTCGAACATGACCGGCGGGAGGGTCAGCCAGGGGAAGCCACCGTACGGCCGGTTGAGCACGTTGACCCGGATCTCCTCCTTGACCACGTCGACCTGGTTGCGCAGGTTCTCCTCGGTCAGCCGGGGGCCGCGCATCCGGTCCGCCTCCAGGAACAGCGCGCGCTCCAGCGCGTTGCTCGGCAGCGTCTCGAAGTAGTCGGTGTAGTCCAGGTGGGTGGAGCCGTTGAAGGTGCCGCCGGCGCCCTGCACGTGCCGGAAGTGGGCCAGCTTCTCCAGGTTCTCCGAGCCCTGGAACATCAGGTGCTCGAAGAGGTGGGCGAAGCCGGTGCGCCCCTCCGGCTCGGACCGGATGCCGACGTCGTAGACCACCGCCACCCCGATCACCGGGGCACTGCGATCAGGGGTGAGCACCACCCGCAGGCCGTTGTCGAGGGTGAACCGCTCGACCGGATACTTCGTCGCTGGAATTCTGGATCTCCGCGCCGCCACGGGAACGACCCTAGCGCGTCGGCACCCCCGTCATCCGCGACCTCCCCGGAGCAGCCGCTACCGGGGCGGTGAACCGGGGCAGCACCTCGGCGCCGACCCGCTCGGCCTCCTCCCGGTGCGGCCAGCCGGAGAGGATGAATTCGTCGACGCCGAGCGCGGCGTACTCGTCGATCCGGGCCGCCACCTCGGCGTAGCTGCCGACCAGCGCGGTGCCGGCGCCCTCGCGGACCAGGCCGACGCCGGCCCAGAGGTTCGGTGCGACGGTGAGCCCGTCGGTGCGGCCGGCGTTCAACGCGGCCATCCGGGCCTGGCCGACGGAGTCCATCCGGCGGAACCGGGCCTGGGCGGCGGTGATCCGCTCCGGGCTCATCCCGGCCAGCAGCCGGTCCGCCTCGGCCCACGCGTCGGCGCTGGTGGGCCGGGCGATGACGTGCAGCCGCAGGCCGGTGCGCAGGGCGCGGCCATGCTCGGCGGCTAGCGCCCGGATCCGGGTGACCCGGGCCGCGATCGCCGCCGGTGGTTCGCCCCACATCAGGTACGTGTCGGCGTGCCGGGCGGCCACCGTCTCGGCGGCCGGGGACGCGCCGCCGAAGTAGACCGGCGGCGGGTTGGCCAACGGTGTGGCCAGGCCACCGCCGTCGACCCGGTAGTGCGTTCCGGCGTGGTCGAAGGGGCGGCCGGCCCAGGCGCGGCGCAGCACCTCGATGAACTCCCCGGTGCGCGCGTAACGGTCGTCGTGCCCCAGGAAGTCGCCGTACGCGCGCTGCTCGGCCGGGTCGCCGCCGGTCACGATGTTGAGCGCCAGCCGACCACCGGAGATGGCCTGGAACGCCTCGGCCTGCTGGGCGATCAGGGTGGGCAGCGCGAAGCCGGCTCGGACCGCGACCAGCATGCCGAGCCGCTCGGTGTGCTGGGAGACCGCCGCGCAGACGATCCACGGGTCGGGGCAGCCGGCGCCGACGGGGGTGAGGACGGCGGCGAAGCCGTTGGCCTCGGCGGCGCGGCCCACCTCGGCCAGGTACGCCACGGTCGCGGCCCGGTCATGGCGCGCGGCCCCGGCGGTGACGGTGGCGGCGCCGACCTGGTCGCCGTCGCCGGAGGTGGGCAGGAACCAATGGAAGGTCATCGCTCCGGTCACCCGCCTACCCTAGCGAACTGGTAGGAAATGCCGACATATCTGAGACGCGTCTTCCCGCTATGTGGATGGGGCTTGACGCTGCCGCCACCCTGGCCCACTCTTCCTACCAACTAAGTAGGAATACTGCGGATTGGATAGGACGATGAGACGCCTCCCCCTGCGCCGGTTGGTCACCCTGGCCACCCTCGCCGCCGTCGGCACGGCCACCCTGGGCACCGCCGCCGCGTGCGGCGACGACAGCGAGGGCGCGGGCGGCAGCTCCGGCCCAGTGACCCTCCGGCTCGGCTACTTCCCCAACATCACGCACGCGCCGGCGGTGGTCGGCGTGGAGAAGGGCATCTTCGCCGAGAAGCTCGGCGCTGACGTGAAGCTGGAGCCGAAGACGTTCAACGCGGGTCCGGCCGCCATCGAGGCCGTCTTCTCCGGCGCGCTCGACGCGACCTACATCGGCCCGAACCCCACCGTGAACGCGTTCTCCAAGTCCAATGGGGAGGCGGTCCGGGTCGTCTCCGGCGCGGCCTCCGGGGGCGTGGCGCTGGTGGTCAAGCCGGGCATCAACGGAGCGCAGGACCTCAAGGGCAAGAAGATCTCCACCCCCCAGCTGGGTAACACCCAGGACGTGGCGATCCGCTACTGGCTCAAGCAGCAGGGGCTGACCACCACCAAGGAGGGCGGCGGCGACGTCAAGATCGTCCCGCAGGAGAACGCCCAGACGGTGGAGACGTTCAACAGCGGCGCCATCGACGGTGCCTGGGTGCCCGAGCCCTTCGTCTCCCGCCTGATCAACGCCGGCGGCAAGGTGCTGGTCGACGAGCGCGACCTGTGGCCGGACGGGAAGTTCGTCATCACCAACCTGCTGGTCAGCACGAAGTTCCTCAAGGCACACCCGGACGTCGTGCAGAAGCTGGTCGAGGGCCAGGTCGCCGCGAACGAGTTCGTCAACACCAAGCCGGACGAGGCCCAGCAGGCCATCTCCGAAGCGATCGGCAAGATCACCGGTAAGCCGCTGGACCTGAAGCTGATCAAGCAGGCGTGGCCGACGTTGGAGTTCACCAACGACCCGATCCCCTCCTCGCTCAAGGCCGGGCTCGACCACGCCGTCGAGGTCAAGCTGACCGACCCGGTGAACCTCGACGGCCTGTACGACCTGTCGTACCTCAACAAGGCGCTCAAGGCCGCGGGGAAGCCCGAGGTCGTCCAGCCATGACGTCGACCACGACGACGCCGGGAAGCGCGACCACCGCGGTCGCGCTCTCCGGCGTGACCAAGGTGTACGGACGCGGGGAGAGCGCTGTACTGGCCCTCGACGGCGTGTCCCTGGACGTGGCACCCGGTGAGTTCGTCTGCCTGGTCGGCGCCTCCGGCTGCGGCAAGAGCACCCTACTCAACCTGGTCGCCGGCCTGGACCGGCCCAGCGGCGGGCAGATCGACCTGGCCGGCGACATCACCCCTGGGCTGATGTTCCAGGAGCCGGCGCTCTTCCCCTGGCTGACCGTCGACGCCAACGTCGACTTGCCGCTGAAACTGCGCGGCCTGCCCCGGTCCAAGCGACGCGAACGGGTGGCTGAGCTGCTGCGCACGGTGCACCTGGGCGAGTTCGGCCGCAAGCGGCCGCACGAGCTGTCCGGCGGCATGCGGCAGCGGGTAGCGCTCGCCCGCACCCTGGCGCTGGACACGCCGGTGCTGCTGATGGACGAGCCGTTCGGCGCGCTGGACGCCATGACCCGGGACATCCTGCACGACGAGCTGGAACGCATCTGGTCCGAACGCAACCTCTCGGTGCTCTTCGTCACGCACAACGTCCGCGAGGCGGCCCGGCTGGCCGACCGCATCATCCTGCTCTCCAGCCGCCCCGGCCGGATCATCTACTCCACCGAGGTGAACATCCCCCGGCCACGGCGGATCGACTCCCCCGAGGTCGCCGCCATCGCCGCCGACGTCACCGAACGGCTCCGCACGGAGGTGGGCCGCCATGGCCAATGACACCCTGACCAGCACAGCGCGGACCGACGCGCAGATCTCCGGCCTCGACGCGCTGGAGATCGCCGGTCGGGAGCCGGAGGTCTCCCGGGGCAAGCGGATCTGGGCGGCCACCTGGCCCAAGCTGGCCGCGTTGGCCATCGTCATCGCGGCCTGGCAGCTGGTGGTCTGGTCGGGCTGGAAGCCGCCGTACTCGCTGCCCGGCCCACTGGTCGTCGGCCGCGAGCTGGTCAACCAGGCCCAGGGCCCACAGCTCTGGGACGGTCTGGTCACCACGCTGCGACGGGCCGCCCTCGGGTACGTCTTCTCCGTCGCCGTCGGTCTGCTGGTGGGCCTGGCGGTGGCCCGGTTCAAGGTCCTCCGGGCCGCCATCGGCTCGATGATCACCGCGTTGCAGACCATGCCGTCGATCGCCTGGTTCCCGCTGGCCATCCTGCTGTTCGAGCTGAGCGAGAAGGCGATCTTCTTCGTGGTGGTGCTCGGCGCGGCGCCGTCCATCGCCAACGGGGTCATCTCCGGTGTGGACTACGTGCCACCGCTGCTGCAGCGCGCCGGCCGCAACCTGGGTGCCCGAGGGCTCAACCTCTACCGGTACGTGATCGCGCCGGCGGCGCTGCCGGCGATCGTCGCGGGGCTCAAGCAGGGTTGGGCGTTCTCCTGGCGGAGTCTGATGGCCGGCGAACTGCTCGTGGTCGGCATCTCGCAGACCTCGCTCGGCGCCCAGCTCACCTACTCACGCGAGCTGTCCGACGCGCCCTGGCTGCTCTCCACAATGATCGTCATCCTGACGCTCGGCCTGGTGGTGGACGCGGCGTTCGGCGCGGCGGACAAGTCGATCCGTCGGCGCTGGGGCGTACTGGACCAGGCTGGTCAGTGACGTGTACGTCTCCGCGCGCAGCGACTACGCGCTCCGGGCCATGCTCGCCATCGCCGCCGCCGTTCGCGGCGGCGGCGGTGGCGGTGGTGGTGACGGTGCCGAGTTGGTGAAGGCGGCCAGCCTGGCCGAGGTGCAGGAGATTCCGCTCAGCTTCCTCCAGGGCATCCTGCTCGACCTGCGCCGGGCCGGCCTGCTGCACAGCCATCGCGGCGCCGAGGGCGGGTACGCGTTGACCCGGCCACCCGAGGAGATCACCGTCGGGGACGTGCTGCGCGCGGTCGGCGGCTCGCTGACCACGGTACGAGGGCTGCCCGCCGAGCGAGCCGGATACCACGGGGTGGCCGCGGGGCTCACCGACGTCTGGCTGGCCGTGCACGGGGCGATCGCCACCGTGGTCGACAGCACCACCCTCGCCGACCTGCTCGACCGCGAATCGACCGACCGAGCACCCACCGCATCATGATCATCTGGTCCGGCCGCCCACTGCGGTGGCGGTGTGGTCGGGCCGGTGCCCCGCCGGCCCGACCACACCTCGTACCGAGCTGACCGGGCCTGCCCCTCCGCCGGCGCCGGTCGGCCGGTCACTGCTCAGCCCACGTGCCCGACCGTCGGGCCAGAGCCCGGGTCGCCGGGGCTGCGCAGCTCCACCAGACCGGCGGGAGCGTTGCCCGTCGCGGTGGTCTGCCAGGGCATGAAGGCTGCAACCATGGCGAGCAGCAACCCGGCGAGCGCGACCACGACCACCAGGGTCAGTTCCCGCAGCGCTCCCGAGCCGGCTTCGCCCGCCATGGCCACCCCTTCCGCGCCGAGCCCCCCGCCCGGCGTCCCCCCGGTGGTCAGCTTTGCCCACATCGCGCCGGAAAACAGTCGGCCAGCCGACCCAACCGAGGCTGATTGCCGACTCAGCCGAACAGCCGGGGCCGCGACCACCGGCCGTTGACGCGGGGCCAGAACCGGACCACCGGGAAGACAAACCGACCCGCCCAGCCGAAGCGGGACGGGTCGGTCAGGGTGTGAACGGTCAGACGGTACGCGGGCGACGCGGCCGGCGGGACCGACCCGACGCACGGTGCGCCGGCCGGGCGGCGCCATCGGCGACCGGACCAGCGGCGGCGCGGCCCCGACCAGCGGCCACCGGCGGGGCCACAATGGTCACCGGCACGCCGGACGGCTCGCGGGCGCCGGTCACCCGGGCCAGCGACCCGTCACCCGGGCGGACCTGGACCGACTCGGGCCGGATGCCGGCGATGGACATCAGCCGGGACATGTCCCGGCGCTGCTCGGGCAGGACCAGGGTGACCACGCTGCCGGACTCGCCGGCCCGGGCGGTCCGACCACCCCGGTGCAGGTAGTCCTTCGCCTCGGTCGGCGGGTCCACGTTGACCACCATGTCGAGGCCGTCGACGTGGATGCCCCGGGCCGCCACGTCGGTGGCGACCAGAGCGGTCACCTGGCCGTTGCGGAACTGCTCCAGGATCCGGGTGCGCTGCGGCTGGGACTTGCCGCCGTGCAGCGCGGCCGCGCGTACCCCCTTGGAGAGCAACTGACGCGCGAGCCGGTCGGCGCGGTGCTTGGTGCCCATGAACAGGATGGTGCGGCCCTCGCGGGCGGCGATCCGGGTCAGCGCGTCGGGCTTGTCGACCGCGTCGACGTGCAGCACGTGGTGGGTCATCGCAGTGACCGTGGCGGTGCCCGGGTCGACCGAGTGGGTCACCGGGTTACTCAGGAAGCGGCGGACCAGGCGGTCCACGCCGCCGTCCAGAGTCGCGGAGAAGAGCATCCGCTGCCCCTGCGGGGCGACCTGCTCCAGCAGCTTGGTCACCTGCGGCAGGAAGCCCATGTCGGCCATCTGGTCGGCCTCGTCCAACACGGTGATCTCGACCTGGTCGAGCCGGGCGTCACCGCGGTTGATCAGGTCGTGCAGCCGGCCGGGGGTCGCCACGACCACCTCGGCGCCGGCGCGCAGCGCGTCCGCCTGGCGCTGCAACGACAGCCCACCGACGATGGTGGCGCAGCGCAGCCCGACGGCGCGGGCGTACGGAGCCAGCGCGGTGGTCACCTGCTGGGCCAACTCCCGGGTCGGCACCAGCACCAGGGCCAGCGGACGACCCGGCCGGGCCTTGCGGCCGGCGGTACGCGAGAGCAGCGGAAGCCCGAAGGCAAGGGTCTTGCCGGAGCCGGTGCGGCCCCGTCCGAGCACGTCCCGACCGGCCAGCGAGTCGGGCAGCGTGGCCGACTGGATCGGGAACGGCTCGTTGATGCCCTGCGTGGTCAGCGCGCTGAGCAGCGCCGGCGCCAGACCGGTGTGGGCAAAGGACGGAATAACTGTGGTCACGCAGGAGCCTTCCTCGACGCGGCACGTGTCGAGGGAGGGCGCCGAAGTCGGCGCTGTCACCAGCGGAAAAGGCCGCCAGGACTCACAAGCACGAACCGATTAGGGTACGGGCCGGCCCGCCGCCGGGCCGCCGCCTGCCTAGGCAGGTCGACGGCGGGGCGGGCCGGTCCCGTCACCGTCTCACCCGGAGGGCGCGACGGGTAGTACCGACCGATCCGAAGATCAGATCGGACGGATGTTCTCCGCCTGCGGGCCCTTCTGGCCCTGGGTCACCTCGAACTCGACCCGCTGGTTCTCGTCCAGGCTCCGGTAGCCGGAGGACTGGATCGCCGAGAAGTGGGCGAAGACGTCAGCGCCGCCGCCGTCCGGGGTGATGAAGCCGAAGCCCTTGTCAGCGTTGAACCACTTCACGGTGCCAATAGCCATGTGTTTCGTCTCCTTGACGGAACGTCGGACCCGCACTTGTTGCCGGTCCGAAGAGGAGCGCTCCGCGCGGGAATGCGCGAATCGCCTGTCGCTTCTGGTCGCCCCGCCCGGAGAACTCCGGACACAACAAAGAGCGCCTGGGGCCACAATTCCCGCCAGGCGCACACAGAGTCTCTGGTAACCAAAACTGCAACCCGTTCAAGCTAGCACGGATTTCCCCGCAGCGGTCAACCTTGGGCGGAATGCTCTGGCAAATGCGCGATCAAGGCCGTGAGCCCCGCCACATCCAGCAGGTCGGCCGGCCGGACCGTCGCCCCGGCCCGCACGTAGTGGAACGCCGCCCCCACCCGATCGACGGGCACACCCGCCAACTCCGCCCACGCCAGCCGGTACACGGCCAACTGCACCGCCGCCACCTCCGCCGCCGGCCCGACGGGCTGCGCGCCGGTCTTCCAGTCGACCACGTCGAACCGGCCACCCGGGCGGGCGAAGACCGCATCCATCCGCCCTCGCACCACCACGCCGGCGATCACCGTGGCGAACGGCACCTCCACCTCCACCGGCACCCGGTCGGCCCACTCGCTGGCCAGGAAACGCTCCTGAAGCTCCACCAACGCCTCATCCGGCGCCGCGTCCGCGTCCGCCGCGCCGGGAAGCTCATCCAGGTCGAGCAGCCGGTCGGCACCGAAGCGCTGCTCCAGCCAGGCGTGGAAGGCGGTGCCACGACGGGCGTACGGGTTGGGCTCGGTCGGCACCGGGCGGCGCAGCGTACGCGCCAGCGCCGCCGGGTCACGGCGCAACGCGACCAGCTGGGTGACGCTCAACTGCCCGGGCAGGGCCACCTCCACCGCGCCCGACAGCCGGGTCAGCTCGGCCCGCTCGGCCAGCAGCAGGTCCGCCTCGCGCCGCCAGCGCGCCACCTCCGGATCCACCTCCGGCTCGGCCGGGCCACCGGAGACCACCACCTGCGCCGGGCCGTCGGTCATCAGTCGGCGGACCAGCCCCGCCGCCTCGGACAACTCCGGCCGACGGCCACCCAGCGGATCGGCCGGCCACTCCGCGCGCAGCACCACCTCCGCCGTCGGGTTCGTGGCATCCGGCGTGGGCTCCGGCGCCCACGCGTCGACCAGGTGGCCCGGGCCGCCGTCCAGGCAGGTGTCGTACACCTCGCTCAGGAAGACCGACGGACCTCGCGGCCGCTTGGTCCCCTCCCCCCACCAGTACCCGGAGCAGAGCAGCAGCCGACGCGGCCGGGTCACCGCCACGTACGTCAGCCGGCGCTCCTCCCGCTCGTCGTGGGCCCGCCACGCGTCGGTGAAGTCGGTCACCGCCCGGGCCACCGCCCGCTGGTCGACCGCCTCGTCGAGCGCCAACTCGGGCAACCCGTCGGCGTCGCCGCGCAGCGGGAACGGCAACACGCCCAGCCCACCCAACCAGTGATCGGAGTTACGCACCGGCCCAGGCCACAGCCCACGACACAACCCGGCCACCGCCACCACGTCCCACTCCAGGCCCTTCGCGGCGTGCGCGGTCACCACCTGCACCGCGCCCTCCACCACCTCGACCTCGCCCGGTGCCAGGCCACGCTCCTCGTCCTCGGCGGCGGCCAGGTAGGACAGGAAACCGGCGAGGGTCGCGCCGGGCGTCTCCCCGCTGAACCGGGCCGCCACGTCGCCGAGAGCGTCCAGGTGACCCCGGGCCAGACCGGCGTCGCCGGCGCCGTCCCGGCCGGCCCGCACCGCGACCTCCACGTCCAGGCCGATGGTCCGCTCGATGTCCGCGATCAGATCCGGCAGGGCCTGGTCCAGGCGGTAGCGCAACAACGCCAACTCCCGGCCGTACGCGCGCAGCCGCGCGAAGCCCTCCGCCGAGTACGCCTGCGCCGGGCCGAGATCGGCCAGCGCCTCCACCAGGGTCGCCTCGTCCAGGAGGTCAGGGCTGATCTCCGAGTTGTCGTCGGCGGCCACCTGGCGTCGGGCGTTGGCGATCGCCCTCGCCCGCCGGTGCAGCGACACCAGGTCACGCGGCCCGATCCGCCAGCGGGCGCCGGTGAGCAGCCGCAGCAGCGCCGCCCCATCGGTCGGATCGGCCAACACGCGCAAGGTGCACACCACGTCCCGCACCTCGGGGGTGTCCAGCAGGCCACCCAGGCCCACCACCTCCACGGGCAGGCCACGCTCGCGCAACGCCGACTCGATCGCCGGGATCTGACTGCGGACCCGGACCAGCACGGCGGTGGTCGGCCGCTGCGCCACCGGAATGTGCTCGGGTGCCGCACCGGGCATCCGAGCCGCCCCCCGCCATGCGGCGAGCACGCTGTCGGCGATCCACGCCGCCTCGTCGGCGTACGTGGGCAGCAGCGCGCAGTGCACCGTGCCGCCGGCCGACCCCCCCGGGCTGCGATGCGGGATCGGGTCGCGGACGGTCAACGCGGAGCGCAGCTCCGGCACCCGCGCGCCGGCCGCGCGCAGCGGGGTGGAGAGCGCGTTAGCCACCCGCAGGATCTCCGGACGGTTACGCCAACTGGTGGTCAGCCCGAGCGCTGCGGCCGGCTCGCCGTCGGTCCGGGCGAACTCGGTGGGAAACCGGTCCAGGGTCCCGGCGCTGGCACCCCGCCAGCCGTAGATCGACTGGCACGGGTCACCCACCGCCGTCACCGGGTGCCCCCCGCCGAACAACGCGTTGAGCAGCACCACCTGCGCGTGGCTGGTGTCCTGGTATTCGTCGAGCAGCACCGCCCGGAACCGGTCCCGCTCGATCTCGCCGACCCCCGGATGATCCCGGGCCACCCGGGCCGCCCGGGCGAGCTGGTCGGCGAAGTCCATCGCCTCGAAGTCCTCCTTGCGCCGGGCGTACGCCCGCACCAGCGGCAGCAGACGCAGCCGGGTCTGCTGGAGGGCGAGCGCCTTGCGCACGTCCGCGTAGACCCGACCCGGGCGGGACTGCACCTCCGCGAAGAACCGACCCGTCCAGGCGGCCAGCTGATCCGGGGCGACCAGGTGCTCGTCCAGCTCCCCGGCGAGCGCCAACACCGCGTCGGTGATGGTGCTCGGCATCCGGTCCACCTCGGACATGTCGCCGTCGTAGTTGCGCACCAGCAGATCGACCAACTGCCAGCGGGACGCCTCGGTGAGCAGCCGCGTGGACGGCTCGTACCCGGCCCGCAGCCCGTGCTCGGTGACGATCCGCCCGGCGTACGAGTGGTACGTGGAGACGGTCGGCTCACCGGCGAGCGGGTCGTCCAGCGGGTCGCGACCCTGCCGGCCAACCCGGCGGATCAACTGGTCGAGCCGGGTACGGACCCGGTGGGCCAGCTCCCCGGCCGCCTTACGGGTGAACGTCAACCCGAGGATCTGCTCCGGGCGAACGTACGAGTTGGCCACCAGCCACACCACCCGGGCGGCCATCGTCTCGGTCTTGCCCGACCCGGCCCCCGCGACCACCAGCAACGGCTCCACCGGGGCGGCGATGATCGCGGCCTGCTCCCGGGTGGGCGCCGGCAACCGCAGCAGCTTGGCCAGCTCCACCGGCGTGTACCGAGGGCCGGAGTCCGCGCGGCGCGGCGTCGGTGCCGGACCGGCCCCGAACAGGGTGGGCTGACTCACGGTGCAAACTCTGTTCGCGACTGCGGGGCTCGCAACACCGGCTCACTCCTCGCGCTCACGGTGCTATCGCTGTTCGCGACTGCGGGGCTCGCAACACCGGCTCACTCCTCGCCCTCACGGGTGCGCCGGACGGTCGGCGGCTCGACGACCTGGCGGCCCTGCCCGGAGACCGGGCAACTGGTACGCACCGGGCAGACCCGGCACTTCGAGTTGGCCACCGCGGCGAACGTGGCGGCTGCCATCGTATCGGCGGTCCGCCGAACCAGCGCCGTCGCCCAGCCGGCCGCCGGACCCTCGCCCGCCGCCGGCTGGTTCTGCTCCCGGGCATCCTTCGCGGAGGTGCCGAGCTGCACGAGCGCCGCGCCACCGGACTCGTCGCCGAACTCGGCGAACGCCCCCGCCTCCACCGCCGCCTGGTAGGCGCCGAGCTGCGGATGCTCGGCCAACTCGGTGCCGGTGACCGCGGTGGACTTGCCGGTCTTCAGGTCGATCACCACCAGCCGCCCGTCCTCGTCGACCTCCAGCCGGTCGACCCGGCCGGTCAGCTCCACGGGCCGGTGCGGATCGTCCAGGCGCACCGCGAACTCGTGCTCGATGGCGAGCAGCCGACGCGGGTTGGTGGCCAGCCAACGCAGCAGCTTGTCGACCATCGCCTCGGCGCGCTCCCGCTCCGGGCCGGCCATCCACCGGGCGGCCAACTCGATCGCGTCGAACCGGGCGGCCACGTAGTCGAGCAGCGCACCCCGGTCGGCACTGGCGTCCTCGGCCAGCATCGCGGCGGCGTGCACCAGGTTGCCCACCCCCTGCGCCGTGCTGGTCGGGCCACTGCCGCCGTGCCGTTCCAGCAGCCAACGCAGGCTGCACCGCAGCGCGCTCTCCATCGCCGACGGGGTGACCCGCACCGGCTCCCCCTCGTCGACCAGCGGCCGGTCGTCGGAGAGCGCGCGCAGCCCCCACCAGTCGTCCGGGTGCGCGCCTGGCACGCCGGCGGCGGCGAGCCGCGCCAGTTCGGCCGCCGCCGCGCGCCGCCGGCCGGCCGGGGCGGCCGGGTCGGTGATGGCGGTACGCAGTTCCGCAACCAGCGCCGGCAGAGTGAGCGCCCGGGGCGGACGGGTCACCGGCAGAGCCCCCGGCCGGTCCGGCCCATCGTCGCCGTCACCAGCCGAGCCGCCACCGCCGGCCGCACCGTCGCCGCTGGGCGTGGTGTGCGGGTCGTCGCCGTCGGGGGGACCAGCGGTCGGCGGGCCGGTGCGTGGGCCGGGCGTCGAGGGCGGATCGACCGGCCCGGAGCCGTCCGGCGGCGCCGGCGGGGTGGTCGGGCGCAGTTCGTGGAGGAACCGGCTCGGCTGCTCCTCGTGGTCGTCCCCGCCGACCGCCGCCGACGCCACCGCGCTGACCAGTAGTCGGTGCCGGGCGCGGCTGATGGCGACGTGGAACAGCCGGCGTTCCTCGTCCAACAGCGCCGAGGTCTGTCCCACGACGTTCGCCGCGCGGGCACCTCCCACGGACCGGCCGGCGAGCACGTCGACCAGCCGTTCCGAGCCGAGCAGGCTGCCGCGCAGTCGCAGGTCCGGCCAGATGCCCTCCTGCACACCGGCCACCGCGACCAGGTCCCACTCCAGGCCCTTCGCGGCGTGCGCGGTGAGCAACCGGACCGCGGCACCCCGATCGGCGGTCGGCGCGATGGTGTCCGCCGGGAGGTCCTGGGCGAGCACGTGGTCGAGGAAGACCTCGGTACGGGCACCGGGCAGCCGGTCGGTGAAACGGGCCGCCGCGTCGAAGAGCACCAGCACGGCGTCCAGGTCCCGGTCGGCCGCCTCGGCCCGCCGCCGCCGCGCCAGGTCCCCCTCGCCAGCCTCCGGACGCCCCTGACCGATCGCGCCCGCCCAGCGCTCGGCCAGCCCGCTGCCGTGCCAGACGGCCCAGAGCACGGTCTCGGCGGTCGCGCCGGGCCGGGCGGCGGCGTCCCGAGCCGTGGCGAGCAGCCCGGCCACCGCCTGGGCGTGCTCCGCCCACCGCCGGTCGATGCCGGCCAGCTCGGCCGGGTCGCTCAGCGCCTCGACGATCAGCTCCCCGGACGGGCGCCGGTCACCACCGGCGAGCGCCATCGCGCGCAGGCCCTGCCGCAGCCGCCGCTCGGCCAGCGGGTCCGCTCCGCCCAGCGGCGAGTGCAGCAGCGCAACCGCCGCCTCCTCGTCCAGTCGCTCCGGCTCCAGCGCGCAGCGCAGCAGGAGCAGCAGCGGCGCCACCGCCGGCTGGAGATGCAACGGCAGGTCCTCGCCGTGCACCACGGTCGGTACGCCGGCCGCGTGCAGCGCCCGTTGCAGGCTGGGCAACTGCAGCGCGGTGGAGCGCACCAGCACCGCCATCCGCGACCATGGCACGCCGTCGAGCAGGTGGGCGGAGCGCAGCGCGTGCGCCAACCAGGCGGCCTCACTGGTCGCCGAGCGGAACGTGTGCACCTCGACCACGCCGGCGGGCGCATCCGGCAGGGGACGCAGCCGGCGGTGCGCCGCAGGGCCGCGCAACCGGCGGCCCAGCCGGGCGATCGCGGCGAGCAGGTCGGGCCCGGCCCGGTACGACGTGGTCAGCAGCACCTGCGCGGCCGGCGCGCCGGAGGCGGTGCGGAAACGGTGTGGGAAGGCGCTGACCGCAGCCGGGTCGGCGCCCCGGAAGGCGTACGTGGAGGAATCCGGGTCGGCGAACGCGACAAGCGACTTGCCGGCGCCGGCGATCACCGACAGCAGTTCGACCTGGGCGGGGTCGGTGTCGGCCAGCTCGTCGACGTACACGTGGGCGAGTCGGCGACGCTCGGCGGCCAGCAGTTCCTCGTCGTCGCGCAGCAGCCCGGTGGCCGCGCGGACCAGTTCCGCCGGGTCGTACGCGATCGAGCCCCGGTTGCTGACGTCGCGCAGCGCGAGCACCGCGACGTACTCCCGCAGGAAGCGCGCGGCGGCCGGCCAGTCGGCGCGGCCGAGCTTCTCGCCCAGCCGGGCCAGGTCGACCGGCCCGACACCGCGCTCGGCGGCGCGCATGAGCAAGTCGCGCAGTTGACTGGCGAACGCCCTGGTCCGCAGGGCCGGGCGCAGGTCGGTGGGCCAACCGACCGGGTCGTCCTCGGGCTCCTCGCCCACCACGTCCAACAGCTCGCGGATGATCAGATCCTGCTCGGGGCCGGTGAGCAGGCGGGGCGACGGCTCGCCGCGTTCGGCGGCGGCCCGGCGCAGCAGCCCGAAGGCGTACGCCGGGAAGGTGCGGACCAGCGGCTCGCGCAGCACCCGGTGGCCGTCCTGCGCGACCCGGGCCTCGATGCGCTGGCGCAGCGCGGTGGCGGCACGGCGACCGAAGGTGAGCACGAGGATCCGCTCAGGATCGACCCCCTCGGCGACCCGGGCGGCGACCGCCTCGACGAGGGTGCTGGTCTTGCCGGTGCCGGGGCCGCCGAGCACCAGCATCGGCCCGTCGGTGTGCCCGACGACCTCCGCCTGCGCCGGGTCGACCCGCCAACCCAGCCCTCCGACGGCAAGCACGGCCTCGGCGGCCTCGGTGGCCCCACCGACCCCGTACACCTCGGCCTCGGACACGGCATGACCCTCGGCCACGGCGTTGCCCGCGGACACGGCATGGCCCTGGGACGCACCGCTGCCGGCGGGCACGACGCCGCTGGCCGGCGCGCCCCCGCCCTCCGGCGCCGGCCCACCGGACCGCCGCACCAACCGGTACGCCTGCATCAGCTCATCCCATCACGCCCATATGACACCCACCCACACCACCCAACCACCCCATCTACCACCGTCGATCATGAAGTTAGCAGCACGACACGCCGACAACGACGTCGCTAACTTCATGATCAACGGGGCGAGAGCACGGGGCGAGAGCGGGGGCGGGGCCGCGGTGGGGGTCCAGCGGGTTAGGTTAGGGCGGATTCCAGGGTGTTTAGGGCTTCTGGGACGGTGGGGGCCACCGTTAGGAGGTCGCGGCCGCCGGGTTTGAGGAAGTTCTGGTCGGTGATCGTGTCGAGCCAGTCCAGCAGCGGGCGGTAGAAGCCGTCGGTGTCGACCAGCACCATCGGCTTACGGTGCAGGGCGAGGGTGGCGGTGGTCCAGACCTCGAACAGCTCGTCCAGGGTGCCCAGCCCGCCGGGCAGGGTGAGAAACGCGTCCGACTTGTCGATCATCACGGTCTTGCGGCTGGCCATCGAGTCGGTCACCAGCAGCTCGTCCGAAGCCAGGTCGGCGACCTCCAGATCGACCAGCAGCTGCGGGATCACGCCCACGGTGCGCCCCCCAGCGACTCGGGCGCCGTCGACCAGGGCACCCATCATGCCGACACGGCCACCGCCGCTGACCAGCGTGTGCCCGCGCCGGGCCAGCTCCGCGCCGGTCTCGTAGGCGAGGTCCAACCAGCGCTGGTCGAGGGTGCGCGACGAGGCGCAGAAGACACAGATCGCCGCCATCAGCTCTCCCGGGACTGGTCGGCGGCCTGCTCGGCGGCGGCCTGCTGGTCGGCACCGGTACGGGCGACGGCCTCGTCGCGGACCGCCTCCTGCTCGACGGAGAGCGCCGCCTCGGCCTCGACGATGTGGCGGACCGCCGCGTTGACGTCGTCGGTGACGCAGATCAGGTCGAGGTCGACCGGGCCGATCTTGCCTTCGGCGGCCATCGTGTCGCGCAGCCAGTCGAGCAGCCCCTGCCAGTAGGCGACGCCCATCATGACGACCGGGAACCGGGTGACCTTGCCGGTCTGCACCAGGGTGAGCGCCTCGAACAGCTCGTCCAGGGTGCCGAAGCCGCCGGGCAGCACGACGAACGCCTGCGCGTACTTGACGAACATCGTCTTGCGGGCGAAGAAGTAGCGGAAGTCGATGGCCAGATCGACCCAGTCGTTGAGGCCCTGCTCGAACGGGAGCTCGATGCCGAGCCCGACGGAGAGGCCACCGGCCTCGCTGGCGCCCCGGTTGGCGGCCTCCATCACACCCGGCCCACCCCCGGTGATCACCGCGTAGCCGGCGCGGGCCAGCGCGGCGCCCACCTGCTCGGCGAGCTGGCACTCGGCGCTGTCCGGGCTGCTGCGCGCGGAACCGAAGACGCTCACCGCCGGCGGCAGGTCGGCGAGGGTGTCGAAACCCTCGACGAACTCGGACAGGATGCGCAGCGCACGCCAGGCGTCCCTGGTCTTCCAGTCGCCCCGCCCACGCGAATCCAGCAGTCGCTGGTCGGCAGTGCTGGTCGGGATCGCCCCCCGGCGCAGCGTGACCGCGCCCCGATGCCGCTCCTGACCTGGACCGCGACCGGCCTCCCGCGCGTTGCTCTGGCTCATGCAGCAACCGTAGTGGAGCCGTACCTGCCCGGTGCGCGGGGCAGGAACGGCGAGAAAAAGTTCATGATCTTGGGCAACTATTTGGCTTCCCCGTACGTCTTACTATTCACATACCGGGTATGCCCGGGCGCGCGCCTTCGGGGGAGGAGACAGCGTGATCAGCAACAGCGAGATGATCCGGATCCGTCGACAGATGCAGCGACGGATCCGAGATGTGGTGGCCGAGCGCCGCCGCACCCGCCTGCTGGACCCTGCCCTGTCGCCCGCCGCCTCCGGAACCGATCAAGAGGTTCGCGCCGCCGACAACGGGCCAGGCTGACGCGAACCTCTTGATCACCGGCGAGAGCCGGCGGTGTGGACACGGCCGAGTCAGGCCGGGGCCAGCCAGCGGTGCAGGGTTGCCGCACCGTCGCGGATCTTGCTGATCTCTACGTGCTCGTCCTTGTGGTGGGCGAGGTTGGGGTCACCCGGGCCGAAGTTCAGCGCGGGGATCCCCATGGCCGCGAACCGGGCCACGTCCGTCCAGCCCAGCTTGCCGATGGGCGCCGCGCCCACCGCCGCCACGAACTCCTTCGCCGGAGCGGCCTCCAGCCCGGGAGGCGCGCCGGCCGCCGCGTCGGTCACCTTCACCTCGAAGCCAGCGAAGACCTCCCGCAGGTGCGCCTCCGCCGCCGCCGGGTCACGGTCCGGCGCGTACCGGTAGTTGACCTCGATCTCGCAGTGATCGGGGATCACGTTGCCGGCGACACCACCGTTGATCCGCACCGCGTTCATGCCCTCGCGGTAGTCGCACCCCTCGATGGTGACCCGGCGGGCCTCGTACGCCTGGAGTCGCCGCAGCACCTCACCGGCCGCGTGGATCGCGTTCACACCGTGCCAGGAGCGCGCCGCGTGCGCCCGCTCACCCGTCGTCGTCACGATGGCCCGCATGGTGCCCTGGCAGCCCGCCTCGACGATGCCGTACGTGGGCTCCAGCAACACCGCGAAGTCCGCCTCCAGCCACTCCGGGAACGCCTGGCCGACCAGGGTCAGCCCGTTGTACCGGGACTCGATCTCCTCGGCCTCGTAGAAGAAGTACGTCACGTCGTAGCGCGGCTCGGGCAACGTCACGGCCAGGTGCAGCGCGTACGCGACGCCAGACTTCATGTCGGAGGTGCCGCAGCCGTACATCAGGTCGCCGCGCATGGTCGACGGGAAGTTGTTGTTCAGCGGCACCGTGTCCAGGTGCCCGGCCAGCACGACGCGCTGCGACCGACCGAGGTCGGTGCGCGCCATGATCGTGTTGCCGTGCCGGTGGGTGGTCAGGTGCGGTACGCCCCGCAGCACCTCTTCGACGCAGTCGGCGATCGCCTTCTCGTTGAGGGACACGGACTCTATGTCGACCAGTACGCGGGTCAGCTGCACCGGATCGGCGAGGACCTCGGGGGTCAGCGGGTTCTCCATGGTTCGCACGGTACCTTCAGGTCTGTCAGCGCGAAGAGCGAGCTTACGGGCCACCGGGGCGAGCGTGGGAAGCCCCGCAGTCGTGCGCAGAGGCCGGCCCGGCCGCGACCGAGAGGTGAAACAGTGACGTCCGCAGATTCCGCCTGGGGCATCGGCCTGGCGACGGTGACCGCAGACGAGCAGGTGCTCGACACCTGGTACCCGACCGGCAAGCTGGGCCTGGGTGAGCTGCCGCTGGTCGCCGGTGAGGACCAGTCGGACGTGCTCGACCTGCCGCCGACGGCGCTCGGCGACCGGCCGCTGCCTGGTCTGCGTACCGTGCAGGTGGTCACCGTCATCGGCTCGCTGGACGACCCGATCAAGGACGCCCCGGACGCGTACCTCCGTTTGCACCTGCTCTCCCACCGCCTGGTGCGACCCAACCAGCTCAACCTCGACGGCATCTTCGGCAAGCTGGCCAACGTGGCCTGGACCTCCGCCGGGCCGTGCCCGCCGGAGCGGGTGGACGAGCTGCGGGTGATCGAGCGGGCCGCCGGCCGCCACCTGGCGGTGTACGGCGTGGACAAGTTCCCCCGGATGACCGACTACGTGGTGCCCTCGGGTGTGCGGATCGCCGACGCGGACCGGGTCCGGCTCGGCGCGCACCTGGCCGCCGGCACCACCGTGATGCACGAGGGCTTCGTCAACTTCAACGCCGGCACCGTGGGCACCTCGATGGTGGAGGGCCGGATCGTGCAGGGCGTGCTGGTCGGCGACGGCTCCGACGTCGGCGGCGGCGCCTCGATCATGGGCACGCTCTCCGGTGGCGGCACCGACAGGGTGAGCATCGGCGAGCGCAGCCTGATCGGCGCGAACGCCGGTGTCGGCATCTCCCTCGGCGACGACTGCGTGGTCGAGGCGGGGTGCTACATCACCGCCGCCTCCAAGATCACCCTGCCGGACGGCCGGGTGGTCAAGGCCCGCGAACTGTCCGGCGTCGACGGCCTGCTGTTCTGGCGCAACTCGGTGACCGGCGCGTTGGAGGCCCGCCCGCGTACCGGCCGGGGCATCGAGCTGAACGCCGCCCTGCACGCCAACGACTGACGTACCCGCCGGGTCCGCGGCGCTCGGCCGCGGACCCGGAGGGGGTACGCCTCAGCGCAACCGGTACGCCTGGATGATCCGTTGGGTCACCGTGTTGCCTGCGGCGTCCCGGGCGGTGGCCCGCAGGGACGCGTAACCGGGCCCGGCGGGATGCCGGACGGTGGCCGTCCAGCCGTGCCCGCCCTTGCGGACCTGGGCGGCCCGCCAGGTCTTGCCGCCGTCGTAGGAGACGTCGACTGTCAACTTCTGCACCCGGGCGGCCGGCGCGCCGGGCTGCGGCTCCACCCGCACCGGGACGACGAAGCTCCGCCCGGCCGGAGCGCTGTTGTCGACCCGCAGCGGAGGCGCGAAGCGCACCGCCATCAGGGGCAACCGGGCCGGCGCGTCACCGGCGACGTGCTTCGACCGGAAGGTCCAGCTCGACTCCACCTCGGTGCTCAGGTCGGTGAAGCTACGCGTAGCCGACGTGCTGAGCCGGTAGTCCGCCGCGCCCGGCGGCACTGCGAACTCGCCGTAGCCGGCGAACTCGCTCTCGCCGACCAGCTTCCCGTTGCGCCACAGGCTGGTTCGCTCGGTGTCGGTGAGTGAACCGCCCGGGTGCCCCGCTGCGTCGCTGAAGATCGGCAGCCCGACCAGGATGGTGTCACCGATCCGGGTGACGCTCTGCTCGGGCCAGCGCGGGGCCGGGAACGACGGCCCGTACGGCGCCTGGTTCCAGTCCTCTCCGACGGTCCGCCCGGCCCGGTACGCGGTGGGTGTGGAGGAGAGCAGCGCCTTCAGGTTCAGCCAGCCGTCCTCGTCCCGCGTCCCGAAGCCGATCTCGGACTCCCACTTCACGCCCCGGGTGTTGTAGTGCTCGACCCGCTGACCCGGTACGGCTGTGGGTAGGACCAACGCGGAGCCGCCGGTGTTGTACCCCACATCGGCCAGCACCAGCCGTTCGGCCTCCAGCCCCGGGTAGCCGCCCCGGAACTGGTGCACGACTGTGGCCAGGTCCCGCCGCGCGTAGTTCCGGACGAAGCCGGTAGGCATCCGGCCCGGGACCGCTTCGGCCAGCGCGTACAGGTAGGGGCTGGGCGCCGCGCCCGGCTTGATCCACTGACTGCTGACGGTGGCCACGAACCGGTCCGCGGAGGCCGGCTTGCCGATCGGGCCGGTGGTCAGGCCGGTGAAGGTGTCCGTCCAGAGCCCGATGCCGTACGAACTGCCGTCATCGGCGGTGAAGACCGTGCTGACATCGATCAACTCCGGGGTGGCACCCCGTTCCGGGATGGTCGTCCGAACCGGCTTCGCCCAACGGGCATCGACGGTGATCCGCGTGTCGCGCTCCACGGTCAGCTCGGGCTGCGCCAGCATGGACAGCCCGGCCGGCTCATCGTCCGGCCCGGCCTCGAAGACCAGGCTGTTCAGGCCGTACTTCCCCTTGGGCAGCCGTACCGTGGCCACCCCGTCGGTGCCGTAGAGGTCCCAGAAGCCGAAGCCAGCCAGCCCGACCAGGAGCGTGGAGTAGTCCGCCGTTCGCACACCGGCGCGGTTCAGGTGCTCCACCGTCAGCGTGTAGCTCTCCACCTCCCGGTGCACGGCCAGCGGCGTGACCGCGACCGTCGACCCGGAGCGGGCGACGACCCGTCCGGTCCAGTAGCCGTCGACGTCGCCGAGCCGCGTGTCCGCGGTGACAGTGGTCGCGGCCGTGCCGCCCGCCGGCACGGTGAGCTGGCTCGCGCCGAGCTGGAACATGCCGGCCGGAAGCGCCCGCCCGTCGGGGCCCGCGCCCTCGACGCTCAGGTCCAGGGTGACCGGGCCGGGACCGTCGTTGCGCCAGGTCACCGTGCGGGTGATCGGGGCGTCGTCGCCGTGCGGCCAGAGGGCGCGCCCGAACGAGACACTCGCCGGCTCGGTGCTGACCAGCTGGGTGATCGTGTGAGCGATGTCGACCCGCCCGGCGCCCTGCTGGTAGGCGGTCTGCGTCGGGTGCGGCTTGGCGGCGGCCATCAGGGTCGCCTTGAGCCGCTCGGCCCGCCAGCCCGGATGCTGCTGGGCCAGCAGCGCCGCCGACCCGGCCACGTGCGGGGTGGCCATGGAGGTGCCGGAGATCGCGACGTAGCGCTCCCCCACCGGGTCGCCGATCACACCGTTGGCGGCTCGTGCGGCGACGATGTCGACGCCTGGCGCGGTGATGTCCGGCTTGATGGCGTCGTCCCCGACGCGAGGACCCCGGCTGGAGAAGTCGGCCAGCTCGTCGTCGCGGTCCACCGCGCCCACGGCGAGCGCGGCGTCCGCGCTGGCCGGGGAGCCGACCGAGCCGTCCGCGCCGCTGTTGCCGGCGGCGGTGACGAAGAGGGCGCCGGTCTGCGCGGTCAGGGTCTGCACCGCCTCCTCCAGCGGGTCGACCTCCGGGGTGTCCCAGCCGCTGAGGCTCATGTTGATCACGGAGGCCTTCTTCTCCACCGCGGCCCACTGCATTCCGGCGAGGATCGCCGATTCGGTGCACCCGGCGTCCTCGCAGACCTTGCCGTCCAGCAGCGTCGCATCCGGCGCCACGCCCCGGTACTTACCGCCGGAGGCCGCTCCGGTGCCGGCGATGGTCGAGGCCACGTGGGTGCCGTGACCGACCGTGTCCCGACCGTCGGTGACTTCGGTGAAGTTGCGTGCCTCGGCCACCTTGCCGGCCAGGTCCGGATGGGTCGCGTCGACGCCGGTGTCCAACACGGCCACGGACACCCCCTTGCCGGTGAGCCCGGCCGCCCACGCGGCTGGCGCGCCGATCTGCGGCACGCTGTGATCAAGGGTCACCCGGCGGCGACCGTCCAACCAGATCCGCTCGACGCCCCCCGCCGCGCCGAGCCGGGCCGCGCCGGGGCCGGTGGTGATCGTCGCCCAGACCGCGCCGAGGGAGGACTTGCCGGTGCTCAGGGCTGCGCCGCGGATCGCCGGCAGATCCTGGGTCACCCGGGCACCGGGCAGCGCGCCGGCCACAGTTCGGGCGGTGCCCGCCGAGCCGTACGAGACGAGCAGCGGCAGGGTGTTCCGGTGGGCGTCGTCGTAGCCCGATTCGACCAACTCGGTGACGTCGAAGAGTCGCGGGTCGACCCGGCCTGCGCGGAGCAGTGGCAACGCGTCCTGTGGCGTCACCGACAGGTGGCCGCGTTCGCGTCGAACGAGGAACCGTACGTCCTCGCGGCCGACGCCCGGTCGGACGGCGGCGCCGGACCCGCTGACGGTCACCCGGTCACCGGTGATGAGGGTGACCGTGGCCGATCGGTCGGCGATGGGCGCACCCGGGGTGGCCGGGCGGGTCGCCAGGCCCGCCCGGTCCGGCGTACCGGGCACAGCGGCGGAGGCGGGGGCGGGGACCGGCGCGGCGAGCGCCAGTACGGACACGAGGCCGAGAGCGGCCAATCTTCTGATGTGGTGCAACGGATCCTCCTCGGTGGAACGTCCTTACCACGGGAGACGCATTGACAGTCATCAGAGTTGCATACTGGGTATGCAGATGGAAGTCCCGAATATGACGATCTGAACAACCGTCGCGGACCAGGGACGGCATGATCGGGCGGTGACCTCCATGAAGGACCGCATGCTCGCCGGCGAGCCCTACCTCGCCGACGACCCCGAGATCGTCGCCGACCGGGACCGGGCCGCCCTGCTGATGGAACGCTTCAACACCAGCCCCGCGGCCGATCCGCAGGCACAGCTCGCGGCGCTGCGCGAACTGCTCGGTCAGCTCGGTGAGGACACCTGGATCCGGCCACCGTTCTACTGCGACTACGGCTGGCAGATCCGGATCGGGCCCCGCAGCTTCGTCAACTACCAGTCGGTCTTCCTCGACGTCGCCCCGATCACCATCGGCGCGGACGTCCAGGTCGGTCCGAATGTGCAGCTCCTCACCCCGACCCACCCGGTGGAACCCGACCCCCGGCGCGACAAGTGGGAGGCCGCCAAGCCGATCACGATCGGGGACAACGTCTGGCTCGGCGGCGGCGCGATCGTGCTGGCCGGGGTGACGATCGGCGCGAACACCGTCGTCGGCGCGGGCGCGGTGGTCACCCGGGACCTGCCCGCCAACGTCGTCGCCGTCGGCAATCCCGCCCGGCCGGTCCGCGAACTGGCCTGACGGCGTCGACCCCGACGGGCGGTCAGGCGGCTGGCGGCTCGGGCAGGCGGACCACCAGGTCGGCCTTGTCGGCGGTGGGCGTGATCAGGGCGGCGTTGGCCTCGTCGCTGCCCAGCGCCCAGGCCCGCGCCTCTTCCGGCGAACGCCCGAACGCCTCGTGCCGGGCGGTCAACCGGCGCAGACGCAGCTCGACGTCCAGGTCGAGGAACCACACCTCGTGCAACAGCGTCCGGACCTCCTGCCACGGGAAGTCCGGCAGCAGCAAGTAGTTGCCCTCGGTCACCACCAGGCGGACCGACGGCGGCACCTCGATCGACCCCGCCACCGGCTCCTCCAGCTCCCGGCGGAACTCCGGCGCGTACACCGAGGTCGGCTCCAGCCGGTGCAACCGGCGCAGCAGCGAGACGTACCCGTTGGCGTCGAAGGTGTCGACCGCGCCCTTGCGGTCGGCGCGGCCCAGCCGGACCAGCTCCGACTGCGCCAGGTGGAAGCCGTCCATCGGCACCAGCCGAGCGCTCGGCCCGACCTCGGCGACGACCCGCTCGGCGAGCGTGGACTTGCCGGCACCGGGTGCCCCGGTGATGCCGAGCAGTTGGCGCGGACCGGCCTCGGCCAGCGCCCGCGCCCGGGCCACCAGCTCGTCGAAGGCCAGCACCCGGGCCGGCGTCATCAGCCCAGCACCGGTTCGCTGATCGTGAACCGCGCCCGCACGGCAGCCTGGACGGTCTGCGGCTGAGGGTCCAGCTCCAGGTCGGGCACACCGCCACCCGCGCCGCCCCCGACCTCGAACGCCGCGCGGGCGAACATCGGCCGGTCGGCCGGGCCGGTGTCGGCCAGCTCGATCAGGGCGGTGACCCGGGCACCGAGCGCCTCGGCGTACTCCCGGGCGCGCAGCAGCGCGTCGCTGATCGCGGCGTGCCGCGCCTCGCGGTGCGCGGGGCTGTCCGTACGCAGCTCCCACCAGGGCCCGGCCACCTCGACCTGGTCCTGATCGGCCAGCCGGAGCATCAGCTCGCCGAGCGCGGTGAAGTCGGTGACCGTGACAGTGGTGGTGACGCTGCCGTGCCAGGCCACCACGCGCTCGCCGGAGCGCCGCGTCTCGGGCCAGACCCGCAGGTCGCCGGTCTCCCGCCGGGCCACCGTCTGCTCTGAGCCGTCCAGCAGCACCCGCACGGCGGCGGCCCGCTCGGCCAGCCGGGTCAGCGTCGTCTCCCGATCGCGGTCACGGGCCTTCGCGGTGACCGCGAAGCGGGCCAGCTCGGGCGGCACCTCCCGGTACGCCTCGCCGCGCACCTCCACCACCGGGCCGTCCATCGCCATGGCTGTCAGCTTAGTCAGCCACTGGCCACCAGGCGCTGTAGGAGACAGCGTCCGAGCCGATCCGGCACCCGGTCAGGTGCCCGCCGGCCGCACCCAGATCACCCAACCAGGCCACCTCGGCAGCATGGTCGCCACCGACCGGGAAATCCTGCTCCAGCCCGGTGAACCGGCGGCCCAGCAGCGCCGACCGGGCCGCGCCGGCCTCCGCGTACCCGCCGGTCAGGGCCGCCGCGTCGCCGGCCCGCAGCGCGGCTGCCAGCTCGTCCAGGAGTACGCGGACCTCGGCCAACTCGTGCAGCACCCGATCGCGGTTGCCGAGCAGCATGTTCGCCGTCCGCTCGGCCGGCGTGCCGGCGACCCGGGTGCCGTCGGAGAAGCTCCCCGCCGCCAGCGCCAGCACCGCGTCCCGCAGCGGCGACCGCTGGGCCGCCCCGGCCAGGGCGCCGGCCAGCAGGTGCGGCACGTGCGACGCGAGCGCGGCCACCGAGTCGTGTGCCGGCGCGGACATCGGCACCACCCGGGCGCCGAACAGGTCCACCAGCAGCCCGGTCAGCCAGCGGAAGGCGAGCGTCGCGGCGCCCGTCGCCGGGCAGAGCACCCAGGCGGCACCGGCGAGCAACGTCGGGGAGGCGGCCGTCAGACCGGCGGACTCCGCGCCGGCCATCGGGTGCCCGGGCACGAACCGGTCGGTGAGCCCGAGCCGCTCGGCCATCTCGGCCACCTCGACCTTGGTGCTGCCGACGTCGGTCAGCACACAGCCCGGCGCGGTCAACTCGGCCACCTGGGCCAGTGTCCGGGGCAGGGTGGGCAGCGGGCCGCAGAGGAAGACCACGTCCCGGCCTGCGACGGCCTGCTCGATCGTGGCCGGGGCCGTCAGCCCGCGCTCGCGCGCCTGGTCACGAGTCGCCGGGTCCGGGTCCCAGCCGGCGACGTCAAGCCCTGCGTCGGCGAGGCGCAGCAGCAGCGAGCCGCCGATCAGGCCGGTGCCGAGCACCGCCGCCCGCACTCCGGCGTACCGCCCGGTCATGCCGTCGGTCATCGCCGGCCGCCCGGGGTCAGGCCTGGAGCCGGCCGGCGACCGCGGCGACGTGCTCGTCGGACTCGGTCAGCGCCACCCGGACGTACTGCTCGGCGGAGGGGCCGTAGAAGACGCCGGCCGCGACCAGGATGCCGCGTCGGGCCAGCCAGTCGACCGTCTCCCAGCACGCCTCACCACGGGTCAGCCAGAGGTAGAGGCCGGCCTCCGAGTGCTCGACCGTGAAGCCTGCGCCGGTGAACGCGGCCTTCAGCACCTCCCGGCGTGCGCGGTAGCGCTCCCGCTGCTCGGCGGCGTGCCGCTCGTCCCGCAGAGCCGCCACCATGGCTGCCTGCACCGGCGCGGGCACGATCATGCCGGCGTGCTTACGGACCTTCAACAACTCGGCGACGAGCGCCGGGTCACCGGCCACGAACCCGGCCCGGTAACCGGCGAGGTTGGACCGCTTGGAGAGCGAGTGCACAGCGAGCACGCCGGAGTAGTCACCGCCGCAGACCTGCGGGGACAGCACCGAGACCGGCTCGGCAGACCAGCCGAGTGGCAGGTAGCACTCGTCGCTGGCGACCACCGCGCCGCGCTCCCGCGCCCAGTCGACCACCTTGCGCAGGTGCGCCGCGGGCAGCACCTGGCCGGTCGGGTTGCCGGGCGAGTTGACCCACACCAACCGCACTCGGGAGGTCGGCCCGACCGCGGTGAGCGAGTCGGCACGGACCACCGTCGCGCCGGCCAGCCGGGCGCCGTCCTCGTACGTCGGGTACGCGATCGACGGCACGACCACCACGTCACCCGGGCCGATGCCGAGCAGGGTGGGCAGCCAGGCGACCAGTTCCTTGGAGCCGATGGTCGGCAGCACACCGAGACCGTCGACCCCGGCACCGCAGGCGCGGGCGACCCACGCCGCGATCGCGTCGCGCAGCGCCGGAGTGCCGGCGGTCAGCGGGTAACCGGGAGCGTCGGACGCGTCAGCGAGCGCCCGACGGATCACCTCCGGGACCGGGTCGACCGGCGTGCCCATGGAGAGGTTGATCAGGCCCTCCGGATGCGCCGCGGCCAGCGTGGCCGCGGCGTCCAGGGTGTCCCAGGTGAACTCGGGCAGCCGCGACGAGACCGGCGCGGGCCGGTTCAGTGGCCCTCGCCGCGCGGCGGCTGCGCGGCGACGAAGGTGGCGTCCTTCTCCACCTTGCCGACCTTCGAGGCACCGCCGGGCGAGCCCAGCTCCTCGAAGAACTCGTAGTTGGCGCCGGTGTAGTCCTTCCACTGCTCCGGAACGTCGTCCTCGTAGAAGATCGCCTCCACGGGGCAGACAGGCTCACAGGCACCGCAGTCGACGCACTCGTCGGGGTGGATGTAGAGCATCCGGTTGCCCTCGTAAATGCAGTCGACCGGGCATTCCTCGATGCATGCCTTGTCGAGCACATCCACGCACGGCTCGGCGATGATGTAGGTCACCGGTCTTCTCCTCCGCAAGACACGCCGCGATCTCCCGCGACGGTAAGAGCCTAGTATCTCGCCGGGGAGGGGGTCGATCGTGCTCCGACAGCAGGATGTGGGACACCGGATCGTAGTTCGCCGGATTGTGGGGATTCGCGACGGCCGTCCGTTCTTCTCAGATGCTCTAGGTGAGCTCGTGGAGTTGAGCGAGACCCATCTCACGCTTGCCACCGCGCAGGGCTACCTACGGGTCCCGGTGGCCCAGGTGCACCGGGCGAAGCGCGTACCGCCGACCCGCCGACCCACCGCCGCGGCGGTGGTGGCGCTCGAGCGGGCCGCCGACGAGGCGTGGCCCGCGCCGACCCGGGGCCGACTCGGTGACTGGCTGCTGCGGTCGGCCGAGGGCTGGACCGGACGGGCCAACTCGGCGCTGCCGGTCGGCGACCCGGACCGACCGCTGCCGGCGGCCGTGGACGCGGTCGAGCACTGGTACGCCGAGCGGGGCCAACCGGCGATCATCAACACGCCGCTGCCGCTCGCCGCGCCGGTCGGTGCCGAGCTGGACGAACGCGGTTGGGCGACCCGCCCGCCGACACTGGTGCAGACCGCGCCACTCCCCCTGCTGGCCGGTAACGTCGGCGAGTGGAGCAGCGTCGTCGTTGAGCTGGCCACCGCGCCGAGCGAGGAGTGGCTGGCGGTCGCCGCCGGCCGTAAGGGCGGCCTGCCGGAGGCCGCCCGACACGTGCTCACCGCCGTGGACCAGGTCCGCTTCGCCCACGTGTACGCCGACGGCGCGCTGGTGGCGATCGGTCGGGGCACGGTGACCGGCCAGGGGCGCTGGTTGGGCCTCAGCCTGATCGAGGTGCTGCCGGTGGCCCGTCGGCAGGGGCTGGCGCGGGCGGTGATCGCGGCGCTGGTCGGCTGGGGGGCCTCCCTCGGCGCGACGCACGCGTTCCTCCAGGTCGAGCAGCGCAACACGGCAGCCGTGGCGCTCTATCAGCGGCTCGGCTTCAGCACCCACCACACGTACCTGACGCGGGTCGCCCCGCGCTGACCCTCGACCGCGCGCCCACCGCTTGATCGACTCGACATCACCGAAAGCGGGGTGACCGAGAGCCGGGATACCCCGACATCACCGAAAGCGAGTCGATCAACCCCCAGACGCAGACCGACGGCGGTCAGCGGCGGACGACGCGGCGGGGCTTGGCGGCCTTGACCTCGGCGAACCGCTTGAGCTGCTGGGAGCGGTGGTCGAGGCCGAGGGCGGTGGCCGCCAGGTATCCAATCAGCGTTCCGGCGCCGGTGGCGAGCAGGTAGAGCCAGATCGAGGCGAAGAACTCGCCGGCACCATCACCGAACGGGTTCTTGCCGACCAGCAGTGGCCCGATCAGCACGGTCAGCGCCATCGCCACCAGCACCACGACGACCATGTCGCCCGACCACGCGGCCAACGGCCGGCGGCAACCCCAGCGGAAGGCCACCACGGCCAGAGTCAGACCGATCACCACGAACATCGCCAGCGACACCCAGCCGGCGGCGGTGTCGTCATTGTCGAAACCGAACCGGCCGATCAGCCGGGCGACCACGTTGACCGCGAACAACGCTCCCGCGAGCACGCCGACGTCACGCCACCGTCTGTCCATCCGACGACCTCCTGCCGTACGCCCCGTTCCGCGGGGCCGCATCCCTGGCAGGAATATCTACCACCCGCACCTGTGTGGCGTCATCAACCGTTGAGCGTGGGAGGCGGGGCGAGGATCTGCCGGAAGCCCATCACGGCGAAGGTCATCGCGCCGGCCACGATCATGGCCAGGCCGACCCAGTTGTCGCCGGCCAGCAGGAGGTCACCCTCGCTGGTCCGGATCGCGGCCACCGCCATCAGGGCGAACCACGGCACGGCCGGCAGCGCCACCGCCCACCGGCGGCCGACCGCCTCGTGCGCGAACCAGCTCAGCGCGATGTTCGCGCCGATGGCGACCAGCACCGAGACACCGATGAGCTGCCCGCCGACGCGGAGCGTGGCGAGCAGCAACTCCAGCACACCGGTCAGGACCCCGGCCACCACCACGACGATCCCGCCGGTCACCCGCAGGCCCAGGTCCAGCAGTCGCGGCGGCGGCCCCGCCTCGGGCGGGGTGTCCTGATCTTCCACGACCGGCATCGGGGCGGCGGGCAGGGTCACCGGAGACCGGCCGCCGCGACCGGGGACCGGTCCGGATCGGTCTCCGCGGGCAGCCCCGCGAAGAGGTCGTCCTCCCAGCCGTACGGGCCGGTGCCCGGACCCTTCTCGCCGACCGCGAGGGTGAAGAACTCCACGCCCATGAACTCGCCGCCGAAGTTGCCGGCGATCGAGTAGAGCCAGGAGGTGGCCGGGATCTGGGTGGCGTGCGCCCGCATCGCCGCTTCCTTGGCGGTGTGCTGGTCGGTGCCGTCGATGCGGGCCGCGATCTGGTCGTCGGGGGTGCCGAAGGGCAGCTCGGCGAGATCGTTGATGTTGGCGAACGGGTTGTCCGAGGATTCGGCGAAGTGCGTCATGCCGGCTTCCAGCACGCTGAGCGGCATGGCCGTCCAGTACACCTTGAGCGGGGCGCACCCCTCGGCGGCGGCCAGCTCGACAGCACGCATCGCCACCCGGTGCGCCTGGATGTGGTCGGGGTGGCCGTAGAAGCCGTTCGGGTCGTACGTGATCAGCACCTGCGGGCGTACCTCCCGCATGATCTCCACCAGGTGCCCGGCGGCCTCGTCGAGGTCGGCCTGCCAGAAGGCGCGGGGGTGCTGGTTGGTGGCGAGGCCCATCATGCCGGAGTCGCGGTAGCGGCCGGCGCCGCCGAGGAAGCGGTGGTCGGTGACGCCGAGTGCGGCGCAGGCGGCGGCCAACTCGGCGATCCGGTACCCACCGAGCTGGTCGGCCTCGGCGGCGACGAGCTGCGACAGGGCCGGTACGTGGATCTCGCCCTCCTCGCCGAGGGTGCAGGTCACCAGCGTGACGTGTGCGCCGGCTTCGGCGTAGTGGGCCATCGTCGAGCCGGTGCCGATCGACTCGTCGTCGGGGTGCGCGTGGACCAGCAGCAGGCGGCGGTCGGGCAGCGTCGTCACGACGGTCACTCTAACTGGCGGTTCCGCCGGGGAGTCGTCGACGCGTCCGCCCAGGTCGGCCACATCACCCCCGGCGCGGCTCTACGATTTGGGCTGTGGACTTTCCGGAGCTGGCCGCCCGCACCCGCCGGTTCAGCCACGGCGCGCCACGCGCTGTCTCCGTGGCTGACGACGGCTCCCGAGTGATCTTTCTGCGCTCCGCCGGGCCGGAGGACCCGGCGGACGCGCTCTGGCTGCTGGACGTGGCGACCGGCGAGGAGCAACTGGTGGCCGACCCGGCGACCCTGCTCGGCGACGATGGTGACGTCCGGGCGCTCTCGCCCGGTGAGCGGGCGCTGCGCGAGCGGCTGCGGCTCACCGCCGCCGGCATCGGCTCGTACGCGCTGGACGCCGCCGGCCGGGTGGCGGTGTTCGCGCTGGCCGGGCGGTTGTTCCGGGCCGACCTGGTGCACGGCGACGTGGTGGAGGTGGCCGCCGTCGGCCCGGTGCTGGACCCTCGGCCGGATCCGACCGGGCAGCGGCTGGCGTACGTGACCGACGCGGCCGACGGTGTGCGCCGGGGTGAGCTGCGGGTGATCGAGGCGGACGGCACGGACACCCTGCTGGCCGGCGAGGACGCCGGGGTGAGCTGGGGGTTGGCCGAGCACATCGCGGCCGAGGAGTTCGGCCGGTACCGGGGCTACTGGTGGGCGCCGGACGGCCGGATGGTGCTCGCCGCCCGGGTGGACGAGTCCCGGCTGGAGCGCTGGCACCTGCACGACCCGGCCGAGCCGGCCAGCCCGCCGACCGCCGTCGCGTACCCCCGTGCCGGTGGCCCGAACGCCGAGGTCAGCCTGCATCTGCTGGACCTGGACGACGGCTGGGTCGACGTGCACTGGGACCGGGAGACCTACCCGTACCTGACTGGGGTCAGTTGGGTCGAGGGCAGCCCGCTGATCACCGTGCTGCGCCGTTCGCAGCAGCACGGGCTGGTGCTCGCGGTGGACCCGCGCACCGGCGAGACGCAGGTGCACGCCGAGCTGGCCGATCCGCGCTGGGTCGAACCGATCGACGGCACGCCGGCGCACCTGCCGGACGGCCGGGTGCTCGTCGGTGGGGAGTTGGCCCACGACGGGTACGACGCGCGCTGCCTGTTCGCCGACGGCACCCTGCTCACCCCACCGTCGCTGTACGTGCGTCGGGTGGTGGGTCGGCTGCCGGCGGTCAGCGGGCCGGCCGACCTGCTGGTCGAGGCGAGCGACGGCGAGCCGAGCGAGCGGCACCTGTTCCGGGTCCGCACCACGATCGGCGGCGGGGTGGACGCCCGGCGGCTCACCACCGACTCGGGGTGGCACACGGCGGCCGTAGGCGGGGACGTGCTGGTGGTCGGGACGGCCTCGCTTGATCACGCCGGGGTGCGGTGGACGGTGTCCCGCGCCGGCCAGGAGCTGACCGAACTGCGGTCACTGGCCGCCACCCCGCCGTATTCTCCGCTGCCGCTGCTGGAACGGGTGACCGACCGACGGCTGCCGGCGGCGGTGCTCTACCCGGACAACCACGTGACGGGCCGGCGGCTGCCGGTGCTGCTGGACATCTACGGCGGGCCGGGGCACCAGGAGGTCGTGGCGGCACGGGCTGCCTGGTTGGAGCGGCAGTGGTGGGCCGACGCCGGGTTCGCGGTGGTCACGATCGACAACCGGGGTACGCCGGGAGTGGCCCCGTCGTTCGAGAAGGCGATCCACCGGCGGCTCGCCGACGTGATCCTCACCGACCAGATCGACGCGCTGACCGCCCTCGCCGACAAGCACCCGGACCTGGATCTGGGTCGGGTCGGAGTGCGCGGCTGGTCGTTCGGAGGCTGGCTGGCCGGGTTGGCGGTGCTGCGCCACCCGGAGCTGTTCAAGTGCGGGATCGCCGGTGCCCCGGTGACCGACTGGGCGCTCTACGACACGGCGTACACCGAGCGTTATCTGGGGTTGCCGGAGGACGGCATGGACGTCTACGCGCACCACTCGCTGGTCGAGATGGCCGCCGAGCCGGTCACCGGCCCGGACCAGGCCCGCCCGTTGCTGCTGGTGCACGGGCTGGCCGACGACAACGTGGTGGCCGCGCACACGCTCCGACTCTCGGCGGCGCTGCTGAGCACCGGCCGCCCGCACGCCGTGCTGCCACTGACCGGGGCCACGCACATGGCCGCGAACGGCACCGCCGAACGTCTGCTCCCGCTGGAGTTGGACTTCCTCCGCACCCATCTGCTGCAACGGCCATGATCACCAACGCTCCACGAGGTGTTCCCGGCCCGGCGGCGGATCGTACGGTTCGGGCCAGTAGTCGATGACCTTGCTGATCAGCCCCTGCTCGGACATCTCAAGCCAGACACACGCCTCCTGCTGCTCGACGCCGACGCGAACGTCGAGCCACAGGGCTGCGAGGCGGCCGTCGGCGATCACCCGTCGCGGCCGGAGGTGCCAATCGCCGGGATACTCGGTGTTGAACCGCAGGAACGCGTCCTTGCCGCGAATGCGCTCCCGAGTCTGCGGCATCTCGTAGACCACGTCATCGGTGAGCAGGGCGGCCAACCTGGACCAGTCGCGGCGCTCTAAAAGATCAACGTAGGCGTGGGCGGTCTGCCGGGCCGTCGAGGTGTCATCCACGGCCCGGACCCTAGCCCCCGCCAGCGACAATCCGGCGGCCCTCGGCCCATCACCGGCCTTGCCCGCGCGGATGCCCGCAGCACCTGACCCAGCCGCACCCCCGCGCGGGCCAGCAACACCCGGTCACCGGCCAACCAAGCGAGGCTCATAGTGCGAACGTCCGAATCTGTCGCGAGTCACGCGGCTCGACAACCGTGTGTTTGCTCTCTCGGTGGTCGTCAGTCACCTCGCATTGGCGGGACCTCCATCTGGCCGGACGCGACGTGGAGCAGGTAGCCCCAGTGCCGCAGAACCTGGACGATTTTCGTAGCGCCGGCCGGGTTAGCAGAGTGGACGTTGATGACGCCGATGTCGAACGGGCCGGCGCTCCTCGAAGGCGGCCCGCTCCGATGCCTCCACGACCGGCCAGACCGTGTCGTCCTCACCCCAGTCATGGTCGGGTCATGGTCCAGACAAAACTCGTCCAGCCGCCGGTCTCGGTACCTGTCGAAGAGCTGGGCCCCCAGCCGCACTCGTGCGGGCCACCTCCGCATTGCGGCCATTTACGAAAGAACGGAGAGCATCAACCAGAACGGCTTTGTTCTGGCTGGCATCCGCCCAAAGATTGGGACTGAAGTCGCCGTTATTCGGCATCCGGAGCCGATGAGCGGACACCGAGAGGCCTCGGCTAAAGACAGCCTAGAAACCGAGCCAGCCGTCTTCGGCGCCTAGTTGACCATCGCGCAGCTCTTAGCTTGTGACTATCCGAAGCAGACATTCAGATGATCGCAGAAAGACTGCCAGCCGCCGCCCTTGGAAGGGTCGATCAGCACACCCCGATCAACTTCGAAGAGCCGCCATACGGCGTTGCCGTTCGCCGATCACTCGTTCCGGGGAACACGCAACGGCCGGAGCGATTTCCCGTGGGACCACGCCTGGCGTAGGTTCGCCGTCAAGGTGCGGAAAGGGCCTTCTCAATCGAACGGATCACTGGAGACCAGGCCTCCTTGACGTCGGCAAACTGGCGCTGGCCTTTTAGGGCCTTACCGCTGTACCGGTGCGCCTCCCATTCCTGCCGCAGGAAGACGATCTCGTCGTCTATACGCACGACCCTGGCCGCGATGAGCGCTTCAAGAGCAACGTTGAACTCTGACGACGTGAATGGCTGCCGACCCTGAAATTTCCTGATGAAAACCCCGCGCTCGCCAGAGTGCCCATGGGCACGCGTAAGATTCATCAGTTTGTTAAGGAATCGGATTACCTTCTGGTCGGGCAGCTCCTCGTCCACCAACTCCAGCCGATACTCATACCAGGGGTATCGGATTTTAATAGTGGACGGAACTCGCAGTTCGAACTCATTCGTGGGCGGCAGCTGCGTCGAGGTGAGAGGCAGTTGCAGCGCCTCGACGGCCTCGATTACGACAGACGGCTCCTGGTCGCCGGCGGCGTCCAGGTCGGGTCGACGCGCGAACTCCAGCGCGGGTCCTTCGAATCGGACTGCTTTCGCGCGGATGAACAGGTCCGGACCCAGCACGATCCCCTGGGGCTTTCCCGGCACGATGACGGTGCTGTCGCTGCGGATTGACAGCTCGGCTAATGGGCCGAGGACTTGCAGCTCGTTGAGGGTCCCGGTTGACAGCTCGAACTTGGTGACGCGGACACCTTCCCGGCCTCGTTTCATCGCAAACTCACCCTCGTACGTGAGTGTGTCGATCTGGTCGATGGACGTACTCGTCGTCGACTCCGTCCACTCGGAAGCGATAATGGAGGCGTGTAGCGCGGCAAACTGGGGCTCGCTGATGATGAGCTGCGGCTTGGCGCCCACGAAGTCGAGCAAGAGTCCGGACGTGTCTCCGATCTCGATGATGCGCGACGGCGAGAAAACGGAGTCGTCGAACTCGATCGACGCTACATACGCCTCGAACACAGGACTTGCCCACTTGCTCTCCGAGCGGAAGGGGTGGTCATCCGCGAACGCGGTGATGCGCTTCACGTACTCCTGCCGCACGGCTACATCGGTGATATGTGCAAGCTTTGGCGGTTCAGCCTTCTCCAGGAAATGACAGAGCCAGCCAATCTGCTCGCGCGGGCTGTAGACCTCATTAGGATCGAGTGCCAGCTCGTTGGCGAGGTCGGCGACCTTAGTCTGATCTCGCCGGAGCAGCCGATCAAGAATTCCCTGCAGAAGGTCGATGCGTCCCTCAGCCCGTGGTCCTTGATCCTCGAACTGCTGCCGTAGCGCCAGGAAGTTCGGCCGCTTGATGAGCATGGCCGCAACCGCGTCCAGCACGGGGGGATAGCCCGCGAACGCCTCAGCGTAAGCTCCCTCGGTGGCGCTGCGCAGTGAGTCGATCAGTGCATCCCGAGCGGCCAGGTATTCGGCGGAGGAGCAGTCCGTGCCGGGCTCGCGCTTCGCGACGACCCCGTCCACGTATTCGGTGCTCTGGGCCGGCGCGAGGTGGGAGATTTCCCACCACGCTACAGAGAGCCCAAGGTCGCTGAGTGTCGCCCACAGATCCTCCAGTGTGCGCTCGCGGCCGAACAATACGTAGTGCAGCCCACTGTGGGCGAGCCGCCCCAGCGACTCAATGAACTCCCGCCACGAAATCGCGGAAACCCGGGCCCTGGCCTCGTCGAGCGAGTCGATTACGATGAGCGGACGGGTCTCGCCGTCGATGCGTGTGATAACGTCGTGGCTTTCGAGGTACCGCCCGAGCGCGTACTCCAGTGATGTGGCACCGACAGCACTGTCGAGATCCAGCCGCCATAGCGGCGCGTCGAGCCGGTTGGCAAGCTCCTTCGCGGCCGTGCTCTTCCCAGCCGCGCCACGCGCTGACACCAGAGTAATCACCGGGTTGGTATGGTCGTCCTTCTCCAGAAGGATCGGCGGCACGAAGAAGTGCCGGGGCTCCATGGCCGGAAGCCCGAAGCTCTTCGACCGGTTGCCCGGCAACGGCGACGTCCTGAAGCCGCGGCAGAAGTCGTCGAAAGTCCGCGTCGAGTCGAGACTCAATGGAGGCTCCTCACCTCGCGACGGGTTCGCACCTAAGTACGACGGCCATCTGTCCACAGTACTGGTCGTGTTCCGCCCAGCGCATGGTGGGTCGTTTCAGCCCATTCGGGGCGGCATTACGTCCAGTCGAGCGAACAGTCCCAGCAACCGGCGTTTGGCTTCCTCCCGCTCGGCGGCGTCAAGCTGCTCGCCCGTGTTGTGCGTACCGGTGTCGTCCTTGTCGCTCACTCCCACCTCCGCTGGCAGGGGCGGCGGCGGTCACTACCGCCGCGCCCGGCTACGGGCAGGTCTGGTCTCGCCTTAGCGACCTGTTCGCACCGATCCCGCCCTCACTCACAGCATCTGGTGAACAGGGGGTGACAGAAAGCTAGCGACTGTCCGCTGGCCGCGCGTGCCGTCCGCTATCGAGTCACAGGCCGGTGCGCCTCGTACACCTCGCGAAACGCTGCCGCCTCCGCCGTCCCGGTGTGCTCGACCTGCCGGAGCACTTCCCGCGCCCGCCACCAGTTCGACGACACCACTCGCCCCGAACGGACCGCGTCGGCGGCCACGACGCTGGCCTCGTCCGGCTGGCCGGCGGCCAGCAGCGCCAAGGCGAGATCCAGACGAGCGGAAGCAGAGCGCCGTGGCCGCTCCCCGCCATCGCCGCGCGGGTCCAACTCCGCCAGGACAGTTCGGGCGATCTGCTCCGCAGCCGGGTCGCCCGCCCACGACAGCGTGGTCGCCATGTACGCCAACGCCTTCGTCGGGTCGTACCGGTAGTGGTGCTCAGCCCGCTCCGGCACCGGCAAGTTCGCCGTCAACCGCTCCAAACGATCAAGCGCATCACGCGTCCGCCGCACGTCAGCCAACCGCGCCCACACCCGCGCCTCCTGGGCGGTGGCCTGGAGGTGCGCCGAACTCCCCCGAGGCGCCACCCGCTGAGCGTGCCGCGAAAGATCCATGGCCCGCCGATAGTCACCCCGAGTGAGCCAGTCCCACGCCTGCGTCTCCAGGCACCACGCCTGAATCTCCGGATGCTCGGCATGTTCGGCAAGAGCCATGGCCGTGCGCAGATGAGCGCCTGCTGCGGGCTGTTGCAGCAGATCAATGTGCACCGTCGCCCGCAGCACCGACAGCCAACCACCGGCGACGACGAGCCGCCGACGCTGCGCCAACGTCCCTCGACCGTCGAGCAGTCGCTCTACATAGGCCAACTGTCGACGCACCCTCGGCAGCAGATCATCCGGCCGCGCGGTCGCGTACGCGCTCGCCAGGTCGTCCACCCCGATCTCGATCCGCGCGAGCGTCTCGGCGCTGACATCGCTGGCCCGTACCCGGGCAAGCAACTCCCCGGCCTCAGCGTCGTGATCAATGGGCTCGTCCACCAGGCGGACAAGTGCCCCGTCGGCTCGCAGCACGTCGTCGAGGTGCCGAGCCGTCTCGAGAGTGGGGGCCTTCGCCCCGGTCTCCAGATCGTGCAGGTGGCTCTTACCCCGATGGGCGAGCTGACCGAGCGCCCGTAGAGACAAACCCTGGTTGGTCCGCAGGGCAAGAAGCTGGGCACCGAAGCGCGGATCGACATGCGACACGACGATGCCCCAATCGACAAGCAGGACAGCTCGGACCGGATCGGCGGACCACTGCTACGGACAGTACATCGAGCAAACACGTAGTCGTGCTATTTGGACGCTCTCGTTGCCGCCGTCGCAAGGACAGTCATCATGGCCGCCCACCATCACCCCCGTTGGCGGAACGCGTCGACAACCTCAGCCGTCGCCCGCTGTCCACCATGACGCAAAAGATGTCGCCTGGCGCGACACCTCAGGCGCACTCAAGGCGACATTAGAGTGACCCAGCGCTATCGTGACGGACATGAACGCCCCGAACACCGCCCTGCGCGCGGTCCGCACGGGGATGCGCAAGAGCCAGGACGACTTCGCCCGCGCGCTCCAAGCCGCTGGCGACCGCGTCGGCGAGCCCGATGACCAACACGGTGGCCACGACCTGACCTCGCCCATGTCCAGCCTGGCCACGCCGACACCCAAGCCACTCTCGGTCCACGGGTCGCACGAGGGCGTCTGGCTCAGCCGCTACCAATTCCATTCCAGCGGCCGGGGAGAGTCATTCGCCGGGCAGCACTTCGTGGTCGTACTCCAGCACGGCGACCGACTGACCGTGCGCAGCCTGCCCGGCTCGGCAACGTCGTCGCTGTCGCTGGATCTCACCGTCGACGGTGCCGTGGTTACCGGCACCTGGGTGGAGCAGACCGATCCAGCCGGCTACTACCGGGGAGCCCGGTACCACGGCGCAATCCAGCTACTGGTGGAGCCCACCGGCCGACGGATGGCCGGGAAATGGGTCGGATTCGGCAAGGACATGGACGTCAACACCGGCCCGTGGGAGCTCACCTTCCAGGACGCCTCCACGTCCAAGGCGACGCTCGACCAATACAACACGTCACCCGAATAGGACGTCGCCCATTGGCGGCACCGCGTCATGGGAAGCCGCCCTACCCCGCCGGCAGCGTCTGCTTCGACGCCGAGGCGCACGCTCATGCCGAGAACAGTGCACCTGATCATGACGGGAAGGGCTTACATGCCGATGGTTCCGTCGATCCGCTCGCGGAGCAGGCCTGCGTGGCCGTTGTGGCGGGCGTACTCCTCGATCATGTGGATGAGGACCCAACGCAGCGAAACGGTGCCGCGCCACATGTCGTGGCCCTCGATGTCGAGGTTGTGGGCGGCGGCGATGAACGCGTCGGCGAACGTGACCTCGTCGTGCCACGCCTGCCGGGCTGCGGTGACGAAGGCTGCGTCGGGCACGGCGTCGTCGAAGTCGCCGTCGAGGTTGGTCTGGGACGAGAACCGTGGGCGTGTTGACCTGCCAGGTCTGCGCATTTCAACGTCAGCGTGGTGTGTTGGGCTCGCAGCATGTCGTGCAGCATCTGCCGTTCGTTGCCGGTGGCGGCAGGGTCAGCGGCGGCCGTGTTCGATGTGGTGGCGGGCGCGGGAGCGGGCGGCGGCGGCCGGGGTCGAGCCGGTGGCGCGGGCGGTGCGCAGGATGTCGGTGAGGGTGTCGGCGATGCCCTGGACCCGGGCGGTGGCCTGGGCGGAGGTTTCCTGGTGCAGTTCGACGGCGGTGGCGTGGATGATGCCGCCGGCGCTGACGATGATGTCCGGCGCCCAGAGGATGCCGTGCTGGTGCAGCAGGTCGGCGGTGGCCGGGGTGTCGAGTTGGTTGTTGGCCGGTCCGGCGATCGCGGCGCAGTGCAGTGTCGGCACCGTGTGCGGGGTGAGCAGACCGCCGAGGGCGGCGGGCACGAGCACGTCCACGTCGGCGGTCAGGCAGTCCTGCGGGCTGGCCCAGGCGGCACCGGCGGCGTCGGCGAGCATTCGTCTACCCTCGTCGATGTCGGCGGCCACCAGGGTCGCGCCGGCGTCGGCGAGCATGCGCAGTACGTGGCCGCCGACGCGGCCGAGGCCGAGCACGGCGAAGCTGCGCGCGGACAGGTCGGCTGACCCGAATCGCTCGGCGCACAGGGCATGCAGCGCGGCGAGGACGCCGACGGCGGTGTGTCCGGAGGAGTCGCCGCTGCCACCGGCGTGCACCGGTCGGCAGAACGCATGCGGGGTACGCTCGGCGATCGTGACCATGTCGTCCGGTCCGGTTCCCACGTCCGGTCCGGTGGCATAGGCGCCGTCCAGCCCGGCGATCGCGTCGCCCACGTCGTGCAGCACCGCCCGACGGGCAGCCGCGTCGAGTGTCCTGCCCTGGGGCAGGGCGACGACGGTCTTGCCACCGCCGTTGGGCAGCCCGGCCAGCGCGCATTTGTCCGACATCGCGGCCGACAGCCGCAGCGCGTCGGTGAGCCCGTCACGCCAGTGCGGGTAGTGCGCGATCCGGCAGCCGCCGATGGCCTGACCGAGCGCGGTGGAGTGCACCGCGACGACGATCGGCAGGCCGGACCGTACGCCCCGCCTGACGACGACGTGTTCGTGCATGGACTCGGTGTCGAGGTGGGTCGCGACCATGATGGCTCCTGTCGTGTGCTCGCCGGAACGGGATCGACAGTAGGCAGATGGTTGGCATCGACCGGCTCAAAGCGGACATCGTTCGGAGACAATGGCAAGATTCCGGTCGTGGACGAACTTGATACGGCGATCATCCAGCACCTGCAGACACATGCGCGGCAGACCAACCGCGAACTGGCCCGCGCGGTCGGCATCGCGCCGTCCACCTGCCTGGAGCGCGTGCGCGCACTGCGGGAACGCGGCGTGATCATCGGCTACCACGCCGAGATCAGCCTGGCCGCCCTCAACCGCGGCGTCCAAGCATTGCTGCACGTGCAGGTCCGGCCCCTGAGCCGCACCGTCATCGACGGCTTCAAGAAATATGCGATGGAGCTGCCCGAGGTGCTCTCGGTGTACGTCGTGGCCGGCGGCGACGACTTCCTCGTCCACGTCGCCGTACCCAGCGTCGACAGCCTGCACTCCTTCCTCATGGACAAGTTCAGCGGACGCCGCGAGATCGTCGGGTTCCGCAGCTCCGTCATCTATCAACACGCCCGAAAGCAGGTCATCGAACCACTTGACCCGTAACGCACGGTCGCAAAGTCGGGACAGTGCACACATCTACCGCCGATCAGGCGCGGCGCGGTCGCCAGGACCGCTTGATCAGGTGCGCGCTCATGCCGCGATCCGTGCGCTACGCAGCGTCACGCCGAGCTGGCCCGGTTGCCGTCCGGACGTGCCGAATACAGGGCGTCCGGGTGAGGAGGGTCGGTGGGAGTTTGAGCGGTTCAGTGAGAATGCCGGTATGCCGCTGACGAACCCTTGGCTTGCCGGTCCAACTCCTGATCGAGACCTGCCGCGCGAGCAGCTCGAAGAACGCATCCTGAATCTGCTGTCGACTCACAACCTCGCTGTGATCGCCACAGTCAACAAGGACGGCAGCCCTTCCGCGACCCCGGTGCGCTACTACAGCCTGGGCTTCGAGATCTTCTACACCAGTTGGAATGCCTCGGTGAAGTCCCGGAACCTCAAGCGCGATCCGCGGATCTCGGCAGGGATCGTCGCGTCCCTTGTCGGACAGTCGAGCAGCCGCGGGGCGCAGCTGTTCGGCAGGGCACGGACTCTCGAGCGTGACGACCCCGAGGTTGAGCAGTACTGGGAGGCGTTCCGGTGGCAGTCGGACCACGTTGAGCAAGGACGCTCCCTGGGGGAGCCTCCCACCGACCCTCTGACGATCATCACCCCCAACCGCATCCTTTACACCGAGCACTGGCTGCGACGTGCTGGATACCGACCCCGGCAGACCTGGCGCCCTGCATAGGCTCTGGTACCCGCTTCTAGCCGCTGGTCGGGCACCCGCCTCTGCATCCCGGTCAGGAACGCGCGGCGCTGGCCTTGAGGCTCCGCAGCTGTTCGACCTTGCGCTCGGCGTCCTGCCGTGAGTACGAGCCGAGCGCTGAGAGAGGCATGGCGTCGTCACCGAGACGGAGGACGGGAGCGTAGAGCGGCAAGCCTCCCCGTACGTCGATCTGCACGCAGTCGACCGACTGGATCGCGCTCCACGGTGTGACCTGGTCACGGCTGTCGAAGCCGCGGGCACGGACACCCTCTCCGCTGATTACCACGCCGAGTCGAAGAGCCCGCCAGATCCCGGCCATGCCGCTCGTGACGAGTAGGCATCCCAGCACGATGCCGAACCAGTCGCGCTCGGCCAGTACGTCCCCGGAGGTGAAGTACGTGACGCCCAGCAGGGTCCACACCGTGAAGAGGACGACCAGGACCGGAATCTGGATGCGTGGCCTGATCACGATGCGGTGCATAGCGGAACATGCTAAGCGTCACGACCGCTGAAGCCAGGCGCCGTCCGGTCGTAACCGATGAGAGCTCGTGGGGGCGCTGCGAGGAGTAGGCGTCAGGAGACCGACGGCGGCCAGCGGTGAATGCGCCACCCGTTCCAGGTCGCGAATCCAGCCGGAGGGTCATCAATGGGTTCGCTGCCGTCGAGTTCGCCCGGCGTGGGGATCTCGATGGTGGCGGCCCACTCGGCGAGTTCCTCGTCGGACATGGGCCACGTCGTGTGTGGCGCTTCGGCTTGGCGCTGATCGAGTCGTCTGCGCTGCTCGGCTGGGGTGAGTTCGAAGTAGCGCATCTCCACCGTCGCGCCGAGGTCCGTTGCTGCCTGCCGCAGGGCGGAGCGCTCGTCCCGGCTCCAGAGGCCGTAGTCGATCACGACGTTGTTGCCGAGTTCGAGGGCGCGCAGCCCGATCTCGATGAGCCGTCCTTCGATCACGTCCTGAGCCGAAGGCGGATTCTCGTGCCCGTAGAGAGCCTTGACCCATTCGTCCTTCGTCAGACGAAGGGCGTTGCACTCGATCTCGATACGCCGAGCAGCGGTGGTCTTCCCGGTGCACGGGAGCCCCACCGTCAGGAACAGCGTTGGCTGCGTCATCGCCCCGCTTCCGATCGAACACCCCATCATTGCTGACATCCACTCATGCCGGCGATTCCAATGCGGTCAGCGTGTCCGGGTCTCCCAGACCGGCTGCTGGGGCTCGTCGTTGTGCACGATGACGTCGACGTGATCGGTCGGGCGCACCGTGTCGAAGTAGAGCCGTTGGGACGGGATGTACCGCTCCCGCCAGCGCCGTTCGACGTCGGCCCGAGATGACACCCGCCGCTCTCGGATCACGGCACGTTCCACGGTCTTCTCAAGCGCGATCGACACAAAGATTCTCAGGTCCCACCGATCAATCAGTTCCGGGCGCATGAGAAAGACGCCGTCGAACACCAGCACGGCGTCGGCGCGGGCAGTGTTGACCGTCGGGGACAGCACAGCGTCGGCGGTGCGGTCGTACACCGCGGGTTGGAAGTTTCGGTCTCCGCCAGGGCCGAGAGGATCGAGCAGAACACCGTTCAGTGCGCCGTAGTCGTGGGCGTCGAAGTAGCAGCCTTCGGCCGAGTACTCGCCGCGCGGATAGCGCTGTGCCCGGGGGAAGAGGAAATCGTCGATCGTGGCACGGATGACGTCGCGGCCCTGTTCGCGTAGTACGGCGGCCAGTTCATCGGCGAGGGTGGTCTTGCCGGCGGCGGGTGGACCGTCGATGGCAACCCGTACCGGGTGTGCGACGGTGACGGACCCAACCGCCTCAGACAGGCGGCCGAGCAGCTCCGAACGGCGCGACCCAGGCCGCTTCTCACTCACCGCAACTGGCAATCTTGGACAGTTTCCGTCATCGCTTGACGGTAATTGTCCAAGATCTGCCCTGCCAGCTCCATGTCAGTCTTCGATGCGTCCGGTGGTGGGGTCAACCATGGCCAGGAAGTCGCGGATGTTCTCCCTGTGCTCGTCGAGCGACAGGTCGAGAGTCGGGCTCATACCAAATCCGTAGCCGGGGTTCGGCCCGCTGAGCCACGTGTAGTCGGTGCCATTGCACTCGTTTCGGCGGAGAGCGAACGTCTCTCCATCGACGTCAAGAGTGAGCGACGTGGCACCTCCAGTCTCGGGGCGCAGGCCGGGCTCGGCCTCCGCACCGGCCCCCTGGTCGCCGTTGCCGTCATCTGGGTAGATCGCCTTCACAAGGCCATCTTCACAGCAAGGGTCCCCTCCCGGCGACGTTGTCGGGAGGGGGCCCTTGCTGCGGTGTGACTTACGGCTTGACGTACGCGTTGACGAACGACGGGTAGCCGAAGACGCTGGAGATGAAGATCCCGCCCGCCTTGGACCCGTGCACGTTGTAGGCCACGTCGACATAGAGCGGCACCACGGGCGCGTACTCCTTCATGATCCGCTCATCGAGCTTGGCCCACTCCGGGCCCTGCTCGGCCGGGGCCAGCGCCAGGATGCGGTCCATCTCGGCGTTGATCGTCGGGTCGTTGAAGTAGGACTGGTTGCTGTTGCCCTCGGCCTTGATGGTGCGGCCGTCATAGAGCACCGGCAGGATCGAGGCGCCACTCGGCCAGTCCGCCGCCCAGTTACCGATGTACAGGTCCCAGGGGTTGTCCTTCTTCTTGATCTCGTCGAGCTTGGCGTCGTCGGAGATGTTCCGCAGCGTGATCTTGAAGCCGGCTCGCTCCAGGTTCGCCTTGAGCTGCGCGCCCTGCTGCTGCTCGGTCGAGTTGTCGGCGACACCGAGGACCAGCTCCGGCGTCTGCCCGCCGAGCAGTTCCTTGGCCTTGGCGACGTCACCGTTGGGTCCCGCCGGGTACGCCTCGTACGCCTTGTAGCCGATGGTGGCCGGCGGCATGAGCGTGGTCAGCGGCGCGGCGACGGTCTGGCCACCGAGGGCCTTGATCATCCCATCGCGGTCGATGGCGTAGTTGAGCGCCTGGCGGATCTTGAGGTCCTTGACGCGCTGGTTGTTGATGACGAGCTGGTTGGCGCTCGGCGTCGGCGACAGGATGCTGCGCGACTTCAGCGACGCGTCACCGACCACCTTGGCGACGAGCGAGGCGGGCACGGCGTTGAAGGCGAGCGCGCTCTGGTCGGCGCCGTTGTCGGCGATCACCCGGTTGTTGGCGGCGTCGGCGGTGGGGCCGAAGGTCCAGACGAACTGGTCCGGGTACTGGTGCCGGACCGGGTCGGTCTTCGGGTCCCAGTTGGGGTTGCGGTCGAGGGTGATCTGCACGCCGACCTGGTTCTTGGCGACCTTGTACGGGCCGGACGAGAAGGGCTGCTTGTCCAGGTCGACGCCGGTGTCATTGTCGGGCGGCAGCGGCGCGGTGGTCGGCAGCGAGACCGCGAACGGCAGGTCGCAGCGGGGCTTGGCGAACTCGAAGCGCAGCGTCTTGTCATCCGGCGTGGTCAGGCCCGGCGGCAGCGACGTCTTGTTCTTCTTGAAGTCCCACGTGGTGTCGAACTGCGGGCTGTCGGCCAGCCACTCCTGGATGTAGGTCGGGCCGCCGGAGAGGTCCGGGTCGAAGGAGCGGGCGATGCCGTACGCGATCTCCTTGGAGGTGATCGGGCGGCCGTCCTCGAACTTCACCCCGTCCTTGACCTTGAATTCCCAGACCTTGCAGTCGTTGTTGACGTTCTTGCCCGGGGTCTCGGCCAGGTCGCCCACCAGGACCAGACCACCCTTGCCGTCGTCCTTCCAGGTGGTGAGGTAGCGGGCGAAGAGCGGGTTGGCCATCAGACCCGCGAACGAGTACGTCCGCTGCGGGTCCAGGTGGGAGATCGGCGACTCCCGGATGATGGTGAAGGTGCCGCCCTTCGCGGCGCCGCTCACCTCGGCCGCCGGGCCCTGCGAATCCTTGGGGTCGGTCGCGATGACCCCGGTCTGCTGCCGTTCGGTGTCCACCGTGGTGCCCTCGCCCGTGTTCTTCGAGCACGCACCCAATGCCACAACCAGAGCGATCGCGCCGCCTGCGGCAACCGCCACGCGTGGTCGCATGAAGTACCCCCTTCACTCATGTGCCGTGCGTTTGCGTCGGGGCGAGAACCGCCGACGTTCCGAGGATCGTAAGGAAGAAAACCTACGAGTTGTGTAACAGTTGTCGATAAATTTCGCCATCCGTGGGCGTGGCGGGCACGCTGCGGATCAGCGCAGCCGCACCCGGGGGTCGATGGCCGCGTAGAGCAGGTCCACCAGCACGTTCGCCACCACCACGAAGACGGCCGCGATCAGCACGGTCGCCATGATCGTGGGCAGGTCACCGGAGCGAACGGCGTCCACCGCCGTACGCCCCAACCCCTGGATGCCGAACGTCGTCTCGGTGATCACCGTGCCGCCCAGCGCCCCGCCGACGTCCAGCCCGGCGATGGTCACCACCGGGGTGATCGCCGCGCGCAGCGCGTGCCGCCCGTACACCTTGGGTTTGGCCAGGCCCTTGGCCCGCGCGGTGCGGACGAAGTCCTCCGACAGCGTCTCCAACATCTGCGCCCGCGACAGCCGGGCGTAGATCGCCGAGAACAGGAACGCCAGCGCCACCCAGGCGAGCACCAGCCCACTCGCCCACTTCAACGGGTTGTCGAAGATCGACGTGTAGCTCGGCACCGGCAGCCACCGCAGGTTGTAGACGAAGACCAGCAGCAGCACCGCGCCCACGAAGTAGAGCTGCAACGAGGCGCCGGTCAGCGAGAAGCCGATGGCGGCCCGGTCCAGCCAAGTGCCCCGGCGCAACGCCGACACCATGCCCAGCCCGACCCCCAGCAGCAGCCAGAGGATCGCCGCCGGGATCACGATGCTCAGCGTCACCGGCAGCACCCGGGCGATGGTGTCCGAGACGGCCTCGTTGGTGACGTACGACCAGCCCAGGCAGGGCGCGTCGCACCGGCCGCCCTGGGCGCTGCCCAGGTCCCGACCGGTCACGATGCCCTTCATGTAGCCGGCGTACTGGCTGATCAGCGGGTCGTTCAGACCCAGGTCGTCGCGGACCCGCTCCAGCCGCTCCGGGTTGCAGTTCTTCGAGCAGATGCTGCTCACCGGGTCGCGCGGCAGGGCGAAGAACATCAGGAACGTCAGCACGCTCACCGCGAAGAGGGTCAGCACCGCGGAGAAGAGTCGCTTGATCAGAAATCGCGTCATGGGGACCCCTACCGGGACGACTTCGGGTCGAGCGCGTCCCGCAACGCGTCGCCGAAGAGGTTGAAGGCGAACACCAGCGCGAAGATCGTGATGCCCGGGAAGAACACGTACGCCGGGTCGGTCTGGAGGAAGTCCAGGCTTCGATAGATCATCCGGCCGAAGCTCGGCGTCTCGTCGCTGAGGCCGACACCGATGAAGGACAGCGCGGCCTCGCTGGTGATGAACTGCGGCACCGCCAGGGAGAACGACACCAGGATCGGCGCCCAGATGTTCGGCAGCAGTTGCCGGAAGAGCATGTGCCCGAGCCCCGCGCCGCTGGCCTTGGCCGCCTCCACGAACTCCCGCTCGCGCAGCGCGACCACCTGCCCGCGGACCAGGCGGGCGGTGCTGGTCCAGCCGAAGATCGCGAAGACGGCGATCAGCACGCCCACCCCGAACGCGGACGACACCTGGCCCCGCTCACCGTAGAAGCGCAGCGTGATGGCGGGGGTGAGCGCCAGCGCGATGATCAGGAAGGGCATGGCCAGGGTCAGGTCGGTGATCCAGTTGATCACCGCGTCGAGCCAGCCGCCGAGGTAGCCGGCGAGCGCGCCCAGCACGACCCCGATCGTCGCCGTGATCAGGGCCGCCGCGAGCGCGATGAACAGCGACGTCCGCAGCCCGTAGATCAGCCGGATGAAGATGTCCCGACCCAGACCCGGCTCCAGGCCGAACCAGTGGTCCCCGGTGACCCCGCCGGCGTAACCCAGCGGCATCCCGAAGCCGTCCAGCAGGTTCTGGAACTGCTCGCGCGGGCCGACGCCGTAGGCCATCTCGATCAGCGGGGCGGCCAGCCCCAACACCATGAAGAAGATCAGGAGTACGCCGCTGACCACGGCGGTCCGGTCACGACGCAGCCGCAGCCAGGCGAGTTGGCCGGGCGAGCGGCCGACGACCCCCTTCGCCGCGGGCTCACCCACGCCGTCGCCGGACTCGATCTCGGCCAGCGCCACACCCTCCACCGGAGACAGGCTCACGACGACACCTCCTCGACGTCCACGTCGGCCCCGCGACTTCCTGCGACGGCCGCCGCCTCGGCGGGTTCCGGGAAGTGACACGCGGTGGCCTGGTTGCCGCCGTCGCGCGCCACCAGCGCCGGCTCCTCGGCGGCGCAGACGTCCTGCGCCTTCCAGCACCGGGTGCGGAACCGGCAGCCCGACGGCGGGTCGAGCGGCGTGGGCACGTCCCCGGTCAGCCGGATCCGGCCCGCCGGGCCGAGCTGGGTGACGTCCGGGATCGCCGAGAGCAGAGCCCGGGTGTACGGGTGCTGCGGGCGCTCGTAGATGTCGGCCCGATCGCCGATCTCCACGATCCGGCCCAGGTACATGACCGCGACCCGCTGGCAGAAGTGCCGCACCACGGCCAGGTCGTGCGCGATGAACACGAACGCCAGGCCCAGCTCCCGTTGCAGGTCGCGCAGCAGGTTGACGACCTGCGCCTGGATCGAGACGTCCAGCGCGGAGACCGGCTCGTCGGCGACGATCAGCTTGGGCCGCAGGGCGAGCGCGCGGGCGATGCCGATGCGCTGGCGTTGGCCGCCGGAGAACTCGTGCGGGTACCGGTTGTAGTGCTCCGGGTTCAGCCCGACCAGTTCCAGCAGCTCCTGCACCCGGGCCTTGATCCCGCCCGGCGGCTTGACCCCGTTGACCTGCAACGGCATGGCCACGATCCGGCCGACGGTGTGCCGGGGGTTCAGCGAGGCGTACGGGTCCTGGAAGATGATCTGGAGTTCCTGGCGCAGGGGGCGCAACTCCCGTCGACCGGCGTGGGTGATGTCCCGCCCGGCGAACTCGATGGTGCCTGCGGTCGGCTCCAGCAGCCGCACCAGCATCCGTCCGGTGGTGGTCTTGCCGCAGCCCGACTCCCCCACCAGGCCGAGCGTCTCGCCCGGCCGCACGTCGAAGTCGAGCCCGTCGACCGCCCGCACCAGGCCGGTGCCGCGCAGCCCCTGGCGTACCGGGAAGTGTTTGGTCAGGCCGCGGACCCGCAGCAGCGGCTCCTCGCTCATCGCGCCACCCCCACGGATGCGACGTCCTCGGCGTAGCGCTCGGTGCGCTCCTGCGCGCTCAGGTGGCAGGCGACCAGGTGGCCATCCGCGCCGGCCCGGCGCAACTCGGGCACCTCGGTGCGGGACCGGTCGCCGTTGCGGTTGGCGTAGCGGCAGCGCGGGTGGAAGGCGCAGCCGGACGGCAGGTTGATCAGGCTGGGCGGGTTGCCGGGGATGGGCAGCAGGTCCGCGTCCGCGTCGCCGTGCAGCGACGGCACGCTGGAGAGCAACCCCCAGGTGTACGGGTGCTGCGGCGAGCGGAGCACCTGCTCCACGCTGCCGTGCTCGACGGCTCGCCCGCCGTACATCACCAGCACGTCGTCGGCGACCTGGCCGACCACACCGAGGTCGTGGGTGATCAGGATGATCGCGGACTGGAACTCGGCCTGGAGGTCGGCGAGCAGGTCCAGGATCTGCGCCTGCACGGTGACGTCCAGCGCGGTGGTCGGTTCGTCGGCGATCAGCAGTGCCGGGTCGTTGACCAGCGACATGGCGATCATCGCCCGCTGGCGCATGCCGCCGGAGAACTCGTGCGGGTACTGGTCGAAGCGGCGCGCCGGCTGCGGGATGCCGACCCGGTCCAGCATGTCCACCGCCCGCTGGCGGGCCTCGCGGCGGCTGGCCTTCGGGTGGTGCACCCGGTACGCCTCGGCGATCTGCCGGCCCACCGTGTAGTAGGGGTGCAGCGCGGAGAGCGGGTCCTGGAAGATCATCGCCATGTCCCGGCCACGCAGTCGACGTACCTCCTCGTCGGCCAGGCCGACCAACTGCCGGCCGCCGACGCTGATCTCCCCGGTGATCGTGGTCCGCTTGGGGTCGTGCAGGCCGAGGATGGCCAGCGAGGTGACGCTCTTGCCGGAACCGGACTCGCCGACGATGCCGAGGGTGCGACCGCGCTGCACGGCGAAGGACACCCCGTCGACCGCGCGCACCACGCCGTCGGAGGTGTCGAAGCGGACCCGCAGGTCACTCACCCGCAGGTAGGCGTCCTCGTTGCCGCGCTGCGCCGGCACGGTGGGATGGTCGTCCGGTCCCCCGGACGGCGCCGGATCCGAATTGCCCACGGCCGCCTCCCTCAGTGACGAAGAGAACTTACAGGCAAGTCCCGAGGGTGAAAATAAGCTACAACGTCAGCACCTGTCAGCGGGCCCGAGCGTAACGAGTCGGCATCGACCCCGCAGCCCCGTCACCTCGCCATCCACGCCCATTCATGCCGCGACCGCACCTTGGGTGCGCTGTCGACGCCGCCGCGCCCCGCGCCCCGCGCCCCGCGCCCCGCGCCCCGCGCCCCGCGCCCCGCCACAAGATCCTCACAACATCCCCGATGTTGCTGCCTCAGGTGCGGCGGAGGCAGCAACATCCCCGATACTGCGCGAATCTTGACGACGAACACCGCCCCCGACAGGCCGGAAGCGGAGTTTGGGGCGCCCACCGCCGCCAAGGTCACTCTCGAACCAGGATCTAGTGGCATCACCGACGCGCCGATACCACTACATCCGAGATCGAGCGCGATCTTGTAACTCAGCTGAGTTGTCTGCACCACCCCCGATGCGCCTTGCCTGCGACGGCAGGGAGTGCCGCGACTCAGGGGCGATCAGGTGAGGTGCAGATGGCCGTGGCCGTGGCCGTGGCCGGGGCCCTGCCGCTTCACCGACCGCGCGGTGTGACGATGACCTGGGCGCCAACGGCCACGATCTGCTCGCCAGTCAACATCGCTGGCGCCTGAAGGTGGAAGGCGGTCCCGTCGGGCAGCGGGACCTGCAGGAACCACCCGTTGAGCGTCTGCACCAGATCACTTTCCCTGCCGTTGACCTGCACCGTCTCAATCCGCTTCGCGCCACTCACCAAGCCCATCAGATTTCTCTCGGGAGCTTCGACGAGATTGACACTGAGTTCCTCGCCAGACACGGGGGCGCGCAGGGTAACGATCTTGTTGTCCTTGAAGGCTGCCAACCGCCAGCCCGCTGGAGCGAGACGCACCTGCAACGGCACCGGCTGGGCATCATCCGCCACGGTCGCGGCCAGCGCCCGCACCGCCGTTTCGCTGCCGAAGCGACCATGGCCGGTGAGCGTGACCCATTGACCGGACCGGCGCTGCCAACTCAGCACCACCGACGTGCCGGACTGTGCCTGATGTTCGACCACGAAGCCGGGCACGCCCTGCAACGTGACGGACCGGATCCGCTCAGGCGCGTCCTGTGGCACATACCGATCCCCGACGCCGAGGTAGACATCGCTGACGCCATCAGTCGCCGGGAAGACCGCCGTCATAACCGGCCGGTCGTTGCCCTGCTCGTCGCGGGCAACACCGCCACTGAAGGTCGGCGCCGCCAGGTCAGCGGGGCGAGGACGCAACCCGATGGGATACACCGGCGCGTCGAACGCGACGAGCTGCACGCCCGCCGACTGGCCCGCCGGAGCACGATGCTCCGACAACACGAATGAACCGCCAGCAGCCGCGGCGACCACGACCACAACGGCGAAGCTTAGGCCAACCCGCCGATGTTGAAGCGCCCACCTTGCACGTCTCCAGCCCCACCCAGGGTGGGCCGGCGCAACCGCGATCACCTCGGCCATCAGTCGGTGACGAGCACTGGACAAAGCCGCCGAAGACGCCGCCGGCGCGTCCGGACCATAGTCGCTTAGCAATTCGAGATCATTCATGGCAACTCCTCCTTGATCATCGCCGAGCTGAGGGATTCACGAGTCAGGCGTCGGGCCCGGTTCAGCCGGGACCGGACAGTGCCAACAGGTATGGCGAGCACCGCGGCGATCTCGACGTAGGACAACTCGGCCCACGCCGTCAGCAACAACACGTCCCGGTCCCCGCGCTTCAACCGCGCGAGAGCCGCAGCCAACTGCTGGCGCAGGGCCTGCGCGTCCGTGCGCTCGACTGCTTCATCGTCGCTCGACGTCAGATCGGTGGTGATGGCGGCCAACCGGGCCAACATGCGGTACCGGCGCTCCTCCTGCCGCGCTTGTCGGTGCAGCACATTCGTGGCGATGCCGTACAGCCAGGCCCGCGGATCAACGCCCTGCGATCGATAAGTCGCCCTCTGCCTAAACGCAATCAGGAACGTCTCAGCCAGCAGGTCGTCCGCCGCGCTACCGACCCGGCGCGCCAGATACCGGTGAACGGCCACAGCATGCCGGTCGAACAGGGCGGCGAACCGCTCAGGACACTCGACCGACTCGCGCATCAACAGGTCATCGCTCACCAGCTGCGACGGCTCCACGAGCTGCACCGGGGGAGGCCGCTCCGATCGAGGGCCGGCCGGCTCGCCCAAGGAAATATCCCTCACTTCGTACGTTGCGCTCACACCTGTTTATGCCCGCAGAGCGCCACCGGGTTCACGCCGCCGCCTACGGAACTCGGCGGCCCACACCACCAGAATCGAACTTTCAAGAAGGAGCTCTCCCGGTACTTCCAATCTCGCTCTGACGCAAATGAACCTTTGCGATCACAACGTCTGAGCGGGCATTTCATCTCGCGCTCGCACGTCGAGTGCGACGTTGGCGATCCCCATGAGTTGCACTGGCCGCATGCTTCACGACGGAATTCTTGACCGTGCGCTGCCCTGGACCGAGTCCGACTACCTTGCCGTCGGTGAGACGGCCCACCGGATCGAACTCCTCGACGGCGGACTGCTCATCGGACCATCACCGTCCGTCCGACACCAGGTGATCGTCCGTGGCCTGGCAACCGCGTTGGAACCAGGCTGCGCTGCGGCGAACCGTACCCTTCTCCCGGTCATCAACCTGCGGCTGAACCCGACGCGGATCCTCAACCCCGACCTCGTGGTGACGGCGGAGCTGGATCTCACGGCGGACTGCGTGCCGGCGGGCGCGGTCCTGCTGGTTGGCGAAATCACCGCGCCACACACCGCAGTCATCGATCGGGTGCTGAAGCCGCACCTGTACGCCGAGGCCAGCATCGAGTGGTACCTGCTCGTCGAGCAGGAGTCCCTGACCCTGCACCTCTACCAGCGACAGGGTTCCCACTACGTCGAGCGGTCGATGACCAGGGCCGGCGAGGTGTTGGAGCTGACGGAGCCGGTGCGGGCCACGATCCGGCCGGAGGATCTCGTCCCCTGACGGGTGTCGGTCGGCTGGCCTAGGGTCGGTCGCATGACCGAGTTCGACGCGGCCACCGCCGCCGTGCAGGCCGCCCTCGATGCGGGCGCCCGGTATGCCGACGCCCGGGTGATGCACCGCCGCTACGAGTCGATGACCGCGCGCAACGGCGACGTGGAGGAACTGACCCAGGACGAGAGCATCGGGCTCGGCGTCCGGGCCCTGGTCGGGTCGAGCTGGGGCTTCCACGCCGTACCCGATCTGTCGGACGCCGCCGCCCGCGACGCCGGCCGCCGTGCCGCGCGGACGGCCATGGCGAGCGCGCGGGTGCCCGGCCCGCCGGTCGACCTGGTGCCGGGCCAGCCGGTGGCCGCGAGCTGGGCGTCCGACTGCAAGGTCGACCCGCTCGGGGTGCCGCTGTCCGACAAGGGCGACCTGCTGGTCGGCGCGACCCGCACGATGGCCGAGCACGGCGCCGACCTGGCCGAAGGGCTCTACCAGATCTGGGACACCGCCAAGTGGTTCGTCTCCAGCGAGGGCCACCGGATCGACCAGCGGATCCGCGAGTGCGGCGGCGGCATCTCGGCCACCTCGATCGGCGACGGCGAGACGCAGCGGCGGTCCTGGCCGAGCTACCGGGGGCAGTACGGCACCACCGGCTGGGAGCTGGTCGAGTCGCTCGACCTGGCCGCGCACGCCGCGCAGATCGCCGAGGAGTCCCGGGCGCTGCTCACCGCACCGCCCTGCCCGGCGGGCGAAACCGATCTGATCCTCGGGGGCGAGCAGTTGGCCCTGCAGATCCACGAGTCGGTCGGGCACGCCATCGAGCTGGACCGGATCCTCGGCTGGGAGGCCGCCTTCGCCGGCACGTCCTGGCTGGACCTGGCCCAGCTCGGCTCGCTGCGCTACGGCTCCGAGCTGATGAACATCACCATCGACCCGACCATCCCCGGCGCGCTGGGCAGCTTCGGTTTCGACGACGAGGGCTCACCGGCGGTCAAGCGGGACGCGGTACGCGACGGGCGGTGGGTGGGCGTGCTCGCCGGGCGCGACTCGGCCGCCGTGGCCGGCCTCGACTACGGCGGGAGCGTACGCGCCGACGGGTGGGCGCGACTGCCGATGGTGCGGATGACCAACGTCGGCCTGGAGCCCGGCCCGCACACCCTGGAGGAGATCATCGCGGCCACCGACGACGGGGTGCTGATGGACCTCAACCGGTCCTGGTCGATCGACGACAAGCGCCTCAACTTCCAGTTCGGCTGCGAGGTCGGCTGGGAGATCAAGAAGGGCCGGCGGGGGCGGATGCTGCGCAATCCCACGTACACCGGGATTGGCCCGCTCTTCTGGCGTTCGATGGACATGCTCTCCGGCGAGACGGTGCCCTGGGGGACGCCCAACTGCGGTAAGGGCCAGCCCGGCCAGACCGGGCACACCGGCCACCCGGCCGCGCCGGCCCGCTTCCGCAACGTCCGGGTGGGAGTGTCCGCGTGAGCGCGTCGACGGAGGTGGAGCTGGCGGGGCAGGTTGTCGAGCTGGTCCGACGGCTCGGTGGTCCGGGTGCGCAGGCTGAGGCGGTGGTAACGCGGGCGGATCTGGCGCTGACCCGGTTCGCCAACTCGGCCATCCACCAGAACGTCGCCGAGTCGACCGTCGGGGTCCGGCTGCGGCTGCACGTGGATGGGCGGACCGCCGCGGGCAGCGGCAGCGTGGTCACCGCCGATGGGCTGCGCGCCCTGGTCGAGCGCACCCTGACGGCGGCTCGGCTCTGCCCGCCCGACCCGGGCTGGCCGGGGCTGACGCCACCCTCACCCGGGCCGGATGCCCCGCCGGTCGACGAGGCCACCGCGCACGCCGAGCCGGATCAGCGGGCCGATCGGGTCCGCGCGTTCGTGGCCGCCGCCGGTGACCTCACCACGGCGGGTTACTGCCGTACCGCGCACCGCTCGTCGGCGTTCGCGAACTCGGCCGGGCACACCGCGTACGGCCGCTCCGCGGAGGCGGCGATGGACGGCATCGCGCGCCGCGACGGCGCGGACGGGGTGGCGCGGCGCTGCGCCGACCGGCTGTCCGACCTCGACGGCGCGGAGTTGGGCGCGCACGCCGCCGCGAAGGCGCGCGCGGCGGCCGACCCGGTCGAGTTGCCGCCGGGGCGCTACGAGGTGGTGTTCGAACCGGCCGCCGTGGCGGACCTGCTGCAGAACCTGTCCTGGTACGGCTTCAACGGCAAGCGGTACGCCGAGCGGCAGTCCTTCGCCGAGCCCGGGGCGGCGCAGTTCGACCGGCAGGTGACCCTGGTGGACGATCCGCTGGGCGCGTCGGGGCTGCCGTTCGACGCGGAGGGCACCGCTCGGCGGGCGTTGACCCTGGTCGAGGCGGGCACCACCCGGGCGGTGGCGCACGATCGGCGGACCGCCGCCGAGGCGGGCGCGGAGTCCACCGGCCATGCGGTCGCGGGTGGTGCCACCTGGGGTCCGATGGCCCGCAACCTGTGCCTCTCCGGTGCCGCGGCCGGCCCGGCCAGCGCGGTGGGTCGGAGCACCACGGGCACGGCGGCCGGCGCGGTCGTCGACACGGACACCGCGGCGCTGGTCGCCGGGATGCGGCGCGGGCTGCTGGTCACCGACCTGTGGTACACGCGTGTCCTCGATCCGAAGAGCCTGGTCGTCACGGGGTTGACCCGCAACGGGGTCTGGCTCGTCGAGGACGGCACTGTCGTGCGGGCGGTCCGCGATCTGCGGTTCACCGAGTCGTACCCGAGGGCGCTCGGGCCGGGTGCGGTGCTGGGGCTCGGCGCGCGGCCGGTGCGTCAACCGGACCGGGTGGACGGTACGTGGTGGACGGCGCCGTCGGTGCGACTGGCGTCCTGGCATTTCACGGGAGGCGCCTCAGGCTGAGCGGCAGGGCGGGCAGTGATCTTCTTAACAACGTGCCATCGATCGGCGTGCCAGGCCTTTTCCGCAGGCCAGAGACACGGGACACTCCCTTGCGCGGACGGCTCGCAAAGATCGGCGTAACGTGTGTCACTTAGCTGCGCCGGTCATCCGGCGTGGTCGTTGGTGTGCGCATGACGTGGCAGCGGGTGCGGTTCGCCGGGCCGCGTGCCGACCGGAGATAGATCAGCCCGCCCGTACGGGCCCGCCGAGGAGACGACTCGAATGACTTCAACGGCAACGAAGCCGCGGGGAGCGCGGGCACGCGCCGCCATCGCGGCGAAGACGTTGCGTACCGACCGATGGTGGATCGCCCCGCTGATCACCGTGATCGGGCTCAGCGCCTGGGTCGCGTACGCGACGGTCCGGGTCTTCATGCACAAGTGGTACTGGGTGGACCAGTACCACTACCTGACCCCGTTCTACTCCCCCTGTGTGACGGACCGATGCGTCGAGGGGGCCTCCCACTTCGGCCGGTTCCTGCCGGGCTGGTGGATCATCCCGGACGCCGCGCTGACCCTGCCGTTCCTGCTGCTGTTCCGGCTCACCTGCTACTACTACCGCAAGGCCTACTACCGGTCGTTCTGGCTGTCCCCGCCGGCCTGCGCCGTCCCGGACGGCCACGCCTCGTACAGCGGCGAGACCCGCTTGCCGCTGCTCGGCCAGAACCTGCACCGCTACTTCTTCTACGCCGCCGCGATCATCTCGCTGATCAACACCTGGGACGCGATCCTCGCCTTCCACTCCCCAGAGGGCTTCGGCTTCGGCCTGGGCAACATCATCCTGGTGGGCAACGTGGTGATGCTGTGGGCGTACACCATCTCCTGCCACTCCTGCCGGCACATCATCGGCGGCCGGCTCAAGCACTTCTCCAAGCACCCGGTGCGGTACAAGGCCTGGACGTTCGTCTCGGCCCTGAACGTCCGCCACATGCAGCTCGCCTGGATCACCCTCGGCACCCTGGCGCTGGCCGACTTCTACATCATGGCGCTCGCGGCTGGCTGGTTCTCCGACCTGCGGTTCATCAACTAAAGGGCCCCTGACATGACCACTACCACTCGCATCGAACGACACCACTACGACGTCGTCGTCATCGGGGCCGGCGGCGCCGGTCTGCGCGCGGCGATCGAGGCCCGGCTCGCCGGCAAGAAGACCGCGATCATCTCCAAGTCGCTCTTCGGCAAGGCGCATACGGTGATGGCCGAGGGCGGCGCCGCCGCCGCGATGGGCAACGTGAACAGCCGGGACAACTGGCAGGTGCACTTCCGCGACACCATGCGCGGCGGCAAGTTCCTCAACAACTTCCGGATGGCCGAGCTGCACGCGAAGGAGTCGCCGCAGCGGATCTGGGAGCTGGAGACGTACGGGGCGCTCTTCGACCGCACCAAGGACGGCAAGATCTCGCAGCGCAACTTCGGCGGCCACGAGTACCCCCGGCTGGCGCACGTCGGCGACCGGACCGGCCTGGAGCTGATCCGCACCCTCCAGCAGAAGATCGTCTCGTTGCAGCAGGACGACAAGCGCGAGTTCGGCTCGTACGACGCCCGGATCAAGGTGTTCTCCGAAACCACCATCACCGAGCTGCTGCTCGACGGTGACCGGGTCGCCGGCGCGTTCGGCTACTACCGCGAGTCGGGCGAGTTCATCCTCTTCGAGGCGCCGGCCGTGGTGCTGGCGACCGGCGGGGTCGGGCGCTCCTACAAGGTCACCTCGAACTCGTGGGAGTACACCGGGGACGGTCACGCGTTGGCGCTGCGCGCCGGGGCGACTCTGATCAACATGGAGTTCCTCCAGTTCCACCCGACCGGCATGGTCTGGCCGCCCTCGGTGAAGGGCATCCTGGTCACCGAGTCGGTCCGTGGCGACGGCGGTGTGCTGAAGAACTCCGAGGGCAAGCGGTTCATGTTCGACTACGTCCCCGACGTCTTCCGCAAGCAGTACGCGGAGACTGAGGAGGAGGCGGACCGCTGGTACACCGACCCGGACAACAACCGCCGTCCGCCGGAGCTGCTGCCCCGCGACGAGGTGGCCCGCGCGATCAACAGTGAGGTCAAGGCCGGTCGGGGCTCCCCCGCCGGTGGTGTCTTCCTGGACATCGCGAGCCGGCGCTCGGCCGACGAGATCCGGCGGCGGCTGCCGTCGATGTACCACCAGTTCAAGGAACTGGCCGACGTCGACATCACGGCCGAGCCGATGGAGGTCGGGCCGACCTGCCACTACGTGATGGGCGGCGTCGAGGTGGACCCGGATTCGGGTGCCGCCTTCGGCCACGTACGCGGGCTGTTCGCCGCCGGTGAGGTCTCCGGCGGCATGCACGGCTCGAACCGGCTGGGCGGCAACTCCCTGTCCGACCTGCTGGTCTTCGGCAAGCGGGCCGGTGGGCACGCGGCCAGCTACGCCGACGGGCTGGACGCCCGGCCGAAGGTGGCCGTGGACGCGGTCGAGGCCGCCGTGGAGACCGCGTTGGCTCCGCTGCAACGTGACACCGGCGAGAGCCCGTACACCCTGCAGCAGGACCTCCAGGCGGTCATGGGTGATCTGGTCGGCATCATCCGGCGCGAGGGTGAGCTGGCCGACGCGCTCGTCCGGCTGGCCGAGCTGCGCGAGCGGGTGGCAAAGGTGAGCGCGGCCGGCGGCCGGCGCTACAACCCGGGCTGGCACCTGGCTCTCGACCTGCGCAACATGCTGGTGGTCTCGGAGTGCACCGCGAAGGCGGCGCTGGAGCGGCAGGAGTCGCGCGGCGGGCACACCCGGGAGGACTACCCGACGATGGAGCCGAAGTGGCGGCAGGTCAACCTGGTCTGCTCGCTGGACGGCGACGCCGTGCGGCTGACCCGCAAGCCGCTGCCGAAGATGCGTCCGGAGCTGATCGGTCTCTTCGACCGGGCGGAACTGGCCAAGTACCTCACCGACGAGGAGATCGCCGACTTCGACGCTCTCGTCGCCGACGCTGGAGAGGCGGACAACCGATGAGCGCGAAGCGTCAGTTCCGGATCTGGCGGGGCGACGAGTCCGGCGGTGACCTGCAGGACTACATGGTCGAGGTGAACGAGGGCGAGGTCGTTCTCGACGTCATCCACCGCCTGCAGGCCACCGACGCGCCCGACCTGGCGTGCCGGTGGAACTGCAAGGCCGGCAAGTGCGGCTCCTGCTCCATGGAGATCAACGGCAAGCCGCGGCTGGGCTGCATGACCCGGATGTCGACCTTCGGCGAGGACGAGACCGTCACGGTCACCCCGCTGCGTACCTTCCCGATCATCCGGGACCTGGTCACCGACGTCTCGTTCAACTACGAGAAGGCTCGGGAGACGCCGGCGTTCGCCCCGCCTGCGGACGTCGCCCCGGGCGACTACCGGATGCAGCAGGTCGACGTCGAGCGCTCGCAGGAGTTCCGCAAGTGCATCGAGTGCTTCCTGTGCCAGACCGTCTGCCACGTGATCCGCGATCACGACGAGAACAAGCAGGCGTTCTCCGGCCCCCGGTACTTCATCCGGGCCGCCGAACTGGACATGCACCCGCTGGACGCCCGGACCGACCGCAAGGAGTACGCACAGGCCGAACAGGGCCTCGGCTTCTGCAACATCACCAAGTGCTGCACGGAGGTTTGCCCCGAGCACATCAAGATCACTGACAATGGGATCATCCCCATGAAGGAACGGGTCGTCGACCGCAGGTACGATCCCCTTGTGTGGCTTGGTAGCAAGATCTTCCGTCGGGGCGAGACGCCCCAGACCAGCGTGTCCACCGCCCGTCAGGGCTCGGCGACGCCTGCGGGCACGAGCCGGCGCGGCGTGCACTCGCACGCGGGTGGCTCACACGACCCGCAGGCCGAGGCGCAGGCACAGAGCGGCGTCAACTGGCACCGGGAGGTGCCCCACCCGACCGCTCCAGCGGTCGACGAGCGGGGCAAGCTGCCGCTGACGGAGCTGACCTTCGACCGGGCTGCCGCGCCGTCGCCGTTCGGCGACGACGTGACCTTCCCGCTGCCTCCGGACGAACTCAACTTCGCCCACCCAGACCAAGACAAGCACTAAGCACGACCACGAAACGGGGGCTACCGGCACTGCCGGTAGCCCCCGTCCCCATACCCCCCTGTCCCCGTCCCCCCGGTTGCCACCCCCGTTGATCATGAAGTTATTGCCGGTCCGGCCGGCGTGTCGCAGCAATAACTTCATGGTCAACGCCGGTGACGGGTGGGGTGGGGGTGGGGTTAGGGGGTTTTTAGGAGGGGGCGGAGGGCGGCCACGATGGGGGCGTCGGCGGGGAGCCAGGTGACCGAGTCCAACTCGTCGGCGGCGAGCCAGCGCAGCGCCGAGTGCTCGAGCGCCTGCGGCTGGTCGTCGCCGACCAGGCGGGCGGCGTACACCTTGAGAACCGAACGGCCGTGGGCCATCCGCACGTTGCGGCCGACCCGGTCGCCGATCTCCACGCGTACGGCCAACTCCTCGGCGCACTCCCGGATCAGCGCGTCGGTCTCGGCCTCCCCCGGCTCGACCTTCCCACCAGGGAACTCCCACATGCCGGCAACCTCCGGTGGGGCGGCACGCGCGCACGCGAGCACCCGCCCGTCCCGGATGATCGCCGCCCCGACGATCACTTTCAGGTCCCGTCGTTCGGCCTGCCCGCCGCCACTAGCCCGTTCGGTCTGCACGGGCGTCCAGGGTGCCAGATCAATCGGCGGTTTGGGTGCCGTCGCCGTCCGCTAGGCCAATAGAACACGGAAGTGTGGGCGTGGACACCTCCAGCGAGCGGCGACAAACTAGAGCACACCGACAAGACACGGGATGGCGACGATTTGGCCACAAGCCGACAACGGCGCTTGGGGGGTGCGGTCATGCGCGTGTTGTTCAACAGCCGAGCAAAGCACGATTACCTGTCCGACGCGTTGACCTTGCTATCTGGTTGGACGCGGGAGGGCGAACAGATCCGGCGCACGCTCGTGATCGACGATACCCAACACGCGGCGCTAACTGAACGGGTGAAGGTGGTCGCCGATGCGCTGCATCTGCGCCCCGAGATCAGCCGTCGGTCCGACAGCACCCAGATCCGGGTCGGGCACGGCAACGGCGAGCCGCTGACCGAGGGTGAGGTCCTGCTGGCTGCCCGCATCGAGGACGCGTACCGGGCGGTCACCGAGTCCTGACGTCCCCAGCTCAGATGAAACAGGGCGAGTTCCGCCACCGCAGGTTGGTCCAGGTCTACGACGCGGAATGCCAGTGGGGCCCCGACGACGACTTCCTTCTCGCGATCGTCGACGAGACCCCGACCGCGCGGGTCCTCGACCTCGGCTGCGGCACCGGTCGTCTGACTGTCGCTCTCGCCGCCGCCGGCCACACCGTCACCGGCATCGACCCGGCCCGCGCCTCCCTCACCGCCGCCCGTGACCGATCGTGCGCTCAGCAGGTGACCTGGATCGAGGGCACCTCGGCGCTGCTGCCGAGCCGAGCGTTCGACGTGGCAGTGCTGACCAGCCACGTCTCGCAGTTCTTCGTAGCGGACGCGGAGTGGGCGCGTACCCTCGCCGACCTGCGGCGGGCGCTCGTGCCCGGCGGTCGGCTGGTCTTCGATGCCCGCGATCCGGCGGACCGCCGCTGGGAGCGGTGGAACCCGAGGGATTCGCAACGGCGGGTCCCGCTGCGCGACGGCGGCGAGGTCCGCGCGTGGACCGAGGTCACAGGTGTACGCGACGGAGTGGTGGACTTCACCCACCACTACCACTTTGCCGACGGCGAGGATCTGCTCAGCTCGGCGACGCTCCGCTTCCGCACCGAGGGCGAGCTGCGCGAGTCCCTGACCAGGGCGGGCTTCACCGTGGACCACATTTACGGCGGTTGGCACCGCGAGCCGGTGGGCCACGGTGACGGCGAGTTCGTCGTCCTCGCCCGCGCTGCCTCGTTGGCACCGGTTTTCTAGCCTGGGACGCATGGCGAACATCGCGTACGACCGCAAAGAGCAGGTCCAGCAGATCGAGAGCGGCCTCCTCGACGGCGAGCAGATCATCGCCGTCTACGACGCCGTGGGCACCGGCACCGGGTTCATCGGGCTGACCGACCGGCGGGTGATCATCCAGGACCGCTCCTTCGTCGGGAAGCGGTTCGCGATCACCAGCATCCCGTACTCGAAGATCACCAGCGTGAGCGTGGTCAGCAACAAGTCCTGGGGTGGCTCGTTCTTCTCCACCGGTTCGATCGCCATCCACGTCGGCACGCACACCTACGAGGTGGAGTTCCGTGGTGCGCAGAAGAGCCACCACGTGCACAACGTGATCCTGCACCACATCTCCTGACCCGTCCGGCCGCCGGCGGCCAGGCACCGCCTAAATGGGTTGCCCGGCCCCGGCGGCTTCTGGTGTCGTCACTCGACAGCCGCGCGAAGGGAGCAGCCGACATGCCCAACACAACGAAGTTCCTCCGACCCGACGTCATCCACACTGAGGAATCGAGACTTCGTGAGCAGCTCAGCTCCCTGACCACGGCGCTGTCGAGCGCCACTGACACCAACCGCGGAGGCCGCTGATGTCGGTCTTCGACGATCCCGGCCTCTTCGGCCGGCTGTGGGGCGCCGACTACGACGTCGGCGACACCAACCCTGACCCGATGCCCGCCGTGGACTTCCTGGCCGACCTGGCCGACGGCGGCCCGGTCCTCGAACTGGCGATCGGCACCGGCCGCGTCGCGCTGCCGCTGGCCGAGCGCGGCCTCACCGTGCACGGCGTCGAGGCGTCCGAGGAGATGCTTGCCCAGATGCGGGCCAAGCCCGGGGGCGACCAGATCCCGGTGGTGGTCGCCGACATGGCCGACGTACCGGTGGCCGGTGAGTTCCGGCTCGCGTACCTGGTCTTCAACACGCTGTTCAACCTGGTCGACGCCGAGCGGCAGGCGGACTGCTTCCGTAACGTCGCCCGGGTGTTGTCGCCCGGCGGCGCGTTCGTCATCGAGACGTTCGTGCCGGACCCGCGCGACTTCGACGTCGACGAGCAGGTGCAGGTCCATGCCGTCACCGAGGACTCGGCGACGATCCGACTGCACCGGTACGACCGGCCGGCGCAGCGCTTCATCCGGCAGACCATCACGTTCGACGGGGACGGCGTGCACCTGAAGCCGTTCGCCATGCGGTACGCCTGGCCGCACCAGATCGACGAGATGGCGCAGCAGGCGGGGCTCCGGCTCACCGAGCGGTACGCCGACTGGCACCGGCAGCCGTTCACCGCCGACAGTCCGGCGCACATCTCGGTGTACCGCGCGGAGTAGCGACGATTGGTCGGCTCTGGTTCCGGAAGTACGGGTGCGACCCCGACCCCAAGGAGCCAGAGTCGACCTCCGTTCGGCAGTCGGGCTGCCGACAGCGGGCCGCGCCGCACCGCCACGCGATCCTAGAATCGCCTCCCTGGTTCAGATCGAATCGCCCGGCTCGCAGGCGACCGTGTCAGGGAGAGTGATGGCAGCGGAGACGCAGGGCAGCCGAGGGCGCTTCAAGATCTCCGTGTTCTTGAGCTATCCCAAGCCGTGCATGCGGGAGCAGGCCGTGTTCATCGACCGGATGTGCGCGTACCTCGACTCTCGGGGGTTTGCCCCGCGCACCCTCGGCGTCACCGACTACGACATGGACGCCCCGCTGAAGGCGATCAGGCGGCTGATGCTGGAGTCGAACGGCCTCATCACGATCGCCCTGCGGCGGACCTACATCGAGACGGGCAGCGGCAACTTCCGGACCAACCTCGCGGGCCTGAAGAGCTACCGACTGGACGACACCTGGCTGACCAGCCCCTGGTCGCACATCGAACCCGCGATGGCGTACCAGCTAGGCCTGCCGATCCTGATCCTGCGCGAGAAGGCCGTCCTTGAGGAGGGCCTGCTCCAGAAGGGCGTGGTCGGCATGTACATGCCCGAGTTCGACCTCGACGGGTCGATCGAGAACTACTTCGACTCGCCCGAGTGGAACGACCTGATCTTCAAGTGGGAGGCGCAGGTCCGGGCCGTCGTGGACCGCAAGGGCCTGCCGCCACAGCTCTACTGAGTCTCGCGTCTGCTCCGCGGTCGGCGACCGTGTCACACCCCGCGCGCACAATGCGGCGCATGTCTGAGTCTTCTCCCCAGCGACACCACGCCATCGACTACGTGGAGTTCACGGTCGACGACCTCGCCCAGGCCAAGCGCTTCTACGCCGACGCGTTCGGCTGGCAGTTCAACGACTACGGGCCGGGGTACGCCGGAATCCGGAGCCCGCACGGTGAGTCCGCACCCGAGGTGGGCGGTCTCCGTGTGGACCAGGAAGTCCGGGCAGGCGGCCCGCTCGTGCTGCTCTACTCCAGCGACCTGGACCGGTCCGTGCAGGCCGTGAAGGAGGCCGGCGGTCACGTGGTGAACGGGCCGTACGAGTTCCCGGGCGGGCGGCGTTTCCACTTCACCGACCCCAGCGGCAACGAGCTGGGCGTCTGGGCCGAGCGGTAGCCGGCCGGGCGAGACAGCTCGCTCCCGGCTCTCCGTCGTGTAGTGCCTGATCAACGGGCTGGACTGCCGCGCGGCTCACGGAGCAACCAGCTGCCTGCGGGCAGTCCACTGCCGGACATTGCTTGACCAACGCGCGACCAGCAACAGCGGACGGCACAGCTACGATCATTGCGTGGTTGCGACCAGCGGTGTCACGGACGCGGAGCGGTTACGCCGCATTGAGGCCGTAACCGACGCGACGCTGTCTCGGCTCGACGCCGCCGACCTCTTCGACGAGCTGCTCGACCGGGTCCGCGAACTGCTGAGCGTCGACACGGCCGCCATCCTGCTGCTCGACGTGCACGCCCGGCAGCTCGTGGCCACCGCCGCCAAAGGGCTGGAAGAAGAGGTCCGGCAAGCCTTCCGGGTCTCCATCGGCCGGGGCTTCGCCGGCCGGATCGCCCTGACCCGGCGGCCAGTGATCATCGAACACGTCACCGCCGAGCAGGTGGTCAACCCGGTCCTGTTGCAGGCCGGGATCAAGTCTCTGCTCGGCGTGCCGGTCCTCGCGCGCGGTGACCTCATCGGCGTCCTGCACGTCGGGACCCTCACTCCACGCCGGTTCGCCCCGGACGACGTCCGGCTGCTCGAACTCGTCGCCGACCGGATCGGCGTGGCCAACCAGGCCCGTGTGCACAGCCTGGACCAGAACGCCGCGCTGGCCCTGCAACGGAGTTTGCTCCCCACCGAGCTGCCCAAGGTGCCGAATCTGGAGATGGCCGCCCGATACGTCCCCGGTCACGTCTCCGGTGTGGGCGGCGACTGGTACGACGTCTTCCCCCTGCCATCCGGGTGGCTGGGAGTGGTCATCGGTGACGTGTCGGGGCACGGATTGCAGTCGGCCGTGGTGATGGGACGGATCCGAAGTGCGCTGCGGGCGTACGCACTGGTCTCGGACGATCCGGCGGAGGCGCTGACCCTCCTCGATCGGAAGGTCAACCACTTCGAGACCGGCAGCCTCAGCACCGCGCTGTACGCGATGATCTCCCCGGACGGCGCGACCATCAAGGTTTCCCTGGCGGGGCACCTGCGCCCCGTGATGGTTGTGCCCGGGCAACCCGCCGTCCTGCTCTCCGCCAAGGTCGACCCGCCGCTCGGCATTGGCTACCGGACACCGCAACGGCGCAGTACGGGGGCGGACTTCCCGCCCGGCGCGGTCCTGATCTGCTACACCGACGGGCTCGTCGAACGTCGTGACGAACCGATCGACATCGGCATCGCCCGCCTGATGGCTGCCGCTCCGGTCGGGCCTGCCGACACCGTCTGCGCCGCCGTCATGGCAACCCTCGACACCGAAAACCCGAACGACGACATCGCCCTGCTCGCCATCCGCCGGACAGCCACCTGAGCGACGTGCGTCGGCAGGCCGGCCACCCGCGCCGCCTGGTGTGCCGTCCCAACTGATCTGCGACACCGCTGCGCGGCGTTCCCCGTACATGATCGGATCGGGCCTCTATGGTCGGGCACGGCCAGGGGTTCCTCGGCCAGGCTTGACGGCGAAGGGAGGCCTCGTGATCGCGGCACTCAACAGGCTTGTCGACCTGGTCGAGAAGCACCTCACCGAGGAGTTCGACGTCAACGGATTGGCGAAGGCACTCGGCACGACCGAATACCACCTGCGCCGGATGTTCTCGTCGTTGGCTGGCATGCCGCTGTCGGAGTACGTGCGCCGACGGCGCATGACCGTCGCCGCTGCCGACGTCGTTCGGGGGGAGGGCGATCTGCTGAGCATCGCCGTCCGCTACGGGTACGGCTCGACCGAGGCGTTCGGACGGGCGTTCCGGGCGGTCCATGGTGCCAACCCCGGTGACGTTCGCCGCGACGGAGGTCCCCTTCGCACTCAACCGCAGCTCAGGTTCCGCCTGACCGTCGAAGGGAGTATCCCCATGGACACTCGCATCGTGGACCGCCCCGCGTTCCGGCTCGCCGGCCACGCGGCCCGGGTCCCGCTCATCCACCAGGGCGTCAACCCACACATCCAACAGCACATCGCCGCGCTGCCGCCGCAGGAGCATCTCCGGCTGAAGGCCCTCAGCGACACCGAGCCCGGAGGCCTCCTCCAGGTCAGCGACGGGCTCGACCCCGACGCCGCCGAGGGCAGCGAACTGACCTACCTGCACGGGGTCGCGCTGTCCCAGGACACGCCGGTCCCCCACGACCTCGACGCCATCGAGGTACCGGCCGGCACGTGGGCCGTCTTCCGCACCTCCGGACCCCATCCGCAGGCCCTACAGGACACCTGGGCGGCGACCGCGACCGAATGGTTCCCGTCCAACCCGTGGCGTCTGCGGCCGGGGCCCTCGATCGTCGCCATCCTCGATCGCGCGGACGACTTCAGCACCGCGACCTGCGAGCTGTGGCTACCGGTCGAACCGGCGTAACGGGTCTGCGGGGATACGCACCGAACCGGACCGGCTGCCTCCTCTCGCCCGGCGAGGAGGCGGCCGGTGCCGGGACGTGGACGCTCCGCAGCACAAGCCCTGGCGGCGGCCATCCTCAAGGGCGGACACCAACCTGAGGGCCCGGCCGACAGCAGGCCGGATTCAGACGTTGATGTCTGCCGTCGTCAGGCGGCGGTGAGGCCGCCGTCGGTCGCGAGTGCGGCTCCGGTGATGAATCGGGTCTCGTCGCTGAGCAGGAAGGCGGCGAAGGCGGCGATCTCCTCCGGCCGCCCGAGCCGTTCGGTGGCCGGCGGCCTTCCTCGGCCCGGGTGGTTGCTGTCAATGCTGCTGTCGGCGGGCCCCCGCATACGGTTCAGAAAGCCAGTTGCCCTGCGTTGAGATGCCTTGAGCAGCGAAAAGGCCAGTCAGCATTCCTTGGCACCCTAGATCAGGGTGTGAACGCGGGCACGGACATCATTTAATGCGTTTTGCTGTCGTCCCACTTCGTCAAGCATGGCTACCCTGGCGCCCTGCCTCGTCTCCCGCCATTCCGCTAGTCGTCGTCGCGCTGCCTCTTCGCTGCCTCTCCGGCTCTGCGATTGACGCGCCGCCACTGCTGTCGGTCGGAATACCGCCGCCGAGTCCCTCAGTCCGGCCCAATCGTCACCTCGTCCCAAGCAACCATCGCCAGCTCTGACCTAAGTGACTGCCCGCTCAGGACAGTCACTCAAGGTGCACGCCAACTCCGCCCCTTCAGCCCGAAGATCCACACGTGGATGACGACGTTGAGGACCGCCGGCCCCGCCATCCCCAGCATGGCCAAGGCCACGGTTGAGTATGTGTAGGGACTGACCACATAGTGCAATGACCAGGGCAACCCGAGTGCTAACAGTGGCAGGCCCGATAGAGCCAAGGCCATACTCGCGGTCGGTCCAGCGTCCGAGGAGCGTAAGGCGAAAACCTGGAACACAAATATGACCAGCAGCACGGCCACCGTGGTGACGTGCACGAGCAGCCAGCGACCAGAGGGTGCCATGCGCCCAATCTAAGCATGGGACGGAGGCAAAGAACGGCCCACGTATGGCTCGGCTTCGCCTGTTCGGTCAACTCGGAGCTGAACTCGGCAAACAACTTGTCGTCAACGGATTCCGTCGGTCACCGCTGGTGCAGCAGATCCCGTCGGCGACAGCCGAATCGATCTGCGCTAGGACGGGTGGTCGCGGCTGGATTCAATCTCGGACGCCTACCTTCGCACGCCCTCCAGGGCCTACGGGACACGTGATTGAGCGGCGGGGATCAGACGTTGAAGCGGAACTCCACCACGTCGCCGTCCTGCATGACGTACTCCTTGCCCTCGATGCGGACCTTGCCCGCCGCCTTGGCCGCCGCCATCGATCCGTGCTCGACCAGGTCGTTGAAGGAGACCACCTCGGCCTTGATGAAGCCGCGCTGGAAGTCGCTGTGGATGACGCCCGCGGCCTCCGGCGCGGTGGCGCCGACCGGGACGGTCCAGGCGCGCGCTTCCTTGGGGCCGGCGGTGAGGTACGTCTGGAGGCCGAGGGTGCGGAAGCCGACCCGGACGAGCTGGTTGAGACCGGGCTCGTTCTGCCCGATCGACTCCAGCAGCTCGCGGGCCTCCTCCTCGGGCAGGTCCACCAGCTCAGATTCGATCTTGGCGTCCATGAAGATGGCCTCGGCAGGGGCGACCAGGGCACGCAGTTCGTCGAGGAACGTCTCGTTGGCCAGCTCGGCCTCGTCGACGTTGAAGACGTACAGGAAGGGCTTGGTGGTGAGCAGGTGCAGCTCGCGCAGGTGCTCCAGCTCGATCTTGGCGGCGGCGGCCCCGGAGTAGAGGGTGGTGCCGCCGTCGAGCACCTCGATGGCCGCCTTCGCGGCGGCGACCGCGGCCAGGCGGTCCTTGCGGAGCTTGGCCTCCTTCTCCAACCGCGGCAGCGCCTTGTCGAGGGTCTGCAGGTCGGCGAGGATCAGCTCGGTGTTGATCGTCTCGATGTCGTCGGCCGGGGAGACCTTGCCGTCGACGTGCACCACGTTCGGGTCGGAGAAGGCCCGCACGACCTGGCAGATCGCCGAGGCGTCCCGGATGTTGGCCAGGAACGCGTTGCCCCGGCCCTGCCCCTTCGACGCGCCGCGCACCAGGCCGGCGATGTCGACGAACGACACCGGCGCAGGCAGCACCTTCTGCGAGGAGAAGATCTCGGCCAGCTTGCCCAGCCGCTCGTCGGGGAGCCCGACCACGCCGACGTTGGGCTCGATGGTGGCGAACGGGTAGTTCGCCGCCAGCACGTCGTTCTTGGTCAACGCGTTGAAAAGCGTGCTCTTGCCGACGTTGGGCAGGCCGACGATGCCGATGGTGAGACTCACGACGGGCCAGCTTACGCCGGTGCCAACCGGACCGGTCCAGGCGGCTCCGATTCGGCCCGGACCGCGCCAGCCGTGGTCGCGCCCTAGCGCGTCCCGGCACTGGAGTCCCGTTGCTACCCTCTTCGATGTCACGTGCGACGTTAGGGGGCGTTGTGGACCAGGTGACGGAATTCGACCGACTGTTCCAGCAGACCCGACAGGCGCTGGCGTCGATGCGGTCGACCGGTCAGGCTCCCGACGACGGCGTGAGCGCCCAGCCGGCACGGGCCAGCGGATCCGCGGCGGGCGGGCAGGTCGAGGTCGTGGCGGTCGGCCAGCGCATCGAGTCGGTGACGGTGGACCCGCGCGCCCTGCGGATGGGCGCCGAGGTGCTCGGCGAGCAGATCACCCTGGCGGTCAACGCCGCGCTCGACGACCTGCGGCTCCAGGCCGGCGAGGCGGCGGACGCGCCCACGGTGGACCCGGTGGCCCTGGGCCAGCAGCTCGACGAGTTGCAGAACGAGTCGGTACGCAGCATGGCGGCGATGACCGATGCCCTCACCGACGCGGTGCGGCGCATCCAGCAGGCAGCGAGGTGACGACATGCGCGACGACCTGCAGGTGCATCCACCCGCGCTGCGGCAGGGCGGCGGTCACCTGACGGCGGTGGCCGAGCAGCTCGCCGCGCAGTGGGAGGCGCTGCGCGCACGGACGGCCTCGATGGGCGACATCTTCGGCGACGACGACGTGGGCGGTCTGATCGGCATGTCGTACCAGGTGGCCGAGGAGATCGCGGCGGAGTGCCTCGGGTCGGTCGTCGACGGGCTGCGCGGCTTCGGTGACGGGTTGAGCCTGATGGCCGACCAGTACGACCTGGTCGAGCAGGACAACGACGCCCAGTTCACGACAATGAGCTGGTAGGCGGGTCGATGGGCATCATGCTGCCCGGCGAACTCGCCGGCCTGCTCAACGAGCTGGGCTACACCTGGCCCAAGTCGGACGAGACAAAACTGTTCGAGCTCGGCCAGATGTGGATGGAGATGGCCGACTCGCTGAACAACGCGGCGGCGGAGGGCACGGCGGCCGCGCAGCGGGTGCTGGCCGGCAACCAGGGCGACGCGCTGACCGCGTTCCAACAGCGCTGGGAGGCCAACGGCTCGGCGATCTCGGTGCTGCGGGACGGTGGCACAGGCGCGCAGATGGTGGCCGCGACGCTCTTCGTGTGCGCGCTGATCGTCCTCGCCCTGAAGATCAACGTGATCGTCCAGTTGGTCATCCTGTTGGTGCAGATCATCCAGGCGATCGCGACGGCCGCGCCGACGTTCGGTGCCTCGTTGCTGGAGATCCCGGTCTTCAAAAAGCTCACCGACATCGTCCTCAACATGCTGATCGACCAGGCCATCGGGGTGGTGCTGGGATGACCTCTCCCCTACCCGAGCTGTACATCGGCGTCGACGTGGAGGCGGACGGGCCGATCCCCGGGCCGTACAGCATGATCTCGCTGGGCATGGCCGTGGCCGGACGCCCGGATCTGACCTTCTACACCGAACTGCGTCCCATCTCCGACGAGTTCGTCCCGGCCGCGCTGGCCGTGTCGGGTCTGGACCGGGACCGCCTGCTCCGCGAAGCGCCCACCGCACAGGAGGCGATGTCCGCGGCGGCGGCCTGGGTCAACGGGCTACGCCGGATCGGCCGTCCGGTCTTCCTCGCCGCACCCGCCGTCTGGGACGGCATGTTCGTGCACTGGTACTTCGTCCGCTTCGTCGGCTACAGCCCGTTCGGTGCCACCGGCTCCGGCGTCGACCTGCGCAGCTACTGGATGGGGCTGACCGGCAGCGAGTGGGTCCAGACCCGCAAGGGCAAGATCAAGCACGAGCTGGGCCTGCACGACGTGCCGCACACCCACCATGCCGGCGAGGACGCCGCCGAGCTGGCACAGGTCTTCGACGCGGTTCTACGCCACCGACGCCTGAACGACGACGCGGTACAGCGCCGCGGGCAGTCGGACGAGCCGGCGTGACAGGGCATCGGCGGGACCTGCCGGACGGCGCCACGACGGCTGCCCGGGGCATCGTGGCGCAGGCCGCCCGGAGCATGATGCGGCGGGCCGACGACGTGGCGGGCGAAGCGGCCGAGGCGGCGACCACCCGGGCCGCCCGCCGGATTCCGCAGGGTTTCACCGAACGACAGTGGACCCGGTTCACCCGAGGTGCCCGGCAGACGCAGCGGCAGGCCGGGCTGCCCGACGGTGACCTGGTCGCCCACGGCAGCCGGGTACGCGGCACCGCCCGCCCCGACTCCGACATCGACGTGGCGCTCATCGTCGACGACAAGACCTTCTTCGACCTCGCTGAACGTTCCCTGTCCCGGGCACCGGACGGGACCCGGCTGCGCAAGACGATGCTGCGCCGGATCAACGAGAACGGTCAGCTCGCCAGCTTCGACCTGGGCACCGACTTCACCCACCTGCGGCGCGAGCTGATGGACACGCACGTACCGCACAAGGTGCAGTTCTCGGTGTTGCGCCGGGGCGGCAAGTTCGACAACGGCCCGTTCCTCCCGCTCGATTGAGCGGATCCGCATCTGGCAGGGTGGCAGACGTGCAGACGACGTTGCAGTTCCTCATCATGGTCGACGGCCCGCTGACGGCGGCGGAGCTGTTGGACCTGATCCGCACCCGGCTGCCCGACGCGGTGCCCTACCGCCGGGACTCGGTGGACGTACGCGGCAACCTGCTGGAGATCAACCCCAACGAGGACGCCGACCCGCGGCTGGCCGCCACCGACGAGGACGACTACCTCTACTTCCGGTGGCGCGTGGAGCTGACCCCGATGGACAAGGCGGTCGACGAGGGGCACCAGATCGCCCTGGCCCGGGAGCTGCTGCGGGCGATCGAGGGGCCACAGGCGCGGGCCACCGTGTGCGCCGCGTTCGAGGACCGGGTCTGACCGGCGCTCAGCCGAGCAGGCGTGGGGCGATGACCGTCTCCTGAACGCTGCCGTCCGCGGTGCGGCTGACCTCGTACGCCGAGACGCCCTCGCGGTCGGCGACCGCCTCGACCAGCCGGGTCCCCCGGTAGACCAGGCCGACCCCGTCGTCGGTGCAGTGGCTGGTCGGCAGTGTCCCGTCGCCGACCAGCTGGTGCATCAGCGGTCGCCGCTGGTCTTCGCTGTCGTAGTGCACCCCGTTGCCGTACGGCAGCCAGCCCAACCCTTCGGTGAAGCCGCGCAGTCGAAGGCCGAAGCTGTCGGTGGCGCCGCCCACATGCCAGCAGATCGAGCCGGCGGAGACTCCACCCAGCACCACGCCGGCCTGCCAGCACTCGTGCAGGATCTCGCCGAGCCCGTGCACCCGCCAGACCGCAACCAGGTTGGCGACGCTGCCACCACCAACCCAGATCACGTCCTGGGCGAGCAGGTGGGCGCGGACGTCGTCGACGTTCGGCATCGGGAACAGCGCCAGGTGCGACACGCGGAACCGGGTGTCGGCGAACGCCCCGTAGACGGCGGTCAGCGAGGTGGGCTGGTCCCCGACGGCCTGCCCCAGGTAGCAGATCCGCGGCTGCGGGCCGGCCTCGGCCAGCTCGGCCGCCAGCTTGAAGACCGGGCCGGGGCGCAGATCCATCGGCCCCCGGTCGCCCCGGCGGAAACCCATGCTGGTGGCGAGGATGGTCGGTTCGCTGGCGGGCATCGGGCGTCCCTTTCGTTGGTGCGGTGCGGCGTCCATCCTGCCGCAGCCGGCCGGTGGCCGGCTGCGCGGCGCGCGTGCGGCCAGCGCAGCGTCGGTCAGTCAGGCCGCCGTTGGCGGGGCACCCGGGCCTCGGGCCAGTGCCCCGGCGGCAGCTCGTCGAGGGGCCGGTCGGCCGGGGGCAGTTGCGCGGCGGCGGCACCGGGCAGGGTGAACCGTTCGGCGGCGCCCGGCCCGGCCCAGACCGACTCGCGCAGCATCCAGCGCACCTCGTCGGCCGTCCAGCCCAGCCCGGGCCGGGCGGCGATCTCGCGGACAAGCCGCCGGCCGGGCCGGGTGTCGTCGTCGTAGAACCGCATGCACCAGTGGTGCGTCCACATGCCGAGCGCCCGCAGGCCCGCGTCGTCGAGGGAGCGAACCAGCCGGCCGCAGGCGGTATCGGAGAACGCCTGCTCGGGGTCGGCGGCCCGGTCCCGCTCGATGGCGCCGACGGCGGCTGGCGCGACAGCGCGCATGCGGCGGTAGAAGGACTGCACGACCGCCCGGGGCAGCGGCGGGAAAGCGCCAGGTGTCGACGCCGCCGCCCTACCCGCCACGCTCGCCATCGCCGCACCCCTTCTTGAGTTGGTGGCCGGACGCTACCCGGCACGACCGACACTTTCGGGCGGAAAACAATCCGTCGATCGTGGATAGCGACGATGACCTGGGGCGTCTGTAGGGGTGACAACGAAACGGGGGTGGTGGGTGGACGAGGACGAACGAGCCCGGCTGGCCGAGTTCGTCGGCAGCCGAACTCCGGCGCTGATGCGGGTCGCGTACCTGCTGACCGGGGACCGCACCGCGGCCGAGGACCTCTTCCAGTCGGCGTTGGCGCGGGCCATCCCGAAATGGGGAACCATCCGGCACACCGATCCCGAGGGATATCTGCGCGTCGTCATGTACCGCCAGCAGATCAGCTGGTGGCGGCGCCTGCGCCGGTGGCGGGAGACGCCGCTCAACCCGGCGGACGAGCCGGTCGGCGCCGACCCGAGCGGCGGGTCGGACGTGCGGTTGGCGATGCGCGCCGCGCTGCGGCACCTGCCGCCGGCCCAACGGGCGGTCGTGGTGCTGCGCTACTACGAGGACCTGCCCGAAGCCCGGGTCGCCGAACTGTTGGGCTGTTCGGTGGGCACCGTGCGCAGCCGTACCCACCGGGCGGTCACCCGACTGCGGGAACTCCTGCCGGAGATCGAACTGCTGGAGGTACGGCGATGACCGACTCCTTCGAGCACCTCATCCGCTCCACCCTCACCGACCTGGCCGAGGAGGCACCGATCGTGCATGACCTGTTGAGCCGAGCGGAACGGCGGGTGCGCCGCCGGCGTCGAGCCACTGTGACGTTGGGTGCGGTGGGCACCGTGGCCGCCATCCTGATCGCGGCACCCATCGCCCTCGCCGCTACCGGCTCGGACCAGCCCAGACCGGCCGTGCCCAGCCCAGCCGGCCCGGCGGCGGTGCCCAACCCGGCCGACCCGGCCGCCGTACCCGGACCGCCCGGCGTGCCGGCGCGACCGACCGTCGAACCCACCGTCGTTCCCGGGCCGCCCGGCGTGCCGAGCCCGGCCCAGCTGACCGTCGAGCCGAGCCCGCTAGGACCGCCCGGCGTGCCGGGCGGCGGACCGGTCGGCGCGCCGGGCGCACCCCCGCCGGGACTTCCGGCGGTCAGCCCGAGCCCGCTCGGACCTGCGGGGCAACCGGCCCGGTGAGTTGATCAGATCCGGTCAGGCCGGGCGGCTTCTCCGCTCGGCCTGGCCGGCCGGGCCGCCGTCGTCGGCCGGGTGGCCGTCGCGCCTCCGGTGACTCCAGTCGACCAGCGGCTGGAGCAGCAGCATCAACTCCCGGCCGTCCCGGGTCGGGGCGTAGAGGATCTGCACCGGCGACGTCGGAACGACAGTGCGCTCGATCAACCCGTCGGCCTCCAGCTCCCTGAGCCGCTGGGCGAGCAGCCGATCGGAGATCCCGGTCACCCCCGCCCGGTACTCCCCGAAACGACGTGCGCCGCGCATGGCGGCGAGCAGGATGGCTCCGGTCCACCGCCGACCGACCAACTCGAGCGCGTCCTGGAAGGTGCGGCAGCTGGAGTCGTCGATTCCCTGGTAACGCCGCAGAGCGGCGGCCTGCGCCTCGCTGGTCACTTACTGAAGATTAGTAGCTAACCCTCAGTTTGCCAAGGCCGCTGCCGCCGCCCACTCTTGACCCATGACCGATTACGGACAGCCGATCACCATCGGCGTGAGCCTCGATCCGTCTGCGGACAAACTGGGCGAGACACGACACCCGACCCGGGCGGCCGCGGGCGGACGGGCAGCGGTCCGTGAACAGAGGGGGCAGCGATGACCAACACCCTGGCCCGGGTGCCCGACTCGCTGACCGGGCAGATCGTCACCCCCGGCGACCGCCGGTACGCGCAACTGCGCTCGACGTACACCACGCCGGCTTCGCCGGCCGCCGTCCTCCTGCCGAAGAGCACCGCGCAGGTGGTCGACGCGATCCGCTACGCGCGGGAGCAGCGGCTGCCGATCGCCGTCCGCAGCGGCGGGCACGGGCTCTCCGGGGCGTCCTCGAACAACGGTGGGCTGGTCATCGACCTGTCGATGCTCAACCGCGTGCGGGTGCTCGACGAACGGTCCGGCCTGGTCCGGATCGAGGCCGGCGCCCGCTGGGCGAACGTCGCGACGGCGCTGGCCCCGTACGGCCTGGTGGTCAGCTCGGGCGACCACGGCAACGTCGGCGTCGGCGGCCTGGCCACCGGCGGCGGCGTCGGCTGGTTGGTGCGCTCCTACGGCCTCACCATCGACCGTGTCCGCGCGGTGGAGGTGGTGCTCGCGGACGGGACGCTGGTCCGCGCGGACGCGGAGCACGAGCCGGAGCTGTTCTGGCTCGTCCGGGGCGCGGGCGCGGGGGCGGGCATCGTGGTGGCGTTCGAGATCGAGGCCGCCGAGCAGCGCAACGTCGGGGTGACGCAACTCGTCGTCGAGGCGCACCCGGACGGCCGCACCCTTCGGGAGTGGTCGAGCTACCTGGCACAGGCTCCCCGGGAGTTGTCCGCTGCGGCCGTGGTGTTCGCGGAGGGACGCTCGACCCTCATGTCTGTCACCGCCGTGGCGGCCACCGAGAGTCTGCGCCGCGCCCGGCCGCTGGTGGAGCCGCTGCTGGCCATCGGAAAGGTGCTCGAACACCGCACCGACCTGCTGCCCTACCCGGCCCTGGTGCCGACCGCGCACCTGCACCCGAACGTCGGGCAGCAGCGCAGCACGACGACCAACGGCCTGTTCACCGAGCTGAACGACGCCGGCGCACGGGCCGTGATGCGTGCGGTGACCGGGCCGGGTCGAGCGGTGATCCAACTGCGCTCGGTCGGCGGGGCGGTCAACGACGTCGCCCCGGACGCGACCGCTTACCGCCACCGGCACCAGAACACCCTGGTCGTCGCCTCGGTGTTCCCGCCCCAGGGCGGCGCGGCCTTGGACGCCGCCTGGCGGGGCGTCGCCGCGCACGTCGACGGCGAGTACCTCAACTTCGAGAGCCGACCGGACACGGCTGCGTTCGCCCGGATCTACCCGGGCGAGACCGGCGTCCGGGTGCGGCGGCTGTGGAAGCGGTACGACCCGGACGGCGTCTTCCGGCCAGCCCTGCTGACCGCCGCCAGCCCGGCCCGATCCGGCCAGTCGGCCCGATCCGGCCAGTCGGCCCGGTCCGGCCGGTCCGGCCAGCCCCACCGACGCCGCCGCTGAACACTGGCCGGACCGGGGCCCGGTCCGGCCGGTGGGACCTCCGACGCCGCCGGTGGCGCCCCCGCCGGCAGCGGGCAGGCGGGCCGTGCGCCGCCGCGCACGCCCAGGTCCGATTCCCGCCAGCCGGCGGCCATCCGGGCGGGGCATCATCGGTGACGTGGAGATGGACTTCGAGCGGTGCTACCGGGCTGTGGACAGCCGTGACCAGCGGTTCGACGGCTGGTTCTACACCGGCGTGACGTCCACCGGGATCTACTGCAGGCCGTCCTGCCCGGCGACCACCCCGAAGCGACAGAACGTCCGGTTCTTCCCGTCCGCCGCCGCCGCGCAGGGCGCAGGTCTGCGCGCCTGCCGCCGCTGCCGGCCGGACGCCGCACCCGGCTCGCCGGAGTGGGACGCTCGCGCCGACGTGGTCGGTCGGGCGATGCGGCTGATCGCCGACGGGGTTGTCGACCGGGACGGCGTACCCGGACTGGCTGCCCGCCTCGGCTACACCGAGCGGCACCTGCACCGGATGCTGCACACCGAGATGGGCGCCGGGCCGCTCGCGCTGGCCCGGGCCCAGCGGGCGCAGACCGCCCGGATCCTGATCGAGACGACCGACCTGGGGATGGCCGAGATCGCGTTCGCCGCGGGCTTCGGCAGCGTGCGGCAGTTCAACGACACGGTCCGCGAGGTGTACGCGAGCGCACCGTCGGAACTGCGCACGGCCCGTGGCCGACCCGAGGCGACGGCCGGGGCGGGAACGATCACGCTCCGGCTGGCGTACCGACCGCCGTTGCACGCCGGGGCGCTGCTGGACTTCCTCGCGGTACGGGCCCTGCCCGGGGTGGACGAGGTCCGTGACGGGACGTACCACCGGGGTCTGCGGTTGCCGCACGGCACCGGCCAGGTGGCGCTGACCCCGGCGGACGGGTACGTGGCGGCGACGCTGCGCCTGACCGACCTGCGTGACCTGGCGCCGGCGGTGGCCCGCTGTCGTCGCCTGCTCGACCTGGACGCGGACCCGACCGCCGTCGACGGCACACTCGCGGCGGACCCAGCGCTGGCCCCGGTGGTGGCGGCAGAGCCAGGAATCCGTCTGCCCCGCGCGGTAGACGGCTTCGAGATGGCGGTAAGAGCCATCGTCGGCCAACAGATCTCGGTCACCGCAGCCCAAAAAACCCTCACGCGCCTCCTGACCGCCCACGACCGCGTTGATCATGAAGTTGTTGCCACTGACACCGGCGCGTCGGGACAACAACTTCATGATCAACGGGGCGACGGCGACGGGGGGCGGGGGACTGGGGCGGGGGACGGGGTGGGGGGGCTTCGGGGGTTTTTGGGCGCTGGGGATCTTTTGGGCTTGCCGGACTCGGGGTTTGGGATGCCGGCGGCGCGGCGGGAGACCTTGCGGGGGTTGGCGCGGGCTGTCACCGACGGGACGCTCGACCTGGCGCCGGGAGTGGATCGAGAGGACACCGTGCGGCGGCTGCTCGCCTTGCCCGGCGTCGGCCCGTGGACCGCCAAGTACCTCGCCCTGCGCGCCCTCGGCGACCCGGACGTCCTGCTCGACACCGACCTCGCGGTCCGGCGCGGCGCGGTCGCCCTCGGCCTGCCCGACACCACCCTCCACGCGCACGCCGAACGCTGGCGGCCCTGGCGGTCCTACGCCACGATCAGACTCTGGAGAGCGGCATGAGCATCGACAGCACCGTAATGACCACCCCGACCGGCCCGCTGAGCATCCTCGCCGGCCCGGACGGCGACGTCCTCGCGGCCGGCTTCACCCCGGACCCGGCGGCCCTGCTGCCCCTGATCCACCCGACGCTGCGCGCACCGCTGCGGCAGCGCGCCGACCTGGGGCTCGCCTCCGCTGCGGTCCGGTCCTACCTGGACGGTGATCTCGCCGCCATCGACGCGGTTCCCGTGCGGCAGCACACCGGCGGCGTGTTCATGGCGCACGCCTGGCAGGTGCTGCGCGAGGTTCCGGCCGGCACCCCGGTCACCTACACCGGGTACGCGGCGCTGGCCGGTCGGCCACCGGCGGTGCGGGCCGCCGCGGCTGCCTGCGCCCGCAACGCGGCGGCGCTGTTCGTCCCCTGCCACCGGGTCCTGCGGACCGACGGCACGCTCGGTGGCTACCGCTGGGGGCTGGACGTGAAGACGTGGCTTCTCGGTCATGAGCGCCGGTTGACAACAAGCTGACAGAAGCATCGCCATCCATTGACGCTACCGTCGGGTAGTGCCTGTGGAGAGCGACGGCGACCCGGCCCCCCACCCCGTGCACAACCTCTGGCGGCTGCGCCGCTACCTGCGCCCGTACGCCGCCGAATTCGTCTGGCTGCTGGTCGCGGGGCTCGCCGGCACGGCCGCCAGCATCGCCGTACCCCTGGTGGTGCAGCGGGTGGTGGACGGGCCGGTGGCCCGGCACGAACCCACCGGTCTGCTCCAACTCGGCGGCCTGGCGCTGCTGCTCGGCGTGGTCGAGGCGGTGCTCATCTTCATCCGCCGCTGGGTGCAGTCGTCCTCGGCGGTGGGCATGGAGGCGGCCCTGCGCGCCGACGTCTACGCCCACCTGCAACGGCTGCCGGCCAGCTTCCACGACCGCTGGCAGTCCGGCCAACTGCTCTCGCGGATCACCAGCGACCTGTCGGTGATCCGCCGGTTCCTGTCGTTCGGCGTCTTCTTCCTGGTGCTCAACCTGGTCACCTATGTGGTCGTGGTGGTGCTGCTGATCCGGCTGCACGCGGCGCTCGGGCTGCTGGTCGCGGCCAGCGCGGTGCCGCTGCTGCTGATCACCCGACGGTTCGGTCGGCACTACCACACCGCGTCCCGCCGGATGCAGGACCAGCAGGGCGACGTGGCGACGATGGTCGAGGAGACCGCGCAGGGCCTGCGCACCATGAAGGCGTACGGCCGGGGGCCCGAACTGGCCGCCCGCTTCGCCGGTGGCGCCCGGACACTGCACGACACCGGCGTCGGCAAGGGCCGGCTGCTGGCGAACACCGCGGCGCTGCTCGACCTGGTGCCCAACGTGACGCTGGGCGTGGTGCTGGTGGCCGGGGCGGCGGCCGCCGCGCGGGGTGTGCTCACCATCGGCGAGCTGGTCGCGTTCGCCAGCCTGCAACTGATGCTCATCTGGCCGGTGCAGTCGCTGGGCTGGATCATCGCCAACGGCCAGGAGGCGGCGACCGCCGCCGACCGGATCCAGGAGGTGCTGGACACCCCGCCCCAGATCGTGGACAACCCCGGGGCGCTCGCCCTGGCGCGGGACGCGGTGCACGGGAGGCTCCGCTTCGAGCGCGTCGCCTTCCGCTACCCGGGCACCGCCGCGCCGGTGCTGCGCGAGATCGACCTGACCATCGAGCCGGGCGAGACGCTGGCCCTGGTCGGCGCCACCGGCTGCGGCAAGAGCACGTTGCTCTCCCTCGTGCCCCGGCTGCACGAGGTGACCGGCGGCCGGATCACCCTGGACGGGCACGACCTGCGCGACCTTCGGCTGGACTCGCTGCGTCGACTGGTCGGGGTGGCGTTCGAGGAACCCACGCTCTTCTCCATGTCGGTGCGGGAGAACCTCACCCTGGGCCGCCCGGACGCCGACGACGACGAGGTCCGCGCGGCCCTCGCGCTCGCCCAGGCCGATTTCGCGTACGACCTGCCGTGGGGCCTGTCCACCCGTGTGGGCGAGCAGGGGCTGTCGCTCTCCGGGGGTCAGCGCCAGCGGCTGGCGCTCGCCCGGGCGGTGCTCGGCCGGCCGGCGCTGCTGGTGCTCGACGATCCGCTGTCCGCCCTGGACGTACACACCGAGGCGCTGGTCGAGGCGGCGCTGCGGCAGGTTCTGCGCAACAGCACCGCTCTGCTGGTGGTGCACCGGCCCTCGACGATCTCGCTGGCTGACCGGGTCGCCCTGCTCGACGGCGGGCGGATCGCCGCGATCGGCCGGCATTCCGAGCTGCTGGCCACCGTGCCCGCGTACCGGGCGCTGCTCGCCGCCGAGCCGCCACCGAGGCGACCGCCACCAACCGGAGCCACCGGCCCGCGCCCGTTCCCCTCGGACGGGTGGGGGTTGGTGCACTCGTGACCGTGCCGAGGCAGGCCGACCCCCCGCCGGAGGAAGAACCGGAGCTGACCCGCTGGCGCGGCACGGCCACCGACCCGGAGGCCGACCGGAGCCGGGCCGAGGAGACCACCCCCGAGGCCATGGCCCGACTGCGCCGGCACAGCCGGATCCTCCTGGCCGATTTGCTCCGACCGCACCGACGACGACTCGCCGGCGCGGTCGGCCTGCTGCTGGCCCAGAACGCCGCCGCGATGGCCGGGCCGTACCTGGTCATGGTCGGCATCGACCGGGGCATCGCGCCGCTGCGGGCCGGTGACGCCGGCCCGCTCGCCGCCGTCGCCGGGGCGTTCGCCGTCGCCGCGGTGACCGAGTACGCGGCCCGGCGCGGGTTCCTCGCCCTCTCCGCCCGGATCGGCCAGGCCGTCCTGCTGGACCTGCGGCAGCGGGTGTTCGGGCACTTCCTGCGACTGTCCGTGGGCTTTCACGAGCGCTACACCTCCGGCCGGATGGTCTCCCGGCTCACCAGTGACCTGGACTCGATCGCCGAACTGGTCGACGGCGGGATCGACAGCCTCGTGCTGGCCGCGCTGTCGATCCTGTCGGTGGCCGCCATCCTGCTCTGGCTGGACCTGCCGCTGGCCGCGGTGACGCTGCTCGCGTTCCCGTTCCTGTTCCTGCTCTCCCGCTGGTTCGCGCGGGCGTCGGCCGACGCGTACCGGCGGACCCGGGAAGCCGTCGCGCTGGTCATCGTGCACTTCGTCGAGTCGATGCGGGGCATCCGCGCGGTGCAGACGTTCCGCCGGGAGCCGCGCAACCAGCGGATCTTCGTGGCGCTCGGCGACGACTACCGACGTACCAGCCTGCACGCGTTCCGCCTGATCGCCACGTACTCCCCCGCGATCAAGCTGATCGGCAACGTCACGATCGCGGTGGTGCTCTGCTACGGCGGCTGGCGGGTCCTCGACGGGCGGACCGAGGTTGGCGTGCTCGCCGCGTTCCTGCTCTACCTGCGCCGCTTCTTCGAGCCGATGCAGGAGTTGAGCCAGTTCTACAACTCGCTACAGTCGGCCACCGCCGCGCTGGAGAAGCTGGCCGGGGTGCTCGACGAGCGGCCCGGCGTCGCCGAGCCCACCCGACCGGTGCCGCTGCCGACCGGCCCCGGCCGCGGTGAGCTGGCCTTCCGGGAGGTCTCGTTCGGCTACCGCGCCGACACCCCCATCCTCGCCGGGCTGGAGCTGACCGTGCCGGCCGGGCAGACCGTGGCGCTGATCGGGCCGACCGGCGCGGGCAAGTCCACCATCGCCAAGCTGGTCGCCCGTTTCCACGACCCGGACACCGGCACGGTCCTGCTCGACGGGGTCGACCTGCGCGACGTCAGCGACGTCGACCTGCGCCGCGCGGTGGTGCTGGTGACCCAGGAGAACCACCTGTTCAGCGGCACCGTGGCGGAGAACATCCGGTTCGGTCGGCCGGGCGCGGACGACGCCGCCGTGCAGGCCGCCGCGCGGGCGATCGGCGCGCACGACTTCATCGCCGCGCTGCCCGACGGGTACGCCACGCAGGTGCACCGGCGCGGCGGTCGGCTCTCCGCCGGGCAGCGGCAGCTCGTCGCGTTCGCCCGGGCGTTCCTGGCCGACCCGACCGTGCTGATCCTGGACGAGGCGACGTCCTCGCTGGACGTGCCGACCGAACGGCTGGTGCAGCGGGCACTCGGCACCATCCTGCGGGACCGGACCGCCCTGGTGATCGCGCACCGACTCTCCACGGTGGAGACCGCCGACCGGGTGCTCGTCCTCGACGGTGGGCGGGTCGTCGAGGACGGCCCGCCCGCCGTGCTGGCCGAGGCCGACGGCCGGTACGCGGCCCTGCACCGGCAGTGGCGCGACTCGCTGGTCTGAACCAGCGATGCGCAACTACGTGGCCCGGCACCCCGGCGGTGCCTACGATCGCAGGATGACCGATTCGGCGAGGACCGCCCGCACCAGTGTCCCCGAGCGCCCGACCCTGGACGGGCTCGAGGAGAGCTGGGCGCGCCGCTGGCAGGAGGAGGGCACGTACGCGTTCGACCGCTCCAAGAAGCGCGCCGACGTGTACGCCATCGACACCCCGCCGCCGACCGTGTCGGGCGAGCTGCACATGGGTCATGTCTTCTCGTACACGCACACCGACACCGTCGCGCGATACCAGCGGATGCGCGGCAAGGTGGTCTTCTACCCGATGGGGTGGGACGACAACGGCCTGCCCACCGAACGTCGGGTGCAGAACGTGTACGGGGTGCGCTGCGATCCGGCGCTGCCGTACGACCCGGTGTGGCGGCCACCGGCGACGCCGATCGACGAGGCGGCACGCCGCGACCCCACCCCGATCTCGCGGCGCAACTTCATCGAGCTGTGCGAGCGGTTGACGGTCGCCGACGAGCAGGTCTTCGAGGCGCTCTGGCGGCGGCTGGGGCTCTCGGTGGACTGGTCCCTGACGTACACGACGATCGGGCGGGTGGCCCGCTCGACGAGCCAGCGGGCGTTCGTGCGCAACCTGCTGCGGGGTGAGGCGTACCAGTCGGAGGCGCCGACGCTGTGGGACGTCGGCTTCGCCACCGCGGTCGCCCAGGCGGAGCTGGAGGACCGGGAGCGGCCCGGCGCCTACCACCGGCTGCGGTTCACCGGCCCGGCCGGGCGTGAGGTGCTCATCGACACCACCCGACCCGAGTTGTTGCCGGCCTGCGTGGCGCTGGTCTGCCACCCCGACGACGAGCGGTACGCCGACCTGGTCGGCGGCACGGTGCGCAGCCCGCTGTTCGACGTCGAGGTGCCGGTGCACGCGCATCCGCTCGCCGACCCCGCCAAGGGCACCGGCGTCGCCATGGTCTGCACGTTCGGCGACCTGAGTGACGTGACCTGGTGGCGTGAGCTGCGGTTGGCCACCCGGGTGGTGATCGGCCGGGACGGCCGGTTGCTGCCCGAGCCGCCGGCCGGGGTGCCGGCACAGCCGTACGCGGCGCTGGCCGGGCAGACCGTCAACGGCGCCCGCCGGGAGATCGTCGGGATGCTGGCCGACGCCGGTGACCTGATCGGCGAGCCCCGCCCGATCACCCACCCCGTCAAGTTCTACGAGCGCGGCGACCGGCCACTGGAGATCGTCTCGACCCGGCAGTGGTATCTGCGCAACGGCGGCCGGGATGCCGAACTGCGGGCGACGCTGCTGGCCCGGGGCGAGGAGCTGCACTGGGTGCCGGCGCACATGAAGCACCGCTACGACCACTGGGTGGGTGGCCTCACCGGAGACTGGCTGGTCAGCCGCCAGCGTTTCTTCGGGGTGCCGGTGCCGGTGTGGTACCGGCTCGACAACGCTGGCGAGCCGGACTGGTCCCACCCTCTCACGCCGGACGAGTCGGCGCTGCCGGTCGACCCGTCCAGTGATCCGGCGCCCGGCTACGACGAGTCACAGCGCGGCCAGCCGGGTGGCTTCGTCGGCGACCCGGACGTGCTGGACACCTGGGCCACCTCGTCGCTGACCCCGCAGATCGTCGGCGGTTGGGAGACCGACCCGGACCTGTTCGCGCGGGTCTTCCCGATGGACCTCCGCCCGCAGGGGCAGGAGATCATCCGGACCTGGCTCTTCTCCAGCGTGGTCCGTTCGCACTTCGAGCACGGGGTGCTGCCCTGGCGGGACACCGTGCTCTCCGGCTGGATCCTCGACCCGGACCGCAAGAAGATGGCGAAGTCCAAGGGGAACGTGGTCACCCCGCTGGCGCTGCTGGAGCAGCACGGCTCGGACGCGGTGCGCTACTGGGCGGCCAGCGGCAAGCCCGGGATGGACCTGGCCTTCGACCCGGCGCAGATCAAGGTCGGCCGACGGCTGGCCACCAAGCTGCTCAACGCGTCGAAGTTCGCCCTCGGGCTGGGTGCCGCGGACGCGTTGCGCACCCCGGCGACCGCCCCGCTGGACCGGGCGATGCTCGCCGAACTGGCCACCGTGGTCACCGCCGCGGGCGCCGCCTTCGACGCGTACGACCACACGGCCGCGTTGCAGGTGACCGAGGCGTTCTTCTGGCGGTTCTGCGACGACTACATCGAGTTGGTCAAGGAACGCGCGTACGGCACCGGAGCGGGGGCCGAATCGGCGCGGGCGGCGCTGGCCTCGGCGCTGTCGGTGCAGCTACGGCTGTTCGCGCCGGTGCTGCCGTACGTCACCGAGGAGGTCTGGTCGTGGTGGCGGTACGGCTCGGTGCACCGCGCGACGTGGCCCACCACGTACGAGGTGGCCCGGGCGATCGAGGGGACGGGCGAGCCGGCGCTGCTGCGGCTGGCCGGTGACGCGTTGAGTCAGGTGCGGCGGGCCAAGTCCGAGCGGAAGCTGTCGATGAAGGCGGAGGTGCCGCTGGCCGAGGCGCTCGGCCCGGCCGAGCTGCTGGAACAGCTCACCCTGGTCGCCGACGACCTGCGCGCGGCCGGTCGGATCGGCAAGCTCGACCTGCTCCCCGACCGCACCCCGGAGCTCGTCATCGCCTGCGCGTTCTGACCGGAGCGGGATCGGTCACCAGCCGCGCAGGAAACGCAGGCCGAGCAGGATCGCGACCACCGACGGCCCGACCAGCAGGGTGATGGCCTGGAGCCGGTACGGCATCCGGTGCCGGGTCAGCTCGACCGCGTTACCCAGCACGATCGCCCCGGCCAGCATCATGAACCCGCCCCACCAGCCCGTCCTCAGACTGACCAGATCCACCCGGATCAGTTGCAGGGTCAGACCCAGCAGCGCGCCGGTGAGCGCGAGCAGAGCCACCGCCCGGTGCAGGCCACGGGCCAGCGGGTGGGCGGCCCGCCACCCGTAGGTGCCGGCGATCGCCAGGCAGGGCAGCACCACCAGCAGCGGCCAGCCCGCGCCCATCACGCCGAACATCAGCAGCGCGCCCACCACGAACGTCAGCGTGCCGACGCAGGCGATGACGAACCCGGCAAAGGCCCGGCCGCCGCCCCGGGCCAGCAGCGGCCCGCCGCTGGCCGCGATCAGCGCTGCCGGGATCAGGATGAACCCGGCCCACCAGTGGAACCGGCCGGTGCCCTGGGCCGCCGTCGCCACCGTCGCGCTGGCCAGCCCGGCGACCGCCAGGCTGGTCAGCCAGGCCCGGCTGCTGCGGGAGTACGGCTCAGCCAACGACGTCCGCTCCGCTTCGACACCCATGTCCACGCTCACGCCCACCAGCGTGGCTGGCACCGCCCCGGCCAGTCCATCCGGCCAGCCCTACCTGCCTGCGGAGGCTGGCCGGAACAGTACCGCGCATCAGCCTCAGCTCGTCTCGCCGGCCACGCTGAACGAGCGCAGGCGGTCGACGGCCAGCACGGTGAAGCCGATGCTCACCAGCGCAGTCATGACCGATGCCACCGGCACCGACACCGTGGTCTCCAGCAGGCCGGTGGGGGCGATCCGGTCGGCCAGCGCGATCACGTACTGCTGAATGGAGAGCACCTTCGTGCCGCTGACGAAGTTGCCCAGCAGCCCCTCCCAGATCAGCACGTAGACCAGGCCGAGCAGCACCGGCCGCCGGGTGACCAGGCTGAGCGCGAGGAACAACGCCGAGTACGCCAGCGCGCCGAGCGCGGCCGAGACGGCGAGCGCCAGGCCGAGGCGTACCGAATCGGCCAGCACGCCCGCGACGTAGAGCGGCACCGCGACGGTCACCGCGGTCACCCCGGCGGCCACCGCGAGCTTCGGCAGCACGATCTGCCAGCGCGGCAGCGGCTTGGTCAGGATGTGCACCACCGTGCCGTCGTCGATCTCGGCACCCAGCACGCCGGTGCCGATGATCAGCGCCACCACCGGCAGCACCACGGCCAGCCCGAGGCCGACCAGCACCGGCGGCCCCCACTGGCGCGGGTCGACGCCCAGCGACCGGCAGAGGACGGCCAGCCCGAGCAGCACCAGCGGCAGCGGGAGAAGCAGCAGGAACCGTCGCCGGCCGAACAGCCCACGCGCGGTGATCCAGGTAATCGTCGACATCTCAGCTTCTTTCGTTCGTGACTGCGGGGCTCACTCGCTGCGCTCGTTCACTCCTCGCACTCACCGGCTCAGGCCTCCACGAGGTAGGAGAAGACGCTCTCCAGGGACTCGTCGGACGGCACCAGTTGGCGCACCCGGATGCCCCGGGACAGTGCGATCCGGGGCAGCGCCCGGGTGAATGCTCCGTAGTCGCCGGCGCGCACGGTCAGGCCGGTGCGGTCCAGTTCGACGCCGCTCACCGACGCCTCGGCGATCAGCGCCACGGCCAGCGCCCGGTCGTCGGTGGAGCGCACCGCGAAGACGTGCGGACGGTTGGTCATCAGCCGGCGGATGGTCCGGAAGTCGCCGGAGGCGGCCAGTCGGCCGGCCACCATCACCTGCACCGTGCCGGAGACCTGCTCGACCTCCTCCAGGATGTGCGAGCTGAACAGGATCGTCCGGCCGGAGTCGCCCAGTTTGTGCAGCAGCTCCATCATGTGCAGCCGCTGGCGCGGGTCCATCCCGTTGAACGGCTCGTCGAGCAGCAGCACCTGCGGTTCGTGCACCAACGCGGCGGCCACCCGGGCACGCTGCCGCATGCCCTTGGAGTACGTGCCGATCCGCCGGTCCTGCGCCGACTCCAACTCGACCAGCTCGATGGCCCGCCGAGCCGCCGCCGCAGGATCGGCCAGACGGTGCAGCTTCGCGCTGGCCAGCACGAACTCGTGGGCGGTGAGGTAGCTCTGCACCGCCTCCCGCTCGCTGACCAGCCCCAGCCGCCGGTAGACGTCGGGGTTGCGCCAGGTCGGCTCGTCGTCGAGGGTGACCGTGCCGCGCGACGGGGCGAGGAACCCGGCCATCATGTGCAGCAGGGTGGTCTTGCCGGCGCCGTTCGGGCCGAGCAGGCCGGTCACGCCCGGCCCCAGCGCCATGCTGATGTCGTTGACCGCGACCACGTTGCCGTACCACCGGGACACCCCGGTCAGGCTCAGCGTGCTCATCAGGAGGCAACCTTCCGGTAGCGGGCCAGCAGGAGGGCGGTGGCGCTGGCGACCAGCAGCACCGCGGCCAGGGCGTAGACCGGACCGAACCCGCCGATCATCATCTCGCCCGGATCGCCCTCCACCAGCAGGTCGCCGAGCGACCAGATGCCCACTCCCTGCACCAGGGTGGAGGGCGAGGCGAGACCGGCCAACTCGTTGGCGCTACGCGACGGCAGGATGCTCAGCACCCCCACGATCGGCGTGGTCATCAGGAAGACGGCGACCACTCCACCGGCGGCGAAGGCGCGCTTGCCGGTCAGCGACGCGATCAGCAGCCCGACCGAGGCGAAGACCACCGCCCACAGCCCGGCGTAGAGCAGGCCGGGCAGCAGGTCGAGCAGCTCGTTCCAGACCCCGCGAGGGCCCTGCTTGGTGGTGAACGCGGCGCCCAGGAACATCAGCACCTGCGGGCCGCCGAGCAGCAGCCAGAGCCCCGTCATCAGTGCCAGCAACTTGGCCAGCGCGTAGTCGCTGCGCGGCAGCGGCCGGGAGAAGTAGAGAGGCAGGACGCCGCTGCGCAGGTCCCGCGAGACCAGCTCCGGCGCGGCCACCGCGACGAAGAAGAGGACCAGCCAGCTCATCGAGTCGGCGAACTGGGCGTACGTGGCGACCGGCTCGCCCACCTGGCTGCGGATCGCGGTCAGCGCCGCCGCGACCAGGGTGACGATGCCGATCACCAGCCAGGGGAAGATCTTGGCCTTGGCGCTGCGCCCGAAGCCGAAGGTGGTGCGCAGCCCGTGCACGTAGAGCGCGCCGAAGACCTGCCGCCGGCCCAGCATCGGGCCTGTGTACCGCTGGTAGCCGATGTCGTGGATGACGCCGGTCGGCGTGGACCGCAGCGCTGCGGAAGACGGCTCAGGCATGGGAGAGCTCCCTCGTGGCGAAGAGTTCGGCCACCCGGTGCCGGCGCTGGTCCAGTCGGTGCAGTGGCAGGTCCAGTTCGGCGACCGCGCCGAGGATCAGGTCGTAGGTGCCGTCGTCGGCGAGTGGTACGAGGAGCAGTCGCCCGTCCCGCGCGACCGGCAGCTTCAACTCGGCCAGGCGGGCGGCGAGTTCCTCGGTGCCCTCGCTCACCTCCACGGCGAGCACGTCGGTCGCCGACGTCATCGCGGAGATGTTGTCGGCGCGCAGCAACCGGCCGCCGTCGATGGCGATCAGCGTGTCGCAGATCCGCTCCACCTCGCCGAGCAGGTGCGAACAGACCAGCACGGAGATGCCGAACTCGGTACCGATCCGGTGCACCAGGGCCAGCATGGCGTCGCGGCCGGCCGGGTCCAGGCCGTTGGTCGGCTCGTCGAGCAGCAGCAGGTCGGGGTCGTGCACCAGCGCCTGGGCCAGCTTGACGCGTTGCTTCATGCCTGTCGAATAGCCGCCGACCGGGCGGTAGCGCTCCTCGTAGAGACCGACGTGCCGCAGCGCCTCCGACGCCCGCTCGCGGGCGGTCGTGCGGGGCAGGCCGCTCATCCGGCCGAGGTGGGTGACCAGCTCGGCGGCGGACAGGTCCGGCGGAAGACAGTCGTGTTCGGGCATGTAGCCGACGCGGGCGCGGACCTGCGCCGGGTCTGCGGTCGGGTCGATGCCGAGCACCGACACCTGACCGCTTGTCGGTGGGATCAGGCCGAGCAGGATCTTGATCAAGGTGGACTTGCCGGCACCGTTGGCGCCCACCAGACCGATGATCCCGGGCTCGACGGCGACGGTGAGGTCGGCCAGCGCGGTGACCCGACCTCCGTACGTCTTGGTGAGCGACTGGGTCGCGATCAGTGTCACGACGTCAGCGTATGGAGTCGACGCCCTCCATGGACCCCGGCGCGCCCCCGGTGCTCCCCTGATCCTCGGAACAGGTCACCCCTAAGGTCCGTCGGCGGGCACGGATGATATTTGCGCCGGTCCGGCGGGCGGTCAGACCCCGCCGCCGAAATGGCCGGTCCCTGATGGCACGATTCACATTCCGTTCACCGGACAGTGTTCCCCAGGACATCCGGCCGCCGACGCGGGAGGAATCGTGATGGTCGAGGTTGGCGTCCCCAAGGTGAGTGTCGTCGTGCCGGCGTACAACACCGGCCGGAACATCGAGAAGCTTGTGTCGTCGCTGCTGTGCCAGTCGCTGCCCGCCGGCGAGTTCGAGGTGATTTTCGTCGACGACGGCTCGACCGACACCACGGGCAAGCGGTTGGACCAGCTCGCCGACGCGCACCCGCACATCCGGGTGCTGCACATCGAGAACTCGGGCTGGCCGTCGCGCCCGCGCAACCTGGGCATCGAGCACGCCCGCGGCGAGTACGTCTTCTTCGCCGACGACGACGACTGGTTCGCCGATCAGGCGCTGGAGCGGCTCTACGACTGCGCGAGGACGTACGACGCGGACGTGGTGATCGGCAAGATGGCCGGGCACGGGCGCGGCGTGCCCCGGGAGCTGTTCCGGAAGAACCGCTTCGACGCCACCCTGGCGAACGCCCCGCTGATCGACAGCCTCACCTGCCACAAGCTGTTCCGCCGCTCGTTCCTCGACGAGCACGGGCTGCGGTTCCCGGAGGGCGGCAAGCGGCGGCTCGAAGACCACTCGCTGGTCGTGCGGGCCTACTTCAAGTCCCGCCGCACCTGCGTGCTGTCCGACTACACCTGCTACCACCACGCCCAGCGGGGCGACACCCGCAACATCACGGCGGCGCTGATGGAGCCGTCGAGCTACTACGCGAGCGTGCGGGACGCGCTGGACATCGTCGACGCCCACACCGAGCCGGGTCCGCTGCGGGACCGGCTGCACCGGCGGTGGCTGCGCAACGAGATGACCAACCGGCTGCGTGGCAAGCGGATGCTGGAGGCCCCCGACGACTGGGTGGAGCAGGTCGCCCTGGAGGTCCAGAAGATCATCGCGGAGCGGTTCGCTCCCGGCGTGGCCGCCGGCCTACCGCCGCTGCAACGGGCCGTCGCCTACCTGGCCGGGCAGGGCCGGGTAGCGGACCTGCGCCGACTGGCCCGCTGGGAGGCGGGCGTCGCCGGGCACAGCAGGATCGACGACTTCCGGCCCGACGAGCACACGATCACGATGACCGTCGCCGCCGAACTGCGCTCCGAGGGCCAGCCGATCGGTTTCCGCGCCGACGACGAGCGGGACGTGCTGGTGCTCCCGGTCGACGAGATCGCCCCCGAGGTCCTCGACGCCACCACGCAGGTTCGCAAGGGGCGACTGGACCTGGTTGCCCGCCGCCGGGAGACCGGCGACGAGATCTTCCTCCCGGTGACCTTCGAGATCGAGCGGGTCGACGGCTCGGCCGCGGAGGGGACCGTCCACCTGGTGCACCGGGCCACCACCACGATCGACTTCCGCGCCCTCAACGGCGGCCGGACCCGGGGTAGCTGGCTCCTCAAGGCACGGATCACCAACGCCGGGTGGACGGAGGACGCGCCGCTGCCGCTGATCTTCGTCTGCCGGGCCGACGGCGCTCGCCCGCGGATCCGCGACGAGCGGAAAGTCTGGAACCGGCTGCGGTCGGCGGTGGGTCGCCGGGTCCGCCGCTGACCCGCCCGTCCGGGTCGTGGAGTGGCGGCCTCGACCGATCGGCGGTGGGCTGCGAAACTGTGTGCCGATCACCGAGTGGGGGGTGTGGATGAGCAACGGCTGGGTGCTGCCCGACGAGGTGCTCCGGGACGCGCCGGCGTACACGCCGCGTCCCGGTGAGCTCGCTGATCTGGAGCTGCTGCTGACCGGCGCGTACGCCCCTCTGACCGGCTTCATGACCCGCGCCGACCTGGTGTCGGTGAGCCGTCGTGGCCGACTGGCCGACGGCACGCCGTGGCAGGTGGCGGTGACCCTCCAGGTGCCAAGCGCGCTGGCGCAGGGCTTCGATCCGCGCGACCCGGCCCGCCGGGCGCTGGTGCTGACCGACGGGGAGGGCGCGCCGGCGGCCGCCCTGGACGTATCGGACGTCTGGCCGGTACGCGAGGGCGTGGCCGGAGTCGGCGGGCAGGTGCACCGGCTCGGCGACGGCGGCCACGGCCCGTTCCAGCGGTTGCGCCGCAGCCCGGAGGAGGTCCGCGCGCTGCTGCCCCCGGGCCGGGTGCTCGGGGTCATCGCCGATCGACCGCTGCACCGGCCGCAGCTCGCGCAGATCGCGCACGCCGCCCGCACCCTTGCCGCACACCTGCTGGTGATGATCCCGGTCGGTGAGGGCGGCGCCGGTGGGCTCGCACCGGAGGCGCTGGTGCGTGCGGTCTTCGCCGCCCGGGACCGGATGCCCCCGGCGACCCTGGTGGCCGTGCCCCTGTCGCACCGACGGGAGGAGATCAGCGACGCGCTGCTGCGCGCCCGGGTCTCCGCCGCGTACGGGGTGACCCACCTGCTCTCCACCGGGGAGATGCTCTCGGGCGCCGGGCTGCGGGTGCTGGTGCCGCGCGAGTTGGCATACGACAACCGGGACGGGCAGTGGCGCTGGCGGGACGACATCCCGCCGCGTAACCGCCGCCTCGCGCTCACCCAGAGCGAGATCGACGACCTGCTCGACCGGGGTTTCCCGCTGCCGGAGTGGCACACCCCTCCGGCGGTGGCGAAGGAGCTGGCCCGCGCCCGGCCGCCGCGCCGGCACCGGGGTCTGGTGGTCTTCCTGACCGGCCTGTCCGGCTCCGGTAAGTCCACCATCGCCCGAGGGCTGGCGGACGCGCTGCGCGAGAGCGGCGACCGCACGGTGACCCTGCTCGACGGGGACGTGGTGCGCCGGGAGTTGTCCGCCGGGCTCGGCTTCAGCAAGGCCGACCGGGATCTCAACGTCCGGCGGATCGGCTGGGTGGCGGCCGAGATCGCCCGGCATCGCGGGGTGGGCATCTGCTGCCCGATCGCCCCGTACGCGGCGGCTCGGGCGACCGCACGGGAGATGGCACTGGCCGCCGGGGCGGGCTTCACGCTGGTGCACGTCGCCACGCCGCTGGAGGTGTGCGAGCAGCGGGACCGCAAGGGCCTGTACGCGCGGGCCCGGGCCGGCCTGCTCACCGGGATGACCGGCATCGACGACCCGTACGAGGCGCCGACCGACGCCGATCTGGTGCTCGACACCACCGACCTGAGCGTGGCCGACGCGGTCCAGGCGGTGCTGCACCACCTCACCGAGACCGGCTGGGTGGAGCTCAAGCTCCCGTCTGCCTGAGGCGTCGCCCTCCCCTTCCTTCCATCGGTTCTGCGCACGCGCTAGTGTTCATCTTTGTTGGAACACGTTCGAGCACGTGAGAGTACGTGGACCCTTGGGAGGCGCGACGAATGCTCGCTCAGCAGCGGCAGGCGGCCATCCTGGAGCGGGTCCGCGCGGCCGGCGGTGTCCGGGTGAGCGAACTCGCCACCGAGTTCGGCGTCTCCGACATGACCATCCGGCGCGACCTGGAGGCGCTGGACGAGCGCGGCCTGCTGGCCAAGGTGCACGGCGGCGCCACCACGACCGGCCCGAGTTCGACCGACGAGCCCGGCTTCCACGCCAAGTCGGTCCGCCAACTGTCGGAGAAGGCCGCCATCGCGGACCGCGCGGCGCAACTGGTCCGACCGGGTGCGGCGATCGCGCTGTCCGCCGGCACCACCACCGCCGAGTTGGCTCGCAGGCTGGTGGACGTTCCCGGCCTGACCGTGGTGACCAACTCGCTGCCGGTGGCCGAGATCCTGCACGCCGGCGGTCGGCCCGACCAGACGGTGGTGCTCACCGGCGGTGTGCGTACGCCGTCGGACGCCCTCGTCGGCCCACTCGCGGTCGACGCCGTCCGGACGCTGCACCTGGACCTGCTCTTCCTCGGCGTGCACGGCATCACCGAGCGGGCCGGCTTCACCACCCCGAACCTCATGGAGGCGGAGACCGACCGGGCGTTGGTGGCCGCGGCGGACCGGCTGGTGGTGCTCGCCGACCACACCAAGTGGGGCACCGTGGGCATCTCCTCGATCGTCGAACTGGCAGCAGCGCACGTCCTGGTCAGCGACGACCGGTTGCCTCCGCCGGCACGACGGGTACTCGGCGACCAGGTGGGCGAATTGATCATGGTGAAGGCAACGGGGGCGGGTCGCACTACGCGCACGCCGACGAGTGAGGGGACGGCGCAGTGAAGCGCACCGCGATCGACCTGGCTGACGGCCGGGAGCTGATCTACTTCGACGAGAACGACGACGCCGTCCGCGACCAGCCGGACCGGCGGGACCTGCCGCCACCGCCGCCCGCCTCGCAGTTGCGCTACGACCCGCTGACCGACGAGTGGGTGGCCGTCGCCGTGCACCGGCAGACCCGCACCTTCCTCCCGCCCGCTAACGAGTGCCCGCTCGACCCGTCGGTCGGCGACCGGCTGACCGAGATCCCGGCCACCGACTACGACGTGGTGGTCTTCGAGAACCGGTTCCCGTCGCTGAGCGGCCGGGTCGCCGACGAGCCCGGCGAGATCACCCCGTTCACGCCGGTCCGGCCCGGGCTGGGCCGGTGCGAGGTGGTCTGCTTCACGTCGGACCACAACGCGTCCTTCGCCAGCCTCCCCCCGCGCCGGGTCCGCACGGTCCTGGACGCGCTCGCCGACCGCACCGAGGTGCTCGGTGAGCTGCCCGGTGTGGAGCAGGTGTTCTGCTTCGAGAACCGGGGCGTCGAGATCGGCGTCACCCTGCACCACCCGCACGGGCAGATCTACGCGTACCCCTTTGTGACGCCACGCACCCGGGCGCTGCTGGCTGCCGCGCGCCGGCACGCCGAGCGGACCGGCGGGGGCAACCTGTACGCGGACGTGCTGGCCGCCGAGCGCGCCACAGGTGACCGGGTGGTCGTCGAGAACGAGCACTGGACGGCGTTCGTGCCGGCGGCGGCCCGCTGGCCGTTCGAGGTGCACGTCGCGCCGCGCCGCGTGGTGCCGGACATCCCGGCGCTGGACGACAGCGAGCGGGACGCCTTCGGGCCGCTCTACCTCGATCTGCTGCGCCGCTTCGACGGGCTGTTCGACATGCCGATGCCCTACATCGCGGCGTGGCACCAGGCACCGATCCAGATCGACCGCGAGCTGGGCCACCTGCATCTGCAACTGTTCAGCATCCGGCGAGCCGAGGACAAGCTGAAGTACCTGGCCGGCTCCGAGTCGGGGATGGGTGTCTTCATCAACGACATCGCCCCCGAGCGGGCCGCCGACCTGCTGCGCGCCGCCTGAGAAGGGCCGGCACCCGCGCGCCGCGGAGAAGGGCCGGCGCCCCGCACGTCGCGGAGAAGGGCCGGTGCCCCGCGCGTCGCCGGAAAAGGGCGGGGAACAGGGCGCGGGGGGCCCGGGACAGGGCCCCCCGCAGGGAAGGGACGGCTGGCTGTGCACGCCACAGCCGGGAAGGCTGCCTGATCGGCACGCATGCCGCTGGTCGACCGCGGTCAACCTTCCTTGGACGCGACTGGCATCTCGTCCACCCTGGTCAACGAGGCGCGCCGGGGGCGGTGACGCCGAAGGCGCGCCACCGCCAAACACGCCGAAGCCCGCCGGCGGGTGCCGGCGGGCTTCGATGATGCGGTACGCCTGGATCAGCCAGCGATCTTGCGGGCCAGGTTCTCGTCCAGGGCGTTCATGAACTCGTCGGTGGTCAGCCACGGGGCGTCGCGCGAGATGAGCAGCGCGAGGTCCTTGGTCATCTGGCCGCCCTCGACGGTGTCGACGATGACCTGCTCCAGGGTGTTGGCGAACTCGGTCACCGCCGGCGTGCCGTCCAGCTTGCCCCGGTGCGCGAGACCCCGGGTCCAGGCGTAGATCGACGCGATCGGGTTGGTCGAGGTCTTCTCGCCCTTCTGGTACTGCCGGTAGTGCCGGGTGACCGTGCCGTGCGCGGCCTCGGCCTCGACGGTACGGCCGTCCGGGGAGAGCAGGACCGAGGTCATCAGACCCAGCGAGCCGAAGCCCTGCGCGACGGTGTCGGACTGCACGTCACCGTCGTAGTTCTTGCAGGCCCAGACGTAGCCGCCCTCCCACTTGAGCGCGGCGGCGACCATGTCGTCGATCAGCCGGTGCTCGTAGGTGATGCCGGCGGCGTCGAACTCGGCCTTGAACTCGGCCTCGAACACCTCGGCGAAGATGTCCTTGAACCGACCGTCGTACGCCTTGAGGATGGTGTTCTTGGTCGACAGGTAGACCGGGTAGTTGCGGTCCAGGCCGTACCGGAACGACGCCCGGGCGAAGTCCCGGATCGACTCGTCGTAGTTGTACATGCCCATGGCGATGCCGCCGCCGGGGAAGTTGGCGACCTCCATCTCCATCGGCGCGCCGCCGTCGGCCGGGGTGTAGGTGATGGTCACCGTGCCCGGGCCGGGGACGACGAAGTCGGTGGCCTTGTACTGGTCACCGTGGGCGTGCCGGCCGATGATGATCGGCTTGGTCCAGCCGGGGACCAGCCGCGGCACGTTGGACATGATGATCGGCTCGCGGAAGACGACGCCGCCGAGGATGTTGCGGATGGTGCCGTTGGGCGACCGCCACATCTTCTTCAGGCCGAACTCTTCCACCCGGGCCTCGTCCGGGGTGATGGTCGCGCACTTGACGCCGACGCCGTGCTCCTTGATGGCGTTGGCGGCGTCGACGGTGACCTGGTCGTCGGTCTCGTCGCGGTGCTGGATCGACAGGTCGTAGTAGTGCAGGTCGACGTCGAGGTAGGGCAGGATCAGCTGCTCCCGGATCTGCTTCCAGATGATCCGGGTCATCTCGTCGCCGTCGAGCTCCACGACCGGGTTGTTTACCTTGATCTTCGCCATCGGCCGGCGCTCCTCTCGGGGGACACGTGCTCAAGCAGTACGAGCGTACTGCAAATGGGCCGGCAGCCCCCACCCGGCCTCGACCGGCCGGGGGAAACCAGGCTGCGCGGCGCAGGAGTTCCCTGGCACCATCACCCGATGCCTCTGAGCCGCACCCTCGGGTCTATCACGGTCACCGCACTCACCGACGGGGAGGGGCCCTTCTTCCAGCCCCGGGCCGACGCGTTCCCGACGGCCACCGCGGCGCACTGGCGGGAGGCCGACCGGCGCGACCCGAGCAGCGTCACCGCCGACGGGCAGTGGTGGCTGCAATTCCGCAGCTTCGCCCTGCGGGTCGGCGACGGGCCGGTCACCCTCGTCGACGCCGGCATCGGGCCGTCGGACTCCCCCGCCGCGAGCTGGGCGCCGGTGCCGGGCCGGCTGCCGGCCGAGCTGGCGGCGGCCGGCATCGACCCCGACGACGTGCACGCTGTCGTGCTCACCCATCTGCACACGGACCACGTCGGCTGGGCGGTGACCGGCACACCGGGGCGGCCGTACTTCCCGAACGCGAGCTACCTCGTGCAGCGGGCCGAGCTGGACGCCCTTCAGGTGATCAACCCCGGGCTGCGGGCCAGCCTGGTCGAGCCCTTGCGCGCCGCCGGCCAGCTCCGGGTGGTCGACGGCGAGACGAGCCTCACTCCGGCGGTACGTCTGCTGCCCACCCCCGGTCACACTCCCGGCCACCAGTCGGTGCTCCTGACCTCGGCCGACGAACGGATGCTGGTCACCGGCGACCTGCTGGTGCACGCCGTGCAACTCGTCGACCCCGACCTGGCGTACGCCCACGAGGAGGACCCGGAACTCGCCCGCACCTCCCGCCTGACCGCTCTGCGCACCCACTCCCCCACCATCCTCGCCACCCCCCACCTAGGCACCCCCTTCACCCCCACCCCCACCCCACCCCCCGCCCGCGTTGATCATGAAGTTATTGCCCCGACACGCCGGTCGGGAGGGCAATAACTTCATGGTCAACGGGGCCGGCTGGGGCGGGCCTGGGATATATGCGGAAGGGGCGCGCCGGCTTGCCGGCGCGCCCCTTCCGTACTGCTGGGTGGATCACATGCTGGCGACGTCGCCCTGCTTGGCGCGGACGGCCTCGGCGGCCTCCTTGAGGCTGGCCAGCTCGTCGGCGTCCAGGTCGGTCTCGACGACGCGCTTGACGCCCTCGGCACCGATCGCGGCCTCGACACCCAGGTAGACACCGGAGATGCCGAACTCGCCGTCGACCCAGGCGCAGACCGGCATGACGTCGCCGGAGTCCTCGGCGACGGCCTTGGCCATCCGGGCGGCGGCGGCGGACGGCGCGTAGTAGGCCGAACCGGTCTTGAGCAGCGCCACGACCTCGGCACCACCGTTGCGGGTCTTGACGACCAGCTCCTCGATCTGCTCGGCCGGCATGGCGTCACGCAGCGGCTTGCCGTTGACGGTGCTCTTCGAGGGCACCGGCACCATGGTGTCGCCGTGCGAGCCCAGGGTCAGCGTGCGGACCGACGCCACCGGTACGTTCAGCGCCTCGGCGACGAAGTTGCTGAACCGGGCGGTGTCCAGCATGCCGGCCTGGCCGAGCACCCGGTTCTTCGGGAACTGGGTGGCGAGCTGGGCCAGCGCGGTCATCTCGTCCAGCGGGTTGGAGACCACGATGACCACGGCGTTCGGGGCGTACTTGGCGACGTTCTCGGCGACCTGCCGCACGATCTTGGCGTTGGTCTCCAGCAGGTCCATCCGGCTCATGCCGGGCTTGCGCGGCAGACCAGCGGTGATCACGACGACGTCCGAGCCCTCGATGGCCTCGTAACCCTCGCCGTTCGGGCCGGTGGTCGCGCCGACGACCTTGGTCTCGAAGCCCTCGATGGCCCGCGACTGGTTGAGGTCGAGAGCGAGACCCGCGGGCTTGCCCTCCACGATGTCGGTGATCACGACGGTGTCGAAGACGTCGTACTCGGCCAGGCGCTGTGCGGTGGTGGAGCCGTAGAAGCCAGCCCCGACGACAGTGACCTTCTTACCCATGGTCGTCCCACTCCCTGCTACCAGTCGGTTTTCCGGACCGTATCAGTCATCCTGGCACCGGACAGGTCAGGGGCGGCGGACAACGGCGGGATGGGGCGAACGTCACCGCCGCCCGGTTCGACCACAGTTACGCGCCCCGCCCGCTGCGGTGGGGCGCACCGGGTCAGCCGCGCTCGGCGCGCTCCACGACGTTGGTGAGCAGCATGGCCCGGGTCATCGGACCGACACCACCGGGCATCGGCACCAGCCCGCCGGCAGTCTCGACCACCTCCGGGTCGACGTCGCCGGTGTAGCGGCCCTTGCCGTCGGGGCCGATCACCCGGGTGATGCCCACGTCGACGACGACCGCGCCGGGCCGGATCATGTCGGCGGTCAGCAGGCCGGGTACGCCGGCCGCCACGATCACGATGTCGGCGGCCCGGGTGTGCGAGGCGAGGTCGAGCGTGCCGGTGTGGCAGAGGGTCACGGTGGCGTTCTCGCTGCGGCGGGTGAGCAGCAGGCCGAGCGGGCGGCCGACGGTGTTGCCCCGGCCGACCACGGCGACGGTGGCACCGCGCAGCGCCACGTCGTGCCGGCGGAGCAGCTCCACGATGCCGCGCGGGGTGCAGGGCAGCGGGCCGTCGTAGCCGAGGACGAGTCGACCCAGGTTGACCGGGTGCAGACCGTCGGCGTCCTTGGCCGGGTCGATCAGCTCCAGCACCCGCTGCGTGTCGAGGTGGGCGGGCAGCGGCAGTTGGACGATGTAGCCGTGGCACGCCGGGTCGGCGTTCAGCTCGGCCAGGACGTCGTCGACCTGCTGCTGGGTGGCGTCGGCCGGCAGCTCCCGGCGGATCGAGGCGATACCCACCTCGGCGCAGTCGCGGTGTTTGCCGTTGACGTACGCCTGGCTGCCCGGGTCGGCACCGACCAGGACCGTGCCCAACCCGGGGATGATGCCGCGTTCCGCGAGTGCCTTAACGCGTATCCGCAGCTCGTCCTTGATCTCCGCTGCGGTCGCCTTGCCGTCCAGAAGCGTCGCCGTCACGACCAGATCGTCTCATGTCCGGCACCCGCCCCTCAGACGACCTCGCCCGGTGGGGTGCCGACGCCCCCACCATCCCGCCCTTAGTAACCGTTAGTGAAAACCACCTCGTCACTATGGGTTACAGATGTGGGCCTGGTCACCCTCGGAACGGCCAGAGATCATCGGACGGGATGGAACCCGGAGGACGGCCCGAGCCGGGCGAATCCGGCCCAGACGAACACGGCAGGCACCTGACCTGACCGGAGAATGTGCAGTTCAGTGCCACAGAATCCGGTTTGGTTCAGCAGGCTCACCCGCCCTCCGACCGGAAAGAAGCCCCGACCGTTGCGCGCTTGCAATCGAGCCGTTGTCGAAGGCCGGTACGCGATCTACCGTTGCCGCTTGTTGCGCAGCGTAACCCAGCGTCGGGCCTGACTGCGCAGCGTGAGGAGATGAGGAGGCACAATGCGAGTTCGTAGACTCGCCGCCTGGACCGCCCTCCCGCTCGCGGTGACGCTGGGCCTCGCGGCCTGCGGCAGCGGCGGCGACGGCAACTCCGGTGGCAGCAGTTCGGCGGTCAGCATCCAGATCGCCGAACCGAAGCACCTGGTTCCCACCAACACCGCCGAGACGTCGGGAGCGCAGGTGCTCGCCGGCCTGTTCAGCCCGCTCGTCGACTACGACGCCCAGAACAAGCCGTACGAGGTCGCAGCGGAGTCCGTGACCTCGTCCGACAACAAGGTCTGGACGATCAAGCTCAAGGACGGCTACACCTTCCACAACGGCGAGAAGGTCACGTCCGAGGACTACATCAACGCCTGGAACTACGGCGCGTACGCCCCCAACGGCCAGGACAACAACTTCTTCTTCGAGAAGATCGCTGGCTACGCCGACCTGCAGGGCAAGGAGCCGAAGGCCAAGGATCTGTCCGGGCTGAAGAAGGTCGACGACCTCACCTTCACCGTGACGCTGTCCGAGCCGTACATCGACTTCAAGACGACGCTGGGCTACACCGCGTTCCTCCCTCTGCCGGACGCCGCGTTCTCGGCCCCGGGCGTGCTCAAGGACTCCTACGAGCAGGCGCCGATCGGGCAGGGCCCCTTCAAGATGAAGGGCTCCTGGCAGCACGACAGCAAGATCGCGGTCGAGCGGTACGACGCGTACCCGGGCGAGAAGCCCAAGGTCAAGGACATCGAGTTCCGGATCTACCAGCAGCTCACCGCGGCCTACGCGGACGTCCTGGCGGACAACCTGGACGTGCTGCCCACGATCCCGACCGAGAGCCTGAGCACCGCGCCGACCGACCTGGGCGACCGGTACCAGACCAGCCCGATGTCGTCGTTCCAGTTCCTGGCGTTCCCGACGTTCGACAAGGACTACAGCAACCCGGACGTGCGTAAGGCCATCTCGATGGCGATCGACCGTGACGAGATCACCAAGTCGGTCTTCAAGGGCTCGCAGGACCCCGCCCGCTCGTTCGTCTCGCCGGTGCTGCCGGGCTACCGGGAGAACACCGCGGGCAGCGCCGGGGAGTTCAACCCGACCGAGGCCAAGAAGCTCTACCAGGCCGCCGGCGGTCCTTCGAAGATCGTCATCTCCTACAACGGCGACGGCGGTCACAAGGACTGGGTCGACGCCACGGTCAACCAGCTCAAGGCCAACCTGGGTGTCGACGCCGTCGGCTCGGCCGAGCCGAAGTTCGCCGACCTGCTGACCAAGGTCGAGAAGAAGACGCCGGTGGGTGCGTTCCGGATGGGTTGGGTCATGGACTACCCGACCATGGAGGACTACCTCGGCCCGCTGTACAGCACCAACGGCTCGTCGAACTACTACGGCTACAGCAACCCGGAGTTCGACAGGCTGGTGAAGGAGGGTTCCGCCGCCAAGACGCAGGACGAGGCGATCGCCAAGTACCAGCAGGCGGAGGACATCCTGGCCAAGGACATGCCGGTGATCCCGCTCCGCTTCGGCGAGAACGTGTTCGGCCACTCGTCCAAGGTCAAGAACGTCGAGATGGACCTGTTCCAGCGGGTCAACCTCGTCAAGATCGAAGCGGCCAGCTGAGCTGACCATGTGCGGGCCACCCGGGCGACGACGCCCGGGTGGCCCGGACGCTCTGTGCCCGCCGGCCCCGCTCACGCGGGCCCGACACCCGGCGGCGCAGGCCTCCCCCGGCCCGACGGCACATCTCAGATATTTCGGGTACGACCAGAGATGCCGTCCTGCGACCCTTTCGCATAATTCCGGAGAGACTGCTAAGCATGTTCCGCTACATCCTTCGGCGCCTCCTCCAGATGGTCCTGGCGTTCTTCGGGACCACCCTGATCGTCTACGCGCTGATGTTCGCCGGCCAGGGCGACCCCATCCAGGCACTCGCGGGCGAACGACCGGTGACGGCAGCCCAGCGGGCCTACCTGACGGAGAAGTACCACCTGGACGCGACAGGCGTCGGCGGCTTCTTCTACCGCTACTTCGACTATGTGAAGAACCTGCTCCAGGGTGATCTCGGCCAGTCCCTGACCGGCCGGCAGATCGGCGACATCCTGCAGGCCGCCTGGCCGGTCACCGTGAAGCTCGCGCTCATCGCGCTCGCCGTGGCGATCATCTTCGGGGTCAGCGCCGGTGTGATCGCCGGGATCCGCCGGGCCAGCATCTTCGACAACTCGACGCTGGTGCTGACCCTGCTGGTGCTGGGCATCCCGACCATCGTGCTCGCGCCGCTCGCGCAGTACTTCCTGGGCGTCAAGTGGCAGCTATTCCCGCCCACCGCCGGCTCCGAGCCGACGTTCTACGCCCTGCTGCTGCCCGGCATCGTGCTCGGCTCGCTGTCGCTGGCCACCGCGTTGCGGCTGACCCGTACCTCGGTGGCCGAGAACCTCCGCGCCGACTACGTCCGCACCGCCCGGTCCAAGGGCCTGGTCAAGCGCCGCATCGTCACCGTCCACGTGCTGCGCAACTCGCTCATCCCGGTGGTCACCTTCCTCGGTGTGGAGCTGGGCAACCTGATGAGCGGCGCGATCATCACCGAGGGCGTCTTCAACATCCCCGGTGTGGGCTTCAACCTCTTCCGCGGCATCCGCACCGAGGACGGCCCCCTGGTGGTGGGCATCGTCAGCGTGCTCGTCGTGGTCTACCTGGTCTCGAACCTGGTGGTGGACGTCCTGTACGCCGTACTCGACCCGAGGATCCGCTATGAGTGACTTTGAGACTGTGGCGGCCACCGAGAACCAGGCCGCACGGCGGGGCCCCTCCGGCGAGCCGGGCGCGCCCAACCAGATCGACGTGCCGCAGAAACCGCGCAGCCTGGCCGGCGATGCCTGGCGCGACCTCCGCCGCAACCCCATCTTCTGGATCTCGCTGGCGCTGGTCGTCATCTTCACCCTGATGGCCATCGCCCCCGGCCTGTTCACCGCCAACAGCCCGAACGACTGCCTGCTGTCCCGGCAGCACGCCGGGCCGTCCGGCGGGGCCATCTTCGGGTACGACTTCCAGGGCTGCGACACGTACTCCCGAGCGGTCTACGGCACGCGGGCCTCGCTGCTGGTCGGCGCGCTCGCCGCGCTCGGCACCGGCGTGATCGCGCTGGCGGTCGGCATGCTGGCCGGGTACTTCGGCCGCTGGGTCGACGCGGTGCTCTCCCGGGTGATCGACGTGGTGCTCGGCATCCCGCTGCTGCTGGCCGCGATCGTGCTGCTCAAGCGCGTCTCCAGCGACAGCGTGAACACCCGGATCGCGGCGGTGATCTTCGTGCTGGCCATCCTCGGCTGGACCACGGCGGCCCGCGTCGTCCGCTCCTCGGTGATCACCGCCAAGGAGCAGGACTACGTGGCGGCGGCCCGGATGCTCGGCGCCGGCAACGGGCGGATCATGTGGCGGCACATCCTGCCGAACTCACTGGCCCCGGCCATCGTCGTGCTGACCATCGCCCTCGGCTCGTTCATCGCCGCCGAGGCCACGCTCTCCTTCCTGGGCATCGGCCTGAAGGCGCCGACCATCTCGTGGGGCCAGGACATCGACACCGGCCGGATCCACATGCGGGAGGCGGCGACCCCGCTGATCGTCCCGTCGGCCTTCCTCGCGCTGACCGTGCTGGCGTTCATCATGCTCGGCGACGCGATCCGTGACGCCTTCGACCCGAAGCTGCGGTGAGGACCTCATGACCGTTCAACCCACGCCCGCCTCCGCCACCCCGGACGGCGGTCACCTGCTGGAGCTGCGGGACCTGCATGTCGAGTTCCGCACCCACGAGGGCGTGGCCCGGGTGATCAACGGTGTCTCGTACCACCTGGACGCCGGGGAGACCCTCGCGGTTCTCGGCGAGTCCGGCTCCGGCAAGTCGGTCACCGCCCAGGCGATCATGGGCATCCTGGACACCCCGCCCGCGTTCGTCCGCTCCGGCCAGATCCTCTACCAGGGTCAGGACCTGCTCACCTGCTCCGAGGAACAGCGCCGGCAGGTCCGCGGCAAGGAGATCGCGATGATCTTCCAGGACGCGCTCTCCGCGCTGAACCCGGTCTTCCCGGTCGGCTGGCAGATCGGCGAGACGCTGCGTCAGCGCGCCGGCATGTCCCGGGGTGACGCCCGCCGCCGGGCCGTCGAGCTGATGGACCTGGTCAAGATCCCCGGTGCCGCCAAGCGGATCGGCGACTACCCGCACCAGTTCTCCGGCGGCATGCGGCAACGCGTCATGATCGCCATGGCGCTGGCGTTGAACCCGAAGGTGCTCATCGCCGACGAACCCACCACGGCACTCGACGTCACCGTGCAGGCCCAGATCATGGACCTGCTGGCCGACCTGCGCCGGGACCTCAACATGGCCATGATCCTGATCACCCACGACCTGGGTGTGGTCGCCGGCGTCGCGGACCGGATCGCGGTCATGTACGCCGGCCGGATCGTCGAGCACGCCGATGTCCGCTCGCTCTACAAGGCGCCGGCCCACCCGTACACCAAGGGTTTGTTGGAATCGATCCCGCGGATGGACGTCCGCGGCCAGGAACTGTCGACGATCAAGGGATTGCCGCCGAACCTGATGCGAATCCCCTCCGGCTGCCCGTTCCACCCCCGCTGCCCGTACGTCCAGCAGGTCTGCGTGGACGTGGTGCCGCACGACCTGGTCCTCGGCGACGGCCGGACCAGCGCTTGCCACTTCGCGCAGGAGGTCCGTGATGACAGCGCCCGCTAGCCCCACCAAGGTCCGGGGCGAGACCATCCTCTCCGTCGACAACCTGGTGAAGCACTTCCCGATCAGCCAGGGCGTGCTGTTCCAACGACAGATCGGCGCGGTGAAGGCCGTCGACGGCGTGAGCTTCGAGCTGCGCCGGGGCGAGACGCTGGGCGTCGTCGGCGAGTCCGGCTGCGGCAAGTCCACCCTCGCCCGGCTGCTGATGCGACTGGAGACACCCACCTCCGGTCGGGCCACCCTGGAGGGCAGGGACCTGTTCAAGGCGTCCGGGGGCGAGTTGCGCCGACTGCGCCGCAACATGCAGATGGTCATGCAGGACCCGTACACCTCGCTGAACCCCCGGATGACCGTCGGCGACATCATCGGCGAGCCGTTCGAGATCCACCGGGACGCCGCACCCAAGGGCAGCAAGCAGAAGCGGGTCCAGGAGTTGCTGGACGTCGTCGGGCTCAACCCGGAGCACATCAACCGGTACCCGCACCAGTTCTCCGGCGGTCAGCGCCAGCGCATCGGCATCGCCCGCGCGCTCGCGCTCCGGCCCGAGATCATCGTCTGCGACGAGCCGGTCTCCGCGCTCGACGTCTCCATCCAGGCTCAGGTGATCAACCTGCTGGAGCAGTTGCAGGACGAGTTCGGGCTGTCGTACATCTTCATCGCCCACGACCTGTCCGTGGTGCGGCACATCGCCGACCGGGTCGCGGTCATGTACCTCGGTCGGATCGTCGAGATCGGCACCGAGGACGAGATCTACGAGCGGGCCACCCACCCGTACACCCAGGCGTTGCTCTCGGCAGTGCCGGTGCCCGACCCGGAGGTACGCGACCAGCGCAACATGATCCGGCTGGTCGGCGACGTGCCCAGCCCGGCCGACCCGCCGAGCGGCTGCCATTTCCGAACCCGCTGCTGGAAGGCCCAGGACATCTGCGCGGTAGAGGACCCGCAAACGGTGCCCCGCGCAGCAGACCCTCACCCGTCCGCCTGCCACTTCGCCGAACTCCGCCCTCCAACCCTCCCGGCCTGACCCCTCGCGTTGATCATGAAGTTATTGCCCTGACGCGCCGAGGCGGCGGGCAATAACTTCATGATCAACGGGGTCCAGGCCGGGGCCCGGGCACTGTTAGTGGAAGAAGTGGCGGGTTTTCGTTAGGTACATCGTTACGTTGGCCTTTTTGGCCGCTTCGATTACCTCGTCGTCGCGGATGGAGCCGCCGGGCTGGACGATGGCGCGGACGCCGGCGTCGATGAGGATCTGCGGGCCGTCGGCGAACGGGAAGAACGCGTCCGAGGCGGCCACCGAACCGCGGGCCCGGTCGGCGCCGGCGCGGCTGACCGCGAGCTGCGCCGAGTCGACCCGGTTGACCTGACCCATACCGACCCCGACGGTGGCGCCGTTCTTGGCGAGCAGGATCGCGTTGCTCTTCACCGCGCGGACCGCCCGCCAGGCGAACGCGAGGTCCCGCAGCAGTTCCTCGTCCGCGGCCTCGCCGGTCGCCAACTGCCAGCTCGCCGGGTCGTCACCGGGAGCGTCCACCCGGTCGGCGACCTGGGACAGGACGCCACCGGTCACCTGCCGCCACTCGACAGTCGCCGGGGTCCAGGCCGGCGCACGCAGCAGCCGGATGTTCTTCTTGCCCTGCAACACCTCGGCCGCGCCCTCGTCGAAGCCGGGGGCGACCACCACCTCGGTGAAGATCTCGGCGACCTGCCGGGCCATCTCGATCGAGACCGGGCGGTTGACCGCGATGACGCCGCCGAACGCCGACACCGGGTCACAGGCGTGCGCCAGGCGGTGCGCCTCGGCCACGTCCGCGCCCACCGCGATGCCGCACGGGTTGGCGTGCTTGATGATCGCCACGGCCGGCTGGTCGGCGAAGTCGTTCGCGGCCCGCCAGGCGGCGTCGGCGTCGACGTAGTTGTTGTAGGACATCTCCTTGCCGTGCAGCTGCTCGGCCTGGGCGAGCCCCGCCGGGGCGTCCGGGTCGATGTAGAGCGCGGCGGGCTGGTGCGGGTTCTCCCCGTAGCGCAGCACGGTCGACTTGCGCAGCGCCGACCCGGCGAACGCGGGCCAGGAGTCGTCGGCCGGAGCCAGCTCCTTGGCGCACCACTGCGCCACCGCCACGTCGTACTCGGCGATGTCGGCGTACGCCCGGGCGGCCAGCGCACGGCGCTGGGCCAGGGTGAAGCCGCCCTCGCCAAGCGCGCCGAGCAGCGCCGGGTAGCCGGCCGGGTCGGTCAGAACGGCGACCGAGGCGTGGTTCTTGGCGGCGGCCCGCACCATGGCCGGCCCGCCGATGTCGATCTGCTCCACGCACTCCTCGACACCGGCGCCGGAGGCGACCGTCGCCTGGAACGGGTAGAGGTTGGAGACCAGCAGGTCGAACGCCGCCACCCCCAGCTCGTCGAGCTGCGTGACGTGCGTGTCCTTGCGCAGGTCGGCGAGCAGACCCGCGTGCACCTTCGGGTGCAGGGTCTTCACCCGACCGTCGAGCACCTCGGGGAACCCGGTCACCGTCTCCACCGGCGTCACCGGCACCCCGGCGGCGGCGATGGTGCCCGCCGTACTGCCGGTGGACACGATCTCCACGCCGGCCGCGTGCAGGGCCTGGGCCAGCTCGACCAGCCCGGTCTTGTCGTAGACGCTGACCAGCGCCCGCCTGATTGGGCGGCGCCCGTCCTGAGTGGGACTCACGGAACCGTGACCTTCCTTCCGGTGATGGTCCAGCCTTCGCGGACCAGGCGACCCACCTGCTCGACGAGCTGGCGCCGCTCGGCTTCCTTGATGCGCTCGGTGAGCGCGTCCACGTCGTCGTCGTCGAGCACCGGCACCGCGACCTGCGCGACGATCGGCCCGGTGTCCATGCCGGCGTCGACGAAGAAGAGGGTGGCTCCGGTGAGCTTCACGCCGTAGGCGAGGGCGTCACGCGGGCCGTGGATGCCGGGGAACGCCGGCAGCAGGGTGTTGTGGGTGTTCAGGTAGCGGTCGCCGAAGGCGGCGAGGAAGTGCGGGCCGACCAGCTTGAGGAAGCCGGCGGAGATGACCAGGTCGGGTTGGTGCTTCGCGACGTGCGCGGTGAGCGCCCGATCCCAGTCCTCCCGGGTGTCGTGGTCGCGGACCCGCTCGACGAAGGTCGGCACCCCGGCCGCCTCGGCCCGGTCCAGGCCCGCGATGCCGTCGCGGTCCGCGCCGACCGCGACCACCTGCGCGCCGTACGCGGGGTCAGCGGCGGCATCCAACAGGGACTGAAGGTTGCTCCCGGAGCCGGAAATGAGGACGACGATGCGGGCGGCGGACGCGGGCTCGGTCACCGGACCACCCTATCGGGCAGGTCAGGAGGCCCTTCGGCTGGGCGGCCGCCGATCTCCGACAGTGCGGACGGGCATCGACCCGGTACGCTGCCGGTCGCTCGGGCTGGACACCGCGCCGGCCCGCATCCCCGGTACCGTTCCGGCACGCCAACCGTGTCGTTGGAATGAGGAGCACCCCCATGCAGCCCGGTCACCACCCCCAGCAGCAGCCGCCGATCGACAACAACATGACGATGTCGATCGTCGCCGTCTTCCTCTTCTGGCCGCTGGCCATCCCGGCGATCATCAACGCGTCGAAGGTCAACCCACTGCTTCAGCAGGGTGACTACGCCGGGGCACAGGCCGCGGCCACGGAATCACGGAAGTGGTCCAAGTGGGCCCTTATCGTGGGTATTACGTGGTATGTCATCGCGTTGCTGTGCTGCGCGTTGGGTGGTCTGGGCGCGATCATGAGTGGCAACAGCAGCAGTAACTAACAAGTCCAAGGAGCTCTTCGAATGCAGCCCGGCAACCCCGGTCAGGACCCGTACGGCCAGCAGCCCAACGACCCGACCTCACCCCCGCCGCCGCACGACCCGTACGCCCCGCCGCCGGCCGCCCCGTACGGCCAGCAGCCCACCTCGGGCCAGCCGTACGGCCAGCAGCCCACCTCCGGCCAGCCCTACGGCCAGCAGCCGCAGGACCCGTACGGCGCTCCGCAGGCTCCGTACGGTCAGCAGCCGCAGGACCCGTACGGTCAGCCGCAGGCCCCCTACGGCCAGCAGCAGCCCTACGGTGCGCCCTCGTACCCGAACGCCGGATACCCGCAGGCGCAGGGCCAGAACAACACCCTCGGCCTGGTGTCGATGATCCTCGGCATCGCGTCGATCCCGCTGATCTGCTGCCTCTACCTGGGCATCCCGCTCGGCATCGCCGGCGTGGTCACCGGTTACCTGGCCCAGCAGAAGGTTTCCCAGGGCCAGGCCAACAACGGCGGCCAGGCCAAGGCCGGTCTGATCTGCGGTGCGGTCGGTGCCGGGTTGGGCGTCCTGCTGCTCATCCTGAGCATCGTCGGCAGCTTCGACCTGCCGGCCCAGCCCTGAGCGGTCCGGTCCTGACGGGGCGCTCCGGATCGTCCGGGGCGCCCCGCGCCGTACCCACCACCGGCACGGCCAGGTCGGCGAGCCGGTCAGCTGGTGCGGCGGGCCCGGTCGGGCTCCGGGTCACGCGGTGGGGTCTGGCCACCACCTGGGCCCCGAACGAGCGCCCGGGTGGCGGCGGCACCGAGCAGCGCGCCGACCGCGATGACACCGGCCGCCACCACCCCGACCTGCCAGGCCACCGGCCCGACCTGCGCCAGTCGGCCGGCACCGAGCGGGCCGCCGGAGATCGCGGCGGCCACGCCGAGCAACACGCCGGCCACCGGCCCGGCCAGGGCTGCCGGAGCCAGCAGCCCGGCCCAGCGCCGCGGGGCCCGCTGCGGCCCGGCGAGACGGGCAACCCGGCGGGCCAGCAACCAGCCGACGACCATCCCGGCCAGCACCGGCACCGCGAGCAGCAGTGCGCCGAGGCCGTCCACGGGACCGCGGGGCAGGCCGGCGAGCAGCGGGATGGCCGGCAGCGCGCCCACCGACACCTCGCTGGTGCGGACGGCGGTGTCGACGCCGACCGCGAAACCCGGCCCGAGCAGGTAGCTGGTCGACCAGATCGCCGCGTTCGGCGCGTACGCCATGCTGACCAGGGTGATCCCGGCCTGCCCGGCCACCCCGGTCTGGTACGCGCCGATCATGTCCGCGGCGTCACCGCCGCCGGTGGCCACGGCCAGGCCGGCCGCGCCGGCACCAGCCCCGAGCAGCAGGAGCGCGGCGACCAGCCCGGCACGCACAGCGTCCCGCAGCGGACCGGGCATCCGGGCGACGAGCAGCCGGGTCACGGCCGTGATCCGGGTCGCGCCGACCAGCGCGGCGAGCGTGCCGACCACCGCGAACGTGGCTGCCGCCCGCACCACTGACACATCCGGCCCGTCCGCGCCGATCAGCACCGCGGCAAGCGCGCCGAGCAGCGCGTACGCAAGGCCGACCGCGCCCGCGGCGATCAGCGCCCGACGCGGTGAGCGGCTGTCGCGGGCGCCGATCGCGCGGCTGACGTGCACGCCGGCCCGGGTCAGTCGCCAGAGCGCGAGCACGGTCAGCGCCAGCGGGGCGAGCCCGAACGGGCCGGACTCGGTGTGCAGCGGCACGCCGTGCCCCACCAGCCAGCCGGCCAGTGCGGTGCGCAGGGTGCCGCTCAGGGTGGTGGAGTCCGCGCCGAGTTGCACCAGGCCGAGCACGATGGCGACCGGCAGGTACGAGGTGAGGGCGGCCCCACCGGCGGCCACCCCTGCGGCGACGGGCAGCGGTGCCCGCCCGCGCGGCGACTCACCGGCGCGGGGCGCGGGCACCCGCCGACGCGGTGTGGCGCGGTCGACCGACCGGTCGTCGGCGCCCGCACCGCCCGGACGGCTGGGACGGTCAGGGGTGACGGGGGGCATCCGCTCTACTCTGGCACGTCGCACGGGCCGTGGCAGTCCGTTAGACCGCTCCGGACGGCGGCGAGTTGAGCGAACCGGGGTCGAGGGCGTCCGGCCGGGTCTAGCCTCGGCCCAGAGGGGGTGGCCGTCGCGGCCTCCCAGGTCGGGTCCGCCGGTCGCGCCCGGGTCGGCCCGTCGCCCATGACCGCGCCGGAGGAAGCCGTGACGACCGCATACCCACCACCCCCACCGCCGCCGGCCAGGGGTCGGGACCGCACCACACTCTGGGGCGTGCTGGGCATCGTGCTGGGGCTGATCTGTTGCGGCATTCTCGGCATCATCTTCGGTTACCTGTCGATCCGCGACGCCCGGCGCTACGGCCAGTCGCCGATTCTCGGTTACCTCGCCATCGCGTTCGGCGTGATCAACATCATCGGCAGCGCGATCCTACGGTCGTCCGGCAACTACCCGTTCTGGAACAACGACTGAGCCGGGGCGCTCCCGCCCGCGTGGTACGCCACAGGGGCCGACCGGAACAACCGGTCGGCCCCTGCGATGCTGTCTGGCCGGCTCAGTTGCCGGACATGATCTCCCGCATGAGCTTCGCGGTCTCGGTCGGCGTCTTGCCGACCTTGACTCCGACCGCCTCCAGCGCCGCCTGCTTCGCCTCGGCGGTGCCGGCCGAGCCGGAGATGATCGCCCCGGCGTGACCCATGGTCTTGCCGGGAGGCGCGGTGAAGCCGGCGATGTAGCCGACCACCGGCTTGGTGACGTTGGCCTTGATGAACTCGGCGGCCCGCTCCTCGGCGTCGCCGCCGATCTCGCCGATCATCACGATGGCGTCGGTCTCCGGGTCGGCCTCGAACGCCGCCAGGGCGTCGATGTGCGTGGTCCCGATGATCGGGTCGCCACCGATGCCGACGCAGGTGGAGAAGCCGATGTCGCGCAGCTCGTACATCATCTGGTAGGTCAGCGTGCCGCTCTTGCTGACCAGGCCGATCCGGCCGGAGCCGGTGATGTCGGCCGGGATGATGCCGGCGTTGGAAGCGCCCGGCGAGGCGATGCCGGGACAGTTCGGCCCGATGATCCGGGTCCGCTCGCCCTGCGACACGTTGTACGCCCAGAACGAGGCGGTGTCGTGCACCGGCACGCCCTCGGTGATCACCACGGCCAGCGGGATCGCGGCGTCGATCGCCTCGACCACGGCGGCCTTGGTGAACTGCGGCGGCACGAAGATGACGGTGACGTCGGCCCCGGTCTCGGCCATGGCGTCCGCCACGGACGCGAAGACCGGCAGCTCGGTGCCGTCGAAGTCGACCTTCTGGCCCGCCTTGCGCGGGTTGACGCCGCCCACCACGTTGGTGCCGGCGGCGAGCATCCGCCGGGTGTGCTTGGAGCCCTCGGAGCCGGTCATCCCCTGAACGATGACCTTCGAGTCCTTGGTCAGCCAGATAGCCATGATCAGACCCCCGCAGCTGCCAGCTCGGCGGCCCGCTCGGCCGCGCCGTCCATGGTGTCCACCCGCTGCACGAGCGGGTTGTTCGCGCTGTCCAGGATCGCCCGGCCAGCCTCGGCGTTGTTGCCGTCGAGGCGGACGACGAGCGGCTTGGTGACCTGCTCGCCGCGCTGCTCCAGCAGGGCCAGCGCCTGGATGATGCCGTTGGCGACCTCGTCGCAGGCGGTGATGCCGCCGAAGACGTTGACGAAGACGCTCTTCACAGCCGGGTCGGAGAGCACGATCTCCAGCCCGTTCGCCATCACCGCGGCGCTCGCGCCGCCGCCGATGTCGAGGAAGTTGGCCGGCTTGACGTTGCCGTGCCGCTCACCGGCGTACGCGACCACGTCGAGGGTCGACATGACCAGACCCGCGCCGTTGCCGATGATGCCGACCTCGCCGTCGAGCTTGACGTAGTTGAGGTCCTTGGCCTTGGCGGCCTGCTCCAGCGGGTCCACGGCGGCCTGGTCGACCAGGGCCTCGTGGTCGGGGTGCCGGAACGCGGCGTTCTCGTCCAGGCTGATCTTGGCGTCGAGCAGCAGCAGCCGCCCGTCGCCGTTCTTCGCGAGGGGGTTGACCTCGACCAGCGTGGCGTCCTCGGCGACGAACGCCTGCCACAGCCCGACCGCGATCTCGACCACCTGGTCGGCGACGTCGGCCGGGAAGCCGGCGGCGGTCACGATCTCGCGAGCCTTGGCCTCGTCCACACCCTTGACGGCGTCGATCGGGGCCTTCACGACCTTGTCGGGGGTCTCGGCCGCGACCTGCTCGATGTCCATGCCGCCGGCGACGCTGGCGATGCAGAGGAAGGTGCGGTTCGCCCGGTCGAGCAGGTACGAGAAGTAGTACTCGTCGGCCACGTCCGCGGTCACGGTGATCATGACCTTGTGGACGGTGTGACCCTTGATGTCCATGCCGAGGATGTCGGTGGCCCTGGCCACCGCCTCATCCGGGCCCTCGGCGAGCTTGACGCCACCGGCCTTACCTCGGCCGCCGACCTTTACCTGCGCCTTGACGACCACCCGACCGCCGAGGCGTTCGGCGATCGCGCGGGCCTCCTCCGGGGTAGTGGCGACGCCGCCGGCCAGCACGGGCAAGCCGTGCCGCTCGAACAGGTCCCGCCCCTGGTACTCGTACAGGTCCACGATTGCGCGTCCCGTCCCGTCTCCGCGGCGCGCCGTCGCGCCGCCACCAGCGTTCACCAACAGTTTGACGCCTGTCGTCAGTTCAAACAGGCCATTGGCGGCAGCCTAGCGAGGTGGGCACCGCCGGCAACCGAGCGGGTGCGCGGTGTGCGGTAATGCACAACCGGACCACCTGACGTGGCGGTTCCGGCCGCGACACGGCCCACGTCAATCGTCCGGGCGATGTTGGAACGGGTGCGTAACCCGGCCGTGGGGCCGTCGTTGAGTCAGATGTCGGAGCGCTGAACAGCGCGATGACGGGAGACGGCCGATGCCCTGTCGGTCGAGGGGTGGCGGCGGGGCATCGTGCATAGAGGGGCCGGACGTGTGAGGGGTGCGTCCGGCCCCTCCCCCGTGCCCAAATCCGGCTCGACCCCGCCTGGCGGAGACTCGAACCCGCTGCCCGCCTCAGCCGACCGGCTGCGCGACGTTCTGCCGGACCCACTCGACGATCGCCTGGGTGGTGGCGCCGGGCGTGAAGATCTTGGCGACGCCCAGCTTCTCCAGCTCGGGGATGTCACCGTTCGGGATGATGCCGCCACCGAACACGACGATGTCGCGGGCGTCCCGCTCACCAAGCAACTCCAGCACCCGCCGGAAGAGCGTCATGTGCGCGCCGGAGAGCACGGAGAGGCCGACGGCGTCGGCGTCCTCCTGGATGGCGGTCTCCACGATCTGCTCGGGCGTCTGGTGCAGGCCGGTGTAGACGACCTCCATCCCGGCGTCCCGCAGGGCACGCGCCACGACCTTGGCGCCCCGGTCGTGGCCGTCCAGCCCTGGCTTGGCGACGACGACCCGAATACGAGAGCTCATCAGCGCACACCTTTCACCGGCTTCACGGCCTTCACCTGAACGAACGGTAACCCGCCCGACCGGGGCCGGGAAATCCGGGCCGGAAACCCACCGGCATCCGGGCGCCTCCGAGCCCGACCCGGGCCGACCGGACGGTGCTCGCTGGGCTGCGGCGTCAAGTCGGACGACTCCGCCGGTCCGGTCACGCTCGGCGACGAACGGGCAGTTACGGGGGCACCGATCGACGCCACGATGCGTGACAATCGTGGACGCAGACGGACAGATCGACACGCCAATTCCGCGCTCTGGCTTGTGACTCGCCTGGGGGTTGGCTAACGTGTCCACGGTTGTCATCAGGTCCATGGACGGGTGACGACGCGGTTGGCAGACGTTCATCGGAGCTTCACGGACGTCCACCAGTCGCCTCGGAACCCCGACAACGGAGGGTGTGCGTGCGCCAGCGCCTGTCGTCTGAGCCCGATCGATATCGCGGTCGTCGCCGCGTGCCCACCCCCCCGCGTAGCCGTTACGCGGCCGTCGTCACCACCGCCTTCGTCGGCGCCGGCCTCGTCGCGCTCGGCGCGAGCGCCCTGCCCGACGCCAAGGACGTCAGCCCGTCGGTTCTCGACGAGCTCAAGCAGGCGTCGGCCACCAGCCAGGACGTGACGGAACGTGCGGACAACGCCGAGCGCGCCTCCCGGGACAGCCGCGGCAAGGACGCGGCCGAGCCCGAGGTCTGGATGCTGCCGCTGCAGGGCTACGACTTCAACTCCCCGTACGGGATGCGTTGGGGCAAGCTGCACACCGGCGTCGACCTGGTCGTCCCCGAGGGCACGCCCTATGTGGCGATCCACGACGGGCTGGTCACCAAGGCCGGCTGGTTCGGCGGCTACGGCTACGCGGTGATCGTCCAGCACGCCGACGGCAGCGAGGCCATCTACGGCCACTCCTCCGCGCTCAGCGTCAAGGAGGGGCAGCAGGTCAAGGCGGGCGACCAGCTCGGCCTGGTCGGTCAGACCGGCCACGCCTACGGCACCCACCTGCACCTCGAGCTGCATGTCAAGGGTCAGCCGACCGACCCGGTGCCCTACCTGCAGAAGCGCGGAGTGGACATCAAGCTGCAAGTCGAGGCAATCTACAGCGAGGTAGCCGCGTCCTGACGCTGCGTACCGACCACTGACCGCCCGGATCTGTCGATCCGGGCGGTTTTTCGTTGCGGGTCGGCTGCGGATGTCTGCCGAATCACAGTACGGACTGTGACCGACGACACCACCGCGCATGATCACTTTTCCGGACGGACTGCTTCAGAAGGACGCATATCCGGGCAGGTGACGCGCGACCCGTTGCGCGGCTCCCCGGTCCCGATGCCCCGTCCAGCTCGGCCCGACACCACTATTTCGAGGTCAAGTGCCCCTCGACTGTGAAGGTCCGCCGTGCAGGAAGACAGCCCCGTCCAGAACGAGAACACCCCCGACACCACCACCGAGCAGCCGCGGCGCGCCCGTCGGCGAAACCGCGCCATCGTGCTCGGCGCGGCCGCCCTGGTGGCCCTCGGCCTGGGCGGCGTCGCCGTCGCCACCACCGGCGGGGACCGCCCAGCGCCCACCGCCGTCTCGCTCGACGCGCAGTCGCGGGCCGAGGCCGACAACCGGGCCGACCGCTCCGCCCGCGAGTCGACCGCGCCGGACTCCCCGTCGGCCACGCCCAGCGCGAGCCCGACCGTGAGCCCGTCGGCCTCCGCCAGCCCGACGCCGACGAAGACGGCCACCACCAAGCCGAAGCCGGTGGCGAAGAAGACCACCAAGCCCACCCCGGCCTGGGTCGACCCGATGCCGGGCGCGTCGGTCACCTCCTGCTACGGGCAACGCTGGGGCACCCTGCACGCCGGCATCGACCTGGCGCTGCCCTCCGGCACGCCCATCCACGCCGCGGCGGCCGGCACCGTCACCCAGGCCGGCGACGCCTCCGACGGGTACGGCAACTCCGTCTTCATCGACCACGGCAACGGCTACCTGACCCACTACGCCCACCAGAGCCGGATCGCGGTCACCGTCGGCCAGAAGGTCAAGGCCGGCCAGGTCATCGGCTACGAGGGCAGCACGGGCGACTCCACCGGCCCACACCTGCACTTCGAGGTGCACCAGGGCATGTGGAACCAGATCGACCCGGCGCCGTTCATGCAGGCGCGCGGCGTCGACCTGGGCTGCTGAGCCCGGCAGACCTGTCGACCGATCGAGTGGGTGACCTCCGCACTGCCGGAGGCCACCCACTCGTGACGTGACCCCGAACCGGCCGGGCCCGCCGCTGTCAGAGCTTGTCGACCGGGGCGTGCCGCAGCACCAGCCACATGGTCTGGTCACCGAAGTCGATCTGCGCGCGAGCGCCCGGGCCGTGACCCTCGACGGCGAGCACCCGCCCCAGCCCGTACCGCTGGTGGTTGACCCGGTCTCCGGCGGACACCTTCGGCCCCTGCGGCAACTCGCTGGCCGTGGTGAGGCGGCTGCCGTCCACGCCGAGCCGCTGGGCCAGCTGCGCCGCCTTCGGCGTACCCCCGGTGAAGGTCCCGCGCCCGCCGGGCACGCGGTCCGCGCGCCCACCGACGCCGCCGCCCCCGCCGGCCCACGAGGTGTACGAGCCCTCGGTGCGCTCCCAGCGCACCAACTCTGGTGGCAGCTCCTCCAGGAACCGCGACGGCGGGTTGTAGGACGGCTGCCCCCAGGCTGAGCGGGTCACCGCCCGGGAGAGGTAGAGCCGCTGCCGGGCGCGGGTGATGCCGACGTACGCCAGCCGGCGCTCCTCCTCCAGCTCACGGGTGTCGCCCAGCGAGCGCAGGTGCGGGAAGACGCCGTCCTCCAGCCCGGTCAGGAAGACCACCGGGAACTCCAGGCCCTTGGCGGTGTGCAGGGTCATCAGCGTGACCACGCCCTGGTGGTCGGGGTCGTCGGAGGGGATCTGGTCGGCGTCGGCGACCAGCGCGACCTGCTCCAGGAAACCGGCCAGGGTGGCCCGCTCCCCGTCGGCGCCCAGCGCCTCGATCCGCTCGGTGTACTCCCGGGCGACGCTGACCAGCTCCTGGAGGTTGTCCACCCGGCCGGCGTCCTGTGGGTCGAGGCTCTCCTCCAGCTCGGTGAGGTAGCCCGAGCGGGTCAGCAGCGCCTCCAGCACCTCCTCCGGGGTGCCGGTCTCGGCCAACTCCCGGGCACCGTCAAGCAGCGCCACGAAGTCGGCGATGCCGTTTGCCGCCCGGGTGGAGATGCCGGGCGCCTCCCGGGCCCGGCGCAGCGCCGCCCCGAAGGAGATCCGGTCGCGGCTGGACAGCGCCTCGACGCACGCCTCCGCGCGGTCACCGATGCCCCGGCGGGGGGTGTTCAGCACCCGCCGCAGGCTCACCGTGTCGTCGTCGTTGACCACCGAACGCAGGTACGCCAGCGCGTCGCGAACCTCCTTGCGCTCGTAGAAGCGCACCCCACCGACCACCTTGTAGGGCAGACCGGCCCGGATGAACACCTCCTCGAAGACGCGGGACTGCGCGTTGGTGCGGTAGAACACCGCGACGTCGCCGGGGCGGGTCTCGTCGGCGTCGACCAGACGGTCGATCTCCCGGCCCACCCAGTCCGCCTCGGCGTGCTCGGTGTCGGCCACGTAGCCGACGATCCGCTCGCCGTCGCCGGCCTCGCTCCACAGCCGCTTGGGCTTGCGGGAGGTGTTCCGGTCGATCACCGCGTTGGCGGCGTTGAGGATGGTCTGGGTGGAGCGGTAGTTCTGCTCCAGCAGGATCGTCCGCGCGTCGGTGAAGTCCCGCTCGAACTCCAGGATGTTGCGGATCGTCGCGCCCCGGAACGCGTAGATCGACTGGTCGGCGTCACCGACCACGCACAGCTCGGCCGGCGCCAGCCCGTCGGTGCCGGACACCAGCTCCTTGATCAGCGTGTACTGGGCGTGGTTGGTGTCCTGGTATTCGTCGACAAGCACGTGCCGGAACCGTCGCCGGTAGCTCTCCGCGACGTGCGGGTGGGACTGGAGCAGGTGCACCGTCGTCATGATCAGGTCGTCGAAGTCGAGCGCGTGCGCCTCGCGCAGCCGACGCTGGTAGAGCGTGTACGCCTCGGCGAGCGCCCGCTCGTTGGGCCCGCTGGCCCGCGCGGCGAACTGCTCCGGGTCGACAAGCTCGTTCTTGAGGTTGGAGACCTGGGCGGCCAGCCCGCGTGCCGGGTAGCGCTTCGGGTCGAGATCCAGCTCCCGGGTGACCATCTGCATCAGCCGGCGGGAGTCGTCGGCGTCGTAGATGGAGAAGGTCGACTTGAGGCCGGCGTGCTCGTGCTCGGCGCGCAGGATGCGGACACACGCGGAGTGGAACGTCGACACCCACATCAGCCGAGCGCGCGGGCCGACCAGGGCGGCGACCCGCTCCTTCATCTCGCCGGCAGCCTTGTTGGTGAAGGTGATGGCGATGATCTCCCCGGGATGCACGTCCCGTTCGGCAAGCAGGTAGGCGATCCGGTGCGTGAGCACCCGGGTCTTGCCGGACCCGGCGCCGGCCACGATCAACAGCGGCGAGCCGGCGTGACTGACCGCGTCGCGCTGCGGCCCGTTCAACCCGGCGAGCAGCTCGCGCGGATCGAGGCGGGCGGAGGCCGACCCGGGACGGTGCGGACGGGCCGGCGCGGACTCCGGCGCGGGCGGGGACGCGGGAATGTCGAAGAGAGGATGCATCGCGCGTCAAGTCTATGCCGGCAGCCGGACACTTCCCGACCGCGCCGTCCGGCGGCGAAGGGTCCTCGCCGACGCCTCCGGCGTGGCAGGGGTCGCCATTTGGGGCGGAATCCTTGCGCACCCGCCGTCGACGTGGGCATACTCGACGGCGTGATCACTGCGCGCTACTACTTTTACTACGGCACCGGGAGTCCGGCTGCCGTAGGTCGCGCCTGATCAATCAGACCTGCGAAAAGCCCCGGGCTCCTGGAGCCCGGGGCTTTTCTGTCCCGGGTTCTGGGCACCGGGCACCACAGCGCGAGAGGTACCCGATGATGACAGACGTGGTGGAGCAGAGCGGCGGCCCGACCCGGCCCGAGCCGGACCAGCCCTCGTTGAACGGGGGCACGCCGGCGGTGCCCCCGGACGAGGCCAGCGACCCGGCCGAGGCACAGACCGGCACCGTGGAGCCGACCGCCTCCGCGCGGATCGTGCAGATCAGGGAACGCATCGACGAGATCGACAACGCGTTGATCTCGCTCTGGCAGGAGCGGGCCGCGCTGTCACAGGAGGTGGGGGTCACCCGGATGGCCTCCGGCGGGACGCGCCTGGTGCTCTCCCGGGAGCGGGAGATCCTGGAGCGCTTCCGGATGGCGCTCGGCGCCGACGGCACCCAACTGGCGCTGCTGTTGCTGCGTGCGGGTCGCGGCCCGCTCTGAACCACCCCGGCTGCCCCGCACGGGGCGTTCGGCGTCGCACCGGCCCGCTCAGGGCACCGGACACACGAAACCGCCTGCCGTCGTCGTGGTGACGTCGGCAGGCGGTTCCGGTGACTCACGCCTCGTGGGTGGCGACGATCTCGCGCTTCTCCGCGAAGTGGCAGGCGCTCGGGTGGTCCGAGCCCTGTCGGATCTCCAGCAGCGGGACCTGCTCGGCGCAGACGTCCTGCGCCTTCCAGCAGCGGGTCCGGAACCGGCAGCCCGAGGGCGGGCTGACCGGCGACGGCACGTCACCCGTGAGACGGATGATCGTCTTGTTGTTCCGCTGCGTCGGGTCCGGCACCGGCACCGCAGAGAGCAGCGCCTGGGTGTACGGGTGGGTCGGCCGCTCGTAGATCTCGTCCTCGGTGCCGATCTCGACGATCTTGCCGAGGTACATGACCGCGACGCGGTCCGACAGGTGGCGGACCACCGACAGGTCGTGCGCGATGAAGACGTACGACAGCCCGAACTCGCCCTGCAACTTCTCCAGCAGGTTCATCACCTGGGCCTGGATGGAGACGTCAAGCGCGGACACCGGCTCGTCGCAGACGATCACCTCGGGGCGCAGCGCGAGCGCACGGGCGATGCCGATGCGCTGACGCTGACCGCCGGAGAACTGGTGCGGGTACCTGTTGATGTGCTCCGGGTTGAGGCCGACCAGGTCGAGCAGTTCCCGGACCTTGCCCCGACGGCTGCCCTTCGGCGCCACCTCCGGGTGGATCTCGAACGGCTCACCGATCAGGTCGCCGACGGTCATCCGCGGGTTCAGCGAGGTGTACGGGTCCTGCATGACCAGCTGGATCTGCCGGCGGAGACGCCGCAGCGCCCCACCGGACAGCTTGGAGATGTCCTGGCCCTTGTAGGAGACACTGCCCGCCGTCGGCTTCTCCAGGTTCATCAGCACCCGGGCAAGGGTCGACTTGCCGCAGCCGGACTCGCCGACCACACCGAGCGTCTCACCGGCGCGCAGACCGAACGAGACTCCGTCGACCGCCTTGACCTGACCGATGGTCTTCTTGAACACCACACCCCGCGTGACGGGGTAGTGCTTGACCAGGTCACGGACCTCGATGATGTTCTCAGACACGGTTCACCAGCTCCTCGGCGAAGTGGCAGGCGCTGGCCCGGGCGGTGCCCACCTGCAGCAGGGGCGGGACCTTCTCCCTGCACACCGGCTGAGCCATGGGGCAGCGCGGGTTGAACGGGCAGCCCGGCGGGATGTTCATCAGGTTCGGCGGGAGGCCCTTGATCGTCCGGAGCTGCTGCCCCTTCTCGTCCAGGCGCGGGATCGAGTCGATCAAACCCATCGTGTACGGGTGCGCCGGCTTGCCGTACAGGTCGTACACGTCGGCTTCCTCGACGATCCGGCCCGCGTACATGACCGCGATCCGGTCCGCGACGTCGGCGACCACGCCGAGGTCGTGGGTGATCAGGATCATGCCCATCTGCCGCTCACGCTGCAGTTCGGCGAGCAGGTCCATGATCTGGGCCTGCACCGTCACGTCGAGCGCGGTGGTCGGCTCGTCCGCGATCAGCACCTCCGGGTCGAGCGCCAGCGACATCGCGATCATCGCGCGCTGCCGCATACCGCCGGAGAACTGGTGCGGGTAGTTGTTGAACCGACCCTTGGCGTTCGGGATCTTGACCTGGTCGAGCATGTCGATCGCGCGCTTCTTGGCCTCCGCGCGACCCATGCCACGCCGGACCCGGAACTGCTCGGCGATCTGGAACCCGACGGTGAAGACGGGGTTCAGTGCGGAGAGCGCGTCCTGGAAGATCATCGCGATGCCCTCGCCGCGGATGCGGCGGCGCTCCTCGGCGGACATGGCGAGCATGTCCTTGCCGTGGAAGCGGACCTGTCCACCTGTGACGAAGCCGGGCGGGGTGTCGAGGATGCCCATGATGGTCTGCGCCGTGACGCTCTTACCGGAGCCGGACTCGCCCAACACGGCGAGGGTCTCCCCCGCGTTGACGTGGTACGTGACCCCGTTGATGACCTTTGCGACGCCGTCCCGGGTACGGAACTCCACCCGCAGGTCGTCGACCTCGAGCAGCCGACCGGAGGGACGTCCGGACCCGCCGGATCCCGGCGCGGACTGCTCGGACACGAGAATGTCGGACAACTGGATCTCCCCTAGCGGAGTTTCGGATCGAGGGCCTCGCGGACCGCCTCACCGAGCATCACGAAGCTCAGAACTGCGGTGACGAGGAACGCGGCGGGGAAGAACACGAGCCCCGGCGCGACCCGGAGGAAATCCTTCCCGTCGCTGATCATGATGCCCCAGGACACCACTGGCGACTTCAGGCCGACGCCCAGGAACGACAGGGTTGCCTCGGCGCCGATGAACGAGCCGACCATGATCGTGCCGTAGACCAGAAGCGGTGCCAGGCAGTTCGGCAGCAGGTGCTTGAGGATGATCCGACCAGTGCCGGCACCCAGGGCGCGGGCCGCCACGATGTAGTCGGCCTCCTTGGTGGCGAGCACCGAGGAACGCATCAGGCGCATCACGACCGGCCAGCTCAGCACGATCAGGGAGACGATCACCAGGCCCATGATCTGAGCCTTGCTGTTACCGGAGCCCGAGCCGTTGAACGTGGTCAGGATGACGATCGCGCCGAGCACGAAGGGAAGCCCGAAGAAGACGTCGGCGATCCGGCTCAGCAGCGCGTCCACCCAGCCACCGCGGTAACCGGCGATGACGCCCATGGCTCCGCCGACGAGCAGGGTGCCGATCACGGAGAGCACGGCGACGATGACGGACGCCCGCGCACCGTAGATGACCCGGGCGTAGACGTCACGGCCCTGCACGTCGTAGCCGAACCAGCCATTGCCGGACGGCTTCTCAAGGCTGCGGGACAGCGATCCGTTGACCGCGTCGCCCGGGGCGAACAGTGACGGGAAGGCCGCCATCAACAGGAAGATCGCGATCAGCGTGGCCGAGATCCAGAACAGGGGCTTGCGCCGCAGGTCGCGCCAGGCGTCACCGAGCAGGCCGCGCGGCTTCTCGTTGCTCTGCGGCTGGCCCGCGGTGGCGGGGGCGGCGGAGTCGGTCGGGTTCGCGGCAGGGGTGCTGACGATCGATGCGGTACTCGGGTCACTCATAACGGATCCTCGGGTCCAGGGCGGCGTAGATCAGGTCAACCAGCAGGTTCATCACGAGATAGACCAGCACCAGGACGACCACGATGCCCACTACGGTGGCACTCTCCTTGGTCACGATCGCGCGGTACACCGCGCGGCCGATCCCGTTGATGCCGAAGATCCCCTCGGTGACGATCGCACCGCCCATCAGGGCACCGAGGTCGGTGCCGAGCAGGGTGACCACCGGGATGAGCGAGTTGCGCAGCAGGTGCACACCCACCACACGACGCATCGGCAGGCCCTTGGCGATGGCGGTCCGCACGTAGTCGGCACGGCGGTTCTCCGCGATGCTCGTTCGGGCCAACCGAGCGATGTACGCCACGGACGCACTACCGAGCACGAAGCCCGGGACGATCAGTTCGGAGAGCCGCATCTCGGAGGAGACGGTCGGCTTGACGATGCCCCACTGCACGCCCAACAGCCACTGCAGCACGAAGCCGACGACGAACACCGGCAGCGCGATCAGGAAGAGCGTGGAGACCAGGACCAGGTTGTCCAGGAAGCCGTTGCGCCGCAGACCGGTCAGCACGCCGGCGCCGAGGCCGATCACGGCCTCGATGGCGAGCGCCACCAGGGCCAGCTTGAGGGTGTTCGGGTACGACGTGAGGATGATGTCGCTGATCTCGCGCTGCGAGAACGTCTGACCGAAGTCGCCCTGCAGCAGGTTCTTCATGTAGCTGCCGTACTGGACGAAGACGTTCTGGTCCAGGTTGTACTTCTCGGTCATGAAGGCGATGTACTGATCCGGGCAGCGGCGCTCGCCGCACTTGCCGGCGAACGGGTCGCCCGGAACGGCCCAGACGAGCCAGTAGATCAGGAACGTCGTCCCGATGAAGACGGGCACGAGTTGGAGCAGCCGCCTCAACAGATAACGGCCCATGGGGTGGTCCTCCAGACAGGGGGCGCGTCGGACGGCCGACACGGTGGTGACAACGTGCGAGTGCGTGTGGTGACACCCACTCGCGGAACGGCCCCGGGTCGGGCTCACCGGATGTGGCGAGCCCGACCCGGGGTCAGACCGTTCGGATCAGAGCTCGACCGAGGTGATGTCGAGTTCGCCGACGTTGTTCAGCTCGAGCTTCTTGATCTTCTCCGAGTGGCCGGACTGCTGGCCGTAGAAGTAGATCGGGATGCTCGGGACGTCCTTGTCGACCAGCTCGACGGCCTTGGCGAACGCCTCGTGGGAGGCCTCCAGGCTCGGCGCGCCGCTGGCCTGCTTGGCAAGGGCGTCGACCTCCTTGTTGCTGTAGAGGCCGTCGTTCGAGGAACCATTGGTGATGAAGAGCGGGTTGACCCAGTTCTCCACGTCCGGGTAGTCCTGCTGCCAGGCGGCGCGGTACAGACCCTTCATCGTGTGGGCGTTGATGTTCTGGCGGAAGACCGCGAAGGTCGGCACGCCCTCAGCCCGAGCCTCGATGCCGAGGTTGGTCTTGACCTGCTGCGCAACGGCGTCCATCCAGTCCTTGTGGCTGGAGTCGGCGTTGTAGTAGAAGACCATCTCGCCCTGGAAGCCACCGGCCTCGGCCAGCAGCTGCTTCGCCGTGGTCGGGTCGAACTTGCAGGCGGTGCAGTTGCCCGGCTTGGCGCCCGGGGTCAGCGGGTTGGCCCAGCTGTCAGCCGGCTTGCGGGTACCGAAGAAGATCTTGTCCGAGATCTCCTGCCGGTTGATCGACAGCGAGACGGCGCGACGCAGCTTCGGGTCCTGGAAGCGCTTGTCGTAGATCGGGAACGCGATGAACGCGGTCGACGGCGTGACGGTCGAGATGCCCCGGTCGCCGAGGTCGGCCTTCCACTTGTCGCCGGCGAGCGCCGAGGTGGGGACAACCTCCATGAAGTCGAGGTTGTTCGCCAGCAGGTCCGCGTAGGCCGCCGTCTCGTCCTGGTACAGCTTGACGTCGACGTCCTTGATCTTCATCTTGTCGCGCAGGTTGTAGTCGTCGAAGCGCGTCAGCTTGATGAGGACGTTGTCGTCCCACGACACGAACTTCACCGGGCCGTTGCCGATCGGCTTCTTGCCGAACTCCTCGGGCTTCATGGTGAAGAAGGCGTCCGGCAGCGGCATGAAGGCGCTGTAGCCGAGCTTGGTCGGGAAGACCGCGGTCGGGGCCGCCAGGGTGACCTCGAAGGTCTGCTCGTCGATGACCTTAAGGCCGGACATCTCCTTGGCCGTCGGCTCCGGGGCCTTCTGCGGGCCGTCCGGGCCGTCCGGGTCCGAGGTGTAGGTCTTGTCGAAGCCGTCGATGTCCGAGAAGAAGGTGCCGTTCTGCGCGCCGTTCGGCGAGTAAGCGGCCCAGTTCCAGGCGTCGACGAAGTTCTTCGCCTTCACCTCGGTACCGTCGTGGAACTTGGTACCCTTCTTGATCTTGATCGTGAAGACCTTGGAGTCCTTGGTGTCGATGGACTCGGCCAGCGCGTTGCGCGGGGCCCCACCGTCGTTCGGGTACTCGACCAGGCCGGTCCACAGCCAGTCGATGACCTTGCCGCCGCCGGTCTCCGTGGTGTTGGACGGGACCAGCGGGTTCTCCGGCTGGACGCCGTGGATGACGATCGAGCCGTCCTTGCTGGCGGCGGCGTCGCCGTCACCATCACCGCTCGAGCAACCACTCGCGACAAGCGCGGCAGCCGCGCTGAGCGCAATCGCGCTCGTCGCCCGCTTCGAGACTCTCATTCCGAGGGGCCTCCTCTTTCTGACCTGTTCCGTCGTGGGTTTCACGCACGTTTGGGGGTGACACAGTCCGACCACCCCGGGGCGGGGGTCGCCAGGACCACAGGGAAGCTTGGGGACACCCCTGATGTTCCGATCCGCCGGGCTCCCCACCCGGCAAGGCACGACCCTACGCAGGCGTCGCAGCCACGAACCCGCCGGGAAAACAGCGGAGGCCGTGGTCGTGGGCCGTACGGAGTGCCGCACACTGCGGGTGAGGTGCTGCCACTGTGACACCTACCGGCCGCTTCCGTGAAGGTGCCGTTATCAAGCCGTTAGTTGCCCGCCACGTTGCCGATACTTGAAAAATGATCATAAAGCCGGCGGCTCGAACGCCTCTGACCAGGAGAAACGTGGCCCAGACGGACACCGGCTGACGGCGTAGTCTCGGGTTCTGTGAGCTTCCCCAAGTCTGCTTCGGTGCTGCCCGACGTCCGTCGCGTGCTCGCCGTCTTTGCCCATCCGGATGATATCGATTTCGGCTGCACGGGCACCATCGCCGGCTGGGTGGATGAGGGTGTCGAGGTCAGCTATCTGATCATCGCCCCTGGCGACGCCGGCGGTTTCGGCGACATCCCGCGAGCCCAGATGCCCCGTCTACGCGAGGCCGAGCAGCGGGCCGCGGCGGAGGCCGTGGGCGTGCGACAGGTCGACTTCCTCGATGGGTACGCCGACGGCACGCTGACCCCGACGCTCGGACTGCGCCGGGACATCGCCGTCGACGTCACCGACCGGTTCGACAGCAAGGTCGCGGCGATGCGCGCGCACCTGTCGCAGACCGGCCACCTGGACGTACCGGCCTGGATCCGCGACCGCCTCACCACGGTCGCCGCCGAGGCCGGCCTGCCGCCGGGCCGACTGGCCGAGGCGTTCACCGTGCTACGCACCAGCTGACCGGATCACACCAGCCGACGGTCCGCCGCCCAGCGGGAAAGCTCGTAGCGGTTGGACATCTGGAGCTTGCGCAGCACGTTCGACACGTGCGTCTCCACCGTCTTGATGGAGATGAACAGCTCCTTGGCGATCTCCTTGTACGCGTACCCCCGGGCGAGCAGCCGCAGCACCTCACGCTCCCGGTTGGTGAGTTGGTCCAGCTCCGGATCGGCCACCGGGGCGTCCGGCCGGGCCGCGAAGGCGTCCAGCACGAACCCGGCGAGCCGAGGGCTGAACACCGCGTCACCGTCGGCGACCCGGCGGATCGCCGCGGTCAGCTCGTCCGGGGAGATGGTCTTGGTGACGTACCCCCGGGCGCCGGCACGGATCAGCCCGATCACGTCCTCCGCCGCGTCGGAGACGCTCAGCGCCAGGAACTTGACCTGCGGGTGGCTGCGCCGCATCGCCTCCAGCACCGCGCGACCGCCGCCGTCGGGCATGTGCACGTCGAGCAGCACCACGTCCGGCCCGGTGGCGGCGATCCGGGTGACCGCCTCGGCCACCGTGCTCGCCTCCCCCACCACCTCGACGTGCGCGCCCAACTCGGCGCGCACCCCGGCACGGAACATGGCGTGGTCGTCCACCAGGAACACCCGCAGCCGCTCGGGGCGGGCGTTCGCCGGGTCCAGGTGCTCCGTCGGCTGCTCGGACATGGTCATCTGTTCCTCTCCGCTGCGGACGAGTCCCGGGAGATCGGCAGGATCAACCGGACCTCAGTCCCCTCCCCCGGGCCGGACCGGATCTCGGCCCGTCCGCCGTGCCGCTTCATCCGCCCGATGATCGAGCCGCGTACGCCGTGCCGGTGGTCCTCCACGGTATCCGGGTCGAAGCCCTCTCCCCGATCCCGGACGAAGACGCTGACCTGATCGGGCTCCACCTCGGCGTAGAGCGACACGGTCTGCACCCCGGCGTGCCGGGCGGCGTTCACCAGCGCCTCCCGCGCGGCGGCGACCAGCGCGCCGACCCGCTCATCGGTCTCCCGGTCCCCGACCACCACCGTCTCCACCGTGATGGCGAAGGTGTCCTCGACCTCGGCGGCGGCCTGTTCCAGGGCTGCGGCGAAGCGCTCGTTCGGCGACGCGGTGGGCTTGTAGAGCCAGTTGCGCAGCGAGCGTTCCTGGCCGCGGGCCAGCCGCTGCACCGTCTTGACGTCGGCGGCGTTGCGCTGGATGAGGGCCAGTGTGTGCAGGACCTGGTCGTGCACCATCGCGGCCAGTTCGGCCCGCTCCTGCTCACGGATGCGACCCTCACGCTCCGAGCGGAGCTGGCTGTACGTCCGCCACAGCACCGGCGCGGCGACCACGCCGACCCCGGCCAGCCCGACCAGGGCGAAGATCACGCCGTTGATCACCGCGTCGAAGTTCTGTGCCGGAGAGTAGACGGCCGCGACGCCGATGATGCCGACCGCGACCAGCACCCCGCCGCCGATGAACCGGAGCACGAAGGCCCGCCGGTCGCTCTCCTCGACGACCGCGCCGAGCCAGGGCACCGGCATCGTGTCGCGCCACTGCCGCCGCCGCTCGGGCGCGGACTGGTGCCAGATGACCCCCGCGCCGACCGCGATGATGGCCACCAGCCAGCCGGCGGTGCCCGCCGCTCCGACCGAGTCGAAGACCATCACCTGGATCAGCAGGACACCCAGCCCGATCCCGACGAACGGCAGCAGCTGGGCCACGTCGCGCCGGGGCGGCACCGCGGTGTCACCGGGACGCAGCGGCACCACCGCCCAGAAGGCCGCGTAGAGCAGCAGGCCGAGCCCGCTCAGCCCGAGCAGCACCATGAACGCGACCCGCACCCGCAGCACCGAGATGCCGAGGTGGTCGGCGATGCCGGCGGCGACCCCGGCGGCCATCCGATGCTCGGGGGCGCGGTAGAGGCGCGGGGGCGGGGTCACGGTGCTGATCGGAGGCTCCCTGGTCACGGTGGTGGTGGGTGGGCGAGGCCGGTGCGTCCGATCGTCACACGCTGCGGCGCCCGCGACCACGGGGAGTCCCCCGACATTCCGACGGCCAGGATCTCAGGGTGGGGTCAGGGTCGGGTCCTGAGGCCGCTCGGGCGCAGCGGGCAGCAGGATCGAAGCATGACCGAGGAAGCTGCCCCGCCGCCCCGCCCCGGGTCGGCACAGCCGGGTGGTTCATCACCGCCCTCACCAGCCGCGACACCCGCCGGCTGGGCCGAGCCCACCACGTTCGGCCCGCCCACCGGCGGCCCGACCGTCGGGCCAGCACCGGGCGCTCCGTCCGGCGCATACGAGCCCGGCGGCACGGGCTCCGGCCCCGGCGAGCCGGGCTACCCGCCCGGCGGTGCGGGCTCTGGCCCCGGCGAGCCGGGCTACCCGCCCGGCGGTGCCGGCTACCCGCCCGGCGGCACGGGCTTCGGTCCTGGCGGCGCGGGCTACCCGCCCGGCGGCGCAGGCGCCGGCTTCGCGGCCGGCACGGGCTACGGGCCCGGTTACGGGACGGGCGGCGGCGCCGGCACACCACCCGGGGCGGGTGGTCCCGGGCCGTCCGTGGGCCCGTTGGGGGGCACCGGTTTCACCTCGCGGTACGGGTTGGTCCGGCCGCGCGACGGTCGGTACCTGGCCGGCGTCTGTGCGGCGATCGGGCGCGCCACCAACACCGATCCGGTGCTCTGGCGGGTGCTGCTGGCGGTCCTCGGGTTCTTCGGCGGCATCGGCATCCTCGTGTACGTCGCTGCCTGGCTGATCATCCCGAACGAGGGCGACACGGCGTCCCCGGTGGAGTCCATGCTCGGCCGTGGCCGGTCCAGCATGTCGCCGGTGACCGTGATCGTGCTGAGCATCCTGGTCGCGGCCAGCTTCGGCTACATCGTCACCGACGCCTTCCGCGCGGTGCTGCTCGGCGTGGCCATCCTGATCGGCGGTGCGCTGCTGCTCAACCGGGACGGCCGAGGGCCACAGCCCGGCACCCCGGGTGGCACTCCGCCCGCCCCGCCCGGCACACCACCCGGGCCGGTCCCGCCGGTCGCCTGGCCGGCCCCGTCGCACGGCGCGGCGCCGCCCACCGGCCCGCTGGCGACGGCGCCGCTAGCAGGCGGTGATCCGGCGTACGCCACGGTGGCGCCGGCCGAGGCAGCGACCGCCCCGGCCTACGCCGCTCAGCCGGCCACCGCCACGCAGCCGATCAGCAGCGTGCAGCCGGTGTCCGGGGCGGCGACGCCGGTGTCCGGGCAGCCGACCACCTCGACGACTCCGCCGCAGGCGGGCTGGCCGGCACCCGCGCCGAGCTGGCCGAGCGCCGGCACACTCAGCGCCGGTTGGCCGTCGGCGTCGGCGTCCAGCGCACCCGCGTCCGGCGCACCGGCCGGTTACCCGGGCGGGTCGACACCGGGCGGATACCGTCCTCCGTTCGCGCCGCACGGCCCGTACGCGTCACCGCCTCCGGCCGCGTACCCCCCGCAGAAACCACCGAAGCCGCCGAAGCGGCCCCGGGAGCGTTCGCCGCTCGGCGCCGTGACCTTCTCGTTGATCTTCCTGGCCCTCGGCGTGGTGGCCCTGCTCGACCTGCTGAACGTCTTCGCCGTCGGCGCTTCGGCGTATTTCGCGGCTGCACTGGCCACGATCGGGCTGGGGCTACTGGTCGGCACCTGGTTCGGCCGGGCCCGCTGGCTGATCGCACTCGGCCTGGTGACCGCCGCCGCGCTGGGTACGGCGACGGTCGCCGAGTCCTACGACCGGATTCGCGGAGTCGACGGCGCGGTCACGTGGGCGCCCACCGACCACCGCGATCTCGCCGACCGGTACGAGAACAGCTTCGGTGACGCCGTGCTCGACCTACGGGGGATCGACTTCGCGAAGCAGGAGAGTCAGGTGACTGTGGAGGTCAATTTCGGCCACGCGACAGTGGTCGTCCCGCCCAACGTGGACGTCACCACAGTGGCCGACGTCAACGCGGGCGACGCCACCATCTTCGGCAAGCACTCCGGTGGGCTGGACGGCCAACTGCGGGAATTCACCGACCTCGGTGCGGACGGCGCTGGCGGCGGCAAGCTGCGCCTCTACATCCATGTCAATGCCGGCAACCTGGAGGTGACCCGGTGAAGGCGCATCGCACGGACCTGCTCTCGTTCGCCTTCGGGCTACTCTTTCTGGCCCTGTCGGCCTGGTGGCTGCTCGCCCAACTGCTCGGGCTGGCGCTGCCCCCGGTCGGCTGGTTCCTGGCCGGCGCGCTGATCCTGATCGGCGTGTTCGGGTTGGTCGGCGCACTGCGCTCAGGTCGGTCAGGCCGCCCGGAGCCGGGCGACGCCGCAGCGCCGGCCACGGTCGTATCCGAGCCCGGCGCGCCGATCGGGGCGCCCGCCCCGACCTCCGGCGCGGGCCTGCCGGCCTGGGACGCTCCCGCACCGGCGCCGGAGGCACCGACCGCAGCATTCCGAACGGCGGAGACGCCGACCGCAGAGCTGCGGACGCCGGAGACACCGACCGCAGAGCTGCGAGCACCCGAGGCGCCGACCGCAGCGTTCCGGACGCCGGAAGCACCGACCGCGGATGTGATCCACCCGGCCTGGCTGGCCCACCCGCCAGCGGAGCCGGAGGCCACGCCGGTCTCCGGCCCGCCCGGCGACGGCACCGACGAGCCGACCCGGGCCGACCACTCGACCGAACGGGCGGGCGTCGAACCGGCGGAGGAACGGGAGGGCCAACGGCGGGAATCGTGACCTGGGTGCCACCGCCGGCCGCACTGTCGCAACACCACGGCAGTGCGGCCGGCGCGGGCAGGCGCATATGCTGGCCGGTGGAGAGATCTCGCCTCCGCCGGCCGGCCCGTCCCGCCGTGACGGCCCCGCCGCGATTCCCGTCTCTACCCCCGTCAGGAGCCCGCCCGACATGACGCAGTCCCCCGCCGTGCGTACCACCGGCCGGTCCGGTCCGGTCCGCATCGGCGAGCGAGCCGCCCGTACGCTCGTGGCCGAGTTGGCCCGGATGAACGACCCCAAGGTCGCCCTGCTGGTCGGCGCCAGCCCGGCGTCCACGGTGCTGGCCGCGGCGATCGAGGCGCTGCTCCCCGGTGACCAACTCACCGTGGTGCCCGCCGAGTCGTCCGGCGCCACCGCGCTCCGCGAGCACGTCACCGCCCAGGGCCGGTGGGTCGCCGACCGGGTACGCGTGGTCGACTCGCTGGCCGAGGCCGAGCCCGCCGGGGTGGTCATCGCCGGCGAGGCGCTCGTCGGCACCGCCGAGGAGACCCGCAGCGACATCGACGGGCTGGCCAAGCACCTGATCGACGGCGCGGTGCTGAGCGTGGCCACCGCCGCGACACCGGGCCGGACCGCCGGCGCCGCCGCCGAGTTGGCCCGGCAGGACGCCCTCTACGGCGTCGGCGCCGACCTGGTGCTGCGCAACTCGCCGCCGGTGCGGGTCTACCGGTTGCGCTTCACCACGGCCGCCCCGGCCGTGGCGGACCGGTTGGCTCCGGCGCACCGGCCGTCCAGCGTGCCGCTGACCAGGGGTATGCACATCGACTCCAACGGGGTGGCCGCGGCGGGCATCGCGCTGGGCCTGGCCGCGCTGGCCCGGGTGGCGCGTCCGTCCTCCAAGCTGTGGCTGCTGCCGGCGCTGGCCGCCGGGCCGGTCGCTGCCTTCTTCCGGGACCCGGAGCGGGACGTACCCGAGGATCCGACCGCCGTGGTGGCCAGCGCGGACGGCAAGGTCCTGTCGGTGCAGCGACTGCACGACGAGCGGTTCGGCGACGGCGAGTGGCTGCGCGTCGCGGTCTTCCTGTCGGTGCTGGACGTGCACGTCAACCGGGCTCCGGTCGCCGGCAAGGTGGTGGACTACTTCGTGGCCGACGGCGGCTTCGTCAACGCGATGAAGCCGGACGCCGAGCACAACGTGGCCGCGTACACCGTGTTGGACACCAGCCGCGGCACGGTGGTGGTCGCGCAGCGGACCGGCCTGATCGCCCGCCGGATCGTGCAGCGTGCGCCGATCGGCGCGCTGCTGGCCAAGGGCGAGCGCTTCGGGCTCATCCGGTTCGGCTCGCGGACCGATGTCTACCTGCCGGCCGAGGCCGCCGACCCGCTGGTCGGGCCGGGCGACAAGGTCGTCGGAGGGTCCACGGTCATCGCCCGCTGGCGCTGACCCACGAACGAGCAAACGGGGCGCCGCTTCCGCGGCGCCCCGTTTTCGTGTGCTCGGATCAGACGGTACGACGCTGGCGCAGCCAGAGCACCGGCCCGCTGACCAGGTAACCCACCACGATCAGGGCGAACGTGAGCCGGACGTCGACAAGCGCGCCGACCACCGGGGCCAGCCACAGCCACGGCGGCAACTTCACCAGCCGGGCGAGCTTCGCGTACGGGAAGCTGGACACCATCGCGAAGGCGAGCAGCGCCACCCCGGCGACCAGCACGGGGCCAGGCACCGGCACGCCGATCGCCACGGTCACGGCGAGCACCGCCGCCGCCATCGTGGTGGGGACGCCGCAGAAGAAGCGGCCATCCTTCGGCGAGACGTTGAAGCGGGCCAGCCGGATCGCGGCACAGGCGGCGACCAGGGCGCAGGCCACCGCTGCCGCAGCCGTCGACACGGAGCCGGCGAGCGAGGCGTAGACCACCACGGGTGCCGCGAGGCCGAACGAGCACATGTCGGCCAGCGAGTCCATCTGGGCGCCGAACGGGCTGGCCACGCCGAGCCGGCGAGCCAGCGCGCCGTCGAGGCCGTCGAAGGCGACGCAGGCGATCAGGCAGAGCGCGGCGACGCGCACCTCACCCTGCATGGCCAGGAAGATGGCCAGCATGCCGAGCATCAGGCTGGCCAGTGTGCAGGCGTTGACCAGGCCGAACTTCATCCGGCGGGCAATCGTGCGCTCGCCGGGGAGCAGCGGGATCGTCGCGGACGACGCGTCGTCAGCCTGCGCCATCGGCGGCAGCGCCGGGCTGACCGGCATCATCGCCTCGATCTCCGCCCGACCGGCGCCGAGCGACGGCCGGTTGAGCCGGTCCAGGCCGTAGCGGCGACGCTGCCGCTCGGCGTACCGGTGCTCGGGCGGCGCGACGTCGGTGGGCAGCAGGTCGCCATCGCGGCGACCCACTCGAACCAGCAGCACCTGGCGGGCGAACGTGCTGCTGCGGCGCAACCGGCCCGCCCAGCGACGCCCAGCGGGGCGCGGACTGTCAGTCGTACGACGCCGGCGCCATGGGGCTCTCGGCACGTTTCCTCCATCACCGGATCGACTAACCGCCGTGGGGCGGGTGTCCGGCTGTCTCGTGCCGGACCTTGCGGTGCCCGGCAGCCGTCTGCGGAGTACACCATCGCATAGGGGAATGTGGCTTGGCGATAGCTGCCTGCGGTACTCATCTAGCTCAAACCGCGCGAATCGCTGCGTTATTCCCATCTCGGGCGTCATCGCCCGTTCCTCCACCATTCCCACCTCTGACTGTACCGGAGGGTCACCTACTCGGCTCACCGAGCGGAGGGCTATCGAGTCAACTGTCCGATTGCCGAGGCAGCGATCCCGGTCAACGGCAGGTCAGCGGCCTCGGCGGGAGTGAACCAGCCGGCCTTGGCGGTCGAGCCGCCGGAGGACTCGGTCACCACCGCATCGGTGGGTACGTCCACCAGCACCCGATAGATCACCCGAACGCCGTGCCAGTCCAGTGGGCGGCCCTCCGGGCCGAGCGCGGCCGGGTTGTGCAGATTGTCCACGCCGAGCAGCTCCACCACCCGGCCCAGCTGACCACCCTCCTCGACCAGCTCGCGGAGCAGCCCGGTGGTGGGCTGCTCACCGTGGTCGGTGCCGCCACCGGGCAGGTGCCACCTGCCGGCGCCCGGATAACCGTCCGCGATCTGGGTCAGCAGGACCCGCCCGGCCGGATCGGTGACCAGCCCGTACGCCCCGAAGCGCAGCCGGCGGTCCGGATCCGCCGGAGGCAACGGCTCGGCGGGCCGACGCGCCCCGGCGGGTAACGGGGTGACCGGCAGCCCCAGCAGCTCGGCGCTGAACGGTGTCAGCGACAGCCGGGACGCCTCGGCCGGGGTGACCCAGCGGGCCTGGTCGGTCGGACCGTCCGGGGCGTCCCGGAGGGTGCCGTCGCGCACGCTCAGCTCGAACGCCAGCCGATCGGTGTGCAACGCGACCTCGTCGTCTCCCTGAATGGTCACGTCGGCCGTCACCGCCCGCAGCCGGGTCACCGTCACGGCCAGGCCGGTCTGCCGGGCGACCGTACGGACGACGGCGTGCTCGGGGTGTTCGGCGTGTGCCACCCCACCCCCGGGCAGTCGCCACACTCCAGGGAACTCGCCCGCCGCAGCCTCCCGGACAAGCAAAAAACGCCCCTCCCGCCACAAAACCCCATAAACCGCAACCACCCGCCGCAACTCCACCGCCCCACCCCTCCCCGGCCCCCGGCAAGGCCGTCGATCATGAAGTTATCGCCGTCCATGCCGGCGTGTCCTGACAATAACTTCATGATCAACGCGGGAGGCGGAGGTGGGACCGGGGGTGGGGGGGGTTGGGGGGTGGGGGGGTGGGTTAGGTGAGGTGGGCGGCTTGGACTGCTTCGGCTGTTACTTCGGTTAGGCGGTCGGTGGGGAGGGCGCCCAGCTCGTCGCGGCCGAACCAGCGGGCCTCGCAGGTGGAGCCGCCGACGTCGGCGATCGTCAGCGGGTTGGGCTGGTCGACCACCACGCGGTAGAAGGCGCGTACGCCGTGCCAGTCGATCGGGTAGCCCTCCGGGCCGAGCGAGGCGGCATCGCGGTGGCTGGCCACGCCGAGCAACTCGACGAGGCGGCCCGTCTGCCCGGTCTCCTCAACCAGCTCCCGGATCAGCGCCGCGCCGGGCTGCTCCCCGTAGTCGGTGCCGCCGCCGGGCAGGTGCCAACGGCCGGCGCCCGGGTAGCCGTCGGAGATCCGGGTGAGCAGCACCCGACCAGCCGGGTCGGTGCACACGGCGTAGGCGGCGAAGCGCTGCGCGCGGTGCAGCCCGTCCGGGCCGGGCACCGCGTTGAAGGAGGGGAACTCGGGCGCCTCGTCGGGCACCACGTCGGCCGAGGAGGCGGGCAGCCCGAGGGCACGCGCGGTGAACGAGCGCAGCGGCAGCTTGCGTGCCTCGTCGAGGGTGTACCACCGGGCGAGGTCGGTGGGGCGCTCACCGAGCCGGTCGGCCAGCGTGCCGCCGCGCACCGCGACCTGGTAGATCAGCCGGTCGGTGTGGATGGTGATGCCGCGATCCGGTAGTGCCCGCATGTCGGCGAGCACGTCGGCCAGGCCCGAGACGGCGACCGAGAGGCCGGTCTCGGCGGCGGTTTCGCGGACCACTGTGTGGTTCGGGTCCTCGCCGTGGTCGACCGCCCCGCCGGGCAGGGACCACGTGCCGGGGGTGCCGGAGCGCTTCGATGCGCGGACCAGCAACACTCGGCCGTCTGAATCAGCACAAACTGCGTATGCCGCGATCCTGCGAAGCGGCTCCAGCATGGTGGTCACGGAACCAAATTCTCCCCGGGCAGCGTTACCGGAACGGAAAAGAGTCGGATTCCTGACTGTCCGGTCCCGCTCAGGGATCGGTCAGGGTAAGGATCCGGGCGGTCACCGAGGTCGAGGCGGACTCCGGCGCGGACTGTGGAGACATGACAACCACCGGCGCTCCCCACGCCCCGTACAAGCAGCTCCGGCGACCGACGACCGACCGCATGGTGGCCGGGGTCGCCAGCGGTCTCGGCCGCTACTTCGGCGTCGACCCCACCCTGGTCCGGGTGATCTTCGCGGTCACCGGCCTGCTCACCGGCGGGCTGGCGCTGCTCGCGTACCCGATCATGTGGTTCCTGATGCCCGAGGAGCCCGTCAGCGCGCCCGCCTGGCCGCACCCGGCGGGCACCGCGCCGCAGGGCCCGCCGACCGTCGGGCCGCAGCCGGGGTACGCCCCGACGCCGCCCTACCCGCCGACGACCCCGTCCAGCCCGCCGACTGCCGGCTGAGCGGCGCTCACTCCCACTCGATGGTGCCTGGCGGCTTGCTGGTGACGTCCAGCACCACCCGGTTCACCTCGGCCACCTCGTTGGTGATCCGGGTGGAGATCCGAGCGACCACGTCGTAGGGAAGCCGCGACCAGTCGGCGGTCATCGCGTCCTCGCTGGAGACCGGGCGCAGCACCACGGGATGCCCGTAGCTGCGCCCGTCACCCTGCACACCGACGCTTCGCACGTCGGCGAGCAGCACCACCGGGAACTGCCAGACGCCCCGGTCGAGACCGGCCGCGGTCAGCTCCTCGCGGGCGATCAGGTCGGCCCGGCGCAGCAGGTCGAGCCGCTCCTGGTCGACCGCGCCGATGATCCGGATGGCCAGGCCGGGGCCGGGGAACGGGTGCCGCCAGACCATCGCCTCGGGCAGGCCCAACTGGAGGCCGAGCGCCCGGACCTCGTCCTTGAAGAGGGTGCGCAGGGGCTCGACCAGGGCGAACTTCAGGTCCTCCGGCAGGCCGCCGACGTTGTGGTGACTCTTGATGTTGGCGGTGCCGGTGCCGCCGCCGGACTCCACCACGTCCGGGTAGAGGGTGCCCTGGACCAGGAACTCCACGTCGCCGTGCAGGGCGATCTCGCGGGCGGCGGCCTCGAAGACCCGGATGAACTCGCGGCCGATGATCTTGCGCTTCTGCTCCGGGTCGGTCACCCCGGCCAGCGCGCCGAGGAACCGGTCCGCCGCGTCGACCACCTTGAGCTTGATGCCGGTGGCCGCCACGTAGTCCTTCTCCACCTGCTCGGCCTCGCCCGCACGCAGCAGGCCGTGGTCGACGAAGACGCAGGTGAGCTGGTCACCGACCGCCTTGTGCACCAGAGCAGCGGCGACCGCCGAGTCCACACCGCCGGACAGGCCGCAGATGACCTCCTTGTCGCCCACCTGGGCGCGGATCCGGGCCACCTGCTCGTCGATGATGTTCTCGGGGGTCCAGGTCGGCTCGATGCCGGCGATGTCGTACAGGAAGCGCTGGAGCATCTCCTGGCCGTGGGCGGTGTGCCCGACCTCCGGGTGGAACTGCACACCGGCCCGGCGACCGGCCACATCCTCGAACGCCGCCACCGGCGCGCCGGCCGACTCGGCGGTCACCGTGAAGCCCTCGGGCGCCTCGGTGACGCAGTCGCCGTGGCTCATCCAGACCGGCAGGTCGGCCGGCAGGTCACGCAGCAGCACACCCGGGTCGAGGAGGCGGGGGCGCAGCGGTGTGCCGCCGTACTCACGGTTGCCGGTCCGCGCGACAGTGCCGCCGAGCGCCTGGGCCATCGCCTGGAAGCCGTAGCAGATGCCGAAGACCGGCACGTCGGCCGTGAAGATGCCGGCGTCGATCTGTGGCGCATCCGGGGCGTAGACGCTGGACGGGCCGCCGGAGAGGATGATCGCGGCCGGGTTCTTCGCCAGCATCTCGGCGACCGGCATGGAGTGCGGCACGATCTCGGAGTAGACCCTCGCCTCGCGGACCCGGCGTGCGATGAGCTGGGCGTACTGGGCTCCGAAGTCCACCACGAGGACTGGGCGAGGCAGGCTCATGTGCACAAAGCCTACCCAGTGTCACGACCACCCCCAGCACCGGCTCGCCAGTTACCCCGCCCCCGCGTCTCCCCCACCCCTCCCTCCCGCGATCTTGCACTTCCCGCCCCGTCAAAAACCACATACAACACGAAACGGCGACCGAAACCGCAAGATCGCGCGAGCCGAGGGGTCAGCCCGGGTCGATCATGGAGCTGTGGTGGGCAAATCGCGGCGAGATGCACCTTTTGCGAGGCACCACAACTCCATGATCGACGATGCAGTCGGGGTCGGGGTCGGGGTCGGGGTCCGGGGTGGGGTGGGGTTAGGGGCGTAGCGCGCCTTGGGCGTTTGGAGGGACCGCCGGGTTTCGCGGGGGTACGGGTGGGAGCCTGCGGTACGGGTTGCCTAGGGGCGGGCGGGGGTCTTCGTCGCCCTTGTTGGGCCAGAAGGACATCGCCCGTTCGGCCTGCGCGGTGATGGTCAGCGACGGGTTGACGCCGAGGTTGGCGGAGATCGCCGCGCCGTCGACGACGTGCAGCCCGGGGTGGCCGTACACCCGGTGCCAGGGGTCGATCACCCCGTCGGCAGGTGTGGCGCCGATCGCCGCCCCGCCCAGGATGTGCGCGGTCACCGGGATGTCGAACGGCTCGGTGACCGAGCCTCCGGGCGTACCACCGATCTCGTCGGCGAGCAGCCGGGCGGCGGTGTTGCCGGCCGGGATCCAGGTCGGGTTCGGCGCGCCGTGGCCCGGGCCGGTGACCAGCCGGCGGCCGAACACGCCCCGATGCCAGCGGGTGGTCAGCGAGTTGTCCACCGACTGCATCACCAGAGCGATGACCGTCCGCTCCGACCAGCCGCGCACCGAGAGCATCCGGGCGGCCAGCCTTGGCTGCCGCACGATGCTGCCCAGCCAGCGGCGGACCCGGTGCGGGCCGCCGTCGACCAGCAACGACTGGAGCAGCCCCATGGCGTTGGAGCCGCGCCCGTAGCGGACCGGCTCGATGTGGGTCTGCGGGTCGGGGTGGAACGAACTGGTGATCGCCACCCCGTCGGTGAAGTCCATCCGCTGCGCCCGGGCCCGCTGGCGGGGCACGGAGGCGCCAAGGATCGCCTCCGAGTTGGTCCGGGTCAGGTCGCCCACGCGGGCGGACAGCCCGGGCAGCGCGCCGTCGTCCCTCATCGCGTGCAGCAGCCGCTGGGTGCCCAGCGCCCCGGCGGCGAACACCACCTCCTTGGCGTGGATCACCTGACGGCGGTGACGCACCCAGGCGCCGGTGCGGACGGTGTGCACGTCGTACCCGCCACCGGGCGCCGGTTTGACGGCGGTCACCGTGGTCAGCGGGTGCACTGTGACACCCAGCCGCTCGGCGAGCCACAGGTAGTTCTTGACAAGCGTGTTCTTGGCCCCGTGCCGGCAGCCGGTCAGGCACTCCCCGCAGTGCAGGCAACCGGTGCGCTCCGGACCGACGCCGCCGAAGTACGGGTCGGCGGCCCGCTCGCCGGGGCGCCCGATGTGCACGCCCACCGGGGTGGCGTGGAAGGTCTCCCCCACCCCCATCCGCTCGGCCACCGCCCGCATGGCGCGGTCCGCGCCGGTGTCGATGGGGTACGCGGTGGCGCCGAGCATTCGCTTCGCCTGGTCGTAGTGGCGGGCCAACTCGTCGCGCCAGTCGGTGATGTCCCGCCACTGCGGGTCGGTGTAGAAGGCCGGCAGCGGCTCGTAGAGGGTGTTCGCGTAGACCAGGGAACCGCCGCCGACCCCGGCCCCGGAGAGCACCAGCACCCCGTTGCCGGAGCGTCGGTCGGCCGGACGGAGCAGGGTGAGCCGCTGGATGCCGTAGCAGCCCAGCTTCGGCGCCCACAGGAACCTGCGCGCACGCCAGGAGGTCTGCGGGAACTCGTCGTCGGCGAAGCGTCGACCAGCCTCCAGCACGCCGACCGAATAGCCCTTCTCGGCCAGCCGGAGCGCGGTGACGCTGCCACCGAAGCCAGACCCGATGACGAGCACGTCATACCCCATGGACGCATCATTACTCGCGAGTAGCGCTCGCGCCAGCGGCAGTTTTCGCGCGATCATGCTCCGGCCGGCCGACCCGGCGCATTCCGGCCGCAACCGGGAGCACCCGTCGGAGCGTTGGTCCGGAAACGGGTGGAAGGAATTCACAATGGTCCTGGGGTCGATGGCACCGCGCCGACGGTGGCTGCTGTTCGGGCTGACCGCCCTCGCCGTCGTCGCGCTGGTCGTGGCGGGAGCGGTGGTGACCACCCGGCTGACCGGGGACGGCACGCCGGAGCGCACCACCCCGGCGGCCGGCTCGCCGAGCCCGTCGCCGGTCGGCACGCCCACTCCGAGCCCCACCGGCCCGCCGCCCGGCGCGGACATCACCGGCCCACTGAACCTGCTGCTGGTCGGGGTCGACACCCGGGTCAGCGTGCCCGGCTGGGAACCGCACTCCGACGCCGTGCTGGTGCTGCACGTGCCGAAAGGGCTGGGCAGGGCGTACCTCTTCTCCCTGCCCCGCGACCTGCTGGTGGACATCCCGGCGTTCCCCAAGGCCGGCTACCCGGGCGGCCGGACCAAGCTCACCCACGCGATGAGCTACGGCAGCCGGGTGCCGGGCAAGCCGAAGCAGCCGAGCGCCGCCCAGGGGTACGAGCTGCTGCGCAGCACGGTCAGCGGCTACACCGGGCTGCGCATCGACGCCGGTGCGGTGCTCACCTTCAACGGGTTCGACCGGCTCGTGAACGCCCTCGGCGGGGTGGACATCTACGTCGACCAGCGGGTCGCCTCGATGCACCGCCGGCCGGACGGCAAGCACCGCGAGAGCGCGCCCGGCGGCTACACCGGGCCGCAGATGGTCTACGAGAAGGGCGAGCGGCACCTCAACGGCTGGCAGGCGCTGGACTACGCGCGGCAGCGCTACATCCCCGGCGGCGACTACACCCGGCAGCGTCACCAGCAGCAACTGATCCGGGCCATCACCCGCAAGATCCTCGACGAGGGCCTGGCCCGGCAGCCGGAGCGGGTCGACCAGGTCGTCGCCGCGCTGGGCAACACCCTGATCTACGTGGGTGGCCGCCGGATCGTCGACCTGGCGTACGCGCTCAGTGGGGTGCCGGAGAAGCAGTTCGTACTGGTCGGCCTGCCCGGCTCGGGCGTCGGCAAGGGCAGCGCCTACCGCGGCGAACAGCTCACCACCACCGGCCGGGGGTTCCTCACCGAGCTCCGCGCCGGCCGCGCCGACGCGTACCTGAAAGCCCACCCCGCCCTGGTCGTCAAAACCTGACCCGCCCCCGCCGCGATCTTGCGCTTTCGGTCCGGGGTTCGTGGGTTTTTACCCCTTGCGCCCCGGCAGCAAGTGCAAGATCGCGAGGGGGTCAGAGGGGTTTGGGGGTTGGGGGTTTCTTGGTGCCGTAGAGCCAGGCGTCGAAGAGGGCGTCTAGTTGCTTGCCGGAGATGCGCTCGGCCAGGGCCACGAACTCCGCGGTGGTGGCCGTGCCGTTGCGCTTCTCGGCCGCCCAGGTCTTGACGATCTCGAAGAACGCCTTGTCGCCGACGGCCACCCGCAGCGCGTGCAGGGCCATCCCGCCGCGCTGGTAGACAGACTCGCTGAACAGTTGCTTGACCCCCGGCTTGCCCGGCGGCGTCCGCCACACCTGCGCGGACATCTGGGCGTACCGGATGTCGAACGCCTGCTTGGCGGTGTACTGCTCGGTGTGCTCGGCCCAGAGCCACTCCGCGTACGTCGCGAAGCCCTCGTTGAGCCAGATGTCCTCCCACTTGGCCAGCGCCACGCTGTTGCCGAACCACTGGTGGGCCAACTCGTGGGCGACGACCTCGGTGTTCTCGCCACGCCGGAAGAAGCCGGCGGAGTAGACCGGACGGCTCTGGGTCTCCAGCGCGTACCCGATCCGGCTGTCGGAGACCACCACACCGCCGTACGCGTCGAACGGGTACGGCCCGAACACGCTCTCCAGGTAGTCAGCCACCTTCGCGGTCTGCGCGATCGACGCGTCCGGGGCGCCCTTGGCCAGCGTGGTGGTGACCGCGCTGTAGACCGGCCGCCCCTTGTGGTCGCCGGTGGTGATCCGGAACTTGCCGATCACCACCATGCTCAGGTAGCTGGCCATCGGTGACTTCTCCGACCACTCCCAGGTGGTCCAGCCGTCCGTGGTGGTCGAGCCGCCCGGCACGCCGTTGCTGACCGCGGTGAGGCCCTTCGGGACGGTGATCTCGAAGTCGTAGGCCGCCTTGTCGGACGGGTGGTCGTTGACCGGGAACCAGGTGCTCGCGGATTCGGGCTGGCCCAGCGCGATGGCACCGTCGTCGGTGTGCAGGAACCCGCCGTCGCCGAGCACCTCGTTCTTCAGCGGCTTCGGCACGCCCTCGTACGCGATCTCGGCCACGAACCCGTTGCCCGCGATCAGGCCGGCGGCCGGCTTGATCACCAGTTCGTTCCGGTCCCGCTTGTGGGTGGCCGGGGCGCCGTCCACGGTGACCGTCGTGACGGTGAGACCCGCCAGGTCGAGATTGAAGCTCGACAGGTCGGACGTCGCGGTGGCCTGCACCGTGGCGGTGCCGGTCAGCCGGTCCTTCGCCGGGTCGTAGCGCACCTTGACGGTGTACCGCCCGACGTCGTAGCCACCGTTTCCGTAGCTGGGAAAGTAGGTATCGCCGACACCGGCCGCGCCGGCGGTGAACACCCGCGACGGTGTCGGGGACGCGCTCGGTGGCGGCGTCGCCCGGTCCTGCTCGGTCGAGCCGCAGCCAGACAGCGCGAGCGCCCCGGTCACCGACAACGCGGCAGCCACCCGAAGCCTGCCTGGCGTGTTCCGCATCGCGAACCCTCCCCCGTACGGCGGCGACCGGTGCCCGTACCGATCGCAGGCGGCAGCCTATCGGCCGGGTATCACGGGCCCGTCACGGCAGGGTGGGTGCCGCGCCGCCCACCAACCAGGCGTCCAGGAGCGGCCGTAGCTGCCGGTTCGACACCCGCTCGGCCAGCGCGACGAAGTCCGCGGTGGTGGCGTTTCCGCCCGCCCGCTCGGTGGTCCAGGTACGCAGGATGCGGAAGAACGTGTCGTCACCGACGGTGCGACGCAGCGCGTGCACGGCGAGCGCGCCGCGCTTGTAGACGGCGGTGCCGAACATCCGCTCCCGTCCGGGCTCGACCGACGGCTGTGACCAGTCGGTCATCGCGTACTGCGACTCGAAGTTGCGCTGCGCGGTCCGGCCGCCGTCGTGCTCCTCCCACAGCCACTCGGCGTAGCTGGCGAAGCCCTCGTTGAGCCAGATGTCGCCCCACTTGCTGAGCGAGACGCTGTCGCCGAACCACTGGTGGGCCAACTCGTGCGCCACCACGCCGGGGTTGGGCCGGTCGCCGGTGAAGAAGGCGGGGCCGTAGACCGGTCGGGACTGGGTCTCCAGCGCGTACCCGATCCGGTCGTCCGCGACCACGATGCCACCGTACGAGTCGAACGGGTACGGGCCGAAGCGGCTGGCCAGGAAGTCGGCGATCTCCCCGGTGCGGGCCAGCGAGCCGGCCGCCCCGCCGGTCGCCGGAAGGCTCGCCGAGACGGCGGTGACCATCGGTCGTCCGGCGTGGCTGCCGCTGACCACCCGGTAGTTTCCGATCACGAGGGTGCTCAGGTAGCTGGCCATCGGGGTGCGCTCCGACCAGCGCCAGGTGGTCCAGCCGCCGGCGCTGCTCTTCGGCCCGGGCACCCCGTTGCTCAGTGCGGACAGTCCGTCCGGGACGGTCACGGCGAGGTCGTAGGTGGCCTTGTCCGACGGATGGTCGTTGACCGGAAACCAGGTGGCCGCCGAGTCGGGTTGGCCGAGCGCGATCGCACCGTCGTCGGTGTGCAGGAAGCCGCCGCTGCCCAGCGCACCGTCGGCGACAGGGCTGGGCACACCGCCGTAGTCGATCACCACGGTGAACGGCCGGCCGTGCGGCAGCCGATCGTGCGGGGTCACCACCAGTTCGCCGTCGGCCCGACGGTGCTCGGCCCGCGTCTGGTCGACGGTGACCGCGCCGACGTCCAGGCCGGCGAGGTCCAGATTGAACCGGAACAGCGCCTGGGTGGCGGTGGCCGTGATGGTGGCCCGGCCGGTGAGCCGGTCGGTTGTCGGGTCATACCGGACGTCCAGGGCGTAGTGCGTGACGTCGTAACCGCCGTTGCCGCGTCCGGGCACGTACGGGTCACCGGCGTCGGCGGCGCCGGGCCGGAATCCGGCGCCCTCGTCGCCCGTGCAACCAACGGCGCCGAGCGCGATGGCGCAGGTCAACGCGGTGACGGCGGCCAGCCGGCGGCGGCGCGGCGTCCGTCCGGTCAGGACCATTGCCGTCTCCTTCCGCGCGGTCGCCGGGTCACGACGAGCCTAGCCAGCACCACCGGGTCCGAGGCCGGTATCGACGATCGTCAGTTACTTTCGTTCAAACAAGCAAAAGTTAGCTCGCATCGACACTTTCTTTTGGCTGTTACCGACGTTACTGTCTGACTCCAAGATGTAACACGCTCGGAACATCCGAGTCGGTCACGTCCAGGGACGGGACTCCGTCCCGCACCGACACGCCGTGGCGGCGGCGTGCAGTTGCCCCTTCGATTCACGACACCCGCACCCTCCGGCCCCGCCGGAGACGCGGATCGGGCGCTCGGCGGCGCCCCGCGACGGAACCCCGTCGCGCCTCTTGCTGATCGTTATCGACGGCATCCGCCGTCGCGAAAGGTGGGACCATGCCCGACCACTCCACCCCCGACACCACACCGGCCGGCCGGATCAACCGCCGGTCCCTGCTCGCCGCCTCGGCCGGCGTCGCCGCCGCCCTCGGCGCGGCCGGCCTGCCGGTCCTCGCCACCGGTACCCCCGCGCTCGCCCACCCCAAGGACAAGGGCAAGGACAAGGACAAGGGGAAGAGCAAGCTGCGGGTCGAACCGCTGATCCCGTCGAAGAACCGCGGCATCATCCTCTACAGCGTCCGGGACCGGATCACCGCCGCGCCCGACGACAGCGGTGTGCCGTACGGCTTCGAACGCGTCCTCGCCCGGCTGGCCGAGATCGGCTACAAGGAGATCGAGTTCGCCGGCTACACCCAGCACACCTCGATCCTCGGCCGGCAGATCACCCCGCGCGAGATCCGCAAGATCCTCGACGACAACGGTCTGGTCGCCAACGGCACCCACGCCTCGATCCAGGCGGCCACCTTCCAGCAGCAGCTGGACATCGCCGAAGAACTCGGCATGAAGAACATCGGCACCGGCAGCGACCCGACCAACAGCGCCTACAAGGCCGACTGGGACGCCGCCGCCGACACCTGGAACGAGCTAGGCCGGCAGGCCCGCGCCCGGGGCATGCGGCTCTACACGCACAACCACGACGTCGCGTACAGCTTCCTGCTCGACTCCGGGCCGCTCGACGCGCAGGGCCGCCCCACCCGCTCGTCGGGCATCCGGCGGCTGGAGTACTTCTTCGGCAAGACCGACCCCAAGTACGTCTTCTTCGAGTTCGACATCTACTGGGGCTACGTGGCCCGCTACAAGCACCAGAAGTACGTCGACCCGGCCGGCCGCGAGGTGACCGACCTGTTCGACCCGATCCTCAACGTGGCCGACCGGACCACCCGGTTCCCGCTCTTCCACGCCAAGGACGGCGACCGGGACACCAGCGTGCCCAACGGCCACCAGATGGCCCCCCTCGGCGAGGGCGACATCAACTTCCAGCAGTTCTTCCAGACGATCGGCGAGCGCGACTTCCACCACGCCAACTGGGAGATGGACACCGCCCCCGGCGGGACCGCCAACCGCGGGCAGTCGCTGGACTTCGCGGAGATCAGCTACCGCAACATGTCCGACCTGACGATCTACCTCAAGAAGTAACACCCCGCACGGCCGGCGTCCGCCCGACGCCGGCCGTGCCACACTCCGCCGGCCATCGAGCCGGCGGTCGGTGACGGGCACTGTCGCAGACCGCCCCGATCACCTTCGCGCTCCCGTACGGCGACGGGACGCGCACGGTCCATCCCCCACCGCAGTCGCGCGGCCGGCCCTCACCAGGCCGGGGATGCCGCGCGTTCGCCGAACACCGGAGGAACGATGATCCGACCGACCGGACGACGATGGTTCGCCATCGCCGCTGGGCTCTTCCTGACCATCCCCCTCATCTCCGCCGCTCCCGCCGCTGCGGCGCCGACCAACCCAGCCCCCACCGGGGTGGCCGCCGTGGAGAACGGCCCCGCCGCACTCCGCTCCGACAAGCGCGCCCCGAAGAGCTATCAGGTGCTTGTCTTCACCAAGACCGCAGGTGAGCGGCGCGCGTCCATCAACGACGGCGTCGACACGATCCAGAAGCTGGCCAAGACCAACAAGTTCACCGTGACGGTGAGCCAGGACGCCGCCGTGTTCACCCCCGACCAGCTGGCGAAGTACCGGGCCGTGGTCTTCCTCAACACCAGCGGCGACGTGCTCAACGCCGGCCAGGAAGCGGCCTTCGAGGCGTACGTGAAGGCCGGCGGCGGCTACGTCGGCGTGCACGCGGCGGCGGAGACCGAGCCGGACTGGGCCTTCTACCAGGAACTGGTGGGCGCGAAGGCGGCCAGCGCCTCGTCGGTCGGCACCGGCGTGGTGGACGTGGCCGACGGTGCCCACCCGGCGTCCGAGACGCTTCCCCGCACGCTCACCCTCACCGAGGAGTGGTACAACTTCGACCGCAACGTGCGCGGCACCGCGCACGTGCTGGCCACGGTGGACGAGAAGACCTACACCGGCGGCAGCATGGGGTACGACCACCCGATCACCTGGTGCAAGGACTACCAGGGCGGGCGCTCCTTCTACACCGGCCTCGGGCACAGCGCCGAGACGTACCGCTCGGCGAAGTTCCGCGAGCACCTGCTCGGCGGCATCCGCTGGTCGGCAGGCGTGGTCGAGGGCGACTGCGGCGCCACGGTGCTCGGCAACTACGAGAAGGTCACCCTCAACGGCCAGCCGGGCGAGCCGATGTCGCTGTCCGTGCTCCCCGACGGCCGGGTGCTGCACAACACCCGCAGCGGCGAGGTGCGGCTCTACGACCCCGCCACCGGCGCGAGCCCGGTGATCACCACCATCGACGTGTACCAGCACGACGAGGACGGCCTCCAGTCCGTGGCCATCGACCCCGACTTCGCGAAGAACAAGTGGGTCTACATCTACTACGCGCCGAAGCTGAACACCCCAGTCGACGACCCGGCCACCCCTGGCGTCAACGAGGGCGACGCTCCGGCCACCTCCACCGACCCGACCGTGTGGGACAAGTTCAAGGGCTACAACCAGCTCTCCCGGGTCAAGCTGGTGGAGACCCCCACCCCGCACCTGGACCTGAGCACCGAGCAGCAGATCCTCCGGGTCGACACCGACCGCGGCATCTGCTGCCACGTCGCCGGCGAGATCAAGTTCGACGCCAAGGGCCTGCTCTACCTGGTCACCGGGGACGACACGAACGCCGGCGGTTCCGACGGCTACACCCCGATCAACGAGTCGCCGACCCAGGGCCCCGGCTACGACGCGCAGCGCTCCTCGGGCAACACCAACGACCTGCGCGGCAAGCTGCTGCGGGTCAAGGTCAAGGCGGACGGGTCGTACAGCATCCCGAAGGGCAACCTCTTCGACGAGGCGAAGGACGAGGCCGGCAAGACCCGCCCGGAGATCTTCCTGATGGGTCTGCGCAACCCGTTCCGGTATGACGTGGGCGCCGACGGCACGGTGTACGTCGGTGACTACTCCCCGGACTCCCGCGTGCCAAGCGCCACCCGGGGCCCGGACGGCACCGGCCGCTGGTTCGCCACCAAGAAGGCCGGCAACTACGGCTGGCCGTACTGCTACTCGCCGAGCCTGCCGTACATCGACTACGACTTCGTCACCCGGACCTCCGGCGCGCCGTTCAACTGCGCCGCACCGGTAAACGACTCGCCGCGCAACACCGGCCTGTCGGTGCTGCCGAAGGTCGAGCAGCCGCAGTTCTGGTACACGTTCGACGCGCGTACCCCATGCGCCGGGGCGTACCTGCAGAACCCGGCGGGCACCTGCGACTTCAAGTGGCCGGTGATCGGCACCGGCGGCGTCGGCCCGATGGGCGGCCCGATCTACTCGTACGACCCGAAGTCAACCTCCGAGGTGAAGTTCCCCGAGTACTACCAGAACGCGGTGGTCTTCGGTGAGTTCACCCGGGACAAGATCTTCATGATGCGTACCGACGGCAAGGGCACCCTGACCGGCGTGGAGCAGTTCCTGCCGGGCTTCGTCTTCGACAACCCGATGGACATGGAGTTCGGCCCGGACGGCTCCCTCTACCTGCTGGAGTACGGCGACGGCTTCTTCCGGGCCAACCCGGACGCGCAGCTGTCGGTGATCCGGTACGTCAAGGGCCAGCGGTCGCCGGTGGCGAAGCTCGACGCCACCCCGACCAGCGGCACGGCACCGCTGACCGTCCAGTTCTCCTCGGCCGGCAGCTACGACCCGGACCCGGGCGAGTCCATCTCGTACGCCTGGGACTTCACCAACGACGGCACGGTCGACTCGGCCGACCCCAACCCGTCGTTCACCTACACCGCGAACGGAACGTACAGCGCCAAGCTGACGGTGACCGACTCCAACGGTAGGACCGCCGTACTCACCAAGGAGATCGTGGTCGGCAACACCGCGCCCACGGTGACCGTCAGCTCCCCGGTGGGTGGCAGCTTCTTCAACTGGGGCGACAGCGTGCCGTTCACCATCACGGTGACCGACCCAGAGGACGGGCCGGTGGACTGCTCGCGGGTGACCGTGACGTTCGTCCTCGGCCACGACAGCCACGGGCACCCGGACAGCTCCACCACCGGCTGCACGGGCGTGCTCGCCACCCCGGCCGACGGCGGTGACCACGCCGGCGGCTACCTGTACGGCGGGATCAGCGCCTCGTACACCGACCTCGGTGGCGGCGGTCAGGCCCCGATCACCACGGTCGGCCAGACGATCATCCAGACGCCGCGTCAGCAGGCCGAGAACGCCCAGGTGCAGCAGGGCGTGACAGTCGCCAACACCGGTGACACCGGCGGCGGGCAGCACGTCACCTCGATCGACCCGGGCGACCACATCGCCTTCGACCCGATCAACCTGGGTGGGGTGTCCAGCGTGACGCTGCGGCACTCCGGGGGCTCGGCCGCCACGGCCGGCACCCCCCGCGCGGCGGTGGAGCTTCGGCTCGACTCGCCGACCGGCCCACTCGTCGCCACGGCGACGCTGAACGCGACCACCGGCAACGCGGCCTTCACCAGCACCGCGGTGCCGGTGAACCAGCCGGCCGGGGCGCACCGGCTCTACCTGGTCTACACCGCCGTACCGGGCGGGCCGACCAGTGGCCTGGGCAACCTGAACTGGGTCGAGTTCACCGTGGGCTGACGCCCCCGGTAAGACGGAGGCCGGCCCCGCAGCGTGGCGGGGCCGGCCTTCCGGCGTGTGCGGGACGGGTCAGCGGTCGAGGACCAGGCCCACCTTCTGGAACTCCTTGAGGTCGCGGTAACCGCACTTGGCCATCGCCCGGCGCAACCCGCCGAACAGGTTGAGCTGGCCGTCGGCCTCGTCGGCCGGGCCGAAGAGCAACTGCTCCATCGACCCGATCGGGTCGCCGGAAACCTCGAACGCGCCCCGGGGCAGCGACGGGTGGCTCGCCGCCGAGTGCCACCAGGCACCACCGGCGGGCGCCTCCTCGCAGAGCGACAGCGGCTCGCCGAGCATCACCGCGTCCGCGCCGCAGCCGAGCGCCTTGGCGATGTCGCCCGAGGTCTGGATGTCGCCGTCGGCGATCAGGTGCACGTACCGGCCGCCGGTCTCGTCGAGGTAGTCCCGGCGGGCCGCCGCGGCGTCGGCGATCGCGGTGGCCATCGGCACCCGGATGCCCAGCACCGACTCGGTGGTCGACCACTCGTCGCCGCCGATGCCCACGATCACACCGGCCGCGCCGGTACGCATCAGGTGCAGCGCCGTCTTGTAGTCGGTGCAGCCGCCGACGATCACCGGCAGGTCGAGGTCGGCGATGAACTCCTTGAGGTTCAGCGGCTCGTCGGTCGTCGACACGTGCTCGGCCGAGACGATGGTGCCCTGGATGACCAGGATGTCCACCCCGGCGTCCAGGATCACCGGCGCCAGCGCCAGGGTGTGCTGCGGGGACACCCGCACCGCCACCGTGCCGCCACCGGCCCGCAGTTCACGGACCCGCTCGGCGATCAGGTCCGGGCGGATCGGCTCGGCGTACACCTCCTGGAGCCGCTTGGTGGCGCGGGCGTCCTCGTCGAGGCCGGCCAACTCCTCCAGCACCTTGGTCGGGTTCTCGTAGCGGGTCCACAGCCCCTCGACGTTGAGCACGCCGAGGCCGCCGAGCTGACCGAGCCGCACCGCCGACGACGGGCTCATCGTGGCGTCGGAGGGGTGCCCGACGCAGGGGATGCCGAACGGGTACGCGTCGAGCTGCCAGGCGGTGGAGACGTCGTCGACGTCCCGGGTCCGGCGGCTCGGCACGATGGCGATGTCGTCCAGGTGGTAGCCGCGCTGCGCGGTCTTGCCCAGCCCGATCTCGACCACGTCACGCATGGGGGACTCCAGGTGGTTGGGGGTGGTGGGTCAGCGAGTGTGGTAGTTGGGCGCCTCGACGGTCATCTGGATGTCGTGCGGGTGGCTCTCCTTGAGCCCGGCCGCGGTGATCCGGATGAGCTGGCCCCGGTGGTGCAGATCGGGGATGTTCTCCGCACCGGCGTACCCCATCGCCAGCCGCAGCCCGCCGACCAGCTGGTGGGCCACCCGGGAGAGCGGCCCCCGGTACGGCACCTGACCCTCGACGCCCTCGGGGACCAGCTTGTCGTCGCTGAGCACGTCCTGCTGGAAGTAGCGGTCCTTCGAGTACGACTTGGCCTGGCCACGGGACTGCATCGCGCCGAGCGAGCCCATCCCCCGGTACGTCTTGAACTGCTTGCCGTTGACGAAAATCAGCTCGCCGGGGCTCTCCTCGCAGCCGGCCAGCAGGCTGCCGAGCATCACCGTGTCGGCACCGGCGACCAGCGCCTTGGCGATGTCGCCCGAATACTGGATGCCGCCGTCACCGATCACCGGCACGCCGGCCGGGCGGGCGGCCCGGGCGGCCTCCATGATCGCGGTGATCTGCGGGACGCCGACCCCGGCGACGATCCGGGTGGTGCAGATCGCACCGGGGCCGACACCGACCTTGACGCCGTCGGCGCCGGCGTCGACCAGCGCCTTCGCGCCGGCGTACGTGGCCACGTTGCCGCCCACGACCTCGACGGCGACGTCCTTCTTGAGCCGGCGGACCATGTCCAGCACGGCCCGCTGGTGGCCGTGCGCGGTGTCCACGATCAGCACGTCCACGCCCGCGTCGACCAGGGTGCGCGCCCGCTTGTAGGAATCCTCGCCGACGCCGATCGCGGCGGCCACCCGGAGCCGGCCCGCGCCGTCCTTGGTGGCCTCCGGGTACTGCTCGCTCTTGGTGAAGTCCTTGACGGTGATCAGCCCGCGCAGCCGACCCGAGTCGTCCACGATCGGCAGCTTCTCGACCTTGTGCCGGCGCAGCAGATCCAGCGCGTCGTCCTTGCTCACCCCGACCTGGGCGGTGATCAGCGGGGTCCGGGTCATGATCTCGTGGACCGGGGTGTCCGGCTCAGAGACGAAGCGCATGTCACGGTTGGTGACGATGCCCACCAGTTGGCCGTCGCCGTCCACCACCGGCACGCCGGAGATCCGGTACCGGCCGCACAGCTCGTCGACCTCGCGCAGGGTGTCGTTGGGGCTGGCCGTCACCGGGTTGGTGATCATGCCGGACTCCGAGCGCTTGACCAGGTCGACCTGGAGCGCCTGGTCGTCCACGGAGAGGTTGCGGTGCAGCACGCCGATGCCGCCCTGGCGGGCCATCGCGATCGCCATCCGCGCCTCGGTGACGGTGTCCATGGCGCTGGACAGCAGCGGAATGGTCAGCTCGATGTTGCGGGTGAGCCTCGTACGGGTGTTGACCCGGCTGGGCACCACGTCCGACTCGCCCGGCTGCAACAGCACGTCGTCGAAGGTGAGCCCGAGCGGAACGACCCGCGCCGAGCCAGCCGGCAACTCGGGCAGGTGGCCGCCCAGGTCGGCGTGCTCGACGCCGGCCGGCAGATCGGTGCTGGGCGAATTTTCCACGATTGCTCCCCTGAGCTGCTCGGATGGGCTTCAGCGAGGTGGCGCGGACGGGCACATTGACACGCCACGGAGCCGGCACATCGTCTCATCGTACCCAGTGAGCTGGGCGACCTCCGGCGGTGGCGGTAGTCCCGGCGCGGTGCGGGGGGCGGACGTTCGACCCGCGTTGGGTCTACGGTGAGGGGGTGCACGACGAGCCCATCGACCCGTTCAACGGCGACCCGGCCGACCCGACCGCGGGGCTGGACGATCCGGCCGACGACGCGACGCCGGATCCGCTGACCGACGTCGAGCGACAGGATGTGCTCGAAGACCTCGCCGACCTGGAGATCTACCAGGCTCTGCTGGCACCGATCGGGGTGCGCGGGCTGGTGATCGAATGCGAGGACTGTCGCGAGCCTCACTACTTCGACTGGGACCTGCTGCGGGGCAACCTGCGGCACCTGCTCAACTCGGGGCGCCCCCGCGTCCACGAGCCGGCGTACGACCCCGACCCGGACCACTACGTGACCTGGGACTACGCCCGTGGGTACGCCGACGGGGTGCACGACACCCTGACCGAGGGCACCGAGGACGAGCCGGACGCCTCCACCACCGCGGATTAGCCCATTGCCGGCCTCCCGGTTCGGAGAGGCCGGCACATCCCGGGCCGAGCGTATGTGGGGTCAGGCGACGAGGCCGGCGCGGAAGCCGGCCGCCACGGCGTGCGCCCGGTCCCGGGCGCCGAGCTTGCGGAACAGCCGCCGGGCGTGCGTCTTGACGGTGTCCTCGGACACGAACAGCTCCCGGCCGATCTCCGCGTTGCTCTTGCCCTCGGCCATGCCCAGCAGGACCTGCAACTCCCGTTCGGTGAGCCCGATCGACGCCCGGGTGGGACGGGCGTTCGGGGCGGGCCGGGCCGGGTCGTTCTGGCTTGTCGACGGCTCGTCGGCGGCCGGTTCGGCCTCGTCCTCGCCCCGCTGCACCGGCACCGAGGGCACGCCAGCCGAACCCTCGCCCGCCACGTTGGCGGCCCAGCCCGGCTCGGCGGACCCGCGCAGGGAGGGCGCCGAGCGGCCCGGACCGCCGACCGCCGCGGTGTCCCGGGCCGGGTCGGTGACCCGCTGCCGGGACGCCCGACCGTTCGCGGTGAGCAGCAGCAGAGCCTTGGCCACCGCGCTGGTCAGGTCATGGTCGACGTTCTGGATCAGGCCCCGGGCACCGGCGCTGATGGTGGCCGCCGCCGCCTCGGACTCCTCGGTGCCGAGCAGCAGCACGGCGGCCTGCGGCGCGCGGGCCAGCACCCGGCGGACGAAACCCGCGCTGTCCGGCCGGGTGAGGGCCGTGTCGGCCAACACCACGTCGGCCGGCCGCTCGGCCAGCCGAAGCATCACCTCGGGATCGGAGACGGCGGTACGGACGATCGCGGACAACCCCAGCCGCGCGGCAGCGGACGTCAGGTGCTGGGCCGCGAGTGGTGTCCGAACGCACACAAGAACAGTACGCACTGTGGTGGTCTCCTCTCCGCACACGAGCAGACCATGACGACGTCGGCTGAGGAGGGGGTTCCGGGCAATCATTTGAACTTTTCCGACAACTAGGGCAAAAGGCGCAAGTTGCCGAGCGTTTTCGATCACAGGTGTGTGAGTCGGCGACGGCGTGGGTACCGGATGGTCCAGGCCGGGAACGGTGCGCCTGCGCGGCCCGCCGCCCGGAAGCCGGCCACAAGGATCTCGCGGTGCCGCGCGGGAGGAGGGGTGCTGATGTCGAACGTACGTAGACTGCCCGGACCCATCGTCGACCTTTGGGACTGGCAGCGGCTCGGTGCCTGCCGAGGCCGGGACAGCGCCCAGTTCTTCCACCCCGACGGCGAGCGGGGCTCCTCCCGGCTGCGTCGGGAGTCGTCCGCCAAGGCGGTCTGCCGCGCCTGCCCGGTCCGCGCCGAATGCGCCGCGCACGCGCTGTCGGTCCGTGAGCCGTACGGCGTGTGGGGTGGCTTCAGCGAGTCGGAGCGGCTGCGGCTGCTCGCCGTCGGCTGGGAGGACCTGGCCGACCGCCGGCACGCTCGGGTCGACGTCGCCCGCCTGGAGGCCCGCCTGGGCCGCGCGCACAAGTCGACCGTCCCGGCCCAACGCAACGTCGCCTGACCCGCCCCCGACATCCGCGCGAACCGCGCCCCCGCCACGGGGGGCGCGGTTCGCACGTAATCGCCCGCAGATCTTGGACAGTTTCCGTTCGCGGAACGGTAACTGTCCAAGATCTGTGTGGGTGGGTGCTCAGCGGACCAGGACGGGGACCGTGTGCCAGCCGGTCGCGCCGTCGGGGACGACGCCCTGCGTACGCTCGGTCTGGGTCTCGCCGGTCGCGTCGGTCGCCCGGACCTGGAGCTGGTGCTCGCCCGGGGTGGCGTCCCAGCGCCACGACCACTGCACCCAGGTGTCCACCGACACCGTGGGGGCCAACTCCGCCTCCTGCCAGGGGCCGCCGTCGACACGTACCTCGACCCGGCGGATGCCCCGCTGCTGCGCCCAGGCGACCCCGGCCACCGTCACCGGGCCGGTGGTCAGCCGGTTGCGCCGCCGGGGCGCGTCGATCCGCGACTGAGTCTTGATCGGGCCCTCGCGGGACCAGCCGCGCGGCACCCAGTACGCGTCGAAGTCGGAGAAGCGGGTCAACTCCAACTCGGTCACCCACTTGCAGGCCGACACGTAGCCGTAGAGGCCGGGCACCACCATCCGGGCCGGGAAGCCGTGCTCGACCGGCAAGGGTTCACCGTTCATGCCGATCGCCAGCAGCGCGTCCCGCCCGTCGCGCAGGGCCGCGGTGGGGGTGCCGCACGTCCAGCCGTCGACCGACCGACCGACGACCTGGTCGGCGTCGTCGTCCGGCTCGACCTCGTCGAGCAGCTCCCGCAGGGGTACGCCCAGCCAGCGGGCGTTGCCGATCAGGTCCCCGCCCACCTCGTTGGACACGCAGGCCAATGTGACGTACCGCTCGACCAGCGGCCGGGCCAGCAGGTCGGCGAGGCTGTAGGTGCGTTCGGTGCCGACCCGCCCGTGGATGCGCAGCCGCCACGTGTCCGGGTCCACCTGCGGCACGACCAATGCGGTGTCGATCCGGTAGAACCCGAAGTTCGGGGTGACGTACGACGCGAGCTGGGCCACCGGGAGATCCGCGCCCGCCGGCACCGCCGCCGCGGGTGCCACCGGCGCGGGCAGCCGGATCGCGTCCCGGGCGGCCGACACCCCGCGCCGCCCGGCCAGCCAGCGCCCGCCCAGACCGGCCACCGCAGCCGTACCGAGCAGCACCCCGGTACCGGTGAGGAACCGCCGGCGCGACTCCGGGTCGACCCCCTCAGGCCGGTCCGGTGCCGGGCCGCCCGTGGCCGGCGCGGGTGGGGTGGGTGGTGACCAGGGCCAGGGGTCCAGTTCGAGCGGGCCCGCGATGAACAGCCAGAGCACCAGGGCGCCCAGCCCGCCGCCGACCAGCGACGGTAGGGCGTCGGCGAGGTCCGCGCCGGGGCGGGTCAACGCGGCGGCCACCCCGACGGCGCCCAACGCCGCGATGCCGGCCAGGCCGAGGGCCAGGCGGCGGACCGCCAGCACTCCGATCAGCGCGGCGAACCCACCCAGCAGCAGGGCGGTGCCGACCAGCAGGGCGATCTTGTCGGCGGTGCCGAAGACGTCGATGGCGAACTGCTTCAGCGGCTCGGGGGCAGCGTCGACGACCGCCCCGCCGACCGCGACCAGCGGCGCCGACCGGGGGCCGGTCAGCACGGCCACCGGCTCGGCGATCCCGATCGTGGCGGCGGCGGCGGTGACTCCGGCCAGCGCGGCGTACCGGCGCGACGTGGTGGTCATCGGCCCAGTGTGCGCGGTCCTCTCGCCGGGTCGCCAACGGCGTCAACGCTCAGTGATCACCTTGAAGACGAACCGGGGCACACCGCCATGGACGGTGTGCCCCGGAAACGGTGGTGCTACGGGTCAGAAGCCCGGGCCGTGCTGGTGGCCGTGACCGTGGCCGTGGCCGCCCGAGCCGGCCGGCTCGGCCTGCGCCGGCTTCTCCACCACGAGGCTCTCCGTGGTGAGCAGCAGGCCGGCGATCGAGGCGGCGTTGGTGACCGCGTTGCGGGTCACCTTCACCGGGTCGATGATGCCGGCCTTGACCAGGTCGCCGTACTCGCCGGTGGCGGCGTCGAGGCCGTTGCCCCACGCCATGTCGGCGACCTTCTGGGTCACGACGTAGCCGTCGTGGCCGGCGTTCTGCGCGATCCAGCGCAGCGGCTCGACCAGCGACTTGCGCACGATCGAGACGCCGACCTTCTCGTCACCGGTGAAGCCCAGGTCGTCGTCGAGCACGGGAAGGATCTGCACCAGGGCGGCGCCGCCGCCGGGCACGGTGCCCTCCTCGACCGCAGCCTTGGTCGCCGCGATGGCGTCCTCGATGCGGTGCTTGCGCTCCTTCATCTCGACCTCGGTCGCCGCACCCACCTTGATCACGGCGATGCCACCGGAGAGCTTCGCCAGCCGCTCGGCCAGCTTCTCCTTGTCCCAGTCGGAGTCGGAGGCCTCGATCTCCTTGCGGATCTGGGAGACCCGGTCGTCGACGTCGGCCTTCTGGCCGCCGCCGTCGACGATCGTGGTGTTCTCCTTGTCGACCACGACGCGCCGGGCGGTGCCCAGCACCTCCAGGCCGACCTGGTCGATCTTGTAGCCCAGCTCCGGGGCGACCAGTTCGGCGCCGGTGGAGATGGCGATGTCCTGGAGCATCGCCTTGCGTCGGTCGCCGAAGCCCGGGGCCTTGACCGCGCAGACCTTGAGAGTCTTGCGCAGCGAGTTGACCACGAGGGTCGAGAGCGCCTGGCCCTCCACGTCCTCGGCGATGATCAGCAGCGGCTTGCTGTTCTGCAGGACCTTCTCCAGCAGCGGCAGCAGCTCCTCGATCGCGGAGATCTTCTGCGTGGTGACCAGGATGTACGCGTCCTCGAGGACGGACTCCTGGCCCTCCAGGTCGGTGACGAAGTTGGGCGAGATGAAGCCCTTGTCGAACTGGAGACCCTCGGTCACCTCCAGCTCGGTGGTGAGCATCGAGCCCTCCTCGACGGTGATGACACCGTCGCGGCCGACCCGCTCCATCGCCTCGGCGATCAGTTCGCCGATGGTGGCGTCCTGCGCGGAGATCGTCGCCACGTTCGCGATCGACTTCTTGTCGGCGACCTCGACGGCCCGACCGAGCAGCGCCTCGGAGATCTTGGCGGCCGCCGCGTCGATGCCCCGCTTGAGGCCGGCCGGGTTGGTCCCGGCGGTGACGTTGCGCAGGCCCTCACGGACCATCGCCTGCGCCAGCACGGTCGCGGTGGTGGTCCCGTCGCCGGCGACGTCGTTGGTCTTGGTCGCCACCTCCTTGACCAGCTGCGCGCCGAGGTTCTCGTAGGGGTTGGTGAGCTCGATCTCCTTGGCGATGGTCACACCATCGTTGGTGATCGTCGGCGCACCGAATTTCTTGTCCAGGACGACGTTGCGCCCGCGCGGGCCGAGGGTGACCTTGACCGCGTCAGCGAGGGCGTTGACACCGTGCTCCAGCAGGTGCCGGGCGTCGTCCGAGAAGCTGAGGATCTTCGCCATAAATGTCCCTTCGAAGCGACGTCGCCCCGGCCCGGCGAGCCGGACCGGGGCAACGACACTGATCGGTTGCTTACTTCTCGATGACCGCGAGGACGTCGCGGGCGGAGAGCACCAGGTACTCCTCGCCGGCGTACTTGACCTCGGTGCCGCCGTACTTCGAGTAGAGGACGGTGTCGCCGACCTGAACGTCAACCGGAACCCGGTTGCCGTTGTCGTCGACGCGCCCCGGGCCCACAGCGAGGACAGTGCCCTCCTGCGGCTTCTCCTTGGCGGTGTCGGGGATCACGATGCCCGACGCCGTGGTGGTCTCAGCCTCGTTCGCCTGGACCACGATGCGGTCCTCGAGCGGCTTGATCGCAACCTTGGTCGCGGTAGTCACGGGCATACCCTCCTGGGGTACTGGTTTCGTTACCGGCCGGCGCGGCCGGCCAGCGTCAATCTGCCTCATGCCACCGGGCGGGGCCGTCGTCGCGGGTGCCGGTCCGCCTGGCGTTGCGCACCCGGGCCGAGACCCGGGAGCTGGCACCCTCGGGGTGAGAGTGCTAATCGCAGGTTATTCCGTGGCTAGCACTCCGTCAAGGAGAGTGCCAGCGAGTCGCGCCCCGCCAGCCTGGATTTCCGGATCCACCCGGACAATGACCGGGTGGATCTCGACCAACTGGCCGCGCTGCGTACCCCCGAGGGGTCGGCCGCGCTCACGGCGGCGGCCAGGCTGGCCGGCGGCGACCCGCTGGCCGCGGCGTCGGCGCTGCGCGCGACCGGGGTGCCGCCCGCGCTGGCCGCGGCGGCGCTCACCCAGGCCGAACTGCGCCACCGGGCGGTCGGCAAGTTCGGCCCGGCCGCCGCTGGGATGTTCCTCACCCGCGCCGGACTGGAGCAGGCCACCCGCCGGGTCGTCGCGGACCGCCGCGCCGAACGGCTGCGGGCGGCCGGCGTGCACACCCTGGCCGACCTCGGTTGCGGCCTGGGCGCCGACGCGCTCGCCGCCGCCCGCGCCGGCATCCGGGTGTACGGGGTGGAGGCCGACCCCGTGACCGCCGCGATGGCCGCCGCCAACGCCGCCGCGGCAGGGCTGGCGGAGCGGTTCACGGTCGAGTGCGGCGACGCCACCTCCTTCGACGTGTCCCGGGTCGACGGCGTCTTCTGCGACCCGGCCCGACGCCGGGCCGGCACCGGCCGGCGGATCTTCGACCCGCGCTCCTACTCGCCGCCGTGGGACTTCGTGACCGGGCTGGCCGAGCGGGTGCCACGCACGGTGGTGAAGGTGGCGCCGGGGCTGGACCACGCGCTCATCCCACCCGGCGCGGAGGCGGAATGGGTAAGCGTCGACGGCGACCTCGTCGAGGCTGCGCTCTGGTGCGGCGAGCTGGCCCAGGCGACCCGCCGCGCCACCCTCTACCGGCAGGAGGGCGCCGAGATCCGCCGCCACCAGCTCACCGGCTCGGGTGCCGCCGAGGCCCCGGTCGGGCCACCGCGCCGCTACCTGTACGACCCGGACGCGGCGGTGGTCCGCGCACACCTCGTCGCCGAGCTGGCCGAGGAGTTGGACGCCACCCTCGGTGACCCGAGCATCGCCTACCTCTACGCCGACCAGCCGACCCGCACCCCGTACGCGCGCTGCCTGGAGATCACCGACGTGCTGCCGTTCTCGCTCAAGCGCCTGCGGGCACTGCTGCGGGACCGCCGGGTGGGGCGGGTCGAGATCCTCAAGCGAGGTTCGGCGCTCACCCCGGAGCAGTTGCGGCGGGACCTGCGGCTGGCTGGCGACCAGGCGGCGAGTCTGGTGCTCACCCGGGTCGCCGGGGCACCGACCGTGTTGGTCTGCCGGCCGGTCGACTAGGTTCTCAGCTGTGGCGGGACAGGGCACTCCGGCGACGGCACTGCTGGTCAGGCGCGGGGTCGCGCACCGCACGCACCCGTACCGGGTGTCGCCGGACGTGCCCAACTACGGCGCGCTGGTGGCGGAGGCGCTCGGCGTGGCACCGGAGCGGGTGTTCAAGTCACTTGTGACAGAGGTCGACGGCGCGCTCACCGTGGCCGTCGTCCCGGTCACCGGCGAGCTGGACCTCAAGGCGCTCGCTGCGGCGGTCGGTGGCAAGCGGGCGGCCCTTGCCGATCGGGCGGTCGCCGAGCGGGCCACCGGCTACGTGCGCGGCGGCATCAGCCCGCTCGGGCAGCGTCGGCGGCTGCCCACCGTGCTGGACGAATCCGCATTGGACCTGCCGACGATCTACGTCTCCGCTGGCCGGCGGGGTCTGCAACTCGAACTCGCGGCGGCCGATCTGGTGGCGCTGACCGAGGCCCGCACCGCGGTGTTGCAGAGCCACTGAGGACCGTCATGACGGTCGACGTCTGGCGGATGGCCGGGGCGTAACAGCCGCGTTGCTGAATTGTTATCGCTATCAACAAACTCGGCACCTACGCGGTCTTGTGGACTCGGCGCGTGGCGAAATACGTTGCCGGGCACAACAAAACTACACCTCCCCCACCTTCCGAAAGGACCCTGCACATGCGTAAGGGGATCCTCACCATCGCCGCCGTGGGCCTGCTCGCGACCGGCGGCATGACCGCCTGCGGCAACGACTCCGGCGACGACCAGGCCAGCACCGCCAAGACTCCCAAGATCGGCGTGATCCTCCCGGACAGCAAGTCGTCCGTCCGCTGGGAGACCGCGGACCGCAAGTTCCTCAAGGAAGCGTTCGAGGCCGCCGGCGTCCAGTACGACATCCAGAACGCGCAGAACGACAAGTCCGCCTTCCAGACCATCGCCGACCAGATGATCACCAGTGGCGTCACCGTCCTGATGATCGTCAACCTCGACTCCGGCACCGGTAAGGCAGTCCTCGACAAGGCCAAGTCGCAGGGCGTCGCCACCATCGACTACGACCGGCTCACCCTCGGCGGCTCGGCCCAGTACTACGTCAGCTTCGACAACGAGACCGTCGGCAAGCTCCAGGGCGAGGGCCTGGCGAAGTGCCTGACCGCCCAGGGCGTCAAGAACCCGGTCGTGTCGTACCTGAACGGCTCCCCCACCGACAACAACGCCACCCTCTTCAAGAACGGCTACGACTCGGTGCTCAAGCCGAAGTTCGACGCCAAGGAATACGTCAAGGGCCCCGAGGACGCCGTACCGGCCTGGGACAACGCGCAGGCCACGACGATCTTCGAGCAGCAGCTCACCAAGGCCAACGGCAAGATCGACGGCGTGCTCGCCGCCAACGACGGCCTCGGCAACGCGGCCATCTCCGTGCTGAAGAAGAACAAGCTCAACGGCAAGGTCCCGGTCACCGGGCAGGACGCCAGCACCGAGGGCCTGCAGAACATCCTCAACGGTGACCAGTGCATGACCGTCTACAAGGCCGTCCGGGAAGAGGCCAAGGCCGCCTCCGACCTGGCCATCGCGCTGGCCAAGGGCGAGAAGAAGGACACCGGCCAGACGGTGAAGGACCCCGAGGGCGGCCGCGACGTCCCCTCGGTGCTGCTCACCCCGAAGGCCATCTACAAGGAGAACGTCAAGGACGTCATCGCCGACGGGTACGTGACCAAGGAAGAGGTCTGCGCCGGGACGTACGCCAAGCTCTGCGCCGACGCCGGCATCAGCTGACCGACGACGCAGTACCCGCCGGGACGACACCCGCCGCCCGGCACGGGAGCACCCTCCCGTGCCGGGCGGCGTCCGCCGGGCGGGCCCCCACACTCCCCTAAGGAGACCTCGTGACCGCGACCCCCCTGCTGGAACTACGTGGGATCGACAAGAGCTTCGGTCCCGTCCAGGTGCTCCGTGACGTCGCCTTGACCGTCCACCCCGGCGAAGTCACCGCGCTGGTCGGCGACAACGGCGCCGGCAAGTCGACCCTGGTCAAGTGCATCAGCGGCATCCACCCCACCGATGCCGGTGAGGTCCTGTTCAACGGCGAACAGGTCCACATCAGCAGCCCCCGCGACGCCGCCGCGCTCGGCATCGAGGTCGTCTACCAGGACCTCGCGCTCTGCGACAACCTCGACATCGTGCAGAACATGTTCCTCGGCCGGGAGAAGCGCAGCGGCATCGTCCTCGACGAACCGACCATGGAGCAGCTCGCCGCCGAGACACTCGCCGGGCTCTCCGTGCGCACCGTCACCTCGCTGCGCCAGCACGTCTCCAGCCTCTCCGGCGGCCAGCGACAGACCGTGGCCATCGCCAAGGCGGTGCTGTGGAACAGCAAGCTGGTCATCCTGGACGAGCCGACCGCCGCCCTCGGCGTCGCGCAGACCGCCCAGGTGCTCGAACTGGTCCGCCGGCTCGCCGACAACGGCCTTGCCGTGGTGCTCATCTCGCACAACATGAACGACGTCTTCGCCGTCTCCGACCGCATCGCCGCGCTGTACCTCGGCCAGATGGTCGCCCAGGTGAAGACCACCGACATCACCCATTCCCAGGTGGTCGAGCTGATCACCGCAGGGCGCTCGGGCGGGCTCGGCCTCGCCACCGACCCGGGTACGGGCGGCAACGGCAACGGCAACCAGCTGGCCGACTCGACCTCAGGAGGCGACCGATGACCACCACCGCCGTGCGGAAGGACGGCCCAGCGGCCGTCACACCGCCGCCGACCGTCGGGAGCCATGCCCGCACCTACCTGAGTCGGGTACGCGGCGGCGACGTCGGTGCGCTGCCCGCGGTGCTGGGCCTGATCGTGCTCTGCACCGTCTTCGCGGTCATGCGGCCGTCGTCGTTCCTGTCGGCCGGCAACTTCGCCAACCTCTTCACCCAGGGCGCGGCGGTCACGCTCATCGCGATGGGCCTGGTCTTCGTGCTGCTGCTCGGCGAGATCGACCTGTCCGCCGGCTTCGCCAGCGGCGTCTGCGCCGCCGTACTCGCCAATGTGGTCACCGTGCTCGGCTACCCCTGGTGGGTGGCCGTGCTCGCCGCCGTCGCCACCGGCGTGGTCATCGGCACCACCCTCGGCCTGCTGGTCGCGAAGATCGGCATTCCGTCCTTCGTGGTCACCCTCGCCGGGTTCCTCGCCTTCCAGGGCATCGTGCTGATGCTCATGAAGGAGGGCACCAACATCTCCGTCCGCGACGACGTGCTTGTCGCCATCGCCAACCGCAACCTCGGCCCCATCCTGGGCTGGGTGCTCGCCATCGTGGCGGTCGCCGGTTACGCGGCCGTGCAACTGCTGAGGCACCGCAACCGGATCGCCCGGGGCCTGATCACCGATCCGCTGGCCGTCGTGGCCGCCCGGATCGTCGGGCTCGCCGTCCTGCTCGGCACGGCGGTCTTCATCCTCAACCTGGAGCGCAGCCGCAACGTGCTGGTCGTCTCCCTCAAGGGTGTGCCGATCGTGGTGCCGGTCATCGCGGTACTGCTGATCGTCTGGACCTTCGTGCTCCAGCGCACCAGCTACGGCCGACACATCTACGCCGTCGGCGGCAACCGGGAGGCGGCCCGTCGCGCCGGCATCGAGGTGGACCGGATCCGGATCTCCGTCTTCGTGATCTGCTCCTCGATGGCCGCCGTCGGGGGCATCGTGGCCGCGAGCCGGGCCAACTCTGTGGACCCCAACACCGGGGGCAGTAACGTACTGCTCTACGCCGTCGGCGCGGCGGTGATCGGCGGCACCAGCCTCTTCGGTGGCAAGGGCCGGGTCTTCGACGCCGTGCTCGGCGGAGCGGTGGTCGCGGTCATCGACAACGGAATGGGCCTGATGGGTTACAGCGCGGGAGTCAAGTACGTGGTCACCGGCGTGGTGCTCATGCTCGCCGCCAGCGTCGACGCCTTCTCCCGCCGCCGGGCAGCCGCCACCGGCACCCGCTGACCACGCGGGGGAGGTGACACCACATGCGCCCGGCACCAAGCCAGGACGAGGTCCGGCGGCAGAACCTCGGGGCTCTGCTGCGACACGTCCACGTCCACGGGGCGACCACGCGGGCCGAACTGACCACCACCCTGAGGCTGAACCGCAGCACCATCGGCGCGCTCACCGCCGACCTGACCGCGGTGGGGCTGGTCAGCGAGGGCACTCCGAAGGAGACCGGCCGGGCCGGACGTCCGTCGCTGGTCGTCCGGCCCGAATCGGACCGGGTGTACGCATACGCGTACTCCGTTGAGGTGGACCGACTGCGCGCCGCCCGCGTCGGTCTGGGCGGCGCGGTGCTGGACCGCCGGGACCTGGACCGACCGCGCGGCCTGCTGGCCGCAGAGGCCGCGCCGCTGCTGGCCGGCGCGGTCAAGGACATGCAGCAGGCGATACCCGCCGACGCGATCTGTGTCGGCGCCGGCGTGGCCGTCTGCGGCATGGTCCGCCGGGACGACGGCCTGGTCCGGCTCGGCCCCGCCACCGGCTGGGTGGACGAGCCGATCGGCGCGGCGCTCGGCGCCGAACTGGGCATCGACGTTCCAGTCACGGTCGGCAACGTGGCCGACGTGGCGGCGTTCGCCGAACACGCGCGGGGCGTCGCAGCCGGCTGCGACAACGTCATCTACCTGTACGGCGACGTCGGCGTGGGCGCCGGCATCATCGCCGGAGGACGCCGGCTGACCGGGCACGGCGGGTACGGCGGCGAGGTGGGCCACATGAAGGTGGTCCGCGACGGCAGGCCCTGCGAGTGCGGGTCCCGGGGCTGCTGGGAGACCGAGATCGGCGAGCACGGCCTGCTCCGCGCCGCCGGACGCTCCGACGCCCGCGGCCGTGAGGCGCTGCTGGCCGTCTTCGACGCCGCCGACCGCGGTGACGCCCGAGCCCAGTCGGCGGTACGCCAGGCCGGCGACTGGCTCGGCTTCGGAGTGGCCAACCTGGTGAACGTCTTCAACCCGGAGATGGTCATCTTCGGCGGCACCATGCGGGACCTCTACCTCGCCGCGGCGGCCCAGGTCCGCAGCCGGCTCAACTCCAACGCGCTCGGCGCGTGCCTGGAGCACGTCCGGCTGCGCACCCCGCAACTGGGCGAGGACGCACCGTTGATCGGCGCCGCCGAACTGGCCTTCGAACGGCTCCTCGCGGACCCCCTCGACGTGGGCTGATCCGCGTACCCTGTCCGGCGTGGATGTCGAGCTGCGTGCCTCCGACGACGACCGCCACCGGGTGGTCGCCGAGCTGCACCGGCACACCACGGCGGGCCGGCTGACGCTGGACGAGTTCTCCGACCGGGCCGCTGCGGTGTGGACAGCGCGCACCCTCGGTGACCTGGCGGTGCTGACCCGTGACCTGCCGGCCCTGCCCGGCTCCGGCGCCGAAACCTCCGGCAGCGGCGACCCCGTCGGGCATGGCCGCCGGGAGTTGCTGGTGCTCTTCGCCGTCGCCGCGCTCACCCTGCTGCTGCTCGGTGGTTTCCTCGCCATCACCCGCTGATCCGCGCCCCGACCGATGAACTGATCGAGCGGTCAGTCCGTACCAGTGGACGGACGGGCAGCCGGCAGACAGCGGCTGCCCGGTCCAGACGCGTTCGGTCCGGACCGAGGAGGCACCCCAGACATGGCACCGCTCAGATCCGCCCGTCGCCAGCCGGGCCACCGGACCCACCGGGCGGCGATGCTGCTCATCGCGATCGTCGCGGGGATCGGTGTGCTGCCCGGCGTGGCCGTCGCCGCTCCCGCCGGGGGCCAGCAGCTCAACGCCGCCGACATGACGCTGCTCAACGGGGTGCGGCTGGCCGGGCTGTGGGAGATGCCCGCCGGTCAGATGGCGGCCGAGAAGGGGCAGTCGGCCAAGGTCCGGGAGATCGGCGCGGGCATCGCCAACGAGCACCAGCAGCTCGACCAGCTCGTCGTGGACGCCGCCAACAAGCTCGGGGCGACGATTCCCAGCGAGCCGACCGCCGAGCAGAAGGGCTGGCTGGCGGAGATGCAGAAGGCCTCCGGCGCCCGGTTCGACCAGATCTTCGTCACCCGGCTCCGGGTGGCCCACGGCAAGATCTTCCCGGTGATCGGCGCGGTGCGGGCCAGCACCCGCGACGCGACCGTCCGCAAGCTCTGCGACGACGCCAACGGCTTCGTCATGCACCACATGCAGATGCTGGAGAGCACCGGGCTGGTCCGCTGGCCGGAGCTGCCGCCGGCCGCGCTGCCCGCTCCCGGCAGTGACGGGCTGCTGGCCGCCGCCGCGGCCAACACCGGTCCACAGGTCGGGGTCAGCAGCACCGTCGTCTGGCTGGTCTTCCTCGCCGCTCTGGGCACCGGCGGAATCGCCACCTACCGGATGCTGCGCCGCAACTGATCGGCGGCGGCGGCGCTGGTGGCCCCCGTCAGCGGTCGACCTGGGTGAAATCCCAGGAGTGCGGGGCGCGGGCCACCAACAGGGCGGGCGGATCGGGCAGCGGACGCGGGTTGCTGCGCCATTTGGAGATGACCACCACCCGGTGGTCGGTGGAGGAGAAGACCTCGCTGGACACGTGCAGCGGGTCGTGCTCCAACTCGGGCAGGGCGGTGTCGCACACCCACGTGATCAGGTCGGCGACACCGTACGCCTCGGCACGCGCCTCCCACATCCGCACGATCATCTCCGGTGCCCCCGTCACACGCTGACCGTGGTCAGCGGCAGCGCCGAGTCGGCCGGCAGGTCCAGCCGGCTCGGCGCGACCCCGGCGGCGACCAGGTGCGAACCGAGCGCGGCCACCATCGCCCCGTTGTCGGTGCACAGCTTCGGCCGGGGCACCCGGACCCGGATGCCGTACTTCTCGGCCCGCTGCTCGGCCAGCGCCCGCAGCCGCGAGTTCGCCGCAACTCCCCCGCCGATCACCAGCGTGTCGATCCCGTTCGCCCGGCAGGCGGCGAGCGCCTTGCTGGTCAGCACGTCACAGACCGCCTCCTGGAAGGACGCGGACACGTCCGCCACCGGCACCGGCTCGCCGGCGCGCTGCCGCGCCTCGACCCAACGGGCCACCGCCGTCTTCAGCCCCGAGAACGAGAAGTCGTACCGGTGGGCGGCGAGGTCCTTCGCGGCGGTCAGGCCGCGCGGGAAGGCGATCGAGGCGGCGTCGCCGGCCCGGGCCTCCCGGTCGATGGGCGGCCCGCCCGGGAACGGCAACCCGAGCAGTCGGGCGACCTTGTCGAACGCCTCACCGGCCGCGTCGTCGATGGTGGCCCCGAGCGGGGTGACTCCCCTCGCCAGGTCGTCGACGAGCAGCAGGGACGAGTGCCCGCCGGAGACGAGCAACGCGATGGCGGGTTCCGGCAGCGGCCCGTGCTCCAGGGTGTCCACCGCGACGTGGGCGGCGAGGTGGTTGACGCCGTACACCGGCTTCTCGGCGGCCAGCGCGTACCCCTTGGCGGCGGCCACGCCGACCAGCAGGGCGCCGGCGAGCCCCGGCCCGGAGGTGACCGCGATGGCGTCGATGTCGGCGAGGGTGACCCCGGCCTCCGTCAGGGCCCGCTGCATGGTCGGCACGATGGCCTCCAGGTGGGCCCGGCTGGCCACCTCGGGCACCACGCCACCGAAGCGGGCGTGCTCCTCGACGCTTGACGCGAGCGCGTCGGCCAGCAGGGTGTGCCCCCGCACGATGCCGACGCCGGTCTCGTCGCAGGAGGTCTCGATGCCCAGGATCAGCGGTTCGTCAGCCATCGTCGTGTGGTCCATCTCCGGTCGGCTCGGCGACGCGCTGCATGACCAGCGCGTCGGTGTTGCTCGGTTGGTAGTAGCCGCGCCGCACCCCGATCGGCTCGAACCCGTACATCGCGTAGAGCCGCTGCGCGGCGGCGTTGTCCACGGCGACCTCCAGCAGGGTGTTGCGGGCGCCTCGCCGGGCGGCCTCGGCGAGAAGGTCCTCCAGCAGGGCACGTCCCACGCCGCGCCTCTGGACGTCCCGTCGGACGGCGATGTTCTGCACCCACACCTCGTCCGGCGGGGCTCCGGCGAGCCCGGCGTAGCCGAGGACGGTCCCGTCGGTGTCGGCGGCGACCCGGTAGTAGTGCCCGTTGGCCAGCTCGTTCCAGAACATGGCGGGCGACCACTGTTCGGCGCCGAACAGGTCCGCCTCGATCGGCATCGCCTGCTCGACGTGCCACCAGCGGAACGGGTCCAGCCGGACGGTCGTGCTCACGGAAGGACCGGTTTGCGCCCGGTCGCTGCCACGGCGTCCGGACGGCGCAGATAGAGCGGGGTGAGTCGCTCACCGGGGGCGCCGGCCCGGATCCGCTCGGCGGCGAGCCGCGCCAGCACGGTGGCATCCGGGTAGCGGGGCTCGACCCGGACCGGCAGCTCCAGGACCTCGGCGTACCGGTGCGCACCGTCGCCCACCGCGACCGTCGCACCCAACTCCCGGGCGTGCGCGGCGGCCACCACCGGCGTGGACACCTCGGGGCCGAGGATGCGCTGGCCGGCGCCGTCGTAGACGGCCCAGTACAGTTCCCGGCGGCGCGCGTCGCTGGCAGCCAGCACCGGCTCGCCGGCGGCTGCCGGGTGGCCGATCCCGTCCAGGGAACAGACGCCGTACGTGGGGATGCCGAGCACCTGACCCATCGTGGCGGCGGTGACCAGGCCGACCCGCAGCCCGGTGAACGGCCCCGGGCCGAGCCCGGCGACGATGGCGGTCAGGTCACGCGGGCGCGCGTCGACGTCGGCGAGGACCGCGTCGATCTGGGGCGCGAGCAGTTCACCGTGCGCGCGGGCGTCGACCGTGCACCGGTACGCACGGGACGTCAGGCCGGCAGCCGAGATCTCCACCAACGCTGCGGTCACCGCGGGGGTTGAGCTGTCCACCACGAGTACGAGCACGGTAAGCCAGCCTAGCCGCCCCACCGCCACCACCCGGTCACGCCCCGCCCCGGTCAAGCTCCCGCCCACGCCCACAGCCTCGCCACCCGCCGCATAGGCGTCGCTCCGGCCCTACCGGTTGCCACCGCGAGCGGCCGCCGTTCCGGCCCACCCCTCGCGGCCACCGTCTGCGGCCTGGTCAGCCACTCGACGGTGACGGGAGGCGCATCCCTCAACGAGCGTGATGTCTGTGAGACATTTTGATGTCTCACAGACATCACGCTCATCGGGACAGGGCCCCCCGCCCGCCCACAGGTCATCGGCCGGAGCAGCCCTCGGCCGGAGCGACGCCGAGTCGTCAATACGCCGTACTGGTTTCGCGGGCATCTCGGCCTGGTCCACCATGCCGGGATGTCTTCCACTCGCCTTGTCTCCCTCCTCGGCGCCGCAGTGCGGCAACAACGACAACTGCGCGAGTTGAGCCAGCGTCAGTTGGCCGCGCTGGCTGGGGTCAGCCAGGGGGCGGTGGCCCACATCGAACGCGGCGAGCGCACGCCGAGCATCCCGCTGCTGGAGCGATTGCTCGCCGCGATGGACGTGCAGTTGGTCGTGGGGGTTGAGCCTCTCGACGCGCACCTCGACGCCCGGATCGACGACCTGGCCGCCCGACCGATCGCCGAGCGGATCGATGAGCTGGGTCTGGATCGGTTGCTCGACCGGCTCCCCGGTCTCCCGCAGGTGATCACCGGAAGCACCGCGGCGCTGTTGCAGGGCGCGCCGGTGCCGGTCGACGCGCTGGAGATCGCGCTGCGATGGCAGGACTCGAAACAGTTCACCCGCTGGCTGGAGGCGAACTACGGCCAGCGGTGGAACGCCCGCTGGGGCGAGTTCGGCGGGGTGTGGTTGGACCCCGAGGAGCAGGGCGAGCACCGCTGGTCGACCCGCTACGGCGAAATCAAGGCCACGATGTGCGATGAACTGCCCGAAACGATCGAGGTACGCCACGACGGGCGGGGTTACCAGGTGGTGCCACTGGTCGAGCTGGAATTGACCGAACTGCGGGCCGCCGAGCTGCTGCGCCGCTATCGGGCCCGGCAGCTGGCCAGCGAGGCTTGACCCACCGGCCGGCAGCGGAGGCCGCACCGGCACGACCGGCCAGACGAGCGGCGCGCCACGCCCAGCGTACCGGCGCGGTCAGCAGACAGCCGGCGCGCAGTCGGCAGACAGCCGGCGCGGTCAGCCGGTGGTGCGTTCCCAGTCGATGGTGGGCAGGCCAGCGTCGGCGAGGGCCTTGTTGGCCGCGCTGAACGGACGGCTCCCGAGAAAGCCGCGCGGGTTCATCGGGCTGGGGTGACCGGCCTCCAGCACCACGTGCTGCGGGTTGGTGACCAGGGCGGCCTTCTTACGGGCGTAGCCGCCCCAGAGCAGGAAGACCACCCGGTCCGGCGACGCGTCCAGCGCCCGGATGGTGGCGTCGGTGAACTCTTCCCAGCCGGCGTTGGCGTGCGAGCCCGGCGTGGCCTGGCGCACGGTCAGCACCGCGTTGAGCAGCAGCACGCCCTGGGCGGCCCAGCCGGCGAGGTTGCCGTTGGGCGGCTTGGGCACGCCCAGGTCCTCGCCCAACTCCTTGAAGACGTTGCGCAGCGACGGCGGCACCGCCACCCCGTCCCGGACGCTGAAGCTCAGCCCGTGGGCCTGCCCGGCCCGGTGGTAGGGATCCTGCCCGAGGATCAACACGCGGGTGCCCTGCGGCGGGCAGAGCTGATATGCCGAGAACAGGTCCGCCAGCGGCGGGAAGACGGTGTGTGTCGCGTACTCCCGGGCGACGAACTCGGCCAGCGCGGCCGTGCGGGCCGGGTCCAGGTGTGGGGTGAGCACGGCACGCCACTGCTCCGGCAACAGGGCCAACAGATCCAGGGCGGGGGCGTCGTCGGGCATCAGGAACCTCTCACAGCGCGGGTCGGTCCCCCGCACTCTAGGCATCGCGTACGACAGTGGCCCGCCGGCCTAACCCAGATCGGCCAGCCGCCGGGCCCAGTCACCACCCACCGGGTCCAGCTCGATGATCCGGGTGTCGTCGTCGCGGCGGTCGATGCGGACGCGAAGGTGCGCGTCGACCAACTGCTCCACCAGGCCCTCGCCCCACTCCACCACGGTCACCGACTCGTCCACCGAGGCGTCCAGGTCCAGGTCGTCGATCTCGGCACGCGGATCGCTGGCGTCGCCCAGCCGGTACGCGTCGGCGTGCACCAACGACACCCGGCCGCCCCGTGCCGGATCGGGCCGGTGCACCCGGGCGATCACGAACGTCGGAGAGGTGATGTCCCCGAGTACGCCGAGCCCCGCACCGACGCCCTGGGTGAGCGCGGTCTTGCCGGCACCCAGCGGGCCGGTCAACAGCACCAGGTCACCGGCCCGCAGCAGCCCGGCCAGCCGACGGCCGAACTCCCGGGTGTCCTCGACTGTCGGCAGTTTGACGACGTGACTCACCGGTCCTCCACGCTCTCCAGTGACCCGAGAAACCGCTCCAGGGCGGCGTTGACCTCGTCGGCGTGCTCCAGCATCACCACGTGCCCGCTGTCCTCGATCTTGACGAACTCGGCGTGCGGCAACCGCCGGACGATCTCCTCGGAGTGGGTCACCGGAGTGATCATGTCCTTGTCGCCGACGACCACCAGCACCGGGGCGTTCGCCAGCGCGGCCAGCGCCGGGAATCGCGAGTGCGTGGCGATGGTCCGCAGGTAACGGGTCACCGTGTCGGCCGACGTCCGTGAGTTCATCGTCTCCACGTAGGACACCAGCGCCGGGCTGGGCTTGCGCGTGCCGAAGCCGTACCTGCGCGTGAGCAGCCAGGCCACGTTCGAGGTGGACCTGCGTGCCTTGTCGATGACCTGGCCGCCGTACCGGGTGGCGTTGCTGGCCATGTACAGCACCGGGGCGCCGACCCTGCCGAGCAGCGCCGGTGCGACAAGCTTGGTCTCCGCGATCAGGCCGCCCGAGGTGGCCATCAGCACGGTGCCCACCACCCGGTCACCGAACAGCTCCGGGAACAGCTCGGCGAACGCCATGATGGTCATGCCGCCCATCGAGTGGCCCACCAGCACCAGCGGCCCGTCCGGGGTGGTCCGGTCGATCACCTCGCGCAGCGTCCGACCCAGCACCGCGAGGTCGTACTCGCCGGTCTCCAATCGGCCGGACCGGCCGTGACCGGGCTGGTCGTACGCGACGATCCGGTAGTCGCCGCGCGCGGCGAGCATCTGGCGCTGGAAGTGGAACGTGCCCATGTCCAGGCAGAAGCCGTGCACCAGCACCACCGTGGGGTGCCCGGCCACCGGGCGGGTCGGCTCGACCACCTCGACGTGGATGTCGGTGCCGTCCGGCAACTCCAGCCGGAACGCCTCGTCACACGGCTGCTCGTCGAACGTCTCGTGCGCGTAGCGGTCGGTCGGGTCGGCCTTGAGCCGGCGCACCAGGGTGCGTTCGGTCGCGACGCCGGCGGCCAGGCCGGCCGCGGCCACCCCCACCGCGGCGCCCAGCAGGCCGGCGACCCGGCCGGCCGCCGTCCGAGGACGCGGAATCCGATAACTCATGGTCGTTCGCCGTCATACAGCCGGGGTACGCGCGTACTGCCGAACCGGGTGACGATCTCGTAGTTGATCGTGCCGACCGCCTCGGCCCAGTCGTCGGCGGTCGGTGCGCCGTCGGTGCCGTCACCGAACAGCGTCGCCACGTCGCCGTCGACCACCGGGTCGTCCCCGCAGTCGATCACGAACTGGTCCATGCAGACCCGCCCGGAGATGGTCCGCCGCGCGCCGGCGAGCTGCACGGGCCCGGTGTTGGACGCGTGCCGGGGCACGCCGTCGGCGTACCCGAGGGGCACCACGGCCAGGTTCGCGTCCGCCGCCGTGGTGTAGGTGTGCCCGTAGGAGACGCCGGTGCCGGCGGGCACCCGCTTGGTGAGCATCACCCGGGCCCGTGCGGTCATCGCCGGCCGCAGCCCGTACGTGTCGCCGGCCACCGGGGAGAGACCGTAGACGGCCAGCCCCGGGCGGACCAGGTCGAAGTGGGTGTCGGGGCGGGTCAGGGTGGCCGCCGAGTTGGCCAGGTGCCGCCAGCGCGGCCGCAGGCCGGCCCGCTCGACCATGGCCAGGCCCTCGTGGAAGACGGCGAGCTGCCGATCGGTGGTCGGGTGGCCGGGCATGTCCGCGTACACGAAGTGGCTCCACACACCGACCACCTCGACGAGGCCGTCGGCCTGCGCCTTGGCGGCGGCGTCCAGCAGCGCCGGCCAGTCGGCGACTGTCGCGCCACCCCGGGACAACCCCGTGTCGATCTTCAGGTGCAGTCGGGCCGGACGCTCGGCACGCCGGCTCGCCTCAACCATCTCGTCCAACTGGGACAGGCTGGCCGCGCCGAGGTCCACACCGGCACTGACCCCCTCGTGCAGCGGCAACCCGGGTGCGAGCAGCCAGGCCAGCACCGGCGCGGTGATCCCGGCTCGACGCAGCGTGAGCGCCTCGTCGAGGGTGCAGACGCCGAGCCAGTCGGCTCCCGCGTCGAGGGCCGCGCGGGCGACCGGGAGCATGCCGTGGCCGTACCCGTCGCCCTTGACCACCGCCATCACCTCGGCGGTGGTGCCGGAGCGGAGCCGGCTCACGTTCTCGCGGATCGCGTCGAGATCAACGCGTACCTCGGCCTGCCACATGCACCCAGCCTACTTTCCGCCCTGATCACTGCGGGCGGCGACGCACGGCCCGACCCGCCGATCCGACCAGCTGACCCGAAACCGTCACGATCCGCCCAGCCGGGCGATGACCGGACGCAGCGCGGCCGCCACGTCGGGCGCCGTCACCGGGCCGCCCCGGGCCGCCTCCCGACCGGCCAGCCCGTGCAGGTACGCGGCAGCGGCGGCGGCGCGGTCCGCCGGCACCCCGGCGGCCAGGAACGAGCCGAGCAGCCCGGCCAGCACGTCACCCGTGCCGCCGGTGGCCAACGCCGGAGTGCCGGTCGGGTTGACGTACGCCCGGCCGTCCGGCGTGCCGATGACCGTGCGGTCCCCCTTGAGCAGCACCACCGCGTTCATCCAGGCGGCCAGCCGCAGTGCGGCCCCGACCCGGTCGGCGCCGGGCTCCTCCCCGCAGAGCCGGGTGAACTCCCGGTCGTGCGGGGTGACCACGATCGGCGCGTCCCGGCCGCGCAGCCGGTCGGCGAGGGAGCCGTCCACCAGCAGGGTCAGCGCGTCGGCGTCGAGCACCACGGGCACCGGGGCGGCCAGGACGGCTCGCAGTTCGGCCGCCGCGTCGTCGCCGGTGCCCAACCCGGAGCCGCACACCCAGGCCTGCACCCGGCCGGCCTCGGCGACCCGATCGGTGGCGATCACCGAGGGGTGCTGGTGCAGCACCTCGACCCGGGCACCGCCGGCGTAGCGGACCAGCCCGGTCGGCCCCGCGAGGGCCCCGCCGACGGAGAGCACCGCCGCACCCGGGTACGTCGCCGAGCCGGTCGCCACCCCGACCACGCCCCGGGTGTACTTCTCCGACGCCGCGCCCAGCTCCGGCCACCACTGCACGACGTCGGACCACTCGGTGACCCGCAGCGCGGGTGTGCCCCGCAGCCACGGCCGCAGCCCGATGTCGACAAGTTCCACCTGCCCGGCCAGCGCGGCTGCCGGCCCGACCACCAGGGCGGGCTTCAGCGCGCCGAACGTCACCGTCACGTCGGCGCGTACCGCGGTGGGCCGGCCGGACGCGGCCAGCGGGACGTGCCCGGTGTCCACCGCAACCCCGCTCGGCACGTCGACGGCCAGCACGGTGGCCCGGTCGCCGTCCCGGCCGCGCAGCGCGTCGAGGCGCTGGACCATCTCGTCGGCGCTCGCCCGCAGCCCGCCCGTGCCACCGATGCCGACGATGCCGTCGAGGACCAGGTCGACCGGGCCGTCCGGGCGGTCGACCAGTCGGCCACCGGCGGCCCGCAGCGCGGCCAGGCCCGAGGCGTGCGCCCGTCCGGGGGTGATCAGCAGGGCGGACACCTCGACGCCCCGGCGGGCCAGCCGTTCCCCGGCGTAGAGCGCGTCGCCGCCGTTGTCACCGGAGCCGACCAGCAGCAGCACCCGACCGCCGTACACCCCGCCCCGCTCGGCGAGCAGAAGCGCGGCCCGGCGGGCCAGCCCGGCGGCGGCGCGCTGCATCAGCGTGCCCTCCGGCAGCGTGCCCATCAGCCCCGCCTCGGCCGCCCGTACGTCGGCCACCCGCCACACCGGTCTCATGTCACCGTGTCCCATCCGGTTCGCGGGCGGGCCGGCCGGGCCCACCCAATCGACGTCACCGTTCCGCGACCACCATGGCCGACGCGATCCCGCCGTCGTGCGACAGCGAGAGATGCCAGTTGTTGATCCCCCGCGCGACGGCCGCCGCCGCGACGGTGCCGGAGACCGTCAGCCAGGGACGGCCGTCCGGGTCGGGCACGATCTCGCAGTCGTGCCAGCTCAGCCCGGCCGGGGCGCCGAGCGCCTTGGCGACGGCCTCCTTCGCGGCGAAGCGGGCGGCGAGCGACTCAGGCGAGCGCGGGCTGCCGGATCGGGTGGCGCGCTCGGCGTGGGTGAAGAGCCGGTCGGCGAGCAGCGGCGTCCGCGCCAGGGACCGCGCGAACCGGTCCACCAGCACGACGTCGATGCCGACAGCGACGATCACCAGACCACCCTACCGGCGGCGCGGGCCGCAGATTAGCCGTCGGGCACGCCGTGGGCAACGCCTGTGGACACCACGGGGTACGGCGCTGAGCGGCTGTCCACAGGGCACCGCGGGAGCGCCCCAGGCCCGTCTAGCGTCAGCGCGTCGATGCCGATCGTCCACGGGGGTGGGGTCATGACCGAGGAGCCGTTCACCGTCCGGCCGCAGGAGTTGCGCGCTGTGGCCGGCGCGCTCGACGACGAGGCGTACGGGTTGGCGCTGGGCCTGGCCAGGGTGCCCGGCCTGCTGGTGCCGGCGGCCGGTTGGCGGGCTGCCGCGGCTCTGGCCGGGCTGGAGGCGGCCGGGCACGCCTGGTTCCGCCGGCTGGGTGCCCGGGTGGCGGCGGCCGCCGGTGGAGTGCGGGCGTCGGCCGAGGCGTACGAGACGGTGGACGACCGGGCCGCCGGCCGGTTCACCTCCCTGCCCCGGTGACCGGCGTCGGCTACCGGCAGCTCTGGGAGGCCGACCCCGGCGGGTGGCGGGCCGCCGGCGCGGCCTGGGCCGGGCTGACCGGGCCGGTGCAGGGGCGCGTCGACGGGTTGGGCGGTGCTGCCGGGCGGTTGCGGGGCGGTTGGTCCGGTGCGGCGGCCACGGCGGCCGACGCCCGGCTCGGCGGTCTGCGCGACGAGCTGGTGTCGGTGACGCCCGCGCTGATCGAGGCCGACCAGGTGCTGGCCGATCTGGCCGGACGGCTGGTGGCGGCGAAGGCCCGGCTTGGCGAGGCGGTCGCCCTGGCCGATGCGGCCGGTCTGGCGGTGGACCGGGCGGGCGGGGTGCACGTCGATCCGGCCCGAGTGCGGCCCACCGAGCGGACCGGCCTGGCGGCGGCACGGGTGGCGGCGGCGCTGCGGGACGCGCTCGACCGGGCCGGGGCGGCGGACCGGGCAGCCGCCGCCCGGTTGGACGAGCTGGCCCGCGCCGCCGCGTCCGGCTGGGCTTCCCCGCCGCCGCCCGGTCGACCCGATTCCGGGGCCTCGCCGGCCCTGGTGCGCGCCTGGTGGTCCGGGTTGACCCCAGCCCAGCGGCGATGGCTGGTCCTGCGCGAGCCGGCCCTGGTCGGCCGCCTGGACGGGGTGCCGGTGGCCGCCCGTGACCAGGCCAACCGGCTGCTGCTCGGGTCCCGGCGTGCGGAGTTGCTCGCCGAGCGGCGACGGTTGCTGGCACGGGTTCCTCCGGGGCCGGTCGCCTCGGTTCGGCTGCGGGCGGTGGCGGCGCGGCTGGCCGGCCTGGACGCGCTGGCCGAGCGCCTGACGGTGGCCGGGGAACCGCGGGCGTACCTGCTGGGGCTGGATCCCGCAGGCGAGGGCCGGGTGGTGGTGGCGCTCGGCGACCCGGACCAGGCCGACCGGGTGTTGACGTACGTGCCGGGGACGGGCTCCGGTCTGGACGACGCCCCCGGCGAGCTGGGTCGGGCGGCGCGGGTCCTGGACCGGTGCGCTGCGCTCGCCCCGGGTGAGCGCAGCGCGGCGGTGCTCTGGCTGGACTACGACGCGCCGGATTTCCTCCACGAGGCGGCGTCGGCCGGCCAGGCCCGGGATGCGGGCCCGGCGCTGCACCGCTTCCAGGAAGGGCTGCGCGCCAGCCACGAGGGACCTCCTGCGCGGCAGACCGTGCTCGGGCACAGCTACGGGTCGCTCGTGGTGGGTGTGGCCGCCCGGGAGCACGGGTTGGCCGCCGACGCGCTGGTGTTCGTCGGCTCACCCGGGGTCGGTGCGGCACACGCCGGCGAGTTGGGCGTGCCACCGGCGCAAGTCTGGGCCAGCCAGGCCCCCGACGACGTGATCCGCCTGGCCCAGCCGGTGGACGAGCTGGGCCGGCGGGCCCTGCTCGGCACGGCGCCACTCGCCGCCGTGCTGGGCTGGCCCGACCGCACCGGCCACGAGCTGTGGTTCGGTCACGATCCATCCGATCCCGGGTTCGGCGGTCGGGTCTTCCGCAGTGGCCCGGGCGGGCACTCCGGTTACTGGGACCCGGGCAACCCCGCACTGGACGGGATGGCCCGGGTCGTGCTGGGCCGCTGAGGGCTACTCGACGGTGACCGACTTGGCCAGGTTGCGGGGCTGGTCCACGTCGTGCCCCCGGGCGGCGGCGATCTCGGCGGCGAGCACCTGGAGCGGCACCGTGGTGACCAGGGGCGCCAGCAGGGTCGGCGTACGCGGCACGTAGATCAGGTGGTCGGCGTACCGGACGACAGCCTCGTCGCCCTCTTCGGCGATCACGATGGTGCGGGCGCCGCGCGCCCGTACCTCCTGGATGTTGGAGACGACCTTGTCGTGCAGCATCCCCCGGCCGACCGGCGACGGCACCACGCAGATCACCGGGGTGCCCTTGTCGATCAGAGCGATCGGGCCGTGCTTCAGCTCGCCGGCCGCGAAGCCCTCGGCGTGCATGTACGCCAGTTCCTTGAGCTTGAGTGCGCCTTCCAGCGCGACCGGGTAGCCGACGTGCCGGCCGATGAACAGGATGGTGGGCTCGGACTTCAGCTCGCGGGCCAGCTCGCGGACGGGCTCGATCCGGTCCAGCAGCTCACGCAGCTTGCCCGGCATCTCCTGCAACTGGGCGACGACCGCGCCTACCTCGTCGGCGAACTTGATGCCGCGTACCTGGGCCAGGTGCAGCCCGATCAGATAGCAGGCGACGAGCTGGGTGAGGAACGCCTTTGTGGAGGCGACGGCGATCTCCGGCCCGCCGTGGGTGTAGAGCACGGCGTCGGACTCGCGGGGAATCGTCGAGCCGTTGGTGTTGCAGATGGCCAGCACCCGGGCCTTCTGCTCCTTGGCGTGCCGCAGCGCCATCAGGGTGTCCATCGTCTCGCCGGACTGCGAGATCACCACGATCAGCGTGGACCGGTCGAGCACCGGGTCGCGGTAGCGGAACTCGCTGGCCAGCTCCACCTCGCAGGGGATCCGGGTCCAGTGCTCGATGGCGTACTTGGCGACCATGCCGGAGTGGTACGCCGTGCCGCAGGCCACGATGAAGATCTTGTCGACGTCGCGCAGATCCTGGTCGCTGAGGCGGACCTCGTCCAGGGCGATCTCACCGGTCTCGGTGAGCCGGCCGAGCAGTGTGTCGGCGATGGCCTGCGGCTGCTCCTCGATCTCCTTGAGCATGAACCAGTCGTAGCCACCCTTCTCGGCAGCCGACGAGTCCCAGTCGATGTGGAAGTCCTTGCCGGCGGCGGGCTGGCCGTCGAAGTCGGTGATCTCGATGCTGTCGCCGGTGATCAGGACGATCTGGTCCTGGCCCAGCTCCACCGCGTCCCGGGTGTGCTCGATGAACGCGGCCACGTCGCTGGCCAGGTAGTTCTCCCCGTCGCCCCGGCCGACCACCAACGGCGAGCTACGCCGGGCACCGACGACCGCGCCGGGCACCGCGGCGTCGACCGCGAGCAGGGTGAACGCGCCCTCCAGCCGCTGGCAGACCACCCGCATGGCGGCGGCGAGCAGCTGCGGGCTGTCCGGCTGGCCAGCGGCACGCAGGTCGGCCAGCGCGGCGGAGAGCAGGTGCGCGGCGCACTCGGTGTCGGTGTCGCTGGTGAACTGGACGCCGTCGGCCTCCAGCTCGGCGCGGAGCTTGGCGAAATTCTCGATGATGCCGTTGTGGATGACCGCGACCCGGCCGTCAGGGGCGGTGTGCGGGTGGGCGTTGCGGTCGGTCGGGCCGCCGTGGGTGGCCCAGCGGGTGTGCCCGATGCCGGTCATGCCGTCACCGATGCCGATCGGGCTGGCCGCGCAGGAGGTCGGGTCGTCGGCGGCCCGCTCGGAGAGCACCTTCTCCAGGTTGGCGAGCTTGCCGGCCTTCTTCTCGGTCAGCAGTTGGTCGTCGCAGACGATCGCGACGCCCGCCGAGTCGTAGCCGCGGTATTCCAGCCGCCGCAGCCCGTCGAGCACGATGCCCAGTGCGGGGCGCGCGCCCGCGTATCCCACGATTCCACACATGGCCCGCAGCCTAACCCAGTTTCGCTCATCGCGGTTGCTCGAAAGCCGGGTTATCAATCACCGAATCTGAGCGATGAGTGGTTGAGTGTCCAGACCAGGACAAGCCGACCGCCGAAACAGAGCCGGCCCACAGCCTCGACGCGCCATACCCGTTCCCACCCCACCCAGCCGCGTTACCCCACCCTCGCCCGCAGCCCCGCCCACACAGCACCACCCCGCCCCACCTGTACGCCCACCCCACCCCCGCCCCACCTGCCCTGCTCGCCCGCCCCGCCCCGCCCTCTGCCCCGCCCTGCCGTGCCGCGCCCGTCCTGCCCCGACCTGCCCCGACCTAGCCGACTCAGCCCCGACCGACCCGACCCGGCGATCTTGCAGTTTCCGTCGCCCTCATGCGTGGAATGCCCCTTATGCCAAGGCAGAGAGTGCAAGATCGCCAAGACGGAGCGCGGGAGGCGCCTGGTCACACGGGCTCCCGCCGTCGATCATCGAGCTGTGGTGCCCGATTAGTGATTCATTGACCGCCTTGTCCCCCACCACAACTCCATGATCGACGGGCGGAAGCGGGAGCGGGCTCGAGCCGGACCAGGGCCGGGCGAACCAGGGCCGGGCGCGACCGGCCGGGGCCGGGCGCGACCGGCCGGGGCCGGGCGCGACGGGCTGGGGCGGGCTGGTTGGGTTCGGTCGACGACGCGTCCGCCCTTGTACCCGTGAGGCTGGGGTGGACGTAGGCTGGCGCAGGTGACGACGAGCACCGATGTCGACCCGCTGGTGGCCCGGATGCGGCCGTTCGGCACGACGATCTTCGCCGAGATGTCCGCCCTCGCCGTGCGTACCGGCGCGGTCAACCTGGGCCAGGGCTTCCCGGACACCGACGGCCCACCGGAGATGCTGGCCGCCGCGGCCGAGGCGCTGCGCGGCGGGCAGAACCAGTACCCGCCCGGTCCGGGGATTCCCGCCCTGCGCGCGGCGGTCGCGGCCCACCAGCGGCGGTTCTACGAACTGGAGTACGACCCCGACGGCGAGATCGTGATCACGGCGGGCGCGACCGAGGCGGTGGCGGCGAGCATCCTCGCTCTCTGCGAGCCGGGCGACGAGGTGGTCTGCTTCGAGCCGTACTACGACTCGTACGCCGCCTCGATCGCACTGGCCGGCGCGGTCCGGCGGCCGGTCACGTTGCGTCCCGCCGACGACGGTCGGTACGCCTTCGACCCGGCGGCACTGCGCGCGGCGTTCGGCCCGCACACCCGGCTGGTGCTGCTCAACTCGCCGCACAACCCGACCGGCAAGGTCTTCACGCCGGCCGAGCTGGCGCTGGTCGCGGAGCTGTGCCAGGAGTACGACGCGTACGCGGTCACCGACGAGGTGTACGAGCACCTGGTATTCACCGACGCGTCGAACCCGCACGTGCCGTTGGCCACCCTGCCCGGGATGCGGGAGCGGACGTTGCGGATCTCGTCGGCCGGCAAGACCTTCTCGTGTACGGGCTGGAAGGTTGGCTGGGCGAGTGGGCCGGCCGCCCTGGTGTCAGCTGTGCTGCGGGTGAAGCAGTTCCTCACCTTCGTGAACGCCGCCCCGCTGCAACCGGCGGTCGCTGTGGCGCTGGCCCTGCCGGACGACTACTTCACCGGCTTCCGCGACGGGCTCCAGCGGGGGCGCGACCAGCTCGTGGGCGGGCTCACCGACGCCGGGTTCGAGGTGCTGGTGCCGGAGGGGACGTACTTCGTCACCGCCGACATCACCCCGCTCGGCGGCTCGGACGGGGTGGAGTTCTGCCGGTCACTGCCGGAGCGCTGCGGCGTGGTGGCGGTGCCGACGCAGGTCTTCTACGACGACGCCGACGCTGGCCGGCGGCTGGTCCGCTTCGCCTTCTGCAAGCGCCCGGAGGTGCTGACCGAGGCGGTCACCCGGCTGCGCGCGCTGGCCCCCGGCCGCTGACGCGGCCGGGCCACCGTGTGATCGTTGTGGAGCCGATGTCGTAAACGGTTCAGCTCCAAAGGACGTGCCCAGCGTGGGGCGCACCCGGCCCGGGACGCAACGACCCAGGGCGCACCCGGCCCAGGGCGCAACGGCCCAGGGCGCGGCCTGCTACTGGACGGCGGGGCTGGCGGTGCGGACCAGGGCGGCGATCCGCTCGGCGACCTCGCGTGCGGTCGCCTCGGTGGCCGCCTCGACCATGACGCGGACCAGCGGCTCGGTGCCCGACGGGCGCAGCAGCACCCGGCCGGTCTCGCCCAGCTCCGCCTCGGCGCGCTCGACCTCGGCGCGGACTGCCGGCGCGTTGGCGCCGACGGTCCGGTCGCCGACCGGGACGTTGATGAGCACCTGCGGCAGCTTGGTGACCACCGACGCCAACTCGGCGAGGGACTGACCGGTGGCGGCCATCCGGGCCATCAGGTGCAGGCCGGTCAGCACCCCGTCGCCGGTGGTGGCGTGCGCGGGCATGACGATGTGGCCGCTCTGCTCGCCACCGAGCGCCAGGTTCGAGGCGCGCAGTTCCTCCAGGACGTACCGGTCACCGACCTTGGTTTCGATCAGCCGGATGCCCTGCGCGGACATCGCGAGCCGCAGGCCGAGGTTGCTCATCACGGTGGCCACCAGGGTGTCCTGGGTGAGCGTGCCAGCGTCCCGCATGGCCAGGGCGAGGATGGCCATCACCTGGTCGCCGTCGACCTCGTCGCCGTCGGCGGTGACCGCCAGGCAGCGGTCGGCGTCGCCGTCGTGGGCGATGCCCAGGTGGGCGCCGTGCTCGACCACGGCCTCGCGCAGCGCCTCGATGTGGTTGGAGCCGCAGTCGTCGTTGATGTTGAGCCCGTCGGGCTGGGCGTGGATCGCGATGACCTCCGCGCCGGCCTCCCGGTAGGCGACCGGGGCGACGTCGGCGGCCGCGCCGTTGGCGCAGTCGACCACGACCTTGATCCCGTCGAGCCGGTGCGACACGGTGCCGACCAGGTGCTGGACGTAGTGGTCCGCGCCGTCGAGCAGGTCGTGCACGCGGCCGACGCCCGCGCCGGTCGGCCGGTCCCAGGCGGTGGTGGCGTTCGTCTCGATCGCCGCCTCGATCCGCATTTCGATCTCGTCGGGCAGCTTGTGCCCGCCGGCGGCGAAGAGCTTGATGCCGTTGTCCGGCATCGGGTTGTGCGAGGCGGAGAGCATCACCCCGAGGTCGGCCTTGGCCTCCGCGGTGAGGAACGCCACGGCGGGGGTGGGCAGCACGCCCACCCGCACCACGTTCGCGCCGGCGCTGGTCAGCCCGGCCACCACGGCCGCCTCCAGCATCTCGCCACTGGCCCGGGTGTCCCGGCCGACCACGGCGAGCGGCGGATGGCTGCGATCTGTCTCGGCAAGCGTGTGCGCCGCGGCCACGGCGAGCGCGAGCGCCAACTCGGGGGTGAGATCCGCGTTCGCCCGCCCGCGTACGCCGTCCGTGCCGAACAACCGACCCATACCCGCCAACCTCCGATGAGCACTGCAGATGAGGAGAAAGCGGAACGGTCGGTCCGCCTCCCCGGATGAGGGAGGCGGACCGACCGTTCGTCAGAAGTACAACGCGCTGGTGAAGATCAGCGCTTCGAGTACTGGGGAGCCTTACGGGCCTTCTTGAGGCCGTACTTCTTGCTCTCCTTGACCCGGGCGTCCCGGGTGAGGAAGCCGGCCTTCTTGAGGGCCGGGCGGTCGTCCGGCTCGCTGACGATCAGCGCACGGGCGATGCCCAGCCGCAGCGCACCGGCCTGGCCGGTGGTGCCGCCGCCACGCAGGTTGGCGATGACGTCGAACTGCTCGAGCTTCTCGGCGGTGACCAGCGGGTCCTTGATGAGCTGCTGGTGCACCTTGCTCGGGAAGTAGGCCTCGAGCTCCTGGCCATTGCAGGTGATCTTGCCGGTGCCCGGGACGATACGAACCCGGACGATGGCCTGCTTGCGGCGGCCCACGGTCTGGATCGGCCGGTCACCACGAGGCGCGCGGGCGACGGGCGCAGGCGCCTCGGTGGCCTCAGGGGCTTCCGGGGCAACCTCGGTCTCGGTGATGTCGGTCATGCTGCTTCCTTCGCCCGCGCTCACTGCGCGATCTGCTTGATCTCGAACGGCACCGGCTGCTGCGCGAGGTGCGGGTGCTCGGCACCGGCGTAGACCTTCAGCTTCTTGATCAGCTGACGGCCGAGCTTGTTGTGCGGGAGCATCCCCTTCACGGCCAGCTCGATGGCCCGCTCGGGGCGCTTGGTCAGCAGCTCGTCGTAGCCAACCTGCTTCAGACCACCCGGGTAACCGGAGTGGCGGTAAGCGACCTTGGTCTGGCGCTTGTTGCCGGTCAACGCAACCTTGCCCGCGTTCACGATGACGACAAAGTCGCCCGTGTCGACGTGCGGCGCGAAAGTCGGCTTGTGCTTACCACGCAGCAACGTGGCGGCGTGGGTGGCCAGGCGGCCCAGCACGACATCAGAGGCGTCGATGACGTGCCACTGACGCTCGATCTCACCCGGCTTCGGGCTGTACGTACGCACAGGTCTACCTTGTCTCGTCGTCGGTCTGGGGTCGCGCGCCGAGGTGACCAGATCTAGCAGGCCGGACCAGCGCGCACGAACGACCAAGCGTACCTGATAGGGCACGCCTCTGGATGTCGTACAACAGCAGGCAACGATACCCGGCGCCCTGTCCGCAGGTCAAAACGGGGGTGCGGTCTCGCGCGCCGACGCGCCGACCGTGTCTCAGCTCACACTCCAGCGAGCCGTTCGGCTCTCGGACGACGATAGACGACCCAGGTGACCGCGAAGCACAGCGCGTACCAGCCGATGAAGACCAGGTAGGCGGCGTCGGCGTTGCCGGAGGCGAGAAACGACTGGCGGAACGAGATGTTGACCAGCACCCCACCGAAGGCGCCGATCGCACCCGCGATGCCGATCAACGAGCCGGTCATCCGGCGCGCCCACCGGGTCGCGGCCTCCGGGTCGCGCCGGCCGGCGGCCACCGCGTCCGCCGCCCGGGCCCGGAAGATGGCCGGGATCATCTTGTACGTCGAGCCGTTGCCGATGCCGGAGAAGACGAAGAGTGCGAGGAAACCGGCCAGGTAGAGCCCGAACGAGCGCTCCCGGGCCGCGTACAGCACGGTGCCGGCGCCGGCCGCCATCGCCACGAAGTTCCAGAAGGTCACCCGGGCGCCCCCCAGCCGGTCGGCGAGGTGCCCGCCCAGCGGCCGGATCAGCGAACCCACCAGCGGGCCGAGGAAGGTCAGCCAGGCGGCGTCGACGGGGGTGGGGAACCGCTCGGCGAACTGGAGTTGCAGCACCTGGCCGAAGGCGAAGCCGAACCCGATGAACGAGCCGAAAGTGCCGACGTACAGCAGCGACATGACCCAGGTGTGCGGGTCGCGGGCGGCCTCGCGCAGCGCGCCCGGCTCGTTGCGCGCCCCGGGCACGGTGTCCAACCAGCGTGCCGCCGCCAGCGCGGCCAGCACGATCAGCGGCAGGTAGACCGCCGGCACCAGCCGGGGGTACGCGGCACCGACGGTGGCGAGCACCGCCAGCCCGACCAACTGCACGGCGGGTACGCCCAGGTTGCCGCCGCCCGCGTTGAGCCCGAGGGCCCGGCCCTTGAGCCGCTGCGGATAGAACAGGTTGATGTTCGCCATCGAGGAGGCGAAGTTGCCACCGCCGACGCCGGTGAGGCAGGCGAGCACCATCAGCGTGGAGTAGGACACACCGGGTTCCAGCAGCACCGTCATCGGCACCGCCGGGACGAGCAGCAGCAGCGCGCTGATGATCGTCCAGCGCCGCCCGCCGAAGCGGGCCACCGCCAGGGTGTACGGCAGCCTCAGCACCGCGCCCAGCGCGGCGGGCACGGCGGTGAGCAGGAACTTACCGGCCGGGTCGATGCCGTACTCGGGACCGAGGAAGAGCACGGTCACCGACCAGAGGCTCCACACGGAGAAGCCGACGTGCTCGGCGAAGATCGAGACCCAGAGGTTGCGGCGAGCGATCGGCGCGCCCGTCGTACGCCAGAAGTCGGGGTCCTCGGGTCTCCAGTCGTCGAGCCGGCGCCGGGTCGCGGTGGCGGCCGGTGGCCCGGCGGTGACTGCGGTGCTGGTGAGCGTGCTCACGGCGGCTCCTCCTCGTCAATGTGACGAGGGGAAACGCTAGGAACACCCGATTACCTGGCGGTGCCCGTCGCGGGTCGGCCGGGATACGGGGACCGCACCACGGGCCGCCGACGATGGTGAGCGCGGTCAGAGCTGCTGGAGGATGCGCAGCGCGCGGCCGACCCGCAGCATCGTGTCGGTGTCGGCGACGTCCACGCAGTCGGTGAACCACTTCTTCATCGGTGAGGAGATCCGGTCGGGCATCACCACGTAACGGCCCATCGACACGGCGAGCGGAGAATCCCGCAGCAACGACTCCTCCACCACCTCGACGACGATCACGATGGGCACGTCGGTGGAGTTGTAGACGTCCGAGCTGATCACCAGGCCGAGGCGTTCCCGGGCGCCCTCGATGCGCCAGACCTCACCCCTACGCAGCACGCGGCCGTCCGTCGCCGAGGAGATCGTTGACCATGCCCACCTCGCGGGCGTCGGCGAGGGCGGCGGACTCCAGGTCGAGGCTGGCGCGGCCCACGGCGGCGGCATGCGCGGTGAAGACCTCGCGCAGCGCCTTCTCCCGGGCGGCCTGGTCCATCCAGGCCGAGAGCGAGAGCCCTTCACGCTTGGCGAAGCGTCGGGCCTCCTCGATCGTCTCGTCCGTGAACGACAACGTCACCTTGGCAGTCATGCGGATGAGACTACCCAGCGGTATGACTATCAGTCATCCGCACGCCGACCGGCTTGCCGCCGGTGACCGAAAGGCGCATTTCACCGGGCCTGCTCGCCGGCCCGACCGCCGAACACCGCGAAACGCCACTCCTTGAAGAAGCAGTCGACGTCGACCAGCCCCGCCTCGGCCAGCCATCGGCACTGGTCGGCGACGGTGGCCGGCCGGTCGTGTCGCATCCGCTCCCGGGCGGCGGCGATCTCGTCGGGTGGTGAGCCCAACTCGGTGATCCGCGCCGTCCACACCTCGTCGTAGCGCCGATCCAGCGCCGGGGTCGGCCCGGCCACCTGCTCGGCGTTGACGAACACCCCACCGGGCGCCAGCGCGGCGGCGGCCCGCCGGTAGAGCGCCCGCTTGCCGGCATCGTCCAGGTGGTGGATCGCCAGCGCGCTGACCACGGCGTCGTACCGGCCGTCCGGCAGCGCGTCGGCCAGGTCGGCCTGGACGGTCCGGTGCGGCACGGCGCGGGCGCGCAACTGGTCGGCGGCGCGGGACAGCATGGCCGGCGCGGCGTCCACCAGGGTCAACCGCACCCCCGGCACCGCGGCGGCCAGCAGCAGCGAGAGCAGGCCGGTGCCCGCGCCCAGATCCAACACCTCCGGGGTACGACCGGTCGCCAGCGCGGCGCGAAGCGGGGGCGCGGCCACCTGGACGGCGGTGCCGTAGAAGGCGTCGAAGCAGGGCACCAGCCGCCGGCGCGCCTCGTCGTAGCTGCCGGCCACCGCGTCGAAGGCGTCTGCCACGCTCATCGCATCTCCCATAAGTTGAGACGAGTTTCCCAAATAATAGACCTCCTGCGCGGGGCCGGCCCACCACCGACCGCACCGTGGGACACCGGCCTCGCCGGCCGGGGATGGTGGCCGGCAGGTCGGCGGACCGACCCAACCGTCACGTCCGATGCCACCGTGCGGTGTGAGCCCTACTTGACAGGACCGAAACAGAAGAGACGCTGACCGGAAACCGCCCGGCGGCACGCTTTCCCGACATGACAGACGGTGCATGGCCGGCAACTCGACCGGGGCGGGCGCCCCGGGAGGTGGCGACCCACTGCCCGTACTGCGCACTCCAGTGCGGGATGACGCTGCGTGCGGACGACGACGGGGTGACCGTGCTCCCCCGCCAGTTCCTCACCAACCGGGGCGGCCTCTGCCAGAAGGGCTGGACGGCCGCCGACCTGCTCGACCACCCGGAGCGTTTGACCAGCCCGCTGGTGCGTGACCCGGCCACCGGCGAGTTGCGACCGGCGAGCTGGGACGCCGCACTGGAGCGGATCGTCACCGGCATCCACGCCATCCAGGACAGCGCCGGCCGGGACGCGGTCGCCGTCTTCGGCGGCGGAGGGCTGACCAACGAGAAGGCGTACGCGCTGGGGAAGTTCGCCCGGGTCGCGTTGCGCACCCGGCACATCGACTACAACGGACGGTTCTGCATGTCCTCGGCGGCAGCCGCCGGGCTGCGCGCGTTCGGTGTCGACCGGGGGCTGCCGTTCCCGCTGGCCGACCTCGGGCGGGCCGACACCCTGCTGCTGGTCGGCGCGAACCCGGCGGAGACCATGCCGCCGCTGGTGCGCTGGCTGACCGAGCAACGGCGCGGCGGCGGCCAGCTGATCGTCGTCGACCCCCGGGTCACCGCCACCGCCCGCCAGGCCGACCTGCACCTGCAACCGCTGCCCGGCACCGACCTCGCGGTGGCCAACGCGCTGCTGCACATCGCGCTCACCGAGGGCTGGGTCGACCAGGCGTACGTGGCCGACCGTACGACCGGCTTCGACGCGGTCCGCCGCGGTGTCGCCGGCTGGTGGCCGGCCCGCGCCGAGCAGCTCTCCGGGGTGCCGGTGGCCGACCTGGAGGCGACCGCCCGCGCGTTGGGCACCGGCCGACGGGTGATCATCCTGACCGCCCGCGGCGCCGAGCAGCACGCCAAGGGCGTCGACACGGTCACCGCGTACGTCAATCTGGCCCTCGCCCTCGGTCTGCCCGGCCGGGAAGGCTCGGGGTACGGCTGCCTCACCGGCCAGGGCAACGGCCAGGGCGGGCGGGAGCACGGGCAGAAGGCCGACCAGCTCCCCGGCTACCGGCGCATCGACGACCCGGCGGCCCGGGAGCACGTGGCCGGTGTCTGGGGCGTGCCGGCCGACGACCTGCCCGGCCCGGGCGTGCCGGCCTACCAACTGCTCGACTCGCTCGGCACTCCCGGCGGCCCCCGGGCACTGCTGGTGTTCGGCTCGAACCCGGTGGTCTCCGCTCCCCGCGCGACCCGGATCGAGCGCCGGCTGCGCGATCTTGACCTGCTGGTCGTCGCCGACCTGCTGCTCTCCGAGACGGCGGCGCTGGCCGACGTGGTGCTGCCCACCGCGCAGTGGGCCGAGGAGGACGGCACGATGACCAACCTGGAGGGTCGGGTGCTGCGCCGACGCGCGCTGCGCCCACCTCCGCCGGGTGTCCGAACCGACCTGGCGATCATCTCCGACCTGGCCGCGAGGCTGGCCGCCACCGAAACGGCCGGCACCGAACCGTCCGCCGGTCGGTCCGCCGCCGAAACGGCCGTCGCACGGGCGGACGGCGCGGTGGCGCGGTTCCCCACCGACCCGGCCGCCGTCTTCGCCGAGCTGCGTCGCGCCTCTGCCGGAGGCACCGCCGACTACGCCGGCATCAGTTGGGCCCGCATCGACGCCGCCGACGGTGTCTTCTGGCCCTGCCCGACCGAGGACGGGCCGGACACCCCACGGCTCTTCGCCGACCGGTTCGGCACCCCGGACGGGCGCGCCCGGTTCCACCCGGTGGACCACCGGCCGGCGGCCGAGGAGGTCTGCGAGGCGTACCCGCTGCACTTCACGACCGGCCGGGTGCTGGCCCAGTACCAGTCCGGCACCCAGACCCGACGGGTGGCCGCGCTACGTCGCGCCGCCGGTGAGGCGTTCGTCGAGCTGCACCCCGATCTGGCCGCCCGGCTCGGCATCGACGACGGCGACCCGGTGCGGGTCACGTCCCGCCGGGGTGAGCTGTGCGCCCCGGCCCGGCTCAGCCCGGGGATCCGACCGGACACGATCTTCGCCCCGTTCCACTGGCCCGGGGCGGCCCGGGCCAACTCGGTCACCAACGACGCGGTGGACCCGATCTCCGGGATGCCCGAGTTCAAGATCTGCGCGGTCCGGGCGGAGAAGGCATGACCACCCGCGTGGTGATCGTCGGCAACGGCATGGCCGGCGCCCGTCTCGCGAGCGAACTGCACACCCGCGAGGGCGACCGGAAGGTCACCGTGCTCGGGGCGGAGCCCCACCGCGCGTACAACCGGATCATGCTCTCCACCCTGCTGACGGGCCGGATCGACGAGCCGGACGTGGAGCTGACCGAGGCCGCCGGGCACGGCATCGACCTGCGGACGGGCGTGCCGGTGACCACTGTGGATCGCCAGGCCCGCGAGGTCCACACCGCCGACGGTGAACGCATCTCCTACGACCACCTGGTGCTGGCCACCGGCAGCGAAGCGGTGGTGCCGCCGCTACCCGGCCTCGACCTGGCCCAACTGCCGGAACGGGTCGTCCCCTTCCGGACCCTTGACGACTGCCGCCGGATCCTCGCCCTGGCCGACGGCGCCCGCAGCGCGCTCGTGCTCGGCGGCGGCCTGCTCGGCCTGGAGGCAGCCCGAGGGCTTGCCGCCCGAGGCCTGGCCAGCACCGTGGTGCACCCGCGCGGGCACCTGATGGAACGGCAGCTCGACCCGGCGGCCGGCGCGGTGCTCGCCGGCACGCTCGCAGGCCTCGGCGTCACCATCGAGCTCGCGGTCGGAGCGACCGGGGTCGTCGCGGACGCCGACGGTGTCCGCCTCGACCTGGCCGACGGTCGGTCGCTCACCGCCGACCTGCTGGTGCTCTGCTGCGGGGTACGCCCCGACACCGCCCTCGCGACGGCCGCCGGGCTGACCGTGCGGCGCGGGGTGGTGGTGGACGACCGGCTGCGCACCAACGACCGGCGCGTCTCGGCGATCGGCGACTGCGCCGAACACGACGGCGTGCTCACCGGGCTTGTCGCACCCGCCTGGGCCCAGGCCCGGGTGCTCGCCGACGTGCTGACCGGGACGGACCCGCTGGCCCGGTACCGGCCCCGACCGGTGGTGACCCGACTCAAGGCGGCCGGGATCGACCTGGCCGCGATGGGCGACCCGGCGGGCGGCGGGCCGGGCGAGGAGCTGACCTTCACCGACCCGACCCGGGGCACGTACGCCCGGCTGCGGATCCACGACGAGCGGCTGACCGGCGCGATCCTGCTCGGTGACAACCCGGCCGTCGGCACGGTGATCCAGCTCTTCGACCGTGGTCACCCGGTGCCGGCCGACCGGCGGACGCTGCTGCTGGGCCGGGCCCTGGGCGGTGCCGCGGTGGCTCCGGCCGCGTCACCGGCGCTGATGCCGGACGCGGCCACCGTCTGCCAGTGCAACACGGTGACCAAGGGCGCGCTGGTGCGCTGTTGGCGCTCCGGCGCCCGGACGGTCGACGCGGTGGTGGTGGCGACCCGGGCCGGCACCGGATGCGGCGGATGCCGGGACGCCGTCGGCGGCATCGTCGACTGGCTGTCCCAAGCGGAATCGGTGGAGGTGACGCGATGAGCGGCGGTGACCTGGTCGTCATCGGCAACGGCATGGTGGGGCAGCGCTTCGTCGACGCGCTGCGGGCCCGCGACCCCGAGGGGCGCTGGCGGGTGACCGTGCTGGCCGAGGAGCGACGTCCGGCGTACGACCGGGTGCGGCTGTCGGCGTTCTTCGACGGGGTGAGCGAGGACGAACTCAACGTGCACACCCCGCACGACGGGGTGCGGCTGCGCCTCGGTGAGCCGGCCACCGCCATCGACCGTGGTCGGCGGGTGGTAACCACCGCCGCAGGCGAATACCCCTACGACGCGCTGGTGCTGGCCACCGGGTCGTACCCGTTCGTGCCGCCGGTGCCCGGCGCCGACCTGCCCGGAGTCTTCGTCTACCGGACCCTGGACGACCTGGCGGCGATCCGGGCGTACGCGGAGGGCCGGCGGGTCGGCGCGGTGATCGGCGGTGGGTTGCTCGGGCTGGAGGCCGCGAACGCGCTGCGGCTGCTGGGTCTGAGCACCGACGTGGTCGAGTTCGCGCCCCGCCTGATGCCGGTGCAGGTCGACCAGGCCGGCGGGGCGATGCTCCGCCGCTACGTCGAGGAGTTGGGTGTGCGTACCCACCTCGGGGTGGCCACCACGGCGATCCGGGCCGGCGCGGACGGCGCGGTCGAGGCTCTGGAACTCTCCGACGGCCGCAGCGTCGACGCCGACCTGGTGGTGGTGGCCGCCGGTATCCGGCCCCGGGACGAGCTGGCTCGGGCCGCCGGCCTGCCGCTTGGTCCGCGCGGCGGGGTGCTTGTCGACGCGACCTGCCGCAGCGCCGACGAGCGCATCTGGGCGGTCGGTGAGTGCGCGGCGGTCGACGGCACCTGCCACGGCCTGGTCGCCCCGGGGTACGCGACGGCCGAGGTGGTGGCCGACCGGCTGGTGGGCGGCGCGGCGACCTTCCCGGGCGCGGACACCGCCACCAAGCTGAAGCTGCTCGGCGTCGACGTGGCCTCGTTCGGCGACGCGCACGGCACCACCGAGGGCTGCCTGGACGTCACGTTCACCGACCCGGCCACCCGGGTCTACGCGAAGCTGGTCCTCTCCGACGACGCGCACACCCTGCTCGGCGGGGTGCTGGTGGGCGACGCCAGCGCGTACCCGACATTGCGGGCCAGTGTGGGCGGCCCGCTGCCGGCCGCGCCGCTGGCGTTGCTCGCGCCGGACGGCGGCGGCGCGGACGCCGGCGCGCTGCCCGCCGCCGCACAGGTCTGCTCCTGCAATGCGGTGACCCGCGGCGACGTGGACGCGGCCATCGCCGATGGTTGCGCGGACGTGGCGGCGCTGAAGGCGTGCACCCGGGCCGGCACGAGCTGCGGCTCCTGCGTGCCGATGCTCAAGCAACTGCTGGACGCGGCCGGGGTGGCGCAGTCCACCGCGCTGTGCGAGCACTTCGATGTCGGCCGGCGGGAGCTGTTCGAGATCGTCCAGGTGCGCGGCATCCGCACGTTCTCGCGACTGGTCGCCGAGCACGGTCGGGGGCGGGGCTGCGACATCTGCAAGCCGGTGGTGGCCTCGATCCTCGCGTCGCTGGGCAGCGGGCACGTGCTCGACGGCGAGCAGGCCTCGTTGCAGGACACCAACGACCACTTCCTGGCCAACCTGCAACGCGACGGCAGCTACTCGGTGGTGCCCCGGATCCCCGGCGGCGAGATCACCCCGGAGAAGCTGATCGTGATCGGCGAGGTCGCCCGGGACTTCCAGCTCTACACGAAGATCACCGGCGGCCAGCGGATCGACCTGTTCGGGGCACGGGTGGAGCAGTTGCCGCAGATCTGGCAGCGACTGGTGGACGCCGGCTTCGAGTCCGGCCACGCGTACGGCAAGGCGCTGCGCACGGTGAAGTCGTGTGTGGGCGAAACGTGGTGCCGGTACGGCGTACAGGACTCGGTGGGGCTGGCCGTGGCACTGGAGTTGCGCTACCGCGGGCTGCGCGCCCCGCACAAGCTCAAGTCGGCGGTCTCCGGTTGTGCCCGGGAGTGCGCCGAGGCCCGCAGCAAGGACTTCGGCATCATCGCCACCGAGACCGGCTGGAACCTCTACGTCGGCGGCAACGGCGGTTTCCGGCCCCGGCACGCCGACCTGTTCGCCACCGACCTGAGCACGTCGGAACTGATCACCCTGATCGACCGGTTCCTCATCTACTACATCCGCACCGCCGACCGCCTGCAACGCACGGCCGGCTGGATCGAGTCGATGGACGGCGGCCTGGACCACCTGCGCGCGGTGATCGTCGACGACTCGCTGGGGCTCTGCGCCGACCTCGACGCGGCGATGGCCCGGCACGTGGCCTCGTACTCCGACGAGTGGCGCGACGTGCTGGACGATCCGGACCGGCTGCGCCGCTACACGTCCTTCGTCAACGCCCCCGACGTGCCCGACCCGTCGATCACCTTCACCCAGGAACGCGGCCAACCGGTGCCGGCGCACGGTCACCGCCGGCAGCCGGTGGCGCTGGGCCTACCGGAGGTACGGCGATGAGCCAGCACAGCACACTGGACTGGACTGCGGTCTGCCCCCTCGACCGGCTGGAGCCCGACCGTGGTGTCGCCGCCCTGGTCGACGGGGTGCAGGTCGCCCTCTTCCGCACCGCCGACGGGCTGTTCGCGCTCGACAACCGCGATCCGGTCGCCGGGGCGTACGTGCTGTCCCGGGGCATCGTGGGCAGCCGCGCCGGGGTGCCGACGGTCGCGTCGCCGCTGCACAAGCAGGTGTACGACCTGCGCACCGGCGCCTGCCTCGACCTGCCCGGGGTAACCGTGGCCCGGCACGACGCGCGCTGCCGTGACGGGCTGGTCGAGGTGCGGCTGCGACGGGAGGGCTGATGCGGGAGGAACTGGCCGGCTTCACCATCGGGGTGACCGCCGACCGGCGGCGCGACGAGTTGGCCGCGCTGCTCGAACGTAGGGGCGCTCGTGTGGTGCTCGCCCCGGCGCTGCGGATCGTGCCGCTGTCCGACGACACCGAGTTGCGCGAGGCGACGCGCGCCTGCCTGGACCAGCCGCCGGACATCCTGATGGCCAACACCGGCATCGGCATGCGCGGGTGGTTGGAGGCGGCCGAGGGCTGGGGGTTGGCCGAGCCGCTGCGCTCGGTGCTGGCCAGCACGTACGTGGTGGCCCGGGGCCCGAAGGCGCGGGGCGCGATCCGTGCGGCCGGGCTGCACGACCAGTGGTCGCCGGCCTCGGAGAGCTGCGAGGAGGTGGTCGACCACCTGCGCCGGCGCGGTGTGGCCGGGCAGGTGATCGCCATGCAGCTGCACGGTGAGCGGCAGCCGGAGTGCACGCTCGCGTTGGAGGCGGCCGGTGCCAAGGTGATCGAGGTGCCGGTCTACCGCTGGGCGCCGCCGACCGATCTGGCACCGCTGCACCGGCTGATCGACCTGATCGCCGGCCGGCTGGTGGACGCGGTGACGTTCACCTCGGCACCGGCGACCGAGGCGCTGCTCCGCGCGGCCGGAGACCGTACCGATGCGGTGGTGTCCGCGTTCCGCAGCGACGTGCTGGCCAGCTGCGTCGGCGCGGTGACCGCCGAGCCCCTGCTGCGGCACGGGGTGCCGGTCAGCGCACCGGGCCGGGCACGGCTGGGCGCGCTGGTGCGGACCATCGTCGACGAGTTACCCCGTCGGACCATGACGTTCAAGGCCGGCGGGCACCTGCTCACCCTGCGCGGGCACGCCGCGGTGATCGACGGCGAGCTGCGCCCGCTGGCTCCCGCCCCGATGGCGGTGCTGCGGGCGCTGGCCCAGTCCCCCGGCCGGGTGCTGTCGCGTACGGCGCTGCTGCGCACGCTGCCCCGGGGCGCGGACGAGCACGCTGTCGAGATGGCGGTGGCCCGCCTGCGGGCCGGCCTCCGGGCGCCGCGCGTGGTGCAGACCGTGGTCAAGCGCGGCTACCGGCTCCGGGTCGACTGAGCTGTCACGGCCGGCCGGTGTACGCCGGCCGGCCGTGGCGGTCAGCCGACCGGCGTCGGGAACCCTCGACCCTGCTCGGCCTGCAGCCGGAGCATGGCGTGCTCGACCACCGTCACCAGCACCTGCTTGACCGAGTCCCGGTGCCGGGCGTCGGTCATCACCAGCGGCACCTGCGGCGAGATGGCCAACGCCTCGCGGACCTCGTCCAGCTCGTACTGGGGAGCGCCGTCGAACCGGTTCAGCGCCACCACGTACGGCAGGTTGCGGTTCTCGAAGTAGTCGAGCGGGGCGAACGCGTCGGTGATCCGACGGGTGTCCACCAGCACGGCGGCACCCACCGCACCCCGGATGATCTCGTCCCACATGAACCAGAAGCGGGTCTGACCCGGTGTACCGAAGAGGTACAGGATCAGGTCCTGGGCCATGGTGATCCGGCCGAAGTCCATGGCGACCGTGGTGGTCTCCTTGCCCGGCACCTTGGACGGGTCGTCGATGCCGACGCCGGCCGCGGTCATCAACGCCTCTGTCGTCAGCGGTGTGATCTCGGAGATCGAACCGACCAGGGTCGTCTTACCGACGCCGAACCCGCCCGCGACGACGATCTTCGCGGAGACGATTCCCCGGCCCGGCCGCCCCCCAGCGGGGTCATAGCCTGCGAAGTCCACTTAGCACCCTTCCAAGCAGTTCCATCCGCTCCTCGAACCCCTCGGCGGGAGCAGCAGTGTGTAACGTCAGCAGGCTCTCGGCCACCATGTCGGCGACCAGCACCCGGGCGACGCCTAGCGGCATCCGGGTGTACGCGGCGATCTCCGCCAGCGACTGTGCCCGGCCCTCGCAGACCGTGGCGATGCGGTGCTTGTCGTGCCCCGCGAAGCGGGACTCGGCAACCTGGGTGGGAGAGGCCGTGAGGACCGCCTCGAGGGCGATGTCCTGCCGTGGCTCGGTACGACCGCGGGTGACCGCGTACGGACGCACCAGAGCGCCGCGCGGGTCAGCGCGTCGTTGGTCCATCCTCGATCACCTCCTCGTCCCTGCGGAGCCGGCTCACACCGCCTCCCATCCCTGTTCCGGCGCGTGGTCCGCGCCGGGTCTCGGCGCTACGAGCGCACCGCGTCACGCGGCAGCGGCACCAGCGCGGCACCCACCCGCTCCACCAGCAGCGCCATCTCGTAGCCCACCTGGCCCACGTCGCAGCTTCGCGCCGCGAGCACGGCCATCGACGAGCCGTCGCTGATCGACATGAGGAACAGGTAGCCGCTGTCCATCTCGATGACGGTCTGCAACACCCCACCCGCGCTGAACATGCGGGCCGCGCCCTCGGTCAGGCTCACCACGCCGGAGGTGATGGCGGCGAGCTGATCCGCCCGGTCCCCCGGCAGGTCCCGGGAGGAGGCGAGCAGCAGTCCGTCGGCGGACACCGCCACCACGTGGGCGATCCCCGCCACGCTGTCGGCGAAGTTGGTGAGCAGCCAACCCATGTCCTGCATGGCAGCTGGCCTGTTCATCGGCTCTCCTTGGTCGAGGTGCTGTTCAGATCCGTCCCGGCCGTCCGGCCGCGCTGCACGCCGCGGTGGTAGGCCGACAACAGGCCGCGTACTTCATCGGGAGTCCGCCGGCTGCGGTCCCGGCCAGCCTTGGGCTCGATGCCGCCCGGCACGAGCTGCGCCTGCGGCACCCGCTTGGGCAGACCCGAGCGGGTGGTGCCCGCGGGGGCCGGCTCGGCGGCACGGCTGGCCCGGGACCAGCCCTCGTCCGCCGCGGTCCGCCAGGCGTCCGGGTCGACTGCGGGCGGTGGGGGCGCGCTCGGGGCGGTGGCCGCGGCCGGCACCGGCCGGGCGGCCGGCGGCGGCGGCGAGTACGACGGTGGCGCCGAGGGCGTCGCGGCCTCGCGACCGCCGTTGCTTCCGCTGCTGAACCCGTCCATGCTTCCCCCGCCTGCCAAACCGGTGCCGTCGCCGGAGCTACCCGGGGTGCGCGTCGGCAGCGGCGGTCGGGCCGGTGTCACGGTCGGCGCGGGCGCGGCGGCCGGTTGACCGCCATTGCCCGGCCGCACGGTGCTGGCCAGGCCGGCGTCGGCGGGTGCCGGCGGCTCGTCGAACTGCGGTCGGGTGAAGATCGCGGTGGCGTCGTCCCCGTGGGACCGGAACCAGACCGCCTCCATCTCCCGGAAGATCGGCGCCTCGGCCGGGAAATCGGGCCGGGTGCTGACCGGAGCGGCCGGCACCGGCGGCGCGACCGGCGGTGCGGCGGGCGGCGCGACCGCGCCGGGGCCGGCGACCGGCCCGACCGGCAGCACCGGCGCGGTCCGACCGTCGGTGGTGTCGGCCGTCGAGCCGCGCCGGGGCAGCGGGTCGATGGTCGGGTACGCCACCGTCGGGCCGCCCAGCGAGGCGCCCGCGCCGTTGCTGTACGCGGGCCGGGACGGCGGAACCGGGACGGCGGGCGCCGCGGCCGGTGGCACCGTCGGGCGTGCTCCGGAGAAGCCGCCGGCCTGCACGGCGGGGGTGGTGTCCCGCGTGTCGAGCGGCGACTGCCACTGCGTCGGCGTCGGGGCGTTGGTCCGCCACTGGTCGGGCAGCGTCGCCGCCGCGGTGGTCGCTCCGGCGTACGACTCGGCGTGACCAACCGGGGTGAGTGGCGCCTGCTCGACGGCCATCGGCTGGCGCGGCCGGGTGAGCGCCTGGTCGCGGCCCCGGTTGACGGGCAGCACCACGGTGGCGGCGGGAAGCGTCACCTGGGCGACGGTGCCGCCCTCCACGTTGCGGCGCAGCTCCACCCGGATGCCGTAGCGGGCGGCGAGCCGGCTCACCACGGCCAGACCCATCAGCCGGAACGCGGCGACGTCCACGCTGGGCGGCGCGGCCAGCCGCCGGTTGAGCGAGTCGAGCTGCTCGTCGCTGAGGCCGAGCCCGCGGTCCTCGATCTGGATCAGCACGTAGTCGCGGATGCGGCGACCGTCGGCGACCACCGTGGTGTTCGGCGGCGAGAACCGGGTGGCGTTGTCGAGCAGTTCGGCGACGAGCCGCACCACGTCGTTGACGGCGTGCGCGGCCACCGAGATGTCGGTGTCGACGGTGCCGAACTCGATGCGGTTGTAGAGCTCCACCTCGGACTGGGCGGCGCGCAGCACGTCCACGACCAACGCGTCGTCGCGGCGCGGTACGGCGGAGTCGGCGCCGGCCAGGACCAGCAGGTTCTCGTCGTTGCGGCGCATTCGGGTGGCCAGGTGGTCCAGCTCGAAGAGCTGCGCCAGCCTCTTCGGGTCCTCCTCGCCGCGCTCGATCGCGTCCAGCTCGCCGATCATCCGGTCGACCAGGGTCTGACTGCGGCGGGCCAGGTTGAGGAACATCGCCGAGACGCTGGTACGCAGTGCGGCCTGCTCGGCCGCGACGCGTACCGCCTCCCGGTGGACGACGTTGAAGGCCAACGCCACCTGGCCGACCTCGTCGCGGTTGTTGAGCTGGATCGGGTCCCGGACCTGCCGGACGATCTCCTCCACGCCGCCGTCGCCGACGCTGCCCATGTTCTGCAGTCGCTTCACGGCGTCGGGGAGGTCGTGGTTGGCCACCGACAGCGCACCCTCGCGAAGACGACGCAGCGAGTGGTTGAGCGAACGGGCCAGCACCACGGCCAGCGAGATGGCGATGATCAGGGTGAGCAGCACCAGGATCGACTCGACCACGGCCTGCTGGATGACGTCGGAGCGCGCCTCGTCGGCCTGGGCGAGCAGCCGGTCCTGTAGTTGGATCTCCGCCCAGCGCATCAGGTCGTTGACCGCGCCGATGGCGGCGGTGGCGTCCTGCGCGCTGACCAGCGGGCGCTGCCCGACCGAGCGGGTGATGTCGGCGGCCACCCGGTCGGCCAGGCCGACCGCGTCACCGGAGACGGTGTTGTTGACCAGGGCACGCTGCCCGGGGTCGGCGGCGAGCGCGAAGGCGACCAGGGCCTCCTGCTGGCTCGTCAGCGTGGCCACGAAGGAGGAGAACTGCTCCGGGTCGAGCTGGCCGGCGGTCAGCGCCGTGAAGGCGACCGCCTGCTCCTCCGCGACGGACGACTTGGCGCGTGCGAACGCGGCGACCGCCCGACGGCTGTCCGACAGGCCCTCCTCGCCGGGGAGCTGGGCCAGCCCGTCGCCGTAGGCGACCAGGTCGGTGAGGATGACGCCGTAGCGCAGCACCGCCTCGGCCACCGCCATCTGCCGGCGGTCCAGCACCTCCTGGCGCGTGCCGTCCAGCGTGGACAGGTGCTCGTCGATGGCCGCGAGCCGGCCCCGCAGGACCGCCGGCACCTCGCCGATCCGGGCCCGCTCGGCGCGGTACTCGTCGACCCGCTGCTGCGTCTGGCGCACCCGCAGGTTGTAGGTGTCGGCCGGCTGCTGCGGGGCGGCCAGGTAGGCGGCCGCGGCCATCCGCTCGGACTGAAGGTCCTGGGTCAGCGCGCTGACGTCGATGGAGAGCGCGGTGAGCGACCGCGCCCGGGTGGCGTCGAAGGCGCCCTCGCCCACCGAGATGAGTCGGACGGTGGCCAGCGCGATCACCGCGGCCACCGGAACGACCAGGATCAGCGCCAGCTTGGACCGGATCCGGGCGTCCCGCAGTCTCGGCAGCCGTCGACGCGTACGCCCAGCGGCGTCGCCGGGTGCGGGCAGGGTCGTCGGTCCGGTGCTCACGACATCGCCTCCGTCGTTTCTTCCCCGCCTGACCCACCGAACCATGCCGAAAGCGGAGGGGACCACGCGCGGCACGGCCGCGATTTCATCAGAGAAGATCCTGTTTGGGAAGCCGCAGGGCGGTAGGAAACGGTCGGACGGCGCGGAACCCGTGATCCGGTCAACTGATACCTTCATTTCCGCAAGCCCCTGAACAGGGCATGTAACTCCAGAGTGGTCACGCGTGTATGCAAAGTGAGCTTTTGCAAACATTGCGTTACCCCAGCATGTGGGATGGCCGTCCCGAAAATGCAACCGGGGTCCGCGCTTGACCACAGCGCCGGCCATTGGCAAGGTTTTGCACGCTTCGCGCACACACCGTACGGCAGAGAAGATCCCGTCCTCCACTGAGGACGGACTATCGGCGGTGACCGGGCAGCGCCCGCGCCCGCACCTGGAGGACTGAGTTGAGCCCCATCCGCTCCGCGACCATCGCGGCGCTCGCATCGGCCGTAGTGGCCACCACGCTCACCGGCTGCCAGTTCGGCGGAGCGGAGCAGGACACGAGTCCGATCGTGATCGCCGCCGACCTCGAACTGTCCGGCGCCGCCGCCACCGTCGGCCGGACATACCAGCGGGCCATCGAACTCAAGGTCGAACAGTTGAACTCCTCCGGAGCACTGAACGGCCGGAAGATCGAGCTGAAGGTGAAGGACAACCGTTCCGACGCCGCCGAGTCACTTCGCAACATCGCCGACTTCAGCAGCGATTCCCGGGTCAGTGCCATCGTCATGGGTGGCTGCAACGAATGCGCGGTCGGCGCGGTCGGCGTCATCAACGAGAAGAAGATTCCCACCATTGCGCTCGCCGCTTCCGGGGCGGTCGCCAACCCTGTCGCCCAGCGGCGTTACGTGTTCAAGCTGGGCCCGAACGCCGCGGACAGCGCCGCGGCGCTCACCACCGAACTGCGCCGCAAGAACATCCGCAAGGTGGGTCTGCTCTACAGCGACGACGATTACGGCCGGGAGGGCGTGGTCGCGTTGCGTCGCGAACTGACCAAGGTCAACATCAAGGTCGCCGGTGAGGAGTCGGTGAAGACCACCGACACCGAGGTGAGCCAGCAGGTTGGCAAGCTCACCCAGCTCAAGCCCGACGCGCTGGTTGTCTGGACCCCGCCGGAGCAGGCCACCCTCACCGCGACCACCGCCCAGCAGGCCAATTTCCGGGGGGCGCTCTTCTTCGACGCCGGGGCGGCCGGCGACCTCTTCCTCGGTGCGGCGGCCCGGGCCACCGAGCGGGCCACGATGGTCTTCACCCAGACCATGGTGATTGACGACGTGATCGCCACCACACCGGCGAAGGCCGCCCGGCGCCAGTGGTTCCAGGACTACACCGCGCGTTTCGGCGGGTACAACGGCTCCTCGTCCTTCGCCGCCGACGCGATCCAGCTCATCGCCGACGCCGAGCTGCGGGCCGGTGGCCCGATCGGTCAGGTCGACCGCGACGGCATCCGTGACGTGCTGGAGACGTCCCAGATGGACGGCCTGTCCGGCCCGATCCGGATGACGCCCGACAACCACTCCGGGCTGATGCCGCAGGCGCTCACCACGCTCGTCGCCCGCAACGGCCGGTGGCGGTTGGCGGGGTAACACCCCTGGCCCTCCGCGCGGGATTCGTCGCGTGTCGGGTGGGTGTGGCAACGGTCGAACAAAAGGGCCGGCCCCGGGTTGGGGCCGGCCCTGCGTGTCAGCGGCTGCTGGTGGTCTCCCGCACCCAGGGTAGGGCGATCCGCTCGATGAGCAGCAGCGCCGAATACAGCAGGATGCTCACCAGCGCGATCAGCATGATCGCCGCCCAAGCGGTGGCGGTGTCGCCGACGCCCGAGTACTGGAGGATGACGTAGCCCAGGCCGTCCTCGCCGGCCTGGAACTCACCGATCACCGCGCCGATCGCGGCCAACGGCATGGCCACCTTGAGCCCGACGAAGATCTGCGGCAGCGCGGCCGGGAACCGTACCTTGCGGAACGCCTGCCAGCGGGAGGCGTTCCAGGAGCGGACCAGCTCGGCCAGGTCGGCCGGCGTGGTGGTCAGGCCGGTCGCCGTGGAGAGCACGATCGGAAAGAAGCAGAGCAGGAACACCATGGTCAGGATCGGCTTCTGACCCCAACCCAGCGCCACCACCAACAGCGGACCCAACGTGATCTTGGGTACGGCGTTGATCGCGACCAGCAGTGGCGTGAACATCCGCTCCACCGTTCGGGAGCTGGCCAGGGAGAGTCCGATCAGGACACCGGCGACCGCCGAGAGGGCGAAGCCGATCAGGATCTCCAGCAGGGTGGCCCAGGTGTGCTCCAGCATCTGGGCGGGCTTGTCGACGAACGCGGTGAGCACCTCTCCCGGCGGTGGCAGGGCGGCCGGGTGCACCAGTTCCAGCCGGGCGATCAGCCACCACGCCGCCAACGCGACCAGGATGCCGGCCACGGGCAACAGCGCCACCCCGGTCCCGGCACGCAGGTGGACACCCCGACCCGCTGGCTCCGCCGCCGGCGCGCCGCCCGGGGATGGGGCCGCCGTCGCCGCCGGCTCCGCTGACCGGACGTCGGTCATCTTGTCCTCCTCGATATCCGTCGATCCCGGGGGCCGACGGGCGACGGGGGTACGCCGCGCCGGAACCGGCGCGACGTACCCCCATGTGACGACCGGGCGATCAGGCCTTCGGCGCGAGGCTGAAGTCGATGATCTGCTCGGGGGTGATGTTCTGCTTGAGCGCGCCCGCGCCCTGCAGGATCGCGATGCTCTTCGCGACCCGGCCGCTGTCCAGCGTGCCGATCGCCGTGCCCGAGTTGCCGGAGCGGACATACGCGGCCATCAGGTCCAGCTCGGCCGAAGCCGAAGCCGGGTTCGCGGCCTCCACGTTCTTCTTCAGGATCTCGCCGGCCTCCTTGGAGTTCGCCAGGCTGTACTCCAGGCCCTTGAGCAGCGCCGCGGTGAACCGCTTCACCATCTCGGGCTTCTCCTTGGCGATCTTCGAAGAGGTGATCAGGACGTTGCCGTAGAGGTCCTGCATCACGTTGCTGTACGGCAGCATGACGGCCTTCTTCTTGGCCGCCGCCTCGATGGTCGGCTGACCGACGACGAACTGGCCGATGCCGTCCACCGAGCCGTTGGCAAGCGTGGTGATCAGCGTCTGCGCCTCACCGTTGACCCAGGTCACCTTGCTGGCGTCCACACCGGCGAGCCGGGCGTACGTCGGGAACAGGTTGCGGACCACGGAGCCGGGGGTGTCGGCGAGCTTCTTGCCCTCCAGGTCCTTCGGAGAGTTGATGTTCTTGCCCTCGACGGTGGCGATGCCCGCCATCGTGCGCTGCTGGATCGCGGCCACCGCCACGAAGTCCTTCGCCTGACCGTTGCCGAGCTGGAGCAGACCGCCGGTGAGGTCGATCGGTCCGAAGTCGGCCTGGCCACCCACGACGGTCTGGATCACGCCGCCGGTGCCCTGACCAGCCTTGATCTCGACGTCGAAACCGGCCTCCTTGAAGAAGCCCTTCTCCTTCGCCACCCAGGCGTAGGAGTCGCGGCCGAAGTTACCGAAGGAGGTGAGGTAGGTCACCTTCTCCAGCGTCCCGCCGTTGCCGCCCTTGGCGTCGTCCGACGAGTCCGACCCGCTGCTGCAGGCGGAGACGAGGGCGAGGGCAGTGGCCAACGCGGCCGTAGCGACCGTACGGGTCAGCCTTCTCATCAGTAGCACCATGTCCTTTCCGACCGGGGCCGCAGGCCACGGAGGGGTTGTCGCGACGGGACCGGCAGGAGGGGTGGAAGCCGGGCACCGCCGTCGTGAGGGGACTCTTCGCGGGCACAGCGTACGAGAAACCCACCTTTGCGACGCCAGGCATATCGGGTTGCGGAACGGAAACAACCTGACGACCCACCCCGGACGGTGCGACACGGGGACGAGACGGCTAGCCTTTGTCGGATTCCTGACCGTCCACTCAGCGGAGGTCCACCGGAGATGATCCGACTGTCCGGGGTGTCGCGTACCTTCGAGGGCCGGTCCGGCCGGGTAGAGGCGCTACGCGGCATCGACCTCGACGTCGCCGAGGGCGAGTTCGTCGCCGTGCTCGGGCGCTCCGGGTGCGGCAAGTCCACGCTGCTGCGGCTGATCGCCGGGCTGCTTCCACTGACCTCCGGCGAGATCACCGTGGCCGGCACGCCGATCACCCGGCCCCGCCGCGACATCGCCATGCTGTTCCAGAAGCCGGCCCTGCTGCCGTGGCGCACCGTGCTGGACAACGTCATGTTGCCGGTGGAGATCTTCGGGTGGAGCCGCGCCAAGCACCGCGAGAGGGCCCGGCAACTGCTCGACGTGGCCGGGCTGTCCGGCTTCGAGAAGCGGCTGCCGCACGAACTCTCCGGCGGCATGCAGCAGCGGGTGTCGCTGTGCCGGTCACTGATCGGCGAACCCCGGGTGATGCTGATGGACGAGCCGTTCTCCGCGCTGGACGCGCTCACCCGCGAGGAACTCTCCGGCGAACTCCAGCGCGTGCACATGGAGAACAAGCCCACCATCGTCTTCGTCACCCACTCGATCGACGAGGCGGTGCTGCTCGCCGACCGGGTGGTCGTGCTGAGCCCGCGCCCCGGCCGGATCCGCAAGGTCGTCGAGGTGAACATCCCCCGACCCCGCACCCTGGGCCGCAACGCGCACCTCGCCGACGTCGCCCAGGTCAGCGCCGACCTGCACGAACTGTTGATGGAACGCGACCAGCCGGCCACGGCCGGCGCGGAAGGACGATGACCATGCGGGTGTCGGTGTTCACCGAGCCGCACCGGGGCGCCAGCTACGACGACCAGCTCCGGTTCGCACGCCTCGTGGAGGCCGGTGGCTACGAGGGCTTCCTCCGCGCCGACCACTACCGGGCGATGGGCGACGACCCAGGTCTGCCCGGCCCGACGGACGCCTGGCTGACCCTCGCCGCGCTGGCCCGCGAGACCGAACGGATCCGGCTCGGCACCCTGGTGACGTCCGCCACGTTCCGCCTGCCCGGCCCGCTGGCGGTGATGGTCGCGCAGGTCGACCAGATGAGCGGCGGCCGGGTCGAGCTGGGCATCGGCGCCGGCTGGTACGAGCGCGAACACACCGCGTACGGCATCCCGTTCCCGGCCGTCGGTGAGCGCTTCGACCGGCTGGCCGAGCAACTTGAGGTCCTCACCGGCCTGTGGACCACGCCGCCGGGCGAGACGTACAGCTTCACCGGCGACCACTACCGGCTGGTGGACGCGCCCGCCCTGCCCAAGCCGGTGCAGGTGCCCGGGCCGCCGATCATCGTGGGCGGGCGCGGCCCGAAGCGCACCCCCGATCTGGCCGCCCGCTACGCCGACGAGTTCAACATGCCGTTCAAGTCCGTGGCGGAGACCGCGGGCGCGTACGACCGCGTACGCGAGGCGTGCGACCGCGCCGGACGCACCGAATCCGGGCATGCGCCGCTGGTGCTCTCCGCCGGGATCGTGGTGGCCATCGGCCGGACCGACGCGGAGGCGCAGCGGCGAGCCGCGCCACTGCACGAGAAGAGCGCGCTTCCGCCGGAGGACCCGGTGGTCGGCTCGCCCGCACAGCTCGTGCAGCGGATCGGCGAGTTCGCCGAGATCGGCGCCACCCGGGTGCACCTGCGCATAACCGACCTCATTGACCTCGACCACCTCGAGCTGATTGCCGCCGAGGTACTCCCGCAACTGGACGGTGCACGATGAGCGAAACGATCGACGCGACCGAACTCGGGCCGGTGGGCCAGGAGATCGTGTACGAGAACGACAGGGTCCGGGTCTGGCACATCCGGCTCGAACCGGGCGAGCGGCAGCCCCTGCACCGGCACGACCACCCATATCTGGTGATCGCGGTCCAGGGCGCCAAGAACATCGTGCAGACCATCGACGGCACCCGAATCGACGCCGACGAGCCCACCGGCGGAGTCGTCTACCGCGACCCCGGAGCGGTACACATGCTCACCAATGTCGGGGACACGACATACCTGGCCCGGTTGGTCGAACTCAAGTAGACCCGCCGGGGTGTGCCCCGGCGCGCCGCGCGGCGCGCCGGTGGCGATCGGGTGTACCGGGTGCGTAACGTGCCCGACATGGCCTTTCGGACCTGGGGCAAGCTCCTGCTCACGGCGCTCGGGGTGAGCGTGCTGGCCGGAGCGGGCCAGCTCGGCGTCGCGTACGGCTTCGGCATCGTCCGACTCACCGGCGCCTTCTCCGGCACGACCGTCAACCAGTGGCCGGCCCAGCTCGTCTGGGTCGGCTGGTTCGCCGCGAACGCGGCCGTGGCCGGTGCCGTCCTGACCGGACGCCTGGCCCGCCGGGACGCCCCGGCTGCCAGCACCGGTCGGCAACTGGCCATCGGCGGCGCGGCAGCGCTCGGTGCCACCGCCGTCGCCCCGCTCTGCATGCAGCCCGCGCGAGCGGCCGAGCTGATCTCCATCGACCCGGTCTGGGCGGTCGGCATCTGCGCCGTGCTCGGCGCGGTGATCGGGGCCGGTGCGGCGATCGCCGTCCTGCTCCGGCCCGAGCTGGGCTGGAACATGGCGGCCGTGGCCGGCGCGGTCTGGTTGCTGGCGCTGATCTCCGTCCTGCCGTCGCTCGGCACGGTCGGCCCGCTGCCCACGGTCCGGCTCGGCGTACTCGAACCGAGCTGGCTGGCCGACGCCGCCGCGCAGCGGCTGGCGCTGCTCCTGCTGCCCATCGTGGCGCTGCTCGCGGGGGCGGCGACGGCCGGGCTCGCCCGCTGGCGCGGCCAGGTCCCGCTGGTCAGCGGAGCCACCGGCGTGGCCGGTCCGGTCCTGGTGGCGTTCGCCTATTTGACCGCCGGCCCCGGCGACGCGGTGGATCGCTACCAGACCACTCCCTACTACGGCGCGTTGATCGCGGTTCTCGCTGGCGCGCTCGGGGCCGCTGCCGCCGCCCTGTTGCGCTGGCCCCTCCGTGCCGGCACCGCCGCTCCGGCGGCGATCGAGCCCACCGACATCCTGCGCCCGCTGCCCGCCGGCCCGGCCCTGCCGGGCGCCGCGCCGTCGGCGGGTCCGGCGGGCGCCGGGGACGACACCGAGCCCACCAGCGCGGCCACCTCCGGCGCGGAGCTGGTCGGGGCCGGGCCGGGCTCGCGCGCCAACGACGACCTCGCCGCCGTACGCACCGTCCCCGCCCACTGGGACTGGCCGTCGACCACGGCGAGCGGTCAGCATGGGCCGGTTCCCTCCGACCGGTCCCGAGCGAGCGCGTCCGCCGCACCGGCCGGCGACGACTCCCCCGGGACGGGCCGAGCGGCCACCACCGAGATCATCGGCTCGGCTGGCGCGGCCTGGACGGCCAGCGTTCCGGCGGGTCGCACCGTCGGCACCCCAGCAGACAACCTGGGCGGCAGCGACCCGACCGCCAGCACGGCGACGACCACGAGCGGCGCGGCCCACTCGACCGTCGACCGCGCGACGACCAGCGACCCAGCCAGCACGGCCACGGCAGACACGGCCACACCGACCCGTGCGGGCACGGCAGGCACGGATACGGCAGACACGGGCACGGCAAGCACCGTGGCGGGCACGAGCACAGCAAGCGCGGGCACGGCACGCACGAGCACGGCAAGCACGACCACGGCGGGCACCGGCACGACAGGCACGAGCGCGGGCACGAACACAGCGGGCGCTGGCGCGGACACGGCAGGCGCTGGCACAAGCACGGCAGGCGCGGACACGGACACGGCGGGCGCAGGCGCGGGCGCGGAGACGGCGGGCGCGGGCGACGGGCCGGCCCCCAAGCCGCGCCGGACCCGCAAGCCGAAGGCCGCCACGGCCGGCAGCACCGAGGGTCCGGCCGACAGCGCGGCACCGTTCGAGCGGGCTGCCGCCGCCGACCCGACCAGCGGTGCCAGCACCTCGGACGCGACAGTGCGGGCGTCCCACTCCTCTGCCCCGGGCACTGCCCGACCCGCGTCCGGCAGCCCGGAGGTGGGCGTCGCCGACAGCGCCACGCAGGCCGAAACCGATGTCACGGCGGCACCGACCGCCGGTCGCGCCCGCAAGTCCGCGCGGCCCGGCAAGGCCACCGACAGCACGCCCCGGCCGGGCGAAGAGGCCGACCCGACACCGCGCCCGGCCGACGAGAGCCAGGCCACGCCGCCCCCCGGCGGTCAGGACAGCGCGACCGGTCGGAAGAGTCAGCGCGGCAAGGCCGTCTCCAGCACCGCCGCTGCCTCCACCACCGGGACGACCACGCAGCCACGTGCCACGGCCGGCTCGGCCGGTGAGTCCGCGGTCGCCGACGCGTCCGGGACCGGCCGCACCGAGCCGCCCGCGACCGAGGATGGTGCCGGCGGCCCGCTGTTCGGTGTGCCAGCCGCTGGCGACACGGAGACCGACCGGTGGACGCCGGCCCCGCCGGCCTGGCCGTCGACCCCGGCGTGGACGACGTCACAGGCCGCTGACACCGGGCCGTCCACTTTGGGCGCTCCGGTCGCTGCCGGGGATTCGACCGAGTGGACGCCCCGGTCCCGGCACCGGGCACCGCTGCCGGACCTGAGCCGCGCCAGCACCTGGGACGCCTTCAACACCGCCCGCCGTACCGGCCCGGCGCAGGCCGACTCGACGGCGGCCCTCTGGACGACGCCGACCAACTCGGCCGGCACCCCGGAACAGACCGTCGGCACCCCGGCAGGTCCCGACGAGGGTGCCGCCGCCGACCCGGGTTCGCGTGAACCCCGCGCCAAGGGCCGCCGCTGGGGCCGAGGTCGCGCCGAGGCGGAGCCGGCCGCGCCGTCCACGGTCGTGCCGGAGCAGGCGGGCGCTCCCGACGTCCCCGTCGACGGGCCGGCCGGCGGCGACGCCCAGCCGGTCGCGTCGACGTCCACCGACGACGCGGAGCAGCAGCCCTCCCGGCGGGGACGGCTCGGCGGTCTGTTCCGTCGCAACCGGTCCCGGGCCGACGAGGAGAACCGACCCGAAACGGATGCGACGGAACCGCTACCCACGCAGGACGAGGAGTTCGTCGACTGGGTCGCCGGCCTGAGCAAGCCGGTCGTGGACAACGAGCCGGAGCAGGAGAGCGGCCGTCGCTCGCTGCGCTCCACCGGCCGCCACCATCGCGACTGAGCCGATCAGGCCAGCGGGAGGTAGACCCGCCCACCGCCGGAGACGAACTCCTCCGACTTGTCCTTCATGCCGCGTGCCGCGTACTCCTTGAGTTCCTGGGTGATCTTCATGGAGCAGAACTTCGGGCCGCACATCGAGCAGAAGTGCGCCGTCTTCGCCGGCTCGGCGGGCAGCGTCGCGTCGTGGTACGAGCGCGCCGTCTCCGGGTCCAGCGAGAGGTTGAACTGGTCCTCCCAGCGGAACTCGAACCGCGCCTTCGACAGCGCGTCGTCCCACGCCTGCGCGCCCGGGTGTCCCTTGGCCAGGTCCGCCGCGTGGGCCGCGATCTTGTACGCGATCACGCCCGCCTTGACGTCGTCGCGGTCCGGCAGGCCGAGGTGCTCCTTCGGGGTGACGTAGCAGAGCATCGCCGTGCCGAACATGCCGATCATCGCGGCGCCGATGGCCGAGGTGATGTGGTCGTAGGCCGGCGCGATGTCCGTGGTCAGCGGGCCGAGCGTGTAGAACGGCGCCTCGTGGCACCACTCCTGCTGGAGGTCCACGTTCTCCTTGATCTTGTGCATGGGTACGTGCCCCGGGCCCTCGATCATCACCTGTACGTCGTGCTCCCAGGCGACAGTCGTCAGCTCACCAAGGGTGCGCAGCTCGGCGAACTGCGCCTCGTCGTTGGCGTCCGCGATGGAGCCGGGGCGCAGCCCGTCACCGAGGGAGAACGTCACGTCGTACTTCGCGAGCAGCGAACACAGCTCCGCGAAGTTCGTGTAGAGGAAGTTCTCCTCGTGGTGCGCCAGGCACCAGGCCGCCATGATCGAGCCACCTCGGGAGACGATCCCGGTGACCCGGTCCACGGCCAGCGGCACGTACGGCAGCAGCACCCCCGCGTGCACCGTCATGTAGTCCACGCCCTGCTCGGCCTGCTCGATCACGGTGTCCCGGAACACGTCCCAGCTCAGCTTCACCGGGTCGCCGCCGACCTTTTCGAGGGCCTGGTAGATCGGCACCGTGCCGATCGGGACCGGCGAGTTCCGCACGATCGCCTCGCGGGTCTCGTGGATCCGCTTGCCGGTGGACAGGTCCATCACGGTGTCCGCACCCCACCGGGTGGCCCAGGTCAGCTTCTCCACCTCCTCGGCCACCGATGAGCTGACCGCCGACGTACCGATGTTGGCGTTCACCTTGACCAGGAACGCCTTGCCGATGATCGCCGGCTCGCACTCCGGGTGGTTGACGTTGAGGGGCAGCACCGCCCGGCCGGCGGCGATCTCCGTCCGGACCAGCTCCGGGTCGACGTTCTCCCGGATCGCCACGAACTCCATCTCCGGCGTCACCACCCCGGCCCGCGCGTAGGCGAGCTGCGTGGGCCGGCGACCGTCCGCACCGGCGAGCGGCGTACCCGCACCCCGCACCGGCGCCACGTCACCCCGCTCCGCGATCCACGGCCCCCGCAGCGGCGGCAGCCCCACCTCGGGATCGGAACCGGGACCGGACGTGTCGTAGAGCCGGACCGGCGGGTTGTCCCCGGACAACCCCACCTCGGCGAACGGCACCCGGACATCCGGCCGAGAACCCTCGACGTACACCTTGCCTCGTGCCTGCATGACAGCCTCCCTGGTGATCAAGCGGACCAGCCGAAGTGATCCAGCGGCCCGCGCCCCGCGCCCAGCTCCCAACCCCGCCCGCCGGTCAGCGCGCGGAGCACGTACTCCTTGGCGGTCCCCACCGCTACCGGCACCGGATCGCCCAGCGCGAGCCGCACGGCGATCGCCGCCGAAAACGAGCACCCGGTGCCGTGGGTGTGCCGGGTGTCCACCCGCGGCCCGCGCAGCAGAGTGGTGACGCCGTCGCCGTGCAGCACGTCAACCGCCTCGTCACCGTCCAGGTCACCGCCGGTGACCACGACGTACTCCGGGCCGCCCGCCGCGAGGGCCTCGGCTGCCACGACCATCGCGGCCACGTCGTCCACCGGGCGTCCGGTGATCGCTGCGGCCTCCGCGCAGTTCGGCGTCGCCACCCGGGCGTACGGGAGCAGCCGCTCCACCGCCTCCACCACACCGAGCCGGTGTCCACTGGTGGCGACCAGCACCGGATCGACGACGAGTTGTGGCAACCGGCCGTTCCGAGCGGCCTCGGCCACCGCGTCCGCGACGGCGGGGGTGCCGAGCATTCCCGTCTTGACCGCTCGGACGGTGAAGTCGGCCAGCACGCTGTCCAACTGCTCGGTGATCGTGCGCGGGGGCAGCGGCAGTACGGCGTCGACGCCACGGGTGTTCTGTGCGGTGATGGCCGTGAGGACACTGGTGCCGTACGCGCCGAGGGCCGCGAAGACCTTGAGGTCGGCCTGGATGCCGGCGCCACCGCCGGAGTCGGAGCCGGCGATGGTGAGCACTGTGCTCGGTGTCACGTCTGGTCTCCGCTCGTCGCGGTTGAGGGCTCAGGGGTGACGGCCTCGTGGAAGGCCCGGGTCAGAGCGACTGCCGCGTCGGTCGGGTTCTCGGCTCGCATGAGCGCGCCCAGCACTGCCACCCCGACGGCTCCCGCCTGGACGCACGCGGTCACCTGTTCCGGGGTCTCCACTCCACCCAGGGCCAGCACGGGCACTGGGCTGTCGCGGGCCAGCGTGCGCAGCCCCGAAACGCCCAGCGGCGGGCCGTAGCCGGGCTTTGTCCTGGTCGGATGGACGGGAGAGAGGGTGACGTAGTGCTCGGTGGTCAGCCGGTCCAGCTCGGCCTGGTTGTGGCAGGAGCGGCCGACCAGCGGGTGGGCCGGCGGCGGGTACGGGCCGGCGGCGGGCAGGTGCACGGCGTCACCGCCGAGCGGGTCGGGGCCGGCCACGATCAGGGTTCCGCCGACGTCGGCGAGGATCGCCCGCAGGTCGACGGCGAGGGCGGCGCGCTCGGCGCGCGGCAGGTCCTTGTCCCGCAGCACCACCCAGCGCACTCCCCCAGCCACCGCCCGAGCGACAACCAGGTCGAGTGGTCCCGACGCGACCAGCCGATCGGTAAGCAGAACGACACCCGACGGCACGCTCCCCGCCGAGATCTTGGAAGGATTCGGCCCCTTGAGGGGCAGTTTGCTTCCAAGGTCTGCCCGACGGTGATCAGTGGCGCGAGACGTCGGGTTCACAGGTCGGGTCTTCCCTCGTCAGGTGTGGAGGCGAGCGCGTGGAAGCGACGGGCGATCCGGCCCGCCCCGGCGGCCAGCCGGCCCGCCTCGACCGCGTACCGCATCGCGGTCGCCATCGCCACCGGATCGGCGGCCCGGGTCACCGCGCTGGCCAGCAGCACCGCGTCGCAGCCCAACTCCATCGCCAGGGCCGCGTCGGAGGCGGTGCCGATGCCCGCGTCGAGGATGACTGGCACGTCCACGCTCTGCCGGATCAGCCGGATGTGGTGCGGGTTGCCGATGCCGAGCCCCGAACCGATCGGGGAGCCGGCGGGCATCACGGCCGCGCAGCCCACGTCGGCGAGCCGGCGGGCGAGCACCGGGTCGTCGCTGGTGTACGGCAGCACGGTGAAGCCGTCGGCGACCAACTCCTCGGCGGCGTGCAGCAACTCCACCCCGTCGGGCAGCAGCGTCCGCTCGTCGCCGATCACCTCCAGCTTGATCCAGTCGGTGTCGAACGCGTCCCGGGCCAGTCGGGCCACCTTCACCGCCTCGGTCGCGGTGTGGCAGCCGGCGGTGTTCGGCAGCAGCCGTACCCCGCACCGGTCCAGCAGGTCCAGCAACCCACCGGCGGTGCCGGGCGCGGTGTCCACCCGACGCAGCGCCAGGGTGACCAGCTCCGTGCCGGACGCCCGGATCGCCTGCTCCAGCACGTGCAGGTTCGCGGCTCCCCCGGTGCCGAGGATCAGCCGCGAGGTGAACGTCACTCCACCCAACTCGAACGGCACGCCGCTCACCCGCCCTGCGCCGCGGTGAGCACCTCGACCCGGTCACCGTCGCGGAGCACCGTGGCCGGCCAGCCGGCCCGGGGCACCACCTCGCCGTTGACCGCGACCGCCACCCCACGCTGCTCGGGCACGATGTCGCGGACCAGGTCCGCCACCGACGCGCCACCGGGCACGCTGCGTCCGGTCCCGTTCACCGTCAACTTCACAGGTCCCCCTCCAGGGTCGGTTCAGCCCCGTCCGTCCCGCCGAACCGGTCGGCCCGAAACGGCGCGAGCAGCGGGTCGGGCACGCCGGTGGTCACCAGGTCGGCGATCAGGTCGGCGGTGATCGGGGTGAGCACGATGCCGTGCCGGTGGTGCCCGACGGCGGCCAGCACGTTCGGCCGGCCGGGCAGCGGCCCGAGGATGGGCGCGTTGTCCGGGGTGCCGGGGCGCAGGCCGGCGACCGCCTCGACGAGGTCGTACTCGGCCAACTCGGGCAGCAGGTCGACTCCGGCGCGGAGCAACCGCTGCACGGCACCGGCGGTGACACTGGTGTCCGACCGCTCCTCGACCGTCGCGCCGAGCACAACCTCGCCGTCGGCGCGGGGCACCAGATAGACGGGCTCGCCGTCGGCGTACCCCCGGATCACGTGCCGGAAGCCCGGCGCGGCGCCACCGGGCGCACGCAGCCGGAGGATCTGCCCCTTGACCGGCCGCACGGGCAGGCCGGTGAGGGCGGCCGCGCCACAGCCGGCGGCGACCACAATGACCCGGGCGTCCACGTCGGCCAGGCGGTGAACCGCCTGCGGCACGACCACGGCACCGGCTCGCTGCGCGGCCGTGCGCAGCGCCGGCACCAGCATCCGGGGGTCGATCTGGTGGTCGGTGGGCGCGAGCGCGCCGCCGCGCACCCTCGGCGCGAGCGCCGGCTCGTGGTGGCGCAGCTCGGTGGGGCGCAGCGGGGTCACCGGCAGGCCCAACCCCTGCTGGTACGCCCACAGCCGGCGAGCCTCGGCCAGGTCGTCGCCGGTCAGCCCGACCATCAGGGTGCCCTCGGTCCGGTAGCCGAGTTCGGCGCCGGTCGTGTCGGTCAGCTCGGCGGCGAAAGCCGGCCAGCGGGCGGCGGACGCCACCAGCAGTTCGGTGAGCTGCCGCTCGCCGAAGTACGCCTCGGCGACCGGGGCGAGCATCCCGGCGGCCACGGCCGAGGCACCCGACCCGGGAGCCGGATCGTGCACCTCCACCCGCAGCCCTCGGGCAGCGCATCGCCAGGCGATCGCCAGCCCGATCGGCCCCGCCCCCACCACCGCCACGTCCACGGGGCGGGGGGTCAGCACGTCAACGCCCGGAGCAGCCCGGCGGTGGCCTCGGCCGGGTCGGCGGCGGTGGAGACGGCGCCCACCACCGCGACCCCGTACGCCCCGGCGGCCCGCAGTGCCGGCACCCGGGCGGCGGTCACGCCGCCGATCGCGATGACGGGCACGTCGACCGCCTCGGCGACAGCGCGTACGCCGGCAGGGCCGATCGGGTCCGGCAGGCCGGTCTTGGTGCTGGTGGCGTGGCACGGGCCGACGCCCAGATAGGTGGCTCCGGCGGTGACCGCCTCGACCGCCGTTGCCGGTACGCGGGCGGTGGCGCCCAGCATGCCGGTGGGGCCGAGCACCCGGCGGGCGGCGGCGACGGGCAGATCCTCGGCTCCGACGTGACCGCCGTTGGCGCCCACCGCGAGCGCCACGTGCAGACGGTCGTTGACCAGGCAGGTCGCCCCGTACGGCGCACAGAGCGCGAGCACCCGGCGGGCCAGGTCGTACGCCTCACGGTCGGTGGCGGAGTCCTCGACCCGGACCTGTACGACCAGGTCGGCGCGGGCCGCCGTGAGGGCGGCCCGGACCACGGTGAGGGGATCACGCCCGGGTCGGGTGTCGGTGATCAGATGCAGTCGCCCAAGGGACGGCACGGCAACTCTCCTCCCTGCGCCGGCATTATCCGGATCAGGTTCGACGGTCGGGGGCTGTCAGCCCCCCTCTCAGCCCGGTTCACCGGGCTCCCGTGGGTTACTTGCGTGTCACCGTACGACAGTTCGGTCGGCCTGCCAAGGGAGGGTCGCATGGGTCATACGGCGAAATCCGATGGGTGCTTCATCCCGGTCCTGTTCGGAATGTCGCCCGCCGTTGCAGAACCGTTACCCGCCGGCATCTTGCCCGACATAGAACCAACCGAATTAATTTGTTCAGCGATTCGACAAAATGCCGGCGCGGACACCCTGGCACGGTGTCCTCACCGGCTCCATCTGGGACGGTCTTCGGCGAGCCGGCCCCCGCGATCCCTGTCCACCGCGACAAAGGAGGCGGCGTGTCCCGAACTCGTCGTGCCCGCGTACCACTCACCGCTACCCTGATATCCCTGGCCCTGGCCTCGACAACGCTGTTCGGCCTGCCGGCGCAGGCGGCTCCGGCCGCCGCTCAGGTCCCCCCGCAGGCCGCCAACCCGGTCAGCCAGGTGGCCCCTCAGGCCGCCGCCGACCCCTTCTCCGTCCTGGTCTTCTCCAAGACCGCCGGTTTCCGGCACGACTCCATCCCCACCGGCGTCGCCGCCATCCAGCAGCTCGGCGTGACCAACGGGTTCACCGTGGACGCCTCCGAGGACGGCGCGGCGTTCAACGACGCCAACCTCGCCAAGTACAAGGCGGTGATCTGGCTCTCCACCACCGGTGACGTCCTCAACGCCGAGCAGCAGGCGGCGTTCGAGCGGTACGTGCAGGCCGGCGGCGGTTACGTCGGCATCCACGCCGCCTCGGACACCGAGTACAGCTGGGCGTGGTACGGCGACCTGGTCGGCGCGTACTTCGCCAACCACCCGGCCAACCAGCAGGCCACGGTGAAGGTGGAGGACCACGCCCACCCGTCCACGGCCGAGCTGCCGGACCGCTGGTCCCGGTTCGACGAGTGGTACAACTTCCAGACCAACCCACGGCCGGACGTGCACGTGCTGGCCAGCCTGGACGAGAAGAGCTACAACCCGGGCGCCGGCGCGATGGGCGCCGACCACCCGACGGCCTGGTGCCAGGACTTCGACGGCGGCCGTTCCTGGTACACCGGGGGCGGGCACACCCGGGAGTCGTTCGCCGAGCCCGAGTTCCTCAGCCACCTGCTGGGCGGCATCCAGACGGCGGCCGGCGTTGTCGACGCCGACTGCGGCGCCTCGAAGACCTCCAACTTCGAGAAGGTCACGCTGGACAGCAACACAAGCAACCCGATGGAGCTGGACATCGCCGCGGACGGGCGGGTCTTCTACATCGAGCGTGACGGTCGGGTGCAGATCATCAAGCCGGACACCGGCAACACCGTCACCGCCATCGACCTGGACGTCTTCACCGGCAACGAGGACGGCCTGATCGGCATCCGGCTCGACCCGGACTTCGCCACCAACAAGTGGGTGTACCTCTACTACGCCCCGAACGACGGCATCGCGCGCAACCTGCTGTCCCGGTTCACCGTGACCGGCGACACCATCGACGCGGCAAGCGAGAAGCAGGTGCTGCGGGTCGACACCCAGCGCAACACCTGCTGCCACGCGGGCGGCAGCATGACCTTCGACAGTGACGGCAACCTCTACCTGGCGACCGGTGACAACACCAACCCGTTCGAGTCGAGCGCGTACACGCCGATCGACGAGCGGTCGGGCCGCCAGGACTACGACGCGCAGCGCACCTCCGGCAACACCAACGACCTGCGCGGCAAGGTGATCCGGATCCACCCGGAGGACGACGGGACGTACACGGTCCCGGCGGGCAACCTCTTCGCTCCGGGCACCGAGAAGACCCGTCCCGAGATCTACGCGATGGGCTTCCGCAACCCGTTCCGGATCGGCACCGACCCGAAGACCAAGACGCTGTACGTGGCGGACTACGGGCCGGACGCCAACTCGGACAACCCGAACCGTGGCCCCCGGGGTCTGGTCGAGTGGAACGTCGTGACGCCCGGCAACTACGGCTGGCCGTACTGCACGGGCACGAACGAGGCGTACAACGACTACACGTTCCCGTCCGGCCCGAGCGGCGCGAAGTTCGACTGCGCGGCACCGGTGAACAACTCGCCCAACAACACCGGCCTGACCAACCTCCCGCCGGTCGTCCCGGCCACCGTCGACTACGGCTACGCCGGTGACGCGCGGTACCCGGAGATCGGCGGCGGCGGCGCTCCGATGGGCGGCCCGGTCTACCGGTACGACGCGGACCTCAACTCGGCGCGGAAGTGGCCGGCGTACTACGACGGCAAGGCTCTGCTCGGCGAGTGGAACCAGTCGAAGATGTACACCCTGCAGATGACCGCCGACGGCAAGTCGCTGGTGGACATCAACCAGTTGCTCACCGGGATGACCATGGTCCGGCCGATGGACTTCGAGTTCGGCCCGGACGGCGCGCTGTACCTGATCGAGTGGGGCAGCGGCTTCGGCGGCAACAACGACAACTCCGGCGTCTACCGGATCGACTACACCGCCGGTGACCGCGCACCCATCGCGGCGGCGTCCGCCACCCCGACCTCGGGTCCGGCGCCGTTGACTGTCACCTTCTCCAGCGCCGGCTCCCGGGACCCGGACGGCGGCACGCTCACCTACGCCTGGGCCTTCGGCGACGGGCAGACCTCCACCGAGGCCAACCCGACGCACACGTACGCGGCAGCGGGCAGCTTCACCGCCCAGCTCACCGTCACCAACCCGAAGGGCCGTACCGCGGTGGCCAACGTGCCGGTCACCGTGGGCAACACCGCACCGACCGTGAGCATCGAGTTCCCGCCGGACGGTGGCTTCTTCAACTGGGGTGACCAGGTCCGCTACTCGGTCAAGGTGACCGACCCCGAGGACGGGCAGATCGACTGTGACAAGGTGCAGCTGCAGGTGCTGCTCGGTCACGACGAGCACGCCCACCCGCTGGAGCAGCACACCGGCTGCACCGGCACCGTCCAGACGTCGCTCGCCTCCGGGCACGGCGCCGAGGCGAACGTCTTCGCGGTCTTCGAGGCCACCTACACCGACGAGGGCGGTGCCGGCGGTTCCGGCCCGCTCACCGGCCGGGCGATCGAGATCCTCCAGCCGAAGCAGAAGCAGGCCGAGTACTTCACCGCCACCGGACGTGCGCCGGTGAGCACCGGCGGCGGAGACGCCGGCGTGCAGCGGGAGACCGGCGCCGACTCTGCCGGCGGCGGTCAGAACATCGGGTTCATCGAGGACGGCGACTGGTGGTCGGTCGCCCCGGCGGACCTGACCAACATCACCGAGATCCGGTTCCGGGCCGCCTCGGCCGCCGCTGGCGGTCGGATCGAGGTCCGCGCGGGCGCGGTCGACGGACCGGTGGTCGCCACGGCCACCGTGCCGGCGACCGGTGCGTGGCAGACGTACACGGACGTGAGCGCGCCGGTCACCGGTGCCGCGAGCGGCTCGCTGTTCTTCCTGGCCCGCGATCCGAACGGCGGGACGGGCTCGCTGTTCAACGTCAACTGGATGGACTTCATCGGCCGGGGCGTCACCGAGAACGCGCCGCCGGTGGTCAGCGCCACCGCCACCCCGGCGACCGGCACCGCGCCGGTCACCGTCGCCTTCGACGGCACGGCCACCGACGCCGAGGGTGACACCCCGCTGACGTACGCCTGGGACTTCGGTGACGGAGGCTCGGCGACCACCCTGGACGCCAGCCACACCTACACCAGCCCGGGCACCTTCACGGCCACCCTCACGGTGACCGACAGCAAGGGCGCGAAGGCGTACGCCACGGTGCCGGTGCGGGTGGACGCGCCGGACACGTCCTGCTTCGGGGCGCGTTCGGACGACTTCAACGGCACCAGCCTCGACAAGGCCCGGTGGACCAGTGTGGTCCGGGAGAACCAGCTCTACTCGGTCAGCGGCGGCGCGCTGCGGCTGCCGACCGGCGTGGGTGACCTCTACGGCACTCGCAACGACGCCACCAACCTGGTGCTCCAGCCGGCTCCGACCGGCGCCTGGGAGATGACCACCAAGGTCACCCTCCCGGTGACGGCCAACTACCAGCAGGCAGGTCTGCTGGTGTACGGCGATGACGACAACTACGCCAAGGTGGACCTGCTGTACAACGGCAGCCGTCGGGTGGAGTTCATCCGGGAGACGGCGGCCACTCCTCGCAACGAGGCCGCCGACGCCACCGCCGCACCTGCCGGTGACACCGTGTACCTGCGGATCACCAGTGACGGGACGAACCTGACCGCAGCCGCCTCGGCCGACGGGCAGACCTTCACCCCGGTCGGCCGCTCGGCCGCGCTCGCCGGCATCACCAACCCGCGGATCGGGGTCTTCGCGCTCAACGGCGGCACCGAGGCGCCGGTGGTCGACGCGGCCTTCGACTCGTTCCAGGTCACGCCGGACGCTCCGGCCGGCCCGGTCGACCCGTCGGACGAGTTCACCGGCAGCGCGTTGGACAAGTGCCGGTGGGACGCGATCCTGCGGGAGGACCCGGCGGGTTACCGGGTGACCGGTGGCGCGCTGCGGATCGACGTGCCCAACGGTGACATCTACGGCACCGACAACACCGGGCCGAAGAACTTCATCCTCCAGACCGCGCCGTCGGGCGACTGGACCCTGGAGACGAAGGTCGACGGCAGCCTGTTGGACGAGCAGTACCAGCAGGCCGGTCTGATCGTGATGGCGGACGACGACAACTACCTGAAGTTCGACTTCATCGCGGACAACCAGGCCGGCCAGACGGTGTCGCGGCGGATCGAGTTCCGCAGCGAGGTCGGCGGGACGGTCCAGGACCCGCAGCCCGAGGCGGGCAACCTGACCTCGGCGGTGTGGCACCTGCGGCTGGCCCGCAGCGGCGACACGTTCACCGCGTCGTACTCGGCCGACGGGACGACCTGGACGGCGTTGACGGCACTCACCAACAGTGCGGTCGGGGCCACCCCGAAGGTCGGCCTGTTCACCCTCGGTGCCAACCAGACGGCGTCGAAGACGGCCTCGTTCGACTACTTCCGGCTCAGCACCAGGGCGGTCGACGAGACCGCGCCGGTGACGACGGCGGCGGTGTCCGGCACCCCCACCGACGGGTGGTACACCGGGCCGGTGACGGTCGCGCTGACCGCCGCCGACGAGGCCGGTGGCAGCGGTTTGGCCGGTACGTCGTACCAGCTGGACGGTGCCACCACCTGGACCGCCTACACCGAGCCGGTGACGGTCAGCGGGGACGGCGAGCACGAGCTGCGGTTCCGCTCGACGGACCAGGCCGGCAATGTGGAGTCGACGAAGACCGTCTCGGTCAAGATCGACGCCACGGCGCCGGTGACCACGGCGACGTTCGCTCCGGCGAGCGACGACGGCTGGCACAACGGGACCATCCCGGTGGTGCTGACCTCGACCGACGCCGGTTCCGGCGTGAAGACGGTGGAGTGGTCTCTCGACGGTGGCGCGTGGACGCCGTACTCGGAGCCGGTCGAGGTGACCGGTGACGGGCAGCACGAGCTGCTGTTCCGCTCGACCGACAAGGCGGGCAACGCCGAGACGCTCAAGTCGGCGGTGCTGCGCATCGACGGCACCAAGCCGACGCTGCTGGTGTCCGGAATCGCCGACGGCCAGCTCTACGGGGACAGCCAGGACGTCCGGGTGTCCTGGCAGGCCGTCGACCCGACCTCGGGCATCTCGTCCGTGGTCGGCACCCTCAACGGCAAGGCGTACGCCAGCGGCACCCTGCAGGCCATGTACGAGCTGCCGCTCGGCCTGCACGAGCTGACCGTCACCGCGACCGACAAGGCGGGCAACAAGACCACCTCGACGGTCCGGTTCTTCGTCACCACCTCGTTCCGGGACATGCAGAACCTGCTGGACCGGTTCAAGGCGACGGGGCGGCTCTCGGCCAAGGCGCACAAGGATCTGACGAAGAAGCTCGACGCTGTCCGCAAGGCGGAGGCGTCCGGCAAGGACGACAAGGCGCTCAAGGAGCTGGAGGCCTTCCGGAAGCTCGCCGCGGACACCAAGCTGGTGACCGAGGCGGAAATCCGGGACGTGCTGATCCGCGACGCCGACGCCATGACGGTGCGGCTCGGCGGGACGCCTGCCAGCAACGCCGGGGTCAAGGCGAACAAGGGCAAGCCCGTCAAGGGCGCCGGGCGACTGGGTGAGGACGTCACCCGACTCGCACCGGGCCGCCAGCTCTGATCCATCCGAGGCCCCTCCCCGACACCTCGGTGTCGGGGAGGGGCCTCCTCAGTTTCAGTGAGGAGACGTCCGTGACACGTATCCGCACGGTGGTCACCGCCGTACTCGTCGGGTTGGCCCTGGCTCTGCTCTCCACGGCCCCGGCGGCGGCGCACACCGGCAAGCTCAAGCTGGAAGTCGCCGGTGACGGTGCCGAGGGGGTCACCATCCAGGCCACCTACGGCGACGGGCACCGACTGGACAAGCCGGTGCGGTTGGTCCTCACCGGCACCGGCCCGGACGGGCAGCAGCTCGGCCCGCTGCAACTGGAACCGGCACCCGAGGGGCAGGGCTTCTACAGCAGCGGTCCCGTGCTCTCCCCCGGTCGGTGGCGGGTGACGGTGACCGCGCCGGAGCCGAATCCCGGCAAGGCCACCGCCGAGATCCAGGCGAAGGTCGCCCAGACGCCGCCGGCTCCCGCGCCGGTGGCGGTGACGGCTCCGATGGACGCGGACCGCGCCACCGGCGGCGGCTGGTGGCCGATCGCGGCCGGTGCTCTGGTGCTCGCCGCCGTCGCGATGGGGGTGGCGATGCTGTTCGGTCGCCGTCGCGCCGGCTGACCGACGGGCGCTGCGGCGCCCAACCGACGACCGGGCCGGGCCGCGACGAGCGGCCCGGCCCGTTTTCGGACCTTCGGGTCAGAGGATGGCGCGCAGCGCCGCCAGGTCCTCGTCGCTCGGCTCCCAGGTGCCGGCAGCGGCGTTGGCGTGCACCTGCTCTGGCGTGGTGGCACCGGCGATCACCGAGGTCACCGCCGGCTGGGCGGCCAGCCCACCGATCGCCACCTGGAGCACGGTCAGACCCCGCTCGGCGGCGTACGCCTCGATCGCCTCGATGGTGTCCCAGTCGGCCGCCGCGAGCCGCTCGGCGTACCGGCCGCCGCCGGAGAGCCGGCTGCCCGCCGGGGGCTGCTCACTGCGCTTGTACTTGCCGGTGAGCAGGCCGTTGGCGAGCGGGAAGAACGGCAGCATGCCGAGGCCGAACCGCTCGCAGGCGGGGATCACCTCGGCCTCGACGGAGCGCTCCAGCAGGCTGTAGTGGTTCTGTGCGCTGATGAAGCGGGCCCGGCCGTTGGACGAGGCCACCCAGTCCGCGTCGGCGATCTGCCACCCGGCGAAGTTGGAGTTGCCCAGGTAGCGCACCTTGCCGTCGCGGACCAGGTCGTCGAGGGCCGCGAGGGTCTCGTCGATCGGGGTGCCCGGGTCGGGCTCGTGCATCTGGTACAGGTCGATGTGGTCGGTGCCGAGCCGGCGCAGCGACGCCTCCACCGCGCGGGCGATGTAGCGCCGCGCGCCACGGGCGCCGTAGTCCGGCCCGTTGAGGCCGTGCATGTCCATGCCGAACTTGGTGGCCACCACCACGTCGTCGCGGCGGCCCTTGAGCGCCTGCCCGAGCAGCTCCTCGGAACCACCCTGCGGCTCGCCGTAGATGTCGGCGGTGTCGAACAGGTTGATCCCGGCGTCCAGGGCGGCGTCGACCACCGCGCGGGTGCCGTCGACGTCGAGCTTGCGGCCGAAGTTGTTGCAGCCGATGCCGACCACGGACACCACGAGCCCGGAGTCGCCCAGCCGGCGATAGGTCATCTCAGTCACGAGATCCACCCTATGCCGGCCGGGCGCGCCGTCGCCCGGGACCCGGTCAGCCCACGTCCCAGACCGGTTCCGGGGTCTCCACCACCTCGCTGTCGCCCCGGAACAGCACGAACCGGTCGAAGGATCGGGTGAACCAGCGGTCGTGGGTGACCGCCACCACCGTCCCCTCGAACGCGTTCAGGCCCGCTTCGAGGGCCTCCGCGCTGGCCAGGTCGAGGTTGTCGGTGGGTTCGTCGAGCAGCAGCAGGGTCGCCCCCGACAGCTCCAGCAACAGCACCAGGAACCGCGCCTGCTGCCCGCCGGAGAGGGTGCCGAACCGCTGGTCACCCTGCCCGGCCAGCTCGTACCGGCTGAGCACGCCCATCGCCGCGTGCCGGTCCATCCCGGTGCGGTGCTCGTCGCCGCGCCAGAGGATCTCGACAAGCGTCTTCGCCATCAACTCCGGCCGGTCGTGCGTCTGGGAGAAGTGCCCGGGACGGACCCGGGCACCGAGCCGGGCCGTGCCGGCGTGCGCCACCGGGGCGAGCGCGCCCGCGCCGTCGACCGGCCCGTTCGCCGGGTCGGGGTCGGTGCCGCCCCGGGCCAGCAGCCGCAGGAAGTGCGACTTGCCGGTGCCGTTGGCACCGAGCACCGCCACCCGGTCGCCGTACCAGATCTCCAGGTCGAAGGGGAATGTCAGGCCGTCCAGCTCCAGTTGCTCGCAGACGACCGCGCGCTTGCCGGTCCGCCCGCCGGTCAGCCGCATCCGGATGTCCTGGTCCTTCGGGGGTACGGGCGGCGGCCCGGCCTCCTCGAACTTGCGCAACCGGGTCTGCGCGGCCTGGTAGCGCGAGGCCAACCCGTCGTTGTACGCCGCCTTCTGCTTGTACATCAGCATCAGCTCACGCAGCTTCTGGTGCTCCTCGTCCCAGCGCCGACGCAGCTCGTCGAGGCGGGCGTGTCGAGCCATCCGTGCCTCGTGCCAACTGGCGAAGCCACCCGGGTGCACCCAGGCGCTGCCGCCCTCCACGGCGACCACCCGGTTGGCGGTCTGGGCCAGCAGCTCGCGGTCGTGCGAGACGTAGAGCACCGACTTGGTGGACTCGCGCAGCCGCGCCTCCAGCCAGCGTTTCCCGGGCACGTCGAGGAAGTTGTCCGGCTCGTCGAGCAGCAGCACCTCGTCCGGGCCGCGAAGCAGCAACTCCAGCGCGAAGCGCTTCTGCTGCCCGCCGGAGAGGGTGCGCACCGGTCGCTCCCGGACGGCGTCCCAGGGCTTGTCGAGCACGGTGGTGGCGACGGTGTCGAAGAGCACCTCGGCGTCGTACCCGCCGGCCTCGCCCCAGGCGCCCAGCGCGTCGGCGTACGCCAACTGCGCCTTGCCGGCCGCGTTGCTGAACTTGCCGCGAACCTCGGCCGCCCGCATGGCCGCCTCGGTCTCGCCGAGCCGGCGGCCGGCCTCGCGCAGCGGCGGTGGCGCTAGCGACAGGGCCAGGTCGGCGAGCGTCGTCTCGTCACCGATCATGCCGATGAACTGGCGCATCACGCCCAGGCCACCGGCCCGCGCGACGGCGCCGGTACGCACCGGCAGGTCACCGGCGACCATCCTCAGCAGCGTCGTCTTCCCCGCGCCGTTCGGCCCGACCAGGGCGACCTTGCTGCCCTCCCCGACCCGGAACGACACGTCGGCGAAGAGTTCCCGACCGTCGGGCAGGATGTGCCCGACCGCTGCCACGTCCACGTATCCCACGCCGGGATCCTGCCCCAGCACGGGCCGGGGGGACATCCAATTACCGGGTGACCCGCAGCACCCGGAAGCCCTTCTGGCTGGCGTACCGCTCGACCTGCCAACCCTGGTCGGTGAGCCACCGGTGCAGCGAGTCGCCGCCGAGGTGGCGGGCGACCACCAGCCAGCCGACGCCGTCCGGGGCGAGCCGGGGAAGCCAGCGCCGCAACAGCTCGTGGAGTTCGTCCTTGCCGATCCGGATGGGTGGGTTGGACCAGAGCTGGGCGAACCGTAGGTCCTCCGGCACATCGTCCGGCGCGCGGACCAGAATCCGGTCGGCGGCGTTCACCCGGGCCGCGTTGGCTTCGGTCAATTCGCGGGCGCGGGCGTTGACGTCGACCGCCCAGACGGTGCTCGCCTGTGCCAGGTCGGCCAGCACGCAGGCGATCGGCCCGAATCCGCAGCCGAGGTCGAGCAGGTCGCCGGTGGTGTCGGCGGCGGGCAGGTCGGCCTTGCGCAGGAGTACGGCGGTGCCGGGGTCGAGGCGGCTGGCGGAGAACACCCCGCCGGCCGAGACGAGCCGGTAGTCGCGGTCGGCGACGGTGAACTCGACCTCGCGCGCCGGGGCGTCGCTGGCGGGCTGAGCGGTGAAGTAGTGGTCGCCGGTCACGTCGGCAATTCTCGCACCGGCGCGAGCAGGCTCACGACACGGGCCACGCGCGCATTTCTGTATTATTACCCCCTAAAGGGACAATGACTCCTACTCTGGGCGACATGGTGTATCGGTACGAGTCCGATGAGGACGCATTCGAGGAGTACCCGGAGCCCGGGTCCGACCTGCCCGTGCGCGGTGCCGGGCCGCCTCCGCCCGCCGGGCCTTCTCCGTCGCGCTTCCCCGCCCCGTCGCTCCCTCGGGCGAACCAGTTGATGCTGCCCTCGGCCCAACCGCCACCGGTCGCACCTGCCGCCACCCCGGCACCGACCCCACTCGATCAGGTCTACACCTCTGCGCACCCGGTCGAGCCGCCGACCCAGCGCGGCGGTGGACGGCTCTGGCAGGCAGTGATCGGCGGCGCGGCAGTCCTGGTCCTGCTCGCCCTCTGCGGCCTGGGCGCCGCCGCTCTGCTGGCGGACCGCAACCAGGTGCCGCAGACCACCCCGACACTCCAGCCGAACGCCGCCGCCCCGTCCGCCACCGCGGAACGGCAGGACCTCGACTCCCGGGACACCGACCCGTCCCCGCTCACCGCCAAGGAACTCTTCCCCGGCAAGGAACTGCGGACCGCCGACGGCCAGCCCGCCTACCAGGTGCTCAAGACGCACTCCAGCGGCAGTTGCGCCGTCGCCGCCACCGGCGAGGTGGCCGACCTGCTGGTCCTGCTCGGCTGCAACCAGGTCGTACGGGCCACGCTGCGGGCCCCGGGCGGCGACCACCTGGTCACCACCGGCCTGTTCAACCTCACCGACAAGGCGAGCGCGGAACGGACCCGGGACCGGCTCCGGCAACTGCTCGACGAACGGCAGGGCCGCTTCCGGGGTCTGACCGCCGGCGAGGACGACGGCACCGACGTGCTGACCCGCGCACCGGCGCGGGTCGGCTGGCAGGTCCGCGGCCACTACCTGGCGTACGCGCTGGTGGTCCGCGCGGACGGGGCCGCGGTGAAGTCCGGCGACGCCAAGATCCGGGAGATCCTGTTCGACATGATCGAGGTGCACCTCAGCCGGGGCGTCCTGCAACGCCGGGCCGACACCGCCATGGCCACACAGCCGACGGCTGGGCCGACCGAACGCAGCGGGACCCAGAGCGGCAGCAACGACGAGTTGCCGGGCGACTGACCCCCGCAACCCCGTTGACGGGTGTGCCGCCGACCGGGGGCACACCCGTCGTCGTACGCGCCCGGGCGATCAGCCCTCCGACCGGCGCTGCGCCCTCGACCGGGCGATCAGCCCTCGACTGGCGCTGCGTCCTCGACCGGGACGCGCAGGCGGCGGGTGAGATCGGCCCGGCGGGCGTACTCGGCCGGGTCGGCCGGATAACCGACCTCGACCAGGGTCAGCCCGTGCGCCGGGGCCACCGTCACCTCACTGGACCGTTCCTGGCGGGTGAGCAGGCTGCCCGGCCACTCGACCGGGCGGCGGCCGTCGCCGGCCACCAGCATCGCCCCCACCAGGCTGCGCACCATGGCCTGACAGAACGCGTCCGCCTGCACGGTGGCGACCAGGATGCCGTCCGGGTCGCGACGCCAGTCCAGCCGGGTCACCTCGCGCAGCGTCGTCGCGTGCTCCTTACGCCGGCAGTACGCGGCGAAGTCGTGCTCCCCCACCAGGCCGGCCGCCGCGGCGTTCAGCGCGGCCAGATCCAGCGGCTTCGGCCAGGCCAGCACCTCGTGCCGGCGCAGCGGCTCGGCCCCGAACACGGCGTCGGTGACCCGGTACTCGTAGCGCCGGAAGGTGGCCGAGAACCGGGCGTCGAAGTCGGCCGGCACCTCGGTCATCGCCCGTACCCGCACGTCGGTGGGGAGCAGCCGGGCCAGCCGGCGCAGCAGCCGTCCCTCGTGCTGGCGCCACACGTCGACGGGGAGGTCCAGGTGACAGACCTGACCGGTGGCGTGTACGCCGGCGTCGGTCCGTCCCGCCACGGTCAGCCCGGTGACCGTGCCGGCACCGAGGACCAGGTCCAGGGTCTCGACGAGCACCCCGGCGACGGTGCGCCGGGTCGGCTGGGCGGCCCAGCCGGAGAAATCGGCGCCGTCGTACGAGACGTCCAGCCGCAGCCGGATCCGCTCGTCCACCTCGTACCTCCTGTCATGGGTCGGGCCCGGCACCCCGATGGGGGTGCCGGGCCCGACGTTGCCCTTGATCAGGCCTTGTTCTCGGTGGCCTCGTCGCTGTCCTCGCGGGCGGCGGCGGTGTCACCGGACGCCGACACCGGCGCCTCGGAGTCCTGGTCGGCCGGGGCCGACTGCGGGGCCTCGTCAGCCGGGGCGAGCGCCTCGACCTTGTCCTGCTGCGCGGCCTTGCGGGAGGCGGTCTTCTTGTTCACCTTGGGCTCGGCGACCTGAAGCTCCTCGACCAGCTCGATGATCGCCATCGGCGCGTTGTCACCCTTGCGGGGACCGGTCTTCACGATCCGGGTGTAACCGCCGGGGCGGTTGGAGTACCGGGGCGCGATCTGGTCGAACAGGGCGTAGACCACGTCCTTGTCCTTGACGACACCCAGCACCCGCCGCCGCGAGGCGAGGTCACCGCGCTTGGCCTTGGTGATGAGCTGCTCGGCCAGCGGACGCAGCCGCCGGGCCTTCGTCTCGGTGGTCTGGATCTTGCCGTGCTGGAACAGCGCGGTGGCCAGGTTCGCCAGCATCAGCCGCTCGTGCGAGGGGCTGCCGCCGAGGCGGGGGCCCTTGGTGGGCGTGGGCATTTTTGGTGCTCCTCAGTTGTGGCGGCAGCGCGGACTAGAGCTGCTCGGTCTCGCGGTAGTCGTCGGTGTCGTAGTCGGCCTCGCCGAAGGTGTCCACGACGTGCGCCGGGTCGAAGTTCGGAGCCGAGTCCTTCAGCCCCAGACCCATCCCGGCGAGCTTCATCTTGACCTCGTCGATCGACTTCTGACCGAAGTTGCGGATGTCGAGGAGGTCGGCCTCGGTACGCCCGATGAGCTCACCAACGGAGTTGATGCCCTCGCGCTTGAGGCAGTTGTAGGAACGGACGGTGAGGTCCAGCTCCTCGATCGGCAGAGCGAGGTCCGCCGCCAGCTGAGCGTCCTGCGGGGACGGCCCGATGTCGATGCCCTCGGCGGTCTCGTCCAGCTCCCGGGCCAGCCCGAACAGCTCCACCAGCGTCGAACCGGCTGAGGCCAGTGCGGTACGCGGACCCATCGACGGCTTGGTCTCGACGTCGATGATCAGACGGTCGAAGTCGGTCCGCTGCTCGACACGGGTCGCCTCGACGCGGTAGGTCACCTTCAGCACGGGCGAGTAGATCGAGTCGACCGGGATCCGGCCGATCTCGGCGCCGGACTGCTTGTTCTGCGCCGCCGTCACGTAGCCCCGGCCCCGCTCGACGGTCAGCTCCATGTCGAGCCGGCCCTTGCCGTTCAGGGTGGCGAGCTTCAGGTCCGGGTTGTGCACCGAAACGCCGGCCGGCGGCTGGATGTCGCCCGCCGTCACGTCGCCCGGGCCCTGCTTACGCAGGTACATGCTGACCGGCTCGTCGTGCTCGGAGCTGACGCACAGCTCCTTGATGTTCATGACGAGCTCGACCACGTCCTCCTTGACACCGGGGATCGTGGTGAACTCGTGCAGCACACCGTCGATCTTGATCGAGGTGACCGCCGCACCCGGGATCGACGACAGCAGGGTGCGCCGCAGCGAGTTGCCCAGGGTGTAGCCGAAGCCCGGCTCGAGCGGCTCGATGGCGAACCGCGACCGGGTCTCGTTGATCGACTCCTCGGAGAGGGAGGGTCGCTGGCTGATGAGCATGTTGTCTCTTCTCTTCCGGGACGCCCGCTATTTGACGCCCACGACACAAACTGTTCCGGTGGCCCGCCCCGAAGGACGGGCCACCGCAACGAGCAACTACTTGGAGTAGAGCTCGACGATCAGCTGCTCCTGGACCTGCGTGTCAATGACCTGCCGGGCCGGGAGGGAGTGCACGAGCACCTTCATCTGGCTCGGGATGGCCTCAAGCCATGCAGGAACCGTCTTCGAGCCGGCCTGAGCCTGCGCGACGATGAACGGGGTGAGCTCCTTGCTCTTGGCCCGAACCTCGATGATGTCGTGCTCCTTGACGCGGTACGACGGGATGTCGACCTTCTTGCCGTTCACCGTGAAGTGACCGTGCTTGACCAGCTGGCGGGCCATGTCCCGCGAGTGGGCGTAGCCGGCCCGGTAAACGACGTTGTCCAGCCGCGACTCGAGGATCTGCAGGAGGACCTCACCGGTCTTGGCCTGCTTGCCAACGGCTTCCTCGTAGTAACCGCGGAACTGCTTCTCCAGCACGCCGTAGACACGGCGGGCCTTCTGCTTCTCGCGGAGCTGGAGCAGGTACTCCGTCTCCTTGGTGCGGCCGCGGCCGTGCTGCCCGGGCGGGAACGGCCGGGACTCGAACGGGCACTTCGGACCATCGCACTTGCTGCCCTTGAGGAACAGCTTCATCTTCTCCCGCCGGCAACGGCGGCAGTCAGCACCGGTGTAACGAGCCATCTCTCTCTACCTCTCAGACCCGACGACGCTTAGGCGGACGGCATCCGTTGTGCGGCTGCGGGGTGACGTCGGCGATCTGGCCGACCTCCAGCCCGACGGCCTGCAGCGAACGGATCGCGGTCTCCCGGCCGGAGCCGGGGCCCTTGACAAACACGTCGACCTTGCGCATGCCGTGCTCCATGGCGCGACGCGCGGCGGCCTCGGCGGCCAGCTGCGCGGCGAACGGAGTCGACTTGCGGGAGCCCTTGAAGCCCACCTGGCCAGCGGAGGCCCAGGAGATGACCGCACCGGTCGGGTCCGTGATGGACACGATGGTGTTGTTGAACGTGCTCTTGATGTGCGCCTGCCCGTGGGCGACGTTCTTGCGTTCCTTGCGCCGGACCTTCTTTACAGCGGCTCCGGCACGAGCCTTCGGTGGCATAAGTCTGTGCGCTCCTAGTTGACTTTCCGGACTGGGTTGCGGCCTGGCCCACCTCGGCGGCGGCCGACCCCGTCATCCGGTTAAGAACTACTTCTTGCCGGGCTTCTTCTTGCCGGCGACGGTCCGCTTCGGGCCCTTGCGGGTCCGTGCGTTGGTCTTGGTCCGCTGGCCACGCACGGGCAGGCCCCGGCGGTGCCGGATGCCGGCGTAGCAGCCGATCTCGACCTTGCGGCGGATGTCAGCGGCGACCTCGCGGCGCAGGTCGCCTTCAACCTTGTAGTTGCCCTCGATGTGGTCGCGGAGCTGCACGAGCTCCTCGTCCGTGAGGTCCCGAGCGCGCTTGTCCGGCGAGATGCCGGTAGCGGCGAGTGTCTCCAGGGCGCGGGTGCGACCGACCCCGAAGATGTAGGTGAGCGCGATCTCCATCCGCTTCTCGCGGGGGAGATCCACGCCGACTAGACGTGCCATGTGCGGGCGTACTCCTCGTGATGTGTGGCGGAGGTGTGGACCCGTCCCATCCCGCTACCGGCCGTCCCGTCTTTCCGACGCTGTCAGCGCCGGCGACCGGGATCGGTCGCTGCCCGAGCGGGCCCCGGCCTCCGACCGGGGGTCAGCCACGCAGGAGTACGTCTTCACGTACCGCTCGCGGCTGGGACGAGCATGTGTGTTGTGTGTGTCGCTAAGGATCTGCCCGAACCAACGCCACCCGACCGTGTCCGGCCGGACGGGCTGAGATCAGCCCTGGCGCTGCTTGTGGCGCGGGTCGCTGCAGATGACCATGACCCGGCCGTGCCGGCGGATAACCCGGCACTTCTGGCAGATCCTCTTGACGCTCGGCTTGACCTTCACGGTTGCCTTACTTCCCATCTGGCCCGGGGACGCGCGTTGCACGACACCAGACGTCGAAGACGGACACGGGACTTCCCGGCCGCCGTCAGGACTACTTGTAGCGGTAGACGATGCGCCCGCGGGTCAGGTCGTACGGCGAGAGTTCGACGACGACCCGGTCCTCCGGCAGGATGCGGATGTAGTGCTGCCGCATCTTGCCGCTGATGTGAGCCAGCACCTTGTGGCCGTTCGCGAGCTCCACGCGGAACATGGCGTTCGGCAGGGGCTCGATGACTCGACCCTCGATCTCGATGGCTCCGTCTTTTTTCGGCATGTCCTCCGCTGTCCTGACGTCGATTGCTCCGGGCGGCCCACAACGCCTTACACGGGAACTGACCAAGATCAGAAGCCCGCGCCAGCCGCGGCTCCAGCTCCCACCGAAGCGCAGGGTGGGCATGCCGGAGTGGACGCTGTGCGCCGAACAGAAAGTGTACGCCGGCCTGCACGCCGTCGCCAAACCGGCCGGGCACCCGACCACCGTGTCGGCCGCAGGCCCGCCGCGCAGGCACCCGATGATCTTCGCGAGACCACCGCTGGCGGGTCCGCATTGCTCGACCAGCGCACCGGGTGCGGACCGGCGATGACGGGAGTCAGGCGGCGGGTGACGGGGCGGCGGGAGTCCGGGGGTCGGGGGTCGGGGGCCGGAGGCCGAGGGCCGAGGGCCGAGGGCCGGGGGCCGAGGGCCGGGGGGCGGGCGGCGGTGACGGAGGCTAGGCGGCGATGGCGGGAGACAGGCGGCCTAGCGACGGGTCAGCCTGCCGGTCGTGGTTCATCCCGTTCATCCGGTTCGCCCCGTTCGCTGGCGCGCAGCTCGCGCCGGCGCTCCCGCTTCGCCCGCTTGCGCTGACGCCGGCGCTCCCGCTCAATCGCCCGGCGTCGAGGCTCTCCCCCGGCCAACCCGGTGATCGTGCGAACCACCAGCACCGCACCCCACGGCCCGGCCACCCAGGCCGGCCAGAAGTAGAGCAACTCCCCGCTGAGCAGCGACGTCACCGCCCAAACAGCCACCACGATGCCGATCGCCTGCAGATACGGCAGCCACACCTCAGCCAGCCACCGAGCGGTGACACCACTCGCCGACGGCACGGGCTGGCCGTCCACCACCCCACTCAGCGGCTCGGCCGGAGGGCTAACCGACGGGTTGGCCGGCGCCAGCGCCGAACGCTCCGCAGGCGCCACCGGGGGCAGGTCGGCCAGCAGGGCGTCGAGCTCGGCGTACGTGCGCGCCGCGTACGCGTTCTGCACACGCTCGTCGTACTCGTGCAGGTCCAGCCGACCCTCGCCGAGAGCAACACGCAACCGGTCGGCCACCGCCTCGCGATCCGCGTCCGCCGCTCGCATCCCGTCGCGCCCGTCCATGCCGGCAAGCATGCCACCCGTGCGCCCGTCGCGTCCGGCCCACCCCGCCACCTTGATCCACTCGCGGCGAACGCCCTTGATCCACTCCATGTCGCCGATATCGGTGTATCAGCCGAGCGGGATACCCCCAGATCGGCGATATGGAGTCGATCAACTCACGCTCGCCGACGCGACGGGACCGGTCAGGGCGCGGTCGGCGCGACGGGACCGGTCGAGGCACGGTCGACGCGACGGAACCGGTCACGGCCCGGTCGACGCGGCGGGACCCGTCACGGCCCGGTCGACGCGGCGGGACCCATCACGGCCCGGTCGACCCGACGGAACCCGGTCACGGCCCGGCCGACGCGACGGGACCGGTCACGGCCCGGTCGACCCGACGGAACCCGGTCACGGCCCGGTCGACCCGACGGAACCCGGTCACGGCCCGGTCGACCCGACGGAACCGGTCACGGCCCTGTCGACCCGACGGAACCGGTCAGAGGGCGGTTGAGGCTGCGGGCTCGCGCGCGGTCACCAGGTCGCCGAGGCGAGCCCGACCGCCGTCGAAGGCCGTGAGCACCCAGACGCCGTCCGGCAGCAGCGCCATCGAATGCTCGACGTGCGCGGCGGCCGAGCCGTCCCGGGTGACGACCGTCCAACCGTCGGCCAGTTCGACCGTACGCGGCGACGCCATGGTGATCATTGGCTCGATCGCCAACGCCATGCCGGGGACCAGTCGGGGGCCCTTGCCGGGCCGGCCGTGGTTGAGCACGTGCGGGTCCTGGTGCATCTCGGTGCCGATGCCGTGTCCGCCGTAGCCGTCGACGATGCCGTACCGGCCGCCCTTGCGGACGGCGGTCTCCACGGCGTGCGAGATGTCCGTGAGGCGCCCCTTGCCGCTGGCCGCACCCCGCGCGGCGGCGGCGATGCCGGCCCACATCGCGTCCTCGGCGACCTCGGCCATCTTCAGCAGCGCCGGGTCGACGTCGCCGACGCCGACGGTGATGGCGGAGTCGCCATGCCACCCGTCCAGCACCGCACCGCAGTCGATCGAGATCAGGTCGCCGTCGGCGAGCACCTGCTTGGGCGAGGGGATGGCGTGCACGATCTGCTCGTTGACCGACGAGCAGATCGACGCCGGGAAACCGTGGTAGCCCTTGAACGACGGGACACCGCCGGCCTCGCGGATCGTCGACTCAGCGATGGCGTCCAGATCGGCGGTGCTCACCCCGGGCGCCACCGCCTCGCGCATGCGACGCAGGGCCTCGGCGACCACCAACCCGGCGGCCCGCATCTTCTCGATCTGGTCAGGGGTCTTCAGCTGGATATCCAGCTGGGGACGACGCATGGAGCGATTACCTTTCGTTGCCGAACAGCGGGGCACGTCACGCGTACCCCGCTGTTCGCACTCTATCCGCCGTGGCCCGGCCGGACCTCAGCCGCCGTACGACCGCAGGGCATCGATGGCCCGGGTGGTGACGTCCTCCACCGGGCCGGTGGCGTCGATCCCGACCAGCTTGCCCTGGGCGCCGTAGTAGTCGACCAGGGGCGCGGTCTTCTCGCTGTACTCCCGCAAGCGGGTGGCGATGGTCTCGGGCTTGTCGTCGTCCCGCTGGAACAGCTCGGCGCCGCACCGGTCGCAGATGCCCTGCCGGGTGGTGGCGTCGAACTCGACGTGCCAGATCTTGCCGCAGCCCCGGCAGGTACGCCGGCCGGACAGTCGCCGGATCACCTCGTCGTCGTCGACCACCAGCTCCAGGACCAGATCCAGCGCGGTGCCCAGGTCGGCGAGGAGCTTGTCCAGGGCAGCGGCCTGCGGAGTCGTCCGCGGGAAGCCGTCGAGCAGGAAACCCTCGCTGGCGTCGGGCTCGGCGAGCCGGTCCCGGACCATGTTGATGGTGACCTCGTCCGGAACCAGCTCACCCGCGTCCATGTAGCGCTTCGCCTCGACACCGAGTGGCGTGCCCTGGGTGACGTTCGACCGGAAGATGTCACCGGTCGAGATCTTCGGCACCGAGAGGTGGGCGGCGATGAACTCGGCCTGTGTGCCCTTGCCCGCGCCCGGCGGGCCAACCAGAACGAGTCTCATCTACCGCAGGAACCCTTCGTAGTTCCGCTGCATGAGTTGGCTCTCGATCTGCTTCACGGTCTCCAGACCGACGCCGACCATGATGAGCACAGCGGTGCCGCCGAACGGGAAGTTCTGGTACTGCTGGTTGTCCAGCCAGATGAAGAAGAAGTTCGGCAGGATCGAGATGACACCCAGGTAGAGCGCGCCCGGCAGGGTGATCCGACTGAGGATGAAGTCCAGGTAGTCGGCGGTCGGCTTGCCCGGGCGGATGCCCGGCACGAACCCGCCGTACTTCTTCATGTTGTCCGCGACCTCGGTCGGGTTGAACGTGATCGAGACGTAGAAGTACGTGAAGAAGATGATCAGCAGGAAGTAGACCGAGATGTAGATCGGGCTGTCCGGTGCGACCAGGTTGTTCTGGATCCACGCCTGGGTCTTGCCCGGGTCGGTCTGGTCGAAGAACTGCAGGGCCAACTGCGGCAGGTAGAGCAGCGACGAGCCGAAGATGACCGGGATCACACCAGCCTGGTTGACCTTGAGCGGGATGTAGGTCGAGGTGCCGCCGTACATCCGCCGGCCGATCATCCGCTTGGCGTACTGCACCGGGATCCGGCGCTGTGCCTGCTCGATGAAGGTAACCGCGGTGATGACCACCAGGACCAGCGCGATGACCAGGGCGAACATGTCCCAGCCCTTGCTGGTCTTGATCTGCCAGCCCTCGCTGGGCAGCCGGGCCGCGATCGAGGTGAAGATCAGGACCGACATGCCGTTGCCGACGCCGCGGTCGGTGATGAGCTCACCGAGCCACATGACCATGCCGGTGCCGGCGGTCATCGTCATCACCAGGATGGTCAGGGTCAACCAGTCCGGGATGCCGGTGCCGGTGGGGATGATCGGGAACTGGTCACAGCGGTTCTGGAAGAGCTGGCCGGAACGGGCCAGGGCCACGAACGCCGAGGCCTGCAGCACACCGAGACCAAGAGTCAGGTAGCGGGTGTACTGGGTGATCTTCGCCTGGCCGGCCTGGCCCTCCTTGCGGAGCTGCTCCAGGCGCGGGATCACGACGGTGAGCAGCTGCAGGATGATCGACGCTGTGATGTAGGGCATGATGCCCAGCGCGAAGACCGAGAGCTGGAGTAGCGCTCCACCGGAGAAGAGGTTGAGCAGATTCAGCACACCCGTGGTCTCACCCTGGAGGGTGTCGAGGCACTTCTGCACGTTGCCGTACGAGACGCCCGGACTGGGCAGCGTGGCACCCATCCGGTAGACCGCGATGATGCCTACTGTGAACAGCAGCTTCTTGCGCAGGTCAGGCGTACGGAACGCACTGAGAAAGGCGGACAGCAACTTCTTCCTCCTGCGCGAGGCGGGCCGCCGGTGATCCCTGGCGGGTCGGGGTGGATCCCGGGCGAGTGCCCGGAATCCATGGCTGGGATGGGACTCTAACAGCCCTATCCCCCTCCGGGCAGATGCGCCCGGCTACATAAACAGATTCCGATATTACCGGGCGCATACGCCCCAGGCAGACCATGGCGCCCGCCCAGTTGCTCACAACCGGACGGGCGCCATGGGTCGTACGTCCTTACAGCTCGGTGGCGGAGCCACCGGCAGCGGCGATCTTCTCCTTGGCCGACGCGCTGAACGCGTGCGCCGACACCTGGAGCGCCACCCCGCCGAGGTCCCCGGTGCCGAGGACCTTGACCGGGTGGCCCTTGCGGACCGCCCCAGCCTCGACCAGCTCGAGCGGGCCAACCTGGCCACCATTCGGGAACAGCTCGGCGAGCCGGTCCAGGTTGACCACCTGGAAGACCACCTTGAACTTGTTCTTGAAGCCCTTCATCTTCGGCAGGCGCATGTGGATGGGCATCTGCCCACCCTCGAACGCCGCCGAGATGTTCTTGCGGGCCTTGGAGCCCTTGGTACCGCGACCAGCGGTCTTGCCCTTGGAACCCTCACCGCGACCCACACGGGTCTTCGCGGTCTTGGAACCGGGCGCCGGGCGCAGATGGTGCACCTTGATCGTCATTACTCAACCTCCTCGACCTTCACGAGGTGGTTGACCGTGAAGATCATGCCGCGGATCTCGGGCCGGTCTTCCTTGACCACCACGTCGTTGATCCGCTTGAGACCGAGCGAACGCAGCGAGTCGCGCTGGTTCTGCTTGGTCCCGATGCCGGACCGGAGCTGGGTGACCTTCAGGCGTGCCATCAGCGCGCCACCCCCGCACGCGACGCCAGCATGGCGGCCGGCGCGACGTCCTCCACCGGCAGGCCACGACGCGCCGCGACCTGCTCGGGGGACTCAAGCCCCTTCAGGGCCGCCACGGTGGCGTGCACGATGTTGATCGGGTTCGACGAGCCGAGGCTCTTGGAGAGCACGTCGTGGATCCCGGCGCACTCCAGCACGGCACGCACCGGACCACCGGCGATGACACCCGTACCGGCCGAGGCCGGCTTGAGCAGCACCACGCCAGCGGCGTCCTCACCCGTCACCGGGTGCGGGATCGACTGGCCGATACGCGGAACCTTGAAGAAGTGCTTCTTGGCCTCCTCGACACCCTTGGCGATGGCCGCGGGCACCTCCTTGGCCTTTCCGTAGCCCACGCCGACCGTGCCGTCGCCGTCGCCCACGATCACCAAGGCGGTGAAGCTGAAGCGACGACCACCCTTCACGACCTTGGCGACGCGGTTGATCGCGACGACCCGCTCAAGGTGCGGGGTCTTCTCGACGGGCGCGTTTCCGCGGCCGCCCTCACGGCGGTTGTCGCGGCGACCACCCTCGTTGCCACCGGACCCGCCGCCACGGCGCTGTTGACCTGGCATCAGCAGCCTTCCTTATCTCTCGTGACGGGGTTGTTAGAACTCGAGCCCGGCTTCGCGGGCGGCGTCGGCAAGCGCGGCGACTCGCCCCGCGTACCGGTTGCCACCGCGGTCGAAGACGACCTTGGAGACGCCGGCGGCCTTGGCCCGCTCGGCGAGCAGTGCGCCCACCTTGCCGGCGAGGGCGCTCTTGTCGCCCTCGGCACCGCGCAGCGAGGCGTCCAGGGTCGACGCCGACGCCAGGGTGTGACCCTTGGTGTCGTCGACGATCTGGGCGACCATGTGCCGCAGCGAGCGGGTGACGACCAGGCGCGGACGCTCGGCCGTACCGCTGACGTTCTTGCGGACGCGGAAGTGCCGACGCGCACGCCCAACGGCGCGCTTGGCGGCGACGCCGCGGCGGCGCTTGAGCAGCGTGGCGCTCACTTCTTACCTGCCTTTCCGGCCTTGCGGCGGATGACCTCGCCCTGGTACTTCACGCCCTTGCCCTTGTAGGGCTCCGGCGGGCGGATCTTCCGGATGTTGGCGGCGACCTCACCGACCTGCTGCTTGTCGATGCCAGCCACGTGGAACAGGGTCGGCCGCTCCACCGTGAAGGTGATGCCCGCCGGGGCGGGGACGACCACCGGGTGCGAGAACCCGAGCGCGAACTCAAGGTCCGAACCCTTGGCGGTGACCCGGTAACCGGTGCCGGCGATCTCCAGGCTCTTGCGGTAGCCCTCGGTGACCCCGACGATCATGTTGGCAACCAGCGTACGGCTCAGGCCGTGGAGCTCCTTGGCCTTGCGCTCGTCGTTCGGCCGGTTGACGCTCAGCTGCCCATCCTCGGCCCGCTCGATCGTGATCGGCTCGGCGAGGGTGTGCTGGAGCTGGCCCTTGGGGCCCTTGACCTTGACGGTCTGCCCGTCGATCGTGATGTCGACGCCGGCTGGTACCGGGATCGACTTACGTCCAATTCGCGACATTTCTACCTGTCTCCCGTTACCAGACGAAGGCGAGGACTTCCCCGCCAACACTCCGCTTGCGGGCCTGCCGGTCGGTCAGCAGCCCCTGGGACGTCGAAATGATCGCCACGCCCAGCCCACCGAGCACCCGCGGGAGCCCGTCCGACTTGGCGTACACCCGGAGACCGGGCTTGGACACGCGCTTGATGCCGGCCAGGCTCCGCTCGCGGTTCTGGCCGTACTTCAGCTCGACGACCAGTCGCTTGCCGACGGCGCCCTCCTCGGGCTCCTCGACCGACCAGGTGGCGATGTAACCCTCGGCCTTCAAGACCTCGGCGATGTTCGCCTTGATCTTGGAGTAGGGCATCTTCACCTGATCGTGGTACGCCTGGTTGGCGTTACGCAGACGCGTGAGCATGTCTGCGATCGGGTCGGTCATCGTCATGGATTTCGTCAGCCTTTCTCGCCGGGGTTCCCGGGGCACCAGCCCCGGGCCTACGGCGAAGAGCAATACCTAATCGGTGCAGGAGTTCCCGGCCGACAGCCGGGACGCGGTCGCCCTTACCAGGAAGCCTTGGACACACCCGGCAGCTCACCGCGGTGGGCCATCTCCCGGATGCAGACCCGGCACAGCCCGAACTTGCGGTAGACCGCCTTCGGACGCCCGCACCGCTGGCAGCGGGTGTACGCGCGAACCGAGAACTTCGGCTTCGCGGCCGCCTTGATGATCAGCGCCTTCTTGGCCATCTCAGTTCTCCTTGAACGGGAAGCCCAGGAGCTTGAGCAGCGCCCGGCCCTCGTCGTCGGTCGTGGCGGTCGTGACCACCGTGATGTCCATGCCCCGCTGGCGATCGATCCGGTCCTGGTCGATCTCGTGGAACACCGACTGCTCGGTCAGACCGAACGTGTAGTTGCCGTGCCCGTCCAGCTTGCGCCCGTCCAGGCCGCGGAAGTCGCGGATACGCGGCAGCGCGATGGACAGCAGCCGGTCCAGGAACTCCCACATCCGGTCGCCGCGAAGGGTGACCTTCGCGCCGATCGGCATGCCCTCGCGGAGCTTGAACTGCGCGATGGACTTGGTCGCCCGCCGCACCTGCGGCTTCTGGCCGGTGATCGTGGCGAGGTCACGGACCGCGCCGTCGATCAGCTTGGCGTCGCGAGCAGCCTCGCCGACACCCATGTTGACGACGATCTTGACCAGCCGCGGCACCTGCATGGGGTTGCCGTAGCTGTTCTGCTCACGCAGCTGGGCCACGATCTCGTTGCGGTACCGCTCCTTGAGGCGCGGCATGGTCTTTTCGGTAGCCGTGGTCATCACAGGTCCTTACCGGTGCTACGCGCGATGCGGACCTTCTGGCCGTTGTCGTCGATCCGGTAACCGACGCGCGTCGGCTTGCCGTCGGAGTCCAGGACCTGCACGTTCGAAACGTGGATCGGGGCCTCCTGGGTGACGATGCCGCCGGTCTTGGCGCCACGCTGGGTGGTGCTGATGCGGGTGTGCTTCTTGACCCGGTTCACGCCCTCGACCAGGACCTTGTCCTGCCGCGGGTAGGCCGCGATGACCTTGCCCTTGGCACCCTTGTCCTTGCCGGCGATGACGACGACCGTGTCGCCCTTCTTGACCTTCACGGTCACAACACCTCCGGCGCGAGGGAAATAATCTTCATGAACCGCTTGTCCCGCAGCTCCCGGCCCACCGGGCCGAAGATGCGGGTACCGCGCGGGTCCCCGCCGTCCTTGATGATGACGGCGGCGTTCTCGTCGAAGCGGATGTACGAGCCGTCCGGCCGCCGCCTCTCCTTGGCGGTGCGGACGATGACCGCCTTGACGACATCGCCCTTCTTGACACCGGCACCCGGGATCGCGTCCTTGACGGTGGCCACGATGACGTCGCCGATGCTCGCGTAGCGCCGACCGGAGCCACCGAGAACCCGGATGCACAGGATCTCCCGAGCACCCGTGTTGTCGGCGACGCGCAGTCGCGACTCCTGCTGAATCACGTCTATCTCCTATGTCTGCCGGTTCTCCGGCCGCCATGGCGGCCGGAGCCTGGCGGAACCAACGCCCGACGCAACGCCGGGCGAGCTCGAGCCTTCGCTACTTGGCCTTTTCCTGGATTTCCACGATCCGCCAACGCTTGGTGGCGCTCAGCGGCCGGGTCTCCATGATCAGGACCCGGTCGCCGATGCCGGCGGCGTTCTGCTCGTCGTGCACCTTCAGCTTGCGAGTACGGCGCATGATCTTGCCGTACAGCGCGTGCCGAACCCGGTCCTCGACCTCGACCACGACGGTCTTGTCCATCTTGTCGCTGACCACCAGGCCCTCGCGAACCTTACGGCGCGCGCGGGTGGCGTCAGTGGCGGTGTTCTCGGTCATGATGCAGTCACCTCAGTCGGCGCAACCGAGAGCCCCAGCTCACGCTCGCGCATGATCGTGTAGATCCGGGCGATCTCCCGACGGATGACCTGCAGCCGCCGGTTGTTGTCCAGCTGCCCGGTTGCGGCCTGCACGCGGAGGTTGAACAGCTCCGCCTTGGCCTCCCGCAGCTTCGTGACCAGCTCCTCCTCGGAGAGCTCACGCAGCTCGGTCGCCTTAACGCCCGCTGCCATCAGGATTCACCCACTTCGCGCGTAACAATGCGGCACTTCATCGGGAGCTTGTGGATCGCGCGACGCATGGCCTCTCGCGCGGTCTGCTCGTTCGGGAAGGACATCTCGAAGAGAACCCGCCCCGGCTTGACGTTGGCGACCCACCACTCGGGCGAACCCTTACCGGAACCCATCCGGGTCTCGGCAGGCTTCTTGGTGAGGGCCTGGTCCGGGAAGATCGTGATCCAGACCTTGCCACCACGCTTGATGTGACGGGTCATCGCGATACGTGCCGACTCGATCTGTCGGTTCGTCACGTACGCCGGCTCGAGAGCCTGGATCCCGAACTCGCCGAACACCACCCGGTTACCACCCTTGGACGCGCCACTGCGGTCCGGGTGGTGCGGCTTGCGGAAGCCCTTCGGGGGCTTGCGCGGCATCAGCATCTGTCAGCCCTCCTGCTGCGTTTCTGCCGGAGCAGCCGCGGCGGCGACAGCAGCGCTGTCGACCGGCTCGCCGCTCGGCGTCTCGGCCTGCTGCGCGATGGTCGTCGCAGCAGCCCGACCGGCCTCGGTGCCACCAGCCGTGGTGCCGGACGAACCCGACCGGCCACGGCGCGGACGCTCGGGACGGTCGCCGCGCTCACCACGACGCGGGCGGGACGGACCGGCCTCGGCCGGAGCCTCCCGGCCCGGGACGGCGTCACCCTTGTAGATCCAGACCTTCACGCCGATCCGACCGAAGGTGGTACGGGCCTCGAAGAAGCCGTACTCGATGTTGGCCCGCAGCGTGTGCAGCGGGACCCGACCCTCGCGGTAGAACTCGGTCCGGCTCATCTCGGCGCCGCCGAGGCGACCCGAGACCTGCACGCGGATGCCCTTGCAGACCGGGTTCTTCATGGCCGACTGCATGGCCTTGCGCATCGCCCGACGGAAGCTGACCCGGCTGGACAGCTGCTCGGCCACGCCCTGCGCGACGAGCTGTGCGTCCGACTCGGGGTTCTTCACCTCGATGATGTTCAGCTGCACCTGCTTGCCGGTGAGCTTCTCGAGCTCGCCGCGGATCCGGTCGGCCTCCGCACCCTTACGGCCGATGACGATGCCCGGCCGAGCGGTGTGGATGTCGACCCGGACCCGGTCGCGGGTGCGCTCGATGTCGACCTTGGAGATGCCGGCACGCTCGAGGCCCTTGGACATCATGCGGCGGATCTTGACATCCTCGCCGATGTAGTCCTTGTAGAGCTTGTCCGCGAACCAGCGGGACTTCCAGTCGGTCGAGATGCCGAGCCGGAACCCAGTGGGGTGAACCTTCTGACCCATTACTCGGCGTCCTCCGTCTTGCTCTGCGCTTCGGCCGGTGCGGCCTCCGTGGCCGGGGCGGCCTTCTTCGCCGCGGCCTTCCTCGGCGCTGCCGGCGCGACCGCTTCGACCACCACGGTGATGTGGCAGGTGCGCTTGCGGATCCGGTACGCCCGACCCTGCGCCCGCGGCTGGAACCGCTTCATCGTCGGGCCCTCGTCCACGAACGCCTCGCTGACGAGCAGCGCGCCGGGGTCCAGCCGCTCGTTGTTCTCCGCGTTGGCGATCGCGCTAGCGAGCACCTTGTACACCTGCTCGCTCGCAGCCTGCGGCGCGAACTGCAGCACCGTGAGAGCCTCCTTCGCGGGCAGGCCGCGGACGAGGTTGACCACCCGGCGCGCCTTCATCGGCGAGATGCGCACGTGCCGCGCAACCGCCCGCGCGCCCGGAAGCACCGGAGCGTCGCCCTTTCCTGGCATCGCTGTAACCCCTTGTTCCCTCTATCCGTATGCCCGCGGCGTCAGCGCCGACGGCTCTTCCGGTCGTCCTTCTCGTGACCCTTGAACGTGCGGGTCAGCGCGAACTCGCCGAGCTTGTGCCCGACCATCGCCTCGGTCACGAACACCGGGACGTGCTTGCGTCCGTCGTGCACGGCGATCGTGTGCCCCAGCATCTCGGGGATGATCGTCGAGCGCCGCGACCAGGTCTTGATCACGTTCTTCGTGCCCTTGTCGTTCTGCACTTCCACCTTCTTGAGCAGGTGGTCGTCTACGAACGGGCCCTTCTTCAGGCTGCGAGGCATGTCTTATCTCCCTCAGCCGCGCTTACGCGTGGCGTAGCGGCGGCGGACGATCAGCCGGTCACTCGGCTGGCCCTTACGGCGGGTGCGGCCCTCGGGCTTACCCTGCGGGTTGACCGGGTGACGACCACCAGAGGTCTTACCCTCACCACCACCGTGCGGGTGGTCGACCGGGTTCATGGCGACACCACGGACGGTCGGGCGCTTGCCCTTCCACCGCATACGGCCGGCCTTGCCCCAGTTGATGTTCGACTGGTCGGCGTTGCCGATCTCGCCGACGCTGGCGCGGCAGCGCACGTCCACACGCCGGATCTCGCCGGACGGCATACGCAGGGTCGCGTACGCGCCCTCACGGCCGAGCAGCTGGATGCCGACGCCGGCGGAACGGGCCAGCTTGGCCCCGCCACCCGGACGCAGCTCCACGTTGTGGATCGTGGTACCGACCGGGATGTTGCGCAGCGGCAGGTTGTTACCCGGCTTGATGTCGGCGCCCGGACCGGACTCGACGCGGTCGCCCTGCTTCATGTCCTTCGGCGCGATGATGTACCGCTTCTCGCCGTCGGCGTAGTGCAGCAGCGCGATACGCGCCGTGCGGTTCGGGTCGTACTCGATGTGAGCGACCTTCGCCGGCACGCCGTCCTTGTCGACCCGCTTGAAGTCGATCAGACGGTACTGGCGCTTGTGGCCGCCACCGTGGTGCCGCGTGGTGATCCGGCCGTGGGCGTTACGCCCGCCCTTCTTCGGCAGCGGAGCCAGCAGCGACTTCTCCGGCGTGGACCGGGTGATCTCGGCGAAGTCGGCAACGCTGGAGCCGCGTCGGCCCGGCGTCGTCGGCTTGTACTTACGGATAGCCATTGTCTACACCCCTCAGCTGACCGGGCCGCCGAAGGCCTCGATACGGTCACCGTCAGCCAGCTTCACGATCGCCCGCTTGGTCGCCTTGCGCTGACCGAAGCCGGTCTTGGTGCGCTTGCGCTTCCCTTGGCGGTTGAGCGTGTTGACCGTCAGGACGCGGACGTTGAAGATCTGCTGGATAGCGATCTTGATCTCGGTCTTGTTCGCGTCCGGGTGCACCAGGAAGGTGTACCAGTTCCGGTTCAGCTCGCTGTAGCTCTTCTCCGAGACGACCGGCGCCACGATGATGTCGCGCGGGTCGGCGATCGTGCTCACTTGCCACCCTCCTCGGTGGTCTCGGCGGGCACGCCCAGGAACTCGTCCAGGGCGTCCTTGGTGAAGACCACGTCGTCGGCCACCAGCACGTCGTACGTGTTCAGCTGGCCGGACTCGATCAGGTGCACCCGCGGCTCGTTGCGCAGCGACACCCAGTTCAGCTCGTCGGTGCTGCTCAGCACGACGAGAACCCGACGGGCCTCGGTGAGCTTGGTCAGCGTGGCCAGGGCCGCCTTGGTCGACGGCTTCTCGCCCGAGACGAACGCCTCGACAACGTGCACCTGCCCGGCGCGGGCCCGGTCGGAGAGGGCACCCCGCAGCGCGGCGGCCTTCATCTTCTTCGGGGTCCGCTGGCTGTAGTCGCGCGGCACGGGACCGTGCACCACGCCACCGCCGGCGAACTGCGGCGCGCGGATCGAGCCCTGCCGGGCGCGACCGGTGCCCTTCTGCTTGTACGGCTTCTTGCCGCCGCCGGCGACCTCACCGCGGGTCTTGGTCTTGTGCGTGCCCTGTCGGGCCGCCGCGAGCTGGGCCACCACGACCTGGTGCATCAGCGCGACGTTGGCCTGCACGTCGAAGATGTCAGCCGGCAGCTCGACGGAGCCGCTGGTGCTGCCTTCGACGGTGCGTACGTCAACGGTGGTCACTTGGCCGCACCGCCCTTCTTCACCTTGCTCTTGGCCGCGGTACGGACCAGAACCAGCGCGCCCTTGGGGCCAGGAATGGCACCACGGACGAGCAGGAGGTTGTTCTCGGTGTCGACCGCCTGGACGGTGAGGTTCTGCACGGTGTAGCGCACGCCACCCATGCGGCCGGCCATCCGGGTGCCCTTGAAGACACGACCCGGGGTGGCGCAGGCGCCGATGGAGCCGGGCGAGCGGTGCTTGCGCTCGACACCGTGGCCAGCGCCCAGACCGTGGAAGCCGTGCCGCTTCATCGGGCCGGCGTAGCCCTTGCCCTTGGTCTTGCCGGTGACGTCGATGGTGACGCCGGCCGGGAACTCCTCGACCGTGACCTCCTGGCCGAGCGAGTACTCGCTGGCGTCCTTGGTGCGCAGCTCGACGATGTGCCGGCGCGGCGCCACGTCCGCCTTCGCGTAGTGCCCGCTGATCGGCTTCTTGACCTTGCGCGGGTCGATGGTGCCGTAGGCCAGCTGGACCGCGGAGTAACCGTCCTTCTCGGCGCTACGAACCTGGCTGATGACGCACGGGCCGGCCTCGACCACGGTCACGGGAACAACCTTGTTGTTGTCCCAGACCTGGGTCATGCCGAGCTTGGCGCCCAGGATCCCCTTGACTTGCCTGTCCATTTGTCCGGTCCCTACAGCTTGATCTCGATGTCGACGCCAGCCGGCAGGTCGAGGCGCATGAGCGAGTCGACCGTCTTCGGGGTCGGGTCGATGATGTCGATCAGCCGCTTGTGCGTGCGCATCTCGAAGTGCTCGCGCGAGTCCTTGTACTTGTGCGGCGAGCGGATAACGCAGAAACGGTTGATCTCCGTGGGCAGCGGCACCGGGCCCGCGACCTGCGCCCCGGTGCGCGTCACCGTCTCGACGATCTTCCGAGCCGAGGAGTCGACGACCTCGTGGTCATAGGCCTTGAGCCGGATGCGGATCTTCTGTCCCGCCATGGTGGCTTCTGTTCCTTCTCTCGATGCCGCTGTGTTGCGGGCGCCTGTACCGGCTGGCACAGGCCCACTTCGCCGACCCCCGCGGTCGGGCGTGTCGCGCCCTCGGGCCGGGCTCCGCCCCGTGGTTCCGGAGTGGTGCTGACCGCGCGGTGGGTCAAGGCGCCGATCGCATTACCGCGACCTGAACGCCGTGCGAGGGTGGTTGGCGACTGGGCCGCCAACCACCCCACGCTCGACTGTCTCGCCACCCGGAGGTTCAGCGGAAGCCGAACACAGGCGACGAACTGTCGTTACGCAACCTGACTAGTATGCCGCACGACCGGCGGCGGGTCTAATCGGGGTTACCTAGTTCACTTGATGATCTTGTTGACGAACCCGGCGCCGACGGTACGGCCACCCTCGCGGATCGCGAACTTGAGGTTGTCTTCCATGGCGATGGGCTGGATCAGCTTCACCGACATGGTGGTGTTGTCGCCCGGCATGACCATCTCGGTGCCCTCGGGGAGGGTGACGACACCGGTGACGTCCGTGGTCCGGAAGTAGAACTGCGGGCGGTAGTTCTGGAAGAACGGGGTGTGCCGGCCGCCCTCCTCCTTGGAGAGGATGTAGACCGTCGCCTCGAACTCCGTGTGCGGGGTGGTGGTGCCCGGCTTCACGACGACCATGCCGCGCTCGACGTCCTCGCGCTTGGTGCCACGCAGCAGCAGGCCGACGTTCTCGCCTGCGCGGGCGTCGTCCAGGGTCTTCCGGAACATCTCGATCGCGGTGACCTTGGTCTTGAAGCCCTTCTCGCGGATGCCGACAACCTCGACGTCCTCGTTCGGGAGCAGCACGCCACGCTCGACACGACCGGTGACGACGGTGCCACGACCGGTGATCGTGAACACGTCCTCGACGGGCATGAGGAACGGCTTCTCGGTCTCGCGCTCCGGCTGCGGAATCGCGGTGTCGACCGCGTTCATCAGCTCGAGCAGCTTCTCGGTCCAGACCGGGTCGCCCTCGAGCGCCTTCAGCGCGGAGACCTGGACGACCGGAAGGTCGTCACCCGGGTACTCCTGCGAGGAGAGCAGCTCACGGACCTCGAGCTCGACGAGCTCCAGGAGCTCCTCGTCATCGACCATGTCGCTCTTGTTGAGCGCCACGACGATGTACGGCACGCCAACCTGACGGGCCAGCAGCACGTGCTCGCGGGTCTGCGGCATCGGACCGTCGGTCGCCGCGACCACCAGGATCGCGCCGTCCATCTGCGCGGCACCGGTGATCATGTTCTTGATGTAGTCCGCGTGGCCGGGGCAGTCGACGTGCGCGTAGTGCCGCGCCTCGGTCTGGTACTCGACGTGCGCGATCGAGATCGTGATACCGCGGGCCTTCTCCTCCGGCGCCTTGTCGATCTCGTCGAACGGCGTGTAAGGGTTCAGGTCGGGGTACTGGTCGTGCAGGACCTTCGTGATGGCCGCCGTCAGCGTCGTCTTACCGTGGTCGATGTGACCAATGGTGCCGATGTTGACGTGCGGCTTAGTCCGCTCGAACTTCGCCTTCGCCACTGGTGTCCTCCTGTGGACTTCTTGGTTCGTACGCCCGGCGCGCCGGTCGGCGCTTAGGACTCTGTCGACAGCCTTTCCGGCCTGACGGCCGGAGAGCTTTTGTGGGTTCTGCGGCGATGAAGCCTACAGGCCCGGTCTCACGCGATCCGATCGTGGTGGCCGCGGGCGGGTGAAAAACACCCGCGACCGACCACGAATCACCTGCTCGGGGAAGTTACTCGCCCGTAGCCTTCGCGATGATCTCCTTCGCGACGCTCTGCGGAACCTCGGCGTAGGAGTCGAACTGCATGCTGTAGCTAGCCCGGCCCTGGGTCTTCGACCGCAGGTCGCCGACGTAGCCGAACATCTCCGACAACGGCACCAGAGCCCTCACGATGCGGGCGCCGCTGCGCTCCTCCATCGCCTGGATGATGCCGCGACGGGAGTTGAGGTCGCCGATGACGTCACCCATGTTCTCCTCAGGAGTGGTGACCTCAACGGCCATCATCGGCTCGAGCAGTGCGGGGTCGGCCTTGCGGGCCGCCTCCTTCATCACCATCGAGCCGGCGATCTTGAATGCCATTTCCGAGGAGTCGACCTCGTGGTACTGGCCGTCCAGCAGCGTCAGCTTCACACCGACGAGCGGGAAGCCCGCCAGGATGCCGTACTGCAGGGCGTCCTGGGCACCGGCGTCGACGGACGGGATGAACTCCCGCGGGACGCGACCACCGGTGACGGCGTTGGCGAACTCGTAGGTCGGCGACTCGTTGTCCAGCGGCAGCGGCTCGACGCTCACGATCACGCGGGCGTACTGGCCGGAACCACCGGTCTGCTTCTTGTGGGTGTACTCGATCTTCTCCACCTTGCGGCGGATCGTCTCGCGGTACGCCACCTGCGGCTTGCCGACGTTGGCCTCGACGTTGAACTCGCGGCGCATCCGGTCGACCAGGATGTCCAGGTGCAGCTCACCCATGCCGGAGATGACCGTCTGACCGGTCTCCTCGTCCAGGCGGACGCGGAAGGTCGGGTCCTCCTCGGCCAGCCGCTGGATTGCGGTGCCCAGCTTCTCCTGGTCGGACTTGGTCTTCGGCTCGATCGCCACCGAGATGACCGGCTCCGGGAACGTCATCGACTCCAGGATCACCGGGTTCGCCGGGTCGGAGAGCGTGTCGCCGGTGGTGGTCTGCTTGAGACCCTGCACCGCGATGATGTCGCCGGCCTGCGCCGACGGACGCTCTTCCCGCTTGTTGGCGTGCATCTGGTAGATCTTGCCGATCCGCTCCTTGCGGTCCTTGGTGGAGTTGACCACCTGGGAGCCGGAATCGAGCGTGCCGGAGTAGACCCGGACGTAGGTGAGCTTGCCGAGGTGCTTGTCCGTCTGGATCTTGAAGGCCAGGCCGGAGAAGGGCTCCGACTTCGAGGGCTTCCGCACCAGCGGGGTCTCACCGTCGGTGGCCGTACCCTCGATCGCCGGAACGTCCAGCGGCGACGGCAGGAAGTCGACCACGGCGTCGAGCATGGGCTGGACGCCCTTGTTCTTGAACGCCGAGCCGCAGAGCACCGGGTTGGCCTTGCCAGCGATGGTGGCACGCCGGATGGCGGCCTTGATCTCCTCGACGGAGACCTCCTCGCCTTCCAGGTACTTCTCCATCACCGCGTCGTCGACGTCGGCGAGGGTCTCCATCAGCTTCTCGCGCCACTCGGCTGCGGAGTCGGCCAGCTCGGCCGGGATCTCCTCGACCGCGTAGTCGTCACCCTTCTGGGTCTCGCCGCGCCAGGTGAGCGCACGCATGCCGATCAGGTCGACGACACCGATGTGGTCACCCTCGAGCCCGATCGGGATCTGGAGCACCAGCGGGGTGGCGTTCAGCCGGTCGATCATCATCTGCACGCAGCGGAAGAAGTCGGCGCCGGTCCGGTCGAGCTTGTTGACGAAGCACATGCGCGGGACGTTGTACTTGTCGGCCTGCCGCCAGACGTTCTCCGTCTGCGGCTCCACGCCGGCGACGCCGTCGTAAACCGCGACCGCACCATCCAGGACCCGCAGCGACCGCTCGACCTCGACCGTGAAGTCGACGTGACCGGGCGTGTCGATGATCTGGATCGTGTGGTCCTTCCACTCACACTTGGTAGCAGCGGAGGTGATGGTGATACCACGCTCCTGCTCCTGCTCCATCCAGTCCATGACGGCAGCGCCCTCGTGGACCTCACCGATCTTGTACGTGATGCCGGTGTAGAACAGGATCCGCTCGGTGGTGGTGGTCTTACCGGCATCGATGTGCGCCATGATGCCGATGTTGCGAACCTTGGCGAGCGCGTCTGCGGCGGCCACTTCAATCCCTACTTATCGTCGTCTCGACTCAACTGGTGGCGGTTCCGACGCCCCGTGGGGCGCCGGAACCAGGGTGTTACCAGCGGTAGTGCGCGAAGGCCTTGTTGGACTCGGCCATCTTGTGCGTGTCCTCGCGCCGCTTGACGGCGGCACCGAGGCCGTTGCTCGCGTCCAGCAGCTCGTTCATCAGCCGCTCGACCATGGTCTTCTCGCGCCGGGCGCGGGAGTACGTGACCAGCCAGCGCAGGCCCAGCGTGGTCGCCCGGGTCGGACGGACCTCGACCGGAACCTGGTAGGTGGCGCCACCGACACGACGGCTGCGCACCTCGAGGGTCGGCTTGACGTTGTCCATCGCCCGCTTGAGGGTGACGACCGGGTCGGTGCCGGACTTCTCGCGGCAGCCCTCGAGGGCCGCGTACACGATGGATTCGGCGAGCTGGCGCTTGCCGCGGAGCAGAATCTTGTTCACCAGCTGGGTGACCAGCGGCGAGTTGTACACCGGGTCAGCGACCAGCGGCCGCCGCGGAGCGGGTCCCTTACGCGGCATGTCAGCTCTTCTCCTTCTTGGCGCCGTAACGGCTGCGCGCCTGCTTGCGGTTGCGGACACCCTGGGTGTCCAGCGAGCCGCGGACGATCTTGTAGCGCACGCCGGGGAGGTCCTTCACCCGGCCGCCGCGAACGAGCACGATCGAGTGCTCCTGCAGGTTGTGACCGACGCCCGGGATGTAGGCGGTCACCTCGATCTGGCTGCTGAGCTTCACACGAGCGACCTTGCGCAGCGCCGAGTTCGGCTTCTTGGGGGTGGTGGTGTACACGCGGGTGCACACGCCGCGCCGCTGAGGGGAACCCTTCAGCGCCGGGGTCTTGGTCTTACTCGTCTTTGCCTGGCGGCCCTTTCGGACCAGCTGCTGGATCGTGGGCACCGGGTTTCTCCGCTCCCTTCGGCCGCTCTGTAGCGGCCGCGCCGTCTGCTCGTTAGCCGGCCTGATGACCGGCTCTCCTACATTCCGACCAGGGCCACCTTGCGGAGGCCCCGGCACCCGCGGTCGGGCGTGTCGCCCAGCTCACGGTCCCGGTGCGGACGCTTTCGCATGCGTACCGGGTTCTGTCACCGGCACGCGGGTCGCCCCGCCCCGGATCTCTGGCCTTGTCGTGCCGCCGTCCGGACTCCGGATCCAGCGCACGCACGAGTTGCCCGGGCACGCCCGGGCACAAGGGGAAAGAGTACCTACCACAGCCGCCCAGGTCAAAACGGAATGGCCCGGCGAACGTCTCACACTCGCCGGCCGGATCTCGCCCTGCCTCGTCGCCCGCGATGGGCACCTACGAATACAAGTGTACCGGCATCCCCGCCGGACCACCCGTCGCCCCCGGAGCGGGCACCGGAGACCTGGTGCGAGAGGTACACCGACCGGCTCGCGCAGTGATATGCCTCACGCGATGGTGAGCAGTAGCGCCAGGCCGAGCCCCACGAGGCTGAGCAGCGCCCCCGCCGCCCCGCAGCTGATCCCGGCCACCGCCAGGCCCCGACCGGTGAACCGCACCGCCGGCGGTGCGGCCGGCCGGCGGATCTGCCGCTGACCGAGCAGGCCCGCGACGGTCGCCGCCACCCCCGCCAGCACGCCCAGCACCGTGAACGCGCCGGACGCCCAGGCCCCGCCGTTGCCAGCGAAGGCCACCCCGAAACAGATCACCAGCAGTGCGACCAGGATCGAGGCGATCCCCGCCACCAGCGACCCGATGGCCAGCCCGGAGGTGACCGGCGGCACGTCCAGGTGCACCACGCCGAACGGCGTGCCGGGCACCGACTCCACCCGCTTCGGCGGCCGACGCTGGTCGTCGCTGGGCGGCGGCACGGGCCGCGCCGCCATCCCCCACCCCGGAGCCTGACCCGACGACGGCGGCTGCCCCCAACCCTGCGGCCCGCCGGGCCCGGGCTGAGGCTGGCCCCAACCCTGCGGCCCACCCGGCCCGGACTGAGGCTGGCCCCAACCCTGCGGCCCACCCGACCCGGACTGAGGCTGCCCCCAACCCTGCGGCGCCGATGCGCCGGAAACCGGATAGGGGTGGCCGGAGCCGGGCGCTGCCGCAGTACCCCAACCGGTTGGAGGCGCACCCCAATCGGACGGCGGCACCGATCGGGGATGTTCACCCCAGGTGGGCGACGGAGCCGCTTCACCCCAAGTGGGCGATGAGGCCGGTGGCGTGGTCTGGTCGGGCGGGGACGCTGGCGACGTACCCGGATCGGGGACGGCCGAGGACGAGCCAGGCTGCCCGGCCGGGTCGGGTCGCGCCCAGCCGCTCGGCTCGGAGGGTGCCGGGCCTGAGGCCGGCGCGCCAGGATGCCCGGCCGGCTCATCCGCCGGGGGCCGCGCCGGTTCCGTCACGAGGTCCTCCTGTCGACAGGGCCGCCGTCGCCGCGCGGCGGACACCGGCCAGGCTACCGCCGGGCGCGACGCCGCCCACGCCCGGCGCGACCGTGGCTGGATCAGTCCATGTTCGCCGGGTAGTCATGGCCGAACGGCATGCCGGACAACCGGACCACGCCGATCACCACGGCGACGACCACGCTGACCGCGACCAGCACCAGCCCGGTCCACGCCAACTGCTCACCGCGCCGTAGCCAGGCGCCGCCGGTCAGGAAGCCGCCCGAGGCGTACGCCTCCCGGCGGGCCTGCCGCGCCAACTGGAGCGCCACCGTCGCCGGCACCACCCCGCCGATGAACAGGCCGGTGAGCATGCCGAGCAGCCCCAACGCGAAGACCGCCCGCGCCTTCGTGGCGCGGGCCGGATCCGGATCCAGCGGGTGGCGCAGGCCCTGCTGCGCGACGGACACCTGCCCGGGTGCGGTCGTCATGCCTCCATCATGCCGAACCCGGTCCGCGGCCGGGGCGGTCCGGACGCGACGAGGCCCCCGGCAGGTGCCGGGGGCCTCGTCGTTGTCGGTGCTTTAGCGGTACGACCCGAAGTCGAAGTCGTCCAGCGGCACAGCCTGCCCGCTGGCCGGCCCGAACCCGTAGTCGGTCTCCGGGTAACCGGTCATCGAGTAGACCTTGGCCTTGGCCTCCTCGGTCGGCTCCACCCGGACGTTGCGGTACTTGCTGATGCCCGTACCGGCCGGGATGAGCTTACCGATGATCACGTTCTCCTTGAGGCCGACCAGCGAGTCGCTGCGCGAGTTGATCGCAGCGTCGGTCAGCACCCGGGTGGTCTCCTGGAAGGAGGCCGCGGAGAGCCAGGAGTCGGTGGCCAGCGAGGCCTTCGTGATACCCATCAGCACCGGACGGCCGGCGGCGGGCTCGCCACCCTCCGACACGAGCCGGCGGTTCTCCGACTCGAACAGCGCCCGGTCGACCAGCACACCCGGCAGGAACTCAGTCGAGCCGGAGTCGATGACCGTCACCCGCTTGAGCATCTGGCGAATGATGATCTCGATGTGCTTGTCGTGGATGAGCACGCCCTGCGAGCGGTAGACCTCCTGGACCTCACTGGTCAGGTGGACCTGGACCGCCCGCGGACCCATGATCCGCAGAAGCTCGTGCGGGTCGATGGTGCCCTCGGTCAGCTTCTCGCCGACCGCGACGTGACCGCCGTCGTGGGTACGCAGCCGCACCCGCTTGGAGATCTTGTCGTAGACGATCTCCTCGCTGCCGTCGTCCGGCACCACGATGATCTTCCGCGAGCGCTCGCCGTCCTCGATGCGGATCCGGCCGGGGGTGTCGGCGATGGGCGCCTTACCCTTCGGGACCCGGGCCTCGAAGATTTCCTGCACACGCGGCAGACCCTGGGTGATGTCCTCACCCGCGACACCACCGGTGTGGAAGGTACGCATCGTCAGCTGCGTACCGGGCTCACCGATCGACTGGGCGGCGATGATGCCGACCGCCTCGCCGACGTCCACGGTCTTGCCGGTCGGCAGCGAACGCCCGTAGCAGGCACCGCAGACACCCAGCTTCGACTCGCAGGTGAGCACGCTGCGCACCCGGACCGTCTCCACGCCAGCGGCGACGATCTTGTCGACGCCGATGGAGTTGATGTCCTGACCCCGCTCGGCGACGACGGTGCCGTCCGGCCCCTTGATGTCGTCGGCCAGGGTACGGGCGTGCACGCTGGTCTCGGCGTGCTCGTGCACGACCAGCTTGCCGCCCTCCAGACGCTCGCCGATCTGCATCGGGATCGCCCGGTCGGTGCCGCAGTCCTCCTCGCGGATGATCACGTCCTGCGAGACGTCCACCAGACGACGGGTCAGGTAACCCGAGTCGGCGGTCCGCAGCGCGGTGTCGGCGAGACCCTTACGGGCACCGTGCGTGGAGATGAAGTACTCCAGCACGGACAGACCCTCCCGGTAGCTGGCCTTGATCGGCCGCGGGATGATCTCACCCTTGGGGTTGGCCACCAGACCACGGATCGCCGCGATCTGCCGGAGCTGGAGCAGGTTACCGCGGGCACCCGAGTTGATCATCTTCCACAGTGGGTTCTCCTGCGGCAGCGCGGTGTCCATCTCCTTGGCGACCTCGTTGGTCGCCTTGGTCCAGATCTCGATGAGCTCGCCGCGACGCTCCTCGGCGGTCATCAGACCACGCTGGTACTGCTTGTCGATCCGGTCGGCTTCCTTCTCGTACTTCGCCAGGATCTCCGCCTTGCGCGGCGGAGCGATGACGTCCTCCATGCCGATCGTCACGCCGGACCAGGTGGCCCAGTGGAAGCCGGCCTCCTTGAGCCCGTCCAGGGTGGCCGCGAGGGCCACCTTGGGGAAGCGCTCGGCGAGGTCGTTGACGATCGCAGAGAGCTGACCCTTGCGGATCTCGTAGTTCACGAAGCGGTAGCCCTGCGGCAGCGTCTCGTTGAACAGCACCCGGCCCAGGGTGGTCTCCACGGTCAGCGGGTCACCCTCGACCCAGCCCTCCGGAGCGGTCCACTGCTCGGCACCGGCGCCGTTGTCGACCTCGGTCACGCCACGCAGGCGGATCTTCACCAGCGCCTGCAGGTGCAGCTCGCTGTTGTCGAACGCCATCCGCGCCTCGGCGTCCGAGCTGAATGCCCGACCCTCGCCCTTCTTCTCACCGGCGGTGAGGTGGGTGAGGTGGTAGAGACCGATGACCATGTCCTGGGTGGGCATGGTGACCGGCTTACCGTCGGCCGGCTTGAGGATGTTGTTCGACGACAGCATCAGGATCCGTGCCTCGGCCTGGGCCTCGGCGGACAGCGGCACGTGCACCGCCATCTGGTCACCGTCGAAGTCCGCGTTGAACGCGGTGCAGACCAGCGGGTGGATCTGGATGGCCTTGCCCTCGACCAGCTGCGGCTCGAAGGCCTGGATGCCCAGACGGTGCAGGGTCGGCGCCCGGTTGAGCAGCACCGGGTGCTCGCCGATGACCTCTTCCAGCACGTCCCACACGACCGGGCGCTGACGCTCGACCATCCGCTTGGCGGACTTGATGTTCTGCGCGTGGTTGAGGTCGACCAGCCGCTTCATCACGAACGGCTTGAACAGCTCCAGTGCCATCTGCTTGGGCAGACCGCACTGGTGCAGCTTGAGCTTCGGGCCGACCACGATGACCGAACGGCCGGAGTAGTCGACGCGCTTGCCCAGCAGGTTCTGGCGGAACCGGCCCTGCTTGCCCTTGAGCATGTCGGACAGCGACTTGAGCGGGCGGTTACCCGGACCGGTGACCGGCCGGCCGCGGCGGCCGTTGTCGAACAGCGCGTCGACGGCCTCCTGGAGCATCCGCTTCTCGTTGTTGACGATGATCTCGGGGGCACCGAGATCGATCAGCCGCTTGAGGCGGTTGTTCCGGTTGATCACGCGGCGGTACAGGTCGTTCAGGTCCGAGGTCGCGAACCGGCCACCGTCGAGCTGCACCATCGGGCGCAGGTCCGGCGGGATGACGGGGACGCAGTCCAGCACCATGCCGAGCGGCGAGTTGCGGGTGTTCAGGAACGCCGCCACGACCTTGAGCCGCTTGAGCGCCCGGATCTTCCGCTGACCCTTGCCGGACCGGATGGTCTCCCGCAGGCTCTCGGCCTCGGCGTCGAGGTCCATGTTCTGGACCAGCGCCTTGATCGCCTCGGCGCCCATCGAGCCGGTGAAGTACTCACCGAACCGGTCGCGCAGCTCGCGGTAGAGCAGCTCGTCGGTGACCAGCTGCTTCGGCTCCAGCTTGCGGAAGGTGTCCAGCACCTCGTCCAGGCGGTCGATCTCGCGCTGGGCCCGGTCGCGGATCTGGCGCATCTCGCGCTCTCCGCCCTCCTTGACCTTGCGCCGGACGTCCGCCTTGGCACCCTCGGCCTCCAGCTCGGCCAGGTCGGCCTCGAGCTTGGCGGCCCGCTTCTCGATCTCCGAGTCGCGGCTGTTCTCGGACTGCCGCTTCTCGGCCAGGATCTCGTTCTCGATCGTCGAGAGGTCACGGTGACGCGACTCCGCGTCCACGCTCGTCACGACGTACGAGGCGAAGTAGATGATCTTTTCGAGGTCCTTGGGGGCGAGGTCCAGCAGGTAACCCAGCCGGCTCGGCACGCCCTTGAAGTACCAGATGTGGGTCACGGGAGCGGCGAGCTCGATGTGCCCCATCCGCTCACGACGGACCTTGGAGCGAGTCACCTCGACGCCGCAGCGCTCACAGATGATGCCCTTGAACCGGACGCGCTTGTACTTACCGCAGTAGCACTCCCAGTCCCGCTGCGGACCGAAGATCTTCTCGCAGAAGAGCCCGTCCTTCTCCGGCTTCAGGGTGCGGTAGTTGATCGTCTCAGGCTTCTTGACCTCGCCGTGCGACCACTGACGGATGTCGTCGGCGGTGGCGAGACCAATGCGCAGCTCGTCGAAGAAGTTGACGTCGAGCACTATGTCCCCTATGTCGTCGTCTGTACTGCTAATTCTCGGGCGGGGTCGGGGGGGGGGGGGGCGGGCCCCCCCCCCCCCCCCCCCCCCCCGCCGCCCCCGCGCCCCGCGCGCCCGGGACCGGGGGAGGC
>NZ_JBEYTK010000003.1:633709-806359 GCF_040643015.1 Micromonospora sp. NPDC047527 | reverse complement strand
TGGCACTGGCTTTACAAGCACCCTGTTGAGTTCTCAAAGAACAACCACACACCGATCAGAAAGCCCCAACCCGGGGCCCCATCACGGGGCTTTTCGTTCGCGTCCCCGGCGCTTTCCAGCGCCAGGCACTTTTACTACGTTACCCGCTGGTTTCCGCCGTGTCAAACCGGTGTTTCGCGGTTCGTCGTGCTTCGTACCGTATTGCGGGCACCATGTCTCGACCGGCTTGCGCCGCTCTCGTCACGGTGTTGGCAGGCCGGCCGTCGCGGTTTCCCGCTCACTCGCCCGTTTCCCTGCCGACTGCCTACCTTACCCGGTCGGTTTCGCCGCGCCAAATCCGCCTCGCGGCGTTTCGTGGGCACCACCCGGTCCGGGGATTCGGTCGGCGTAACCGCCCGACCCCGAGGTCGTCGCCGCGCTCCGGCCTTGCAGACTTTCGCCTGTTTCGTCCGTTCCGCGCTGGCAGAGAGAAAGTTACGCGTCCGGCGGGATGATCGTCAAATCCGCCGGACGCGTCCCCCGTCACACCGTCGACGGCCGACTATCCGCCCAGCTCAACGCCCGCGAAGGAACGCTTGCCGCGGCGCAGCACCAGGTATCGGCCGTGCAGCAGGTCAGCCGGCGACACCGCGGCGTCCACCTCGGTCACCCGGTTGTTGTTGACGTAGGCGCCGCCCTCGGCGATCACCCGCCGGGCCTCCTTGAGGCCGCTGACGAGGCCGGACTCCCGCAACAGACCCGCAACGTCCGGCAGATCGCCGGAGAGCCGCACCAGGCCCGCCTCGGTCAGCGCCGCGTGCAGCGTCTCCGGAGCCAGGTCGTCGAGCGAACCACGGCCGAACAGCGCCTGACTCGCGGCGACCGCCTGTCGGGTCTCCTCGGCGCCGTGCACCAGCGTGGTCAACTCCTCGGCGAGCGCCCGCTGGGCCAACCGGGCGGCAGGGCGCTCGGCCGTCGCCTTCGCCAGCTCCTCCAACTCGTCGCGCGAGCGGAAGCTGAAGTACCGCAGATAGCGGTCCACCTCGCGGTCCTCGACGTTGAGCCAGAACTGGTAGAACGCGTACGGGCTGGTCATCGTGGGGTCGAGCCAGACGGCGCCACCCTCGGTCTTGCCGAACTTCGTGCCGTCGGACTTGGTCACCAACGGCGTCGTGAACGCCTGCACCGGCCCCGCGCCGCGCCGGCGTACGTAGTCGACGCCGGCGGTGATGTTGCCCCACTGGTCGGAGCCACCGAACTGGAGCTGACAGCCATGCCGGCGGTGCAGCTCGAAGAAGTCGTTGGCCTGCAACAGCTGGTAGCTGAACTCGGTGAAGCTGATGCCGGTCTCCAACCGGGCGCGCACCACCTCCCGCGCCAGCATCTTGTTGACCGGGAAGTGCTTGCCCACGTCGCGGAGGAACTCGACCACCGACATCTCGCCGGTCCAGTCCAGGTTGTTGACCAGCTGCGCCGCGCTGTCCCCCTCGTACGACACGAAGGGTGCGAGCTGCGCACGGATGCGCTCGACCCAGGCGGTGATCACCTCGGGCGGGTTGAGCGTGCGCTCGGCGGTCTCCTTCGGGTCACCGATCTGCCCGGTCGCCCCGCCGACCAGCAGCAACGGGCGGTGCCCAGCGAGTTGCAGCCGGCGGGCCATGGTGACCTGCATGAGGTGGCCGACGTGCAGGCTCGGCGCGGTGGGGTCGAAGCCCACGTAATAGGTGGCGGCGCTCCCACCGTCGAGCAGCTCGCGCAGCTCGTCGAGGCCGGTCGAGTCCTGGATCAGGCCACGCCAGAGCAGGTCATCGGTCAGGGAGGCCCGCCCGGAGGGCGGGAGGCTGCTGTCGGTCACGGTCACCGATTCTCCCCCATCGCCGGCGCCGACCCGTACCGGGTTTCGCGCAACCCGGCGCGGTTACGCTTGCCCCTTGTTGATCGAGGAGGGGTTTCCGTGGAGATACCGGACGTCACGGGTGGGCTCGTCGCCCTGCTCGGCCTGAAGTTCGAGGAGGCGACCGCCGATCAGGTGGTGATCAGTTGGCGGGTCCGGCCGGAGCTGCACCAGCCGTTCGGCATCCAGCACGGCGGCGTGTACTGCTCGGTGGTGGAGACCGCGGCCAGTGTCGGCGGCGCGCTCTGGCTGGCCGACCGGGGCACGGTCGTGGGGGTGTCGAACCAGACCGACTTCCTGCGGGCCGTCCGCGACGGCGAGCTGCGGGCGGTCGGCACTCCGGTGCACCGGGGCCGCAGCCAGCAGCTCTGGCAGGTGGAGATCACCGACGCCGACGAGCGGCTGGTCGCCCGTGGTCAGGTCCGGCTACAGAACCTCTCCAACGACTGAGCGGTCAGCTGCGGGCCTCGTCCAGCACCGGCTCGGCGTCGGTGTCGACGTCGGTGTCGGCCTCGTCGGGGAGCCTGCTCACGCGTACCTCAGTGATGGCCCGGTGGTCGATGCCGGCCACCATGAGCACCCAGCCGTCCAGGGTGACGTCCTCGCCGGCCACGGTGGGGATGTGCCCGAGGCGGGCCAGGACCAGCCCGGCGACCGTGGTGTAGTCGCCGGCCGGCCGCGACGGCAGCTCGACGCCGATGTCCGGAAGGTCGTGCACCGGGAAGGTGCCCGGCAGCAGCAGCGCGCCGTCCGCGTCGCGGCGCACCGAGTAGCCGTCCCGGTCGGTCTCGTCGTAGATCTCCCCGACGATCTCCTCCAGGATGTCCTCCAGCGTCACGATCCCGTCGACGGCGCCGCGCTCGTCCACGACCAGCGCGATGTGCTGCCGCTCGGCCTTGAACTGACGCAGCGCATCCACCACGGGCAGCGAGTCCGGCAACAGCATCGGGGGCCGGGCGATCTCGTCGACCGGGCGGTCGTCGGGCACTCCCACCAGGTCACGCAGGTGGATCACGCCGACCGTGTCGTCCAGGCCGCCGTGGCGCACCACCGGCGCCCGGGAGTGCCCGGTGGCGGCCAGCACCAGCCGCGCGGCCTCCGCGGTGGTCCCGCTGTCGAGCGTGAAGACCTGCAACCGGGGTACGAGGACAGCCCGCAACCGCCGGTCGGCGATCTCCACGGCGCCGGCGATGATGGTGCGCTGCTCCTTGGTGAAGCCGTGGTTGCCGGCGACGATGTCGCGCAGCTCGTCCGGGCCGATCTCCTCCGGCTCGTGCTTCGGGTTGAGCCCGACCAGCCGGACCACCAGGTCGCTGGTCGCGCCGAGCGCCCAGACGGCCGGCCGGGTGAACGTGGCGAGCAGGTCGAGCGGGCGGGCCACCAGCAGCGCCCAGCGCTCGGCGGACTGCATGGCGATCCGCTTGGGGGCCAGCTCGCCGAAGACCAGGGTGACGAAGGTCAGCGCGAGGGTCACCACCACGATCGCCACCGTCTCGGCCGCGCTCCCGAACGCCCCGAGCAGCGGTACGAGGGGCTTGGCCAGCGAGACCGCCGCCGCGGCGGAGGCCAGGAAGCCGGCGAGGGTGATGCCGATCTGGATGGTGGCCAGGAAACGGTTCGGGTCCTTCGCCAGCCGGGCCAGCACCCGCCCGCCCCGGCTGGTGCGTTCCAACCGCTGGATCTGGCTGTCCCGCAGCGACACCAACGCCATCTCACTGCCGGCGAAGAGCGCGTTGATGACGATCAGAATTCCGACCAGGGCCAGTTGGCTCCCGTAGCTCTGCACGCCCGGTTCGCTCCCTCTCCGGTGGTGGCACCGGCCGGTTCGCGCGGTGCCCGCCGGGCGGCCCCGCCCGGCGTACGCGTGTCTGTGCCCCGTCGGACGGCGGACGAATCCTGTTGGGTGGCGCTACGCGGAGCCGGAGGCGGGTGCGGCGGGCAGATCCAGAACGTACGAGTCGCCCTCGCGGCGGAAGCCGAGCCGGTGGTAGTAGGGGGCGAGCATGCCGGGCGGGCTGACCACCCGGTGGAAGCCCCGTTCGGTGAAGAGGCGGCTGCGCCGGTAGACGAACTCGCCGGGGGTGAAGTCGCGGAACTTCGGGGTGACGTAGTCCAGGTCGATCTGGGCGACTCCGTGCGCCTCGGCGTGTGACAGCACCACGCCGACCACCTCGTCGGCGGTGACCACGAGGAAGGCGGAGCGGTTCGCGGCGGTCGGGTCCCAGTGGAAGTGGGGGTTGAAGCGGGCGATGTCCGGCCCGTGCACCCGCAGCGTGTGGGCCAGGAACTGGTCGTCGACGCCGACCTCCACCACCTGGTAGGTCTGCTCGTCGTGGCGGGTGGCGAGCATCGTCCGCAGGTACCAGATGTTGATCACCGCGAGGACGATGTTGAGCCCGACCATGGGCCAGACCTCGATGGCGGCGTTGTAGCCGATCAGCACGAGGCAGCCGACGAGATTGAGCGCCCGCAGCCGCAGGACACGGGACTGCAGCAGCGACCAGACCAGCACCGCGGAGCCGGCCCAGCCGACCAGATCCAACCAGTTCACCCCGCGAGACTAGTGCCCGCCCAGGTCAGGCCCATCGGTGGGCAGTTCGAGCAGCCATTCCTCGACGTCGACGCCGCGGCCGTTGGCGTACCCCGAGTCCTCGCCGACCACGACGAAGCCGCACTTACGCAGCACCGCGAGGGAGGCGGCGTTGTCCTTGGCGGCGCGGGCGTGCACCGGCCGGGGCAACTCGGGCAGCAGGGCCGCCAGGGCCGCCGTGGCGTGACCCCGACCCCAACGCGCCGGGTCGATCCAGTAGCTGACCTCGGTGCGGTCGCCCACCGGGAAGGCGGTGACGTGACCGACCACCTCGCCGTCGACCTCGACGGTGCGGACCAGGTTCGCCGGGTCGGTGAGCACCCGCGCCCAGTGTCGGGCGAACTCGCGGTGGTCGGCCGGGTCCGCAGGGCCGAACGCGGCCATCCGGTTGGCCTCCGGATCCTGCTGGTGCAGGAAGAACTCCACGAGGTCGTCCGCGCCAACCGGGCGCAGCCGCAGGTCGGAAATCATCCGACGAGGGTACGCGGGACCCGTCCCCGGCGTCGCTACCGCGCAGTGACCGGCCTCACCTTCGCCGGCAGGTCCGTTCCACCGTCATAGGGGCCGTTGGTCCCGGGCCGGGCGGGCGCAACGCCCCTGCCGGGTGGGCCCACACGGCGGGAGGGTGGAGAGAGATGGCGTGCCCGAGACACGCCGCGCGAGGTAGGGGAGCTCACGGTGGCGAATACCGGCGTGCAGGGCCGGACGCTGGAGGACACCGTCGACGTGCCCGTCCCGGTCGGGCTCGACGCGGCGGAGGCCGCCGCCCGGTTGCGGGCGAACGGGCCGAACACGGTGGCGCCGCCACCGCGCCGGCATGTGGCCGTACGGGTCCTGCGTCAGCTGACCGACCCGCTGGTGGCGTTGCTGCTCGCCGCGGCCGTGGTCACGACCGTGCTCGGCGACTACCCGGACACCGCGGTGATCCTCCTGGTCGTGCTGGTGAACACGGTCATCGGGTTGGTGCAGGAGATCCGCGCGGACCGGGCCATCGCGGCGCTGGGCCAACTCGCCGCCCCCGCCGCCCGGGTGGTGCGTGACGGCCGGGATCTGGCCGTTCCGGCCGCCGACCTGGTGCACGGCGATCTGGTCCGGATCGAGGCCGGTGACATCGTGCCGGCCGACCTGCTGCTGGTCGAGGCCAACCGTCTGCAACTGGACGAATCCGCGTTGAGCGGCGAGTCGGTGCCGGTGGGGCGGACCGTCGGCCAGGAGGCGCTGGCCGGGACGGTGGTCACCACCGGACGCGCGGACGGCACCGTGCTCCGGACGGGGCCGGCGAGCGCGTTGGGACGGATCAGCACGCTGGTGGCGGGCACCCGTCCCTCGGCCACACCGTTGCAGCGCCGGCTCTCCGCTCTGGGCCGCACGCTCGGGCTGGTCGCGGTCGCGCTGTCCGGGCTGGTCTTCGCGATCGGGGTGATCAGCGGCCGACCGATCGTGGAGATGGCCGTCACAGCGGTGAGCCTGGTCGTCGCGGCCGTGCCCGAGTCGCTGCCGGCGGTGGTGACCCTGGCGTTGGCGCTTGGCGCACGCCGGATGGCCGCATCGAAGGCCATCCCGCGCCGGCTGCACGCGGTGGAAACCCTCGGCTCGGTGACGGTGATCGCCTCCGACAAGACCGGCACCCTCACCGAGGGCCGGATGGCGGTGCAGCAGGTCGTCACCACCGACGGGGCGCGGTACCAGGTCACCGGCAGTGGGTACGCCCCACACGGCGCCGTACATCGGGATGGCGCCGCGGTGGCCGTACCGGAGGAGCTGCGCCGACTGGCGCGGGCCGGGCTGCTCTGCAACGACGCCGCCCTGTCACCCCCGGACGACGAGCGACCCGACTGGGGCGCCGTGGGCGACCCCCTCGAAGCGGCGCTCGTCGCCTTCGCCGCCCGGTCCGGCCTCGACCCGCAGACCACCCGCGGCGCCTGGCCGCGGGTCGCCGAACACCCCTTCGACCAGGCCCAACGCCGCATGGTCACCGCGCACCGGTCCTGCGACCAGCGCTACCTCGTGGTCTGCAAGGGCGCCCCGGAGAGTGTCCTCAACTCGACCCTGCTCGACGCCACCGACGACGAGATCGCCGCGCTGACCCGCAGCGCCCACCAGCTCGCCGCCGAAGGGTTGCGGGTGCTCGCCGTCGCCGCCGCCCTGGTGGAGACACTGCCGGACCTCGCCGCACCGACCGGCCTGCGCCCGCTGGGGCTGACCGCCGTCGGCGACCCGCTGCGCGCCGGCGCCCCCGAGATCGCCGACAGCCTCGACACCGCCGGGGTACGGCTGCTGCTGATCACCGGGGATCACCCGGCCACCGCCGCCGCGATCGGCTCGCAGCTCGGCCTGTGGCGAGACGGTGACCCCCTCGCCCGGGGCGACGACGGGTCGACGCCGGCGCACCCGGACACCCGGGTGTTCGCCCGGACCCAGCCGGAACAGAAGCTCGACATCATCGCCGACCTGCAGTCCCGTGGACACGTGGTGGCGATGACCGGTGACGGGGTCAACGACGCGCCGGCGCTGCGCCGCGCCGACATCGGGGTGGCGATGGGCGGCGGCACCGAGGTCGCCCGGCAGGCCGCCGACCTGGTGCTGGTCGACGACGACCTGTCCACCGTCACCGCCGCCATCGGCGAGGGCCGGCGCATCTACGACAACATCCGCCGGTTCCTGCGGTACGCCCTCGCCGGCGGAGTGGCCGAGATCCTGGTGATGCTGGTCGGCCCGCTGTTCGGCCTGGCAGTGCCGCTGCAACCCGCGCAGATCCTCTGGGTGAACCTGCTGACCCACGGGGTGCCCGGGGTGGCCCTTGGCGCGGAGCCGGCCGAACCCGGCACGCTGCGTCGAGCACCCCGCTCGCCGCAGGAGTCGGTGCTCGGCGCCGGGCTGGGCCGGGACGTCCTGGTCACCGGCGCGCTGATCGCCGCCGTGGTGCTCGGTGCCGGCGTGGTCGCCGCCGCCCAGGACCTGCCCTGGCAGTCCGTGGTCTTCGTGGTGCTGGGGCTGGCCCAGCTCGGCGTCGCGCTGGCGGTGCGGGCACCCCGCCCCGCCGGTACGCGACGTGGCAACCCCGGCCTCCTCGTCGCCGTGGCGGTGTCGGCGCTGCTCCAGGTCGGCGGGGTTCTGTTCGCCCCGCTGCGCGACCTGCTCGACACCGAACCGCTGACGCCGACCGTGCTGCTGGCCTGCGCGGCCGTCAGCGCCCTGCCCGGCCTGGTGCTGCGGTTGACCCGCCGCCGCCCGACGCCGCCGTCGGCACCGTCCGACGATGCTGTGGACGGCACCGCCGGGCTGCAGTCGCAACGCTCGGACGCCGCCGAAGGGCAGCTGCGGCACGCGGATGCCGGGCCGCAGTCGCGGCGCTCGGACGCCACCGACGGGTCGCGCTAGACGGACACCGGGCCGCCGTCGTCGGCACGCGGACGCCTTCTGGCGGCGGTCGCGGGCCGGCGACGGGACCAATGGCCCCCCGCCTTCTACCCTCCTGCCCTGATCATCGGGCCGACGCCGTAGGAGAATGGAGTTCGAACGAAGGAGGAACGTGATGACCAAGCGATCCGGTGCCCCCGTGGTGGTGGCTGTTGACGGTTCGACATCAGCGCTGGAGGCGGTGCGGGTCGCCGCCCGGGAGGCCTCAACGCGAGGCCGGGCGCTGCGGGTGGTGCACGCGTTCATCTGGCCGCTCTACGAGGTGCCGCTGACGCCGGCGCCGGGCGCTCCCGCCGACGCCGGGTTCCGCGCCCAGGCCGAGAAGCTCGTCGCCGAAGCGGTGACCGAGGCCAGCAAGGTCGCACCGGATCTCACCGTCACCGGTGCCGTGGTCGACGGCGCGGCCACGCCGGTGCTGCTGGCCGAGGCGCGGGACGCGAAGCTGCTGGTGCTCGGCAGCCGGGGCCTGGGTGGCTTCGGCGGGCTGCTGCTCGGGTCGGTGGCGGTGCAGGTTTCCGCCCGCGCCGACTGCCCGGTGCTCGTGGTCAAGGGTGAGGCCCGCGCCGACGGGCCGGTCGTGGTCGGGGTCGACGGCTCGACGCTGTCCGCCGAGGCGCTGGGCTTCGCGTACGAGGCCGCCTCGTTGCGGGGCACCAACCTGGTGGCCGTGCACGGCTGGACCATCCCCGTCCCGCCGAGCGACCTCCTGCCGCTGGGCTACGACGTGCAGGCGCTCGCCGGCGAAGAGGAGCGCGTCCTCGCCCAGGCGCTCGCCGGCTGGTCCGAGCAGTACCCGGACGTGCACGTACGGCAGCGGGTGGCGTACGGCGCGCCCGCCCGGCTGCTTGTGGAGGAGTCGGCCGCGGCGCAGCTCACCGTCGTCGGGGCGCGCGGCCGGGGCGCGCTGGCCGGCGTACTGCTCGGCTCGGTGAGCCACGCGGTGCTGCACCACTCGGCGAGCCCGGTGGCGGTCGTCCGGCAGAGCCGCAAGAGCTGACCCGTCGTTTCGTCCGCGCCGGCCGCTCTCCGGTCGGCGCGGACCCGTGTTCGGTGCTCGCGCCGGCCGGAGCCGTTGGGTTGGTCCGTGCCGGCGCGTTCGGCGGCGCGGCAGCGGCGCGCCCCCGACAATGAGCTGACCGACCCTGGGAGAGCTGATGAATCGACCTGTCGTGGTGGGTGTGGACGGATCGCCGTCCAGCCTCGTCGCCGCGGAGCACGCCGCCCACGCCGCGCAGCTCCGGTCCCGGCCGCTGCTGCTGGTGCACGGCTACCTGCACCCGCTCGGCTACGGCGTGCCGCTCAACCCGTACGACCTCGGGGTTCCGGCGCCCTCCGAGGAGGCGCAGAAGATGTTGGAGCGTACGGCGGCGGACCTCGCCGACCGGTGGCCGGGCCTCACCGTCGAGGTGCGCCAGGTCGCGGGTGGGCCCGGTGCCACCATGGTCGAGGAGTCTCGCCGGGCCGATCTCGTCGTGGTGGGCAGTCGTGGGTTGGGCGGGTTCGTCGGGCTGCTGCTCGGTTCGGTGGGTGCGCAGGTGGCCGCGCACGCGCACTGCCCGGTGCTGGTGGTCCGCCCGGACGAGCAGGCGATCGGTGTGGACGCGCCGGTGCTGGTCGGCGTGGACGGGTCCGAGGCGTCCCGGCTCGCCGTCGGCTACGGCGCCGTCGAGGCGACGCTACGGAAGGTCCCGCTGGTGCTGGTGCACATCAGCCCGCTGGAGGAGGACCGCCCGGTGCCGGAGGAGATCGAGGAGTCGCTGGCCGCGCACCAGGCCGAGGCGGTGCGGCTGCTGGCCGACGCCTCGGCCACGGTGCGCGCCGAGCATCCCGACCTGGTGGTGCGGGAACATCCGGTCCGGGCGACCGACGCGACCCAGGGGCTCGTCGAGGCCAGCGGCACGGCGTCGCTGCTGGTCGTGGGCACCCGGGGCCGGCACGGGTTGACCGGTCTGCTGCTCGGCTCGGTCAGCCAGGCGGTGATCCAGCACGCACACTGCCCGGTGCTTGTCGCCCACCCGGTCAGTTGACCGGGCCGTCACCCCGACCGAGCATCTGGAGGAAGTCGGTGGTGAGGGCGAACGGGTCGGCCGGGCCGCTGGCGGGTGGCCGGCGCTCGACCTGGTCGGCCAACTCGCCGCCGGCACGCTGGATCCTGCCCCGCAGGGCGCCGTCCGCGGTGCCACCGGACCAGTCCTCCGGTGCGGCAAAGACCGAGGTGGGCACCACCACCGCCCGCAGGTAGCTGAACATCGGGCGGATGGCGTGCTCCAGGGCCAGCGAGTGCCGGGCGGTGCCGCCGGTGGCGCCGATCAGCACCGGCCGGTCGACCAGTGACTCGCCCTCCAACACGTCGAAGAAGGACTTGAACAGCCCGTTGTACGAGGCGTTGAAGATCGGCGTCACGGCGATGATCCCGTCCGCCCCGGTCACCGCCTCGGTGGCCTCGCGCAGCGCCGCCGGCGGGAACCCGGTGAGCATGTTGTTCACCACGTCGTGGGCGTACTCCCGCAGGTCGACGACGCGTAGTTGCACGGTGGAGCCGCGCCGGACCAGCTCGTCGCGGGTCGCCGCGGCGAGCTGGTCGGCGAGCAGCCGGGTGGACGAGGGCTGGCTCAGCCCCGCCGAGACCACGGCCAGGGTGCGCTGGCTCATCGGGACACCTCGGGCGCCTTGCCCGTGACGTCGTCGACGGCGTGCACGGTGCTGTCCGTGCCGCCGCCCGCCGCGGCGACGAGCGAGGCGTGCGTGGGCGCCTCCGGCACGTGCGCCGGGCGCAGCGAGTCGAACTCCTTGCGCAGCACCGGCACGACCTCCTCGCCGAGCAGGTCGAGCTGCTCCAGCACCGTCTTCAGCGGCAGCCCCGCGTGGTCCATCAGGAACAGCTGGCGCTGGTAGTCACCGACGTACTCGCGGAAGCCCAGCGTGCGGTCGATGACCTGCTGCGGGCTGCCCACGGTCAGCGGGGTCTCCCTGGTGAACTCCTCCATCGACGGCCCGTGGCCGTAGACCGGGGCGTTGTCGAAGTACGGCCGGAACTCCCGGACCGCGTCCTGCGAGTTGCGGCGCATGAACACCTGCCCGCCGAGGCCGACGATGGCCTGGTCGGCGGAGCCGTGGCCGTAGTGCGCAAACCGCTCGCGGTAGAGCCCGACCATCCGCTGGGTGTGCTCCTTGGGCCAGAAGATGTGGTTGGCGAAGAACCCGTCGCCGTAGTAGGCGGCCTGCTCGGCGATCTCCGGGCTGCGGATCGATCCGTGCCAGACGAACGGCGGCACGCCGTCGAGCGGGCGCGGCGTCGAGGTGAACGACTGCAGCGGCGTGCGGTGGCGGCCCTTCCAGTCGACCACGTCCTCGCGCCACAGCCGGCGCAGCAGGTCGTAGTTCTCGATCGCGAGGGGGATGCCGGCGCGGATGTCCTTGCCGAACCACGGGTAGACCGGGCCGGTGTTGCCGCGACCCATCATCAGGTCGACCCGGCCGTCGGCCAGGTGCTGGAGCATCGCGTAGTCCTCGGCGATCTTCACCGGGTCGTTGGTGGTGATCAGCGTGGTCGCGGTGGACAGCAGCAGCCGCTCGGTGCGCGCCGCGATGTGGCCGAGCATGGTGGTCGGTGACGACGGGACGAACGGCGGGTTGTGGTGCTCGCCGGTGGCGAACACGTCCAGCCCGACCTCTTCGGCCTTGAGCGCGATGGCGACCATCGCCTTGATCCGCTCATGCTCGGTCGGCTCCCGACCGGTGGTCGGATCGACCGTGACATCCCCGACGGTGAAGACTCCGAACTGCATGACCAGCTCCTCGCGTGTCGACCGGGCCCTGGTGGATTACCCGGACGCTCCGGTCAACATACTTGACGAGTCAACTATTCCGTCAACCGCCCGCCACCGACGGCAGCACCTGCACCTGGGCACCCTCACCGACCGGCGTGGCCAGCCCGCCGGAGTGCCGGCAATCTTCCCCGTCGACGTAGACGTTGACGTATCGACGCAGCTCGCCACGCTCGTCGCGGATCCGCCGGGCCAACCGGGGGTGGGCGGCGGCCAGCTCGTCGAGGACCGCCCGCAGCGTGCCACAGGCGTCGACGTCGAGCCGGCTGGCGCCGCCGGCCTCGCCACGCAGCGGACCGGGCAGCAGCACGGTGACCACTCAGATCACCGCGGCCCGGACGCAGAGCACGTCGGGCAGGTGCGCCGCCACCGGTGACCAGGAGTCGCCCTCGTCGCGACTGGCATAGACCTCACCGGAGCGGGTGCCGAAGTAGACCCCGCCCGGGGTGGAGTCGTCGGCGCACATCGCGTCGCGCAGCACCGCCGGATAGAACGGCCCCTCCGGCAACCCCACCGACAGTGGCTCCCACTTGCCCCCGGCGTCGACCGAGCGGTACACCCGGCAGCGGTGGTCGGCCGGGAACCGCACGCTGTCGGCCACCAGCGGGAACGTCCACACCACGCCGGCCCGACCCGGGTGGGCCACCATCGGGAAACCGAAGTCGCTGGGCAGCCCGTCAGCGATGGACGACCAGGTGCGGCCGTCGTCGTCGGAGCGGTAGACGCCGTGGTGATTCTGCGCGTAGAGCCGGTCGGGGTCGCCGGCGTCCCGGGCGACCTTGTGCACGCACTGGCCGAACTCCGGCCACTCGTCGGGCAGGAAGTAGGCGCGGATGCCGGTGTTGGCCGGAGCCCAAGTCGCCCCCGCGTCCTGCGAGCGGTAGACCCCGCCGGTGGACATGGCGACCAGCAGGCGAGCCGGGTCACGCGGGTGGGGCAGCACGGTGTGCACGGCCTGGCCGCCGAACCCTTCGTCCCACTGCGGCCGGTGCGGATGGTCCCAGAGCGAGCGGACCAACTCGAAGCTGCGACCGCCGTCGGCGGAGCGGAACAGCGCCGAGGGCTCGGTGCCTGCCCAGACCACGTCCGGCTCGTCGGGACCGGCCGGCATCAACTGCCAGACCCGCCCCAGGGCCGCGCCCGTGTCGGACGGGAACGCGATGGGCGCCTGGTCGGGCTCGTCCCAGGAGGCGCCGAGGTCGTCGCTCGTGGCCACGCTGGGGCCGAAGTGTGAGCTGGTCATCCCGACGAGCAGCCGGGGGGCGGAACGCCGGGTGTCGACCGCCACCGCGTAGACACCCGTCATCGGAAAGTGCGGGCCGGTGATCTCCCAACTGCGCCGGTCGTCGGCGCTGGTGGCGAGAAACAGCCCCTTGGCCGTGCCGATCGCGAGCAGCGTTGCCATGACGTCCTCCGAACCGTCCTCGGGTAGGTGCGGTGATTATGGCCACACCCCCCGACACATCCCGTCAGGCACACGCCGACAGTCACGCTCGGCGGCAGGCCCGGCCACACGCCGTCAGCACCGCCGCCGGTTTGCCGATCTCCGCCACCCGGCGTTTCCTTGACCGGTGGACTACTCGTGGCTGCACGCCCCCGCCGCCGAGGTGCCCGAGACGGCGCGGGCGCTGCTGGGATGGGAGATCTCGACCGGCGGCGTCCGGGTCCGGCTGACCGAGGTCGAGGCGTACGCGGGGACCGGCGAGGACCCCGCCTCGCACGCTCACCGGGGGCCAACTCCCCGGACCACTGTCATGTTCGGGCCGGCGGGGCACGCGTACACCTACTTCGTGTTCGGGGTTCACTGGTGCCTGAACATCGTCTGCGGCCGTACGGGAGAGGCGGCGGCGGTCCTGCTGCGGGCGGGTGAGGTCGTCGACGGATTCGACCTCGCCCGCAAACGTCGAGGGGAGGTCGCCGACCGCGACCTGGCGCGTGGGCCAGCCCGGCTGGTGGTCGCGCTGGGAGTCACCGCGGAGGCGAACGGAACCTCCGTGCTCGACGGCAGCGGTCCGCTTCTGTTGCTCCCGCCGACACGCCCGGTTGCCCCGTCGGCGATCTCTGCCGGGCCCCGGGTGGGAGTAGCCGCCGCCCACGACGTCCCCTGGCGCTTCTGGATCACCGACGACCCGACGGTCAGCGCCTACCGCCGTCACGCACCCCGAAACCGCAGGGGTGGCGGACCCGCCCGTCGCTAGAACGGCCACCACGAGCAAACGGCTGACCAGCAGCGCTGCCACGGCACCTGGTCGGGCTACTCGGGGATGAAGCGGCGGAGGCGGGCCTCGTCGAGGAGAACGCCGAAACGCTGGTGCATGGCGTCCCCGACAACGCGGCTGACCAGGGTGGCGCGGGCGTTGTGCTCGGCGGCAGCGACCGCCTCGGTGACGGCGTCGCCGAGGGTCAGGTTGTCGGTGGCGCGCTTCGCCACGGTGCTGATCTCGATCGACTGGAGGGCGCCGAGGCCGTTGACGGTGGCGGTGACGCCGCCGTCGAGGGCGGTGCCGGTGAAGGTCTCGCCCTGGACGTCGCTGACGAGGCCCTGGACGCGGCGCTGGAGGCCCTCGGGATCGGCCACCAGGTTACGCAGCGCCTCGACGGTCTCGTACGGATCCCTCGTCGTCACGTCTACACCCTGCCTCTGCGGATGAGCTCGGCCGGATCGAGGTGCGTGAACCGGTCGGGGAAGTCGCCCACCTGGGCCGTGAACTGTTCGGCGGCGACCAGCCGAGCCGCGGCGATCGCCTCCACACAGACCTCGCCGAGCTCCCCCGCGTCGAGGTCGCGCATGGCCTGGGGGCTGATGTACGTCTTGACGACCGTGCGGCCGAGGGAGACCGTCGCCTCCACGTAGCCGCGCTGGTCCGTCGCCGACGCCGTCTGGCTCATCAGTTCGGTCAGGCCGGCCTGGAAGTCACGCGCCGCGTCGGTGAGCTTCTGCGGTGCGCTGTCGCTGCGGTAGTGGCGCTCACTCGTGTCGAGGAACCGTTCGACGAACTCGTTCACGGGGGATCAGCTCCGGTCCAGGAGGAGGGTCAGAGCGATGAAGGCCGGCCCCTGCGACAGTGCCGCCAGCCACCAGAGGCCGACCCGCGCGAGGCCGAGCTGGCCCGGCGGGTACCGCTTACGGGTCTCGGCGTCCGGGAAACGGTGGAACAGCACGATCGCGGTGACGGCGATCGCCAGGCCGAGCGCGGCGACGAGCCAGCCGGCGACCTCGGACGGGCCGAGCAGCAGATAGGCCGCGACGCCGGAGACGACGAACGCCAGGGCGAGCAGCGGCAGCACCCGGGCCAGGGCGCGGTTGCGCTGGGCGCGGAGGTCGGTCATGACGGCTGCCGCACCGGGTCGGGGACCTTGGTGTTCGTCCAACCGCCGCCCTCCCAGGTCTGGATCTCGGTCATCCGCTGCGGGGTGAGCGCGGCGGAGTTGACGGTCATCTCGGTGCTCTGCTGACCGAAGTATCCGTTGAGCTTCTGTGTCTCGGTGACGACCGCGCCGTTGGTCACCGCCACGGCGGCGGCGACGCCGGCGACCTCGACGATCAGGGCACCGACCTCCAGCACGTACTGCGCGGAGAGCGTCCAGCCGAGCGCCTCGCGCGTGATCGGCTCCGGGTCGAGGGCTGCGGCGACGAGCCCGCCGGTGATGATGGCGGTGCCGACGAGGTAGCTCGCGTCGGCGAACGACATCACCACCCCCATCGTCAGGCACTGGTTCTTGAGTTCGCTGACCAGCGTGGAGAGCTGGTTGACGGCCGGATCGAACTGGTTGGCGACGTAGTTGAGGAACGCGTTGGCGCCCTCGCCCTCCCATTTCGCCTCGTTGACGACCCGCTCGGCGAGCGGAAGGACCTGCGCGGCGGCGAGCGACAGGTGCTGCTCCAGCTCACCCCACCCGCCGGCCGCGTCGAAGTAGGGGAACGGGTCCTTGAGCAGGGCCAGCGCGGCGATACCGGCGAAGTGGACAAAGAGCGCCGGGATCGCGGCGGCGGCGACCATCAGGCCGACTGTCGCGGTTTCCAGGGCGATGATGATGCCGGTCTCCGCGGCGACGAACCGGGCCATCTCGCCGCCGCTCGGCGACGTCGACATCTCACGCGGCACGGGGAAGGCCGGCGCCGGGATCGCCGTGCCGCCGAACAGCTTGGCGTTCTCGGCTTCCTGGCCCTCGTAGTGGTTGGCCACCCGGAGCAGGGCACTGCCGATCGCGGTGAACACGTCGGCGCACGCGCGTGCGCCGAGGTCGGCGGCGGTGTAGGCGGCCGAGTACGTCTCGGTGAACCCGCAGTCAGGGGTCGGGATCGCCGTGCTCGGGATCGAGCACCTGGGCAGGGCCCTGCCCACATCGTCGTGCAGCTGCCTGCCGTACTCCAGGTAGGCCTTGGCCGCGCCGCGCAGGGCCTGCGTCTCCACCGACGTCGTCAATCTGCTCTCCCCCGCAGGTCAGCAGTCGGTCGGACGCTACCACCGCGACCGGTCACCCAGGGGGCAGGCTTTGAACGTTCTGTTGACAAGGTTACGTTCATAGGGTGTGCTCGGGACATGACGACCACGGATGACCCGTTCACCGCGCCCGACCCGGCGCGGGTCCGCGCCCACCGCACCCACGAGGCGCTACAGCGCATCAGCGAGCGGCACGCCGGCACCGGCGCGCGGCGAGGGCGCTGGGCCCACCCGTACGTGCTGGACCCGTGGGAGGCGGTCGCCCTGGTCACCGCACTGGCCGCGGGCGGGGCCGAGCGGGAGCCGACGGAGGAACCGGTCGACGCCGCCGACCTCACCGCCGCGCTGACCCTGCTGCCGCACGTCCGCGCCGAACTCGACGCGCTGGAGGCGGGGCTGCTGACCCTGGCCCGCGACCGGGGGCTCACCTGGCAGTCCATCGCGTACGGGCTGGGGCTGGGCAGCGCGCAGGCCGCCCGGCAGCGCTACGAGCGGGTCGCCGCCCGCTCCGCCGAGCAGACCGCCGATCCCGCACCGCGACAGGAGGGCTGACCGGCGCACCGGGCCGGTGAGGGGGCACGCCCCGGGGTCAGGTCGGCTTGTCGCGCGCCGGGTGACGCTCGGGCGGGCACACTGTGCCCACGACGATTCCGGAGGAGATCCATGGACCGCGCGGAGATGCTGACGTACTGCCTGGCCAAGCCGGGGGCGTGGCTGGACCGGCCGTGGGAGAACGACGAGGTGGTGAAGGTCGGCAGCCGGATCTTCGCCTTCCTCGGCAACGGCGACGGTCAGCCGACGGTCGGCGTGAAGTGCGGCGCGACCCGCGAGATCGCCGACGAATGGCTGCACCGCCACCCCGACGACGCCCGCCCGATGGCCTACATCGGCCGGTCCGGGTGGAACACGCTGCGCCTCGACGGCGGAATCGACCCCGACGAGCTGACCGAGGCGGTCGACTCGTCGTACGACATGGTGGTGGCCAAGCTCCCCAAGCGCGAGCGCCCGACGGCCTGAACCGGCCGTGGCGCCGGAAGCGGGCAGCTCCGGCGCCACGGTGAGGTCAGCGCGGGACGACCCGCTCGGTGGCCCAGTCCCGCCAGCCGGCCACCCGGTCCGCCGCAGCGGCGAGCTGGTCGGCGACCGGGCCGGGGCCGGTCGAGCCGGGAGTGGTCCGGGCCGCGAGCGCCGAGCGGACCGACAGCACGTCACGCACCGACGGGTCGAGGTGCTCGCTGACCGCGGCCAGGTCGGCGTCGGAGACCTCCTCCAGCTCACACTCGCGGACCGCGCAGAGCGCCACCAGGCGGCCGGTGATCTCGTGCGCGTCGCGGAACGGCACGTTGCGCCGGACCAGCCAGTCGGCGACCTCCGTGGCGAGCGAGAAACCGACCGGCGCGGCGGCGACGAGGCGGTCCACCCGGACCGTCATCGTCGAGATCATTCCCGCCAGGGCCGGCAGCAGCAGCTCCAGGGTGTCGACCGCGTCGAACGCCGGCTCCTTGTCCTCCTGCATGTCCCGGTCGTAGGTCATCGGCAGACCCTTGAGCATGGTCAGCACCGTCACCAGACCCCCGACCAGCCGACCGGACTTGCCCCGGGCCAGCTCGGCGATGTCCGCGTTCTTCTTCTGCGGCATGATCGACGAACCGGTCGCGAAGGCGTCGTCCAGCTCCACCCACCCGAACTCGTGCGAGGTCCAGAGCACCACCTCCTCGCCGAGGCGGGACAGGTGCACACCGATCATGGCCGTGGTGAAGAGGAACTCCGCGACGAAGTCCCGGTCAGCCACCGCGTCCATCGAGTTGGCGAACGACGTGCGGAACCCCAACTCCTTGGCCACGGCCACCGGGTCCAGCGGAAGCCCGGAACCGGCCAACGCGCCCGCGCCGAGCGGGCTGATCGCCGCCCGGTGGTCCCAGTCGTGCAGCCGCTCCAGGTCGCGCAGCAGCGGCTGCACGTGGGCGAGCAGCCAGTGCCCGAACGTGACCGGCTGGGCGTGTTGCAGGTGCGTCATGCCCGGCGCGGCGGTGTCGATGTGCCGCTCGGCCTGCTCGATGAGCGCCTCGGCCAACTCGACCAGCCGACTCGCCACGCCCCGGGCGTGATCACGCAGATAGAGCCGCAGGTCCGTGGCCACCTGGTCGTTGCGGGACCGACCCGCCCGCAGCTTGCCGCCGAGACTGCCCAGCCGCTCCAGCAGGCCCCGCTCCAGCGCGGTGTGCACGTCCTCGTCGTCGACCGTCGGACGGAACGCCCCGGAGGCGCAGGCCGCCTCCAAGTCGTCCAGGGCCGCCAGAATCCGGCCCAACTCCTCCGGGTCGAGCAGGCCGGCGCCGGCCAGCACCCGGGCATGCGCCCGGGAACCGGCGATGTCGTACGGGGCCAGGCGCCAGTCGAACTGCACGCTCACCGACAGTCGGGCGAGCGCCTCGGCGGGGCCACCGGCGAACCGGCCACCCCACAGGCTTGTCCGGTTGGTGGCGGCGCTGTTCTCGGTCAGGCTCTTGTCGTCCACCCGGCCCATTGTGGTCTCCATGCTCCTCAGCCGCCCAGCCGGGCGTCACGCGCGGCGGCCAGCCCACTCGGCAGGCCCCACAGCTGTACGAAACCCTTCGCCAGGGACTGGTCGAAGGTGTCACCGGTGTCGTAGGTGGCCAGCCCGAAGTCGTAGAGGCTCGCCTCGGAGCGCCGACCGGTGACGGTGGCGCGACCGCCGTGCAGGGTCAACCGCACCTCGCCGCTCACGTGCCGCTGCGCGTCGTCGATGAACGCGTCCAGCGAGTCCTTCAACGGCGAGAACCACAGGCCGTCGTAGACCAGCTCACCCCAGCGCTGGTCGACGCCCTTCTTGAACCGGGCCAGGTCCCGTTCCACGGTGACCGCCTCCAACTCCTGATGGGCGGTGATCAGCGCGATCGCGCCGGGCGCCTCGTACACCTCACGGCTCTTGATGCCGACGAGGCGGTCCTCGACCATGTCGAGCCGGCCCACGCCCTGGGCGCCGGCGCGGCGGTTCAGCTCCCGGATCGCCTGGTACGGGGTGACGGTCTCACCGTCGATAGCCACCGGCACGCCACCGTCGAAGGTGATCACCACCTCGTCGGCGTCGCGTGCCTGCGCCGGGTCGCCGGTGTACGAGTAGAGGTCCTCGACGGGGGCGTTCCAGATGTCCTCCAGGAAGCCGGTCTCCACGGCGCGGCCCCACAGGTTCTGGTCGATCGAGTACGGGGACTTGGCCGACACGTCGATCGGCAGCCCCTTCTCCTCGGCGAACGCGATGGCCTTGTCCCGCGTCCAGGCGAAGTCCCGGGCCGGGGCGATGATCTTCAGGTCGGGGGCGAGCGCGTTCAGGCCCACCTCGAACCGGACCTGGTCGTTGCCCTTGCCGGTGCAGCCGTGCGAGACGATCGTGCCGCCGTGCTGGCGTGCCGCCGCCACCAGGTGCTTGACGATCAGTGGCCGGGACAGCGCCGACACCAGCGGGTAGCGGTCCATGTAGAGGGCGTTGGCCCGGATGGCCGGCAGGCAGTAGTCGGCGGCGAACTCGTCGCGCGCGTCGACCACCTCGGCCTCGGCTGCGCCGCAGTCCAGGGCGCGCTGCCGGATGGCGTCGAGGTCCTCGCCGCCCTGCCCGACGTCGACCGCCACCGCGATCACCTCGGCGCCGGTCTGCTCGGCCAGGTAGGGAATGGCGACGGAGGTGTCCAACCCGCCGGAGTACGCGAGAACAACCCGCTCGGTCATGCTGTGGTGTTCCCTTCAACGGTGTCATCCCGACGGGCCCAACCGGAGAGCTTGTCACCGAGTGCGGCTCCGCCGACGGCCTCGCGGGCCACGACGAGAATGGTGTCGTCGCCGGCGATGGTGCCGACGATCTCGGGCAGGCCCGCCCGGTCCAACGCGCTGGCCAGGTACTGGGCCGCGCCCGGCGGCGTACGCAACACGGCGATGTTGCCGCTGGAGTCGACGCCGTTGAGCAGTTCGCGCAGCAGCCGCACCAGCCGGGCCGGCGCGGCCTCGGCGTCGCGCAGCGGTCGGTGGCCGTCCTCGGGGATCAGGTAGACCGCCGGCCCGTCGCCGCCGCGCACCTTGACCGCGCCCAGCTCCTCCAGGTCCCGCGAGAGGGTGGCCTGGGTGACGCCGACCCCGTCGGCGGCGAGCAGGTCGGCCAGCTCGGTCTGCGAGCGGACGGCCCGGTCGCGGATCAGCTCCACGATCCGGGCGTGCCGGGCGGCACGGGTCAGCGGGGTGGTCACCGCGCCTCCCCCGTCGCCCCGCTCACGGCGTCGGCGTCCAGCAGGAACGTCAGGAGGGCCTTCTGGGCGTGCAGCCTGTTCTCCGCCTGGTCGAAGACCGCGCTCTGCGGCCCGTCGAGCACCTCGTCGGTGATCTCCTCGCCGCGGTGCGCCGGCAGGCAGTGCAGCACGATGGCGTCCGGCGCGGCCTGGCCGAGCAGCTCCTTGTTGACCTGATAGGGCAGGAACGGGGTGATCCGGTCCAGCCCGTCGGACTCCTGCCCCATCGACGTCCACGTGTCGGTGGCCAGCACGTCGGCGTCGCGTACCGCCTGAACCGGGTCGGTCAGGACCCGTACCGACCCGCCGGTGCCGGCGGCGATCTCCGCCGCCCGCGCCACGACCTCCGGAGCCGGCGCGAAACCCTCCGGCCCGGCGATCCGCACGTGCATCCCGGCCATCGCCCCCGCCAGCAGGTACGACTGCGCCATGTTGTTCGCGCTGTCCCCCACGTAGGTCAGGGTGCGTCCGGCCGTGCCACCGAGCCGTTCGCGGATGGTGAGCAGGTCGGCCAGCAGCTGGCAGGGGTGGAAGCCGTCGGTGAGCGCGTTGATCACCGGTACGCTCGCCCCCGCCGCGACCTCGGCGATCCGGTCGTCGCCGTGAGTACGCAACACGATGGCCACGACGTAGCGGGACAGCACCCGCCCGGCGTCGGCCAGGGTCTCGCCCCGACCGAAGTGGGTGACCTGGGTGTCCACGACGAGCGGATGCCCGCCCAACTCGGCGATGCCGACGTCGAACGAGATCCGCGTCCGCAGGCTCTGCTTGTCGAAGAGCACCGCCACCGAACGCGGGCCGGCCAGCGGCCGGTGGCCGAACCGGTCCGTCTTCATCCGCGCCGCCAGGTCCAGCACCGTGGACTGCTCGGCGGGCGAGAGGTCGTCGTCGCGCAGGAAGTGCCGGATCATGCGCTCGTCCCCGTACTGGTGGTGGTGGGCAAGGTCAGCGGTGTCGGGATCCTCTGCGGTGCCGCTTTTCCGTCCGGCCCCGCGCTGGTGGGAGTTGCCGCGGTAAGGGCGGCAGGCAGCGCGGCCAGGAAGGCGTCGGCCTGGGCGGCGGTGAGGATCAGCGGCGGTACGAGCCGGAGCACGCCCGGCTGCACCGGGTTGGTCAGGAAACCGGCCTCCCGCAGTGACGCGGCGAGCGCCGCCGCCATCGGCGCGGTGAGCACCACGCCGAGCAGCAGCCCGGCGCCGCGTACATCGGAGACCAGCGGGTGGCCCAGCGCCTCGATCCCCCGGCGCAGCCGCTCGCCCACCCGCTTGACGTGGTCGAGCAGCCCCTCGTGGGCGATGGTCGACACCACGGCGAGCGCGGCGGCGCAGCTGATCGGGTTGCCGCCGAAGGTGGTGCCGTGCGAGCCGGGGGTGAGCAGGTCGGCGGCCCGACCGAAGGCCAGCGTGGCGCCGAGCGGCAGTCCACCGCCGAGCCCCTTGGCCAGGGTGATCACATCCGGCTCCACGCCCTCGGCCTGGTGGGCGAACCAGTGGCCGGTACGGCCGATGCCGGTCTGCACCTCGTCGAGAACCAGCAGCGCGCCGTGCCGGTCGGTGATCCGCCGCGCCGCGGCGAGGTAGCCGGCCGGCGGGACCACCACACCGTTCTCGCCCTGGATCGGCTCCAGGATCACCATGGCGGTGGCGTCGGTGACCGCCGCCTCGAGCGCGGCCACGTCGCCGTAGTCGACGTGGGTCACGTCGCCGGGCAGCGGGCGGAACGGGTCGGCCTTGGCCGGCTGCCCGGTCAACGCGAGGGCGCCCATGGTGCGGCCGTGGAAACCGCCGTTGGTGGCCACCACGTGACTGCGGCCGGTGCGCCGGGACAGCTTGAACGCGGCCTCGTTCGCCTCCGCGCCGGAGTTGGCGAAGAAGACCCGGCCGGGCCGGCCGGCGAGCGCCAGCAGCAGCTCCGCGAGGGCCACCGGCGGCTCGGCGATGTAGAGGTTGGAGACGTGCCCGAGGGTGGCGACCTGCTTCGACACGGCGGCCACCACCGCCGGGTGGGCGTGGCCGAGAGCGTTCACCGCGATCCCGCCGACCAGGTCCAGGTATTCCCTGCCCGCGTCGTCGACCACGACGGCGCCCGAGCCGGAGACCAGCGCCAGCGGCGGCGTGCCGTAGTTGTCCATCATCGACTGCGTCCAGCGTTGCGCCAGGCTGCTCATGCTCCGACCGTCCCGTCTCCCGGCACCACCATCGTTCCGAACCCTTCCGAGGTGAAGACCTCCAGCAGCGTGGAGTGCGCCACCCGGCCGTCGACGACGTGCGCCGCGGGCACTCCCCCGCGGACCGCCCGCAGGCAGGCCTCCATCTTCGGCACCATCCCCGACTCCAGGCTGGGCAGCAGCTTGGCCAGGTCGTCCGCGACGATCTCGGAGACCAGACTGGTCGTGTCCGGCCAGTCGGCGTACAGGCCGGCCACGTCGGTGAGCACGACCAACTTGCGGGCCCGCAGCGCGATCGCGAGGGCCGCGGCGGCGGTGTCCGCGTTGAGGTTGTGCAGCACCCCGTCGACGTCCGGCGCCACCGTGGAGATCACCGGGATCCGACCGGCCTCGATGAGGTCGGTGACCGCCGACACGTCGACCGACTCGACGTCGCCGACCTGACCCACGTCGACCGGCAACCCGTCCACGTACGCCGGGCGGCGCACCGCGGTGAACAGCCGGGCGTCCTCACCAGAGAGGCCGACGGCGAACGGGCCGTGCGAGTTGATCAGCCCGACCAGCTCCCGGCCGACCTGCCCGACGAGCACCATCCGGACCACGTCCATCGCCTCGGCGGTGGTCACCCGCAGACCGCCGCGGAACTCGCTGGCGATGCCGAGTCGACCCAGCATGGCGGAGATCTGCGGACCACCGCCGTGCACCACCACCGGCTTGAGGCCGGCGTAGCGCAGAAAGACCATGTCCGCGGCGAACGCCTGCTGCAGAGCCGGGTCGGTCATGGCGTTGCCGCCGTACTTGATGACCACCGTGGAGCCGGAGAGGCGCGCCAGCCAGGGCAGCGCCTCGATCAGCGTCTCCGCCTTGACCTGGGCGCGGGTGAGGTCGGTGCTGAGACTCACCGGGCCAGCCTTTCGTTCGCGACTGCGGGACTCCGCTGCGCTGCGTTCCTCGCGCTCACCGGGCCAGCCTTTCGTTCGCGACTGCGGGACTCCGCTGCGCTGCGTTCCTCGCGCTCACGTGGAGTACGCCGAGTTCTCGTGCACGTACGCGTGGGACAGGTCGTTGGTCCAGATCGTCGCCGCCGACGTCCCGGCGTGCAGGTCGATCCGGATGGTCACGTCCCGACCGGCGAGGTCGACCTTCGAGCGGTCCTCGGCGGCGGCGCCGCCCCGGCACACCCACACACCGTTGACCGCCACGTCCAGCTCGTCCGGCTCGAACGCGGCGGCGGTCGTGCCGACGGCGGCGAGGATCCGGCCCCAGTTCGGGTCGTTGCCGAACAGCGCGGTCTTGACCAGGTTGTTGCGCGCCACCGCGCGACCCACCTCCACCGCCTCGTCCTCGTCGGCGGCGCCGACCACGTCGATGGCGATCTGCTTGGTGGCGCCCTCGGCGTCGGCGACCAGTTGCTGGGCCAGGTCGTGACAGGCCGCGGTGACCGCGGCGGCCAACTCGGCCGGGGTCGGCTCGATGCCGCTCGCGCCGCTGGCCAGCAGCAACACCGTGTCGTTGGTGGACATGCAGCCGTCGGAGTCGACCCGGTCGAAGCTGACCCGGGTGGCCGCCCGCAGCGCCTCGTCCAACACGGCCGGCCCGGCCACCGCGTCGGTGGTCAGCACACAGAGCATGGTGGCCATGCCCGGTGCGAGCATCCCCGCGCCCTTGGCCATCCCGCCGACCGTCCAGCCGCTGCCCCGAGCCACCGTGGTCTTCGCCCGGGTGTCCGTGGTCATGATGGCCTCGGCGGCGGCCGGGCCGCCGTCGCGGGACAGCCCGCGGATCGCCGAGCGGACGCCGGGCAGCAGCTTCGGCATCGGCAGCCGCTCACCGATCAGGCCGGTGGAACAGACCGCCACCTCACCCGCGCCGAGGATCAGCCGAGGGCTGACCGAGGTCAGCGCGGCGGCAGTGTGCTCGGCGGTGGCATGGGTGTCCTGGAAGCCGGCCGAGCCGGTGCAGGCGTTGGCGCCACCGGAGTTGAGCACCACCGCGCGGACCACACCGCCCTGCACGACCTGCTGGGTCCAGAGCACCGGCGCGGCCTTGACCCGGTTGGTGGTGAAGACCCCGGCGACCCCGGCGTCCGGGCCGTCGTTGACCACCAGCGCCACGTCCGGGCCGCCGCTGGCCTTCAACCCGGCGGCCACCCCGGCCGCCCGGAACCCACGAGGGGTGGTGACCGTCACGATGCCTGCCTTTCGTTCGCGACTGCGGGGCTCCGCTGCGCTGCACTCCTCGCGCTCACGGGCTGACCCCCCAGACCGACAGGCCCGTCGTCTCCGGCAGACCGAGCATCAGGTTCGCGTTCTGCACGGCCTGGCCGGCGGCACCCTTGCCCAGGTTGTCCAGGGCGCTGAGCACGATCAGCCGACCCGAGTCGACATCGACGGTGGCCTGCAGGTGGCAGGAGTTGGAGCCCAGCGTGGCGGCGGTGTGCGGCCACCTACCCTCCGGCAGCACGTGCACGAACGGCGCGTCGGCGTACGCCTGCGCCAGCACCTGCTGCGGGTCGACGCCCCGCGCCGGCACCGCGGTGACCGTGGCCAGGATGCCGCGCGGCATCGGCGCCAGGACCGGGGTGAACGACAAGCTCGTCGCCCCGCTGGCCTGCTTGATCTCCGGCACGTGCTGGTGGGTGCCCACCCGGTACGGCGACAGGTCCCCCAGCACCTCGCTGGCCAGCAGGTGCGACTTCGTCGCCCGGCCCGCCCCGGAGGTGCCGGAGGCGGCGACCACCACCACGTCGGCGGGGTTGGCCGCGCCGTCGGCGATCAGCGGCGCGAGCGCCAGGGTGATCGCGGCGGCGTAGCAGCCAGTGTTGGCGACCCGGTTGGAGTTCGCGATCAGCTCCCGTTGGCCGGGCAACTCGGGCAGTCCGTAGGTCCACTGCCCGGCGTGGGTGCCGCCGTAGTACTGCGCCCAGGCGTACGGGTCGGCGAGCCGGTGGTCAGCGCCCAGGTCGACGATCCGCACCTCGGGCGGGAGCTGCGCCGCGATGGCCGCCGACTCGCCGTGCGGCAGAGCCAGGAAGACCAGGTCCGCGTCGGCCAGGGTCATCGGATCGGTCGTGCCGAGCACCAGGTCGAGCCCGGTGAGCTGCGGGTGCACCACGTCGACGCGGTGCCCGGCCTGGCTGTGGGCGGTGGCGGCGACCAGGTCGAACTCCGGGTGCCCGGCGATCAGGCGCAGCAGCTCACCCCCGGCGTAACCACTCGCCCCGGCGACCGCGACTCGAATCCCCATACCCACCTCCGCATGACTATGCACCGAAGGCTAGCAGCGGCGCAGGTCAGCTGCAACTTAATACAGCAGCCTGCATAGTGATATGCAACTAATCAACCCCCCCACCCCCGCGATCTTGCAGTTGGTGTCCCCGCATAGCCGACGAAAGGCGCGGATCGGCGACACAAACTGCAAGATCGCGAGGGGTCAGGGGTGAGGGCTTAGGCGCCGCGCAGGGTCGCGCCGAAGCGCTCCGCCGCTACGGCGACCGCCGCGTCGCGGGCTGTCAGGGCCTCTTCGACGGTCAGCGTCCGGTCCGGCGCGCGGAACGTGAGCTTGTACGCCAGCGACCGGCGACCCTCCCCGAGCTGCGCGCCCGCGTACACGTCGAACAGCCGGACGTCCTCCAGCAGCTCGCCGGCACCAGCCTCCAGCGCCCGGCGCACCTGCTCCGCCGGCACCGACTCGTCCACCACCAAGGCCACGTCGATCAGCGCCGGCGGGAAGCCGGAGACCGCCGGGGCGGGCATGACCGGGGCGGGCGGCAGCACGTCCAGGCTCACCTCCATGGCGCAGGTCCGCCGGGGCAGCTCCAGCGCCGCCACCACCGCCGGGTGCAGCTCACCGGCGTGCCCGACGACCGTGCCGTCGACCCGCAGCTCGGCGCAGCGGCCGGGGTGCCACGGGGCGTACTCGGCGGCACGCACCTCGACCCGCTCGTCCGGGATCCCGGCGGCGGCCAGCACGTCGCGGGCCGCCTCGATCGCGTCCGCCCAGCCGGCCGGCCGACCCGGACCCCACCAGCCCGCCGGATCCACGTCACCGGCCAGCACCGCCGCCACGTGCACCGGCTGTGCCGGCACCACCGCGTCGGCGGCCGCGAACTCGGCGTCGGTGGGGCGCCGGTCGACGCCCATCGCCGGCGGGCTCACAGCGTCCAGGCGCGGGTGGAACACCGCACCGATCTCGTAGAGCGCCAGGTCACGGTGGCCCCGGCCGAGGTTGCGCTTGAGGATGCCGAGCAGCGGGCCGAGCAGCGTGGTACGCAGCAGCGGCTCCTCGTCCGACAGCGGGTTGGCCAGCCGCACCGCCGGCCGGCGCGGGTCGTCGGCCGGCAGGCCGAGCAGGTCCGCCAGCTGCGGCGACACGAACGGGTGCGCGAGCACCTCGACGTACCCCCGCTCGGCCAGCGACCCGGCGACCGCCCGCCGCCGACGCTGCCGCGGGGTCAGGCCGCGACCGGGCGGTGCGGTCGGCAACACCGACGGCACCTTGTCGTACCCGTCGAGGCGGACCACCTCCTCGACCAGGTCGGCCGGGTCGGTCAGGTCGGGCCGCCACGTCGGCGGGGTGACGCTGAGCGCCACCCCGGCCCCGCTGGCCACGCCGACCGCACCCGGGTCCTCGGCCAACCGGTCCGCGCCCTGCGCGACAGTGCAACCGACCCGCTCCAGCAGGGCGATCACCCGCGCTGGCGGGTACTCGACGCCGATCCGCCGGGTCGGCAGGTCCGCCGGCAGGCTGATCGGGGTACGCGGCCGGACGTGGTCGATGTCCAGGATCTCCGCGCTCGGGGTGCCGCCGCCGTGCTCGGTGAGCAGCCGCACGGCCCGCTCCAGCGCGACAAGCGCCACGGCCGGGTCGACGCCCCGCTCCCAGCGCTTCGCGGCCTCGCTGAACAGCTTGTGCCGGCGGGCCGTCCGCCCGACCATCGCCGGGTCCCAGTGCGCCGCCTCGAAGAGCACGGTGGTGGTGCCGGCGACGACCTCGCTGGTCTCACCGCCCATCACCGCCGCGAGGGAGATCGGGACGCCGGCGCCCTCGCCCGCGACGGGGTTGTCCAGCCCAGCGTCGCAGATGACCATGTCGTCGGCGGTGAGCACGCGGTCGACACCGTCGAGGGTGGTCAGCTTCTCCCCCGCCTCGGCGCGGCGGACCACCAGCGACCCGGCGATCCGATCGGCGTCGAAGGCGTGCATCGGCTGGCCCAGCTCCAACATCACGTAGTTGGTGATGTCGACCGGCAGCGAGATGCTGCGGATGCCGGCGGTGACGAGCCGCTGCTGCATCCAGGACGGCGTGGGCGCGGTCGGGTCGACACCGCGGACCAGGCGGGCGGTGAACCGGTCGCAGCCGACCGGGTCGCGCACCTCCACCGGGTACGCCGGCGTCTCGGTGCCACCCGGCGCCGGCACCAGGGCCGGGTCGCGCAGCGGCACGTCGAACGCGTGCGACAACTCCCGGGCCAGGCCGCGCAGGCTCAGCGCGTACCCCCGGTCCGGGGTGATCTCCAGCTCGAGCACGACGTCGTCGAGACCCACGACGGGCCGCGCGTCGTCGCCCGGCTTGGCCGTCACGTCCGGCGGCAGCACGATGATGCCGGAGTGGTCCTCGCCCAGGCCCAACTCCTTCGCCGAGCAGATCATGCCGGCGGAGTTGTGCCCGTACGTCTTGCGGGCGCCGATCGCGAAGCCGCCGGGCAGCACGCCGCCGGGCAGGATCACCACCACCCGGTCACCGGGGGCGAAGTTGCGCGCCCCGCAGACGATCTCCTGCGGCTCGCCGGTGCCGTTGGCGTGGCCCACGTCGACGCGGCAGAACCGGATCGGCTTCTTGAAGCCGGTGAGCTCCTCGATCTCGCGCACCTCGCCGACGACGAGTTGACCGCTGACGGTCTCGCGCAGGTCCACCACGGAGTCGACCTCGATGCCGAGGTCGACCAGGGCCTGCTCCAGGTCACCGGTGGGCAGGTCGGCGGGGAGGTCGACGTACTCCCGCAGCCAGCTGACAGAAACTCGCATGACTTCAGACCACCGTTCCCGTGTCTCGTACCCGCATCGCCTACGCCCCGGTCCCGAGCGCGCGGCTGAACCGCACGTCGCCCTCGAAGAGATGGCGGATGTCGCTGACCCCGTGCCGGATCATCAGCGTCCGGTCGATGCCCATGCCGAAGGCGAACCCGGAGTAGACCTCCGGGTCGACACCGCAGGCGCGCAGCACCCGCGGGTTGACCATCCCGCAACCGCCCCACTCGACCCACTGCGGGCCGTCGCGGTGCTCGGGGAACCACACGTCGAACTCCGCCGACGGCTCCGTGAACGGGAAGTAATGCGGCCGCCACCGGGTCTTCGCCTCGGGGCCGAACATCGCGCGGGCGAAGTGGTCCAGCGTGCCCCGCAGGTGCGCCATCGTGATGCCCTTGTCGACCACCAGACCCTCGGCCTGGTGAAACACCGGGCTGTGGGTGGCGTCGATCTCGTCGGTGCGGTAGACGCGGCCGGGCACGATCACGTAGATCGGCGGCTTGCGGCTGAGCATCGTACGGGTCTGCACGGTCGACGTGTGCGTACGAAGAACGAGACCGGAACCCTGCGGTGCGATGTGGAAGGTGTCCATCAACCCACGCGACGGATGGTCGGCGGGGATGTTCAGCGCGTCGAAGTTGACCCACTCCAGGTCGACCTCGGGGCCCTCGGCCACCTCGTAGCCCATCCCGACGAAGAGATCACTGATCGACTCCATCAGGGTGCTCAGCGGGTGCCGGGCACCACGCGGGCGCCGGTCGTACGGCAGGGTGACGTCCACCCGCTCCTCGACCAGCACCCGCTCGGCCTGCTCGCGCTCCACCACCTCGGAGCGCTCGGCGTACGCGGCCTCGATCGCCCGGCGGGCCTCGTTGACCCGCTTACCGGCGTCGGACTTCGCGGCAGGCGGCAGCGCGCCGATCTCCCGGCGGGCCAGCGACACCGGGGACCGGTCACCGAGATGCGCGGAACGCAGCGCGGTCAACGCGTCCGGGTCGGCGGCGGCCTCGAACGCCTTCGTGGCGTCGGCGACGGCCTCGGCCAGGGCGGCCGGGTCGAGCAGGGCGACCTGCTTCGGGTCGTACGGATCGTTGCGGTAGCTCATGGCGTACGGGCACTCCCTCACGGCGGCGCCAGCCCTCATCGGGGCGGCTAGGCGAGTCTACGGACGCGCGGCTGTGCCGCAGCCCGCCGGTAGGAGTTGTGCAGGGAGCAGGTCAGGCCCGCCGCCCGCCGACACCGGCGGGCTGGCTAAACGAACGCCGTTGCGCGCTCATCGACGGACGCTCTCCCCTGCGGTCAGTCGCGCCGGGTGTGGTCACCATCAGCGCTGTGCTCTCGCTGAAGCGTACAGGCAGACGGCGGCGGCAGCAGCCAGGTTGAGGCTCTCCGCGCGCCCGTACAGCGGCACCCGCACCCGCGCGTCGGCGGCGGCGGTCAACTCCTCGGGCAGCCCGTGCGCCTCCGAACCGAACAGCCAGGCGGTGGGCCCGACGAGTCGGCCGTAGTCGGTCAGGTCGTCGAGATCGCTGTCGCCGTACCCCGTGGTGGCGAAGATCGACAGCCCGGCGGCCCGCAGCGCGTCGACCACCTGGGCCGGGTCGGGGGCGCGCACCACGTCGACGTGGAAGAGGCTGCCGGCCGAGGCCCGCACACACTTGCCGTTGTACGGGTCGACGGCGTCGCCAGCGAAGACCACCGCACCCGCCCCGGCCGCGTCGGCGGTGCGCAGCACCGTGCCGGCGTTGCCCGGATCGCGGATCTCGGCGAGCACCGCCACCAGCCGGGGCGCGCCCGCGAGGGCCTGCTCCAACGACACGTCCAGGTGCCGGCAGACGGCGACCAGCCCCTGCGGGGCGACCGTCTCGGCCAGCGCGGCGAGGGCGTCGTCGGTCACCTCGGAGACCGGCACGTCGGCCCGCGCCGCCGTCGCGGCCAACTCCGGGTAACGGTCGAGGGCTGCGGGCGTACCGAACAGTTCGGTGACCAACCCCGGCCGCGCGAGGGCCTCGCGGACCGCCTGCGGCCCCTCGGCCAGGAAACGGCCGGTGGCGTCGCGGTCCCGGCGGCGCTGCAACCGGCGGGCGGCGACAACCCTGGGTGTACGCGGTGTGAAGGCCATGGTGTGCGCTCCTCCGGCACGATTGAGGCGCCCCCCGGACGGCGGTGCCGACACGGGAGACGCCTCGCTCTGGTGCGTGGGGATCAGGCGGCCTGAGCCGCCGCGCCGCCGGTGCCCTCGGCCGCGACCGCGGCCCGGGCCAGCTCGACGATCGCCGCGAACGAAGCGGCGTCGTTGACAGCCATGTCGGCCAGGATCTTGCGGTCGACCTCGATGCCGGCCAGACGCAGGCCCTGGATCAGGCGGTTGTAGGTCATCCCGTTCGCCCGGGCACCCGCGTTGATCCGCTGAATCCACAGCTGCCGGAAGTCGCCCTTGCGGTCACGACGGTCCCGGTAGGCGTACTGCATCGAGTGCAGCACCTGCTCCTTGGCCTTGCGGTACAGCCGGGAGCGCTGACCGCGGTAACCGCTCGCGGTCTCCAGCAGGGTACGACGCTTCTTCTGGGCGTTCACAGCCCGCTTGACGCGTGCCATCTCAACTCCTTATTACGTAAAGGTGGCGCGCGTCAGCGGCCGAGCAGCTTCTTGATGCGCTTGACGTCGGCCTTGGCCAGCACGACCGTGCCGGTCAGCCGGCGGGTCTGGGTGGAGGGCTTCTTCTCCAGGTTGTGACGGAGGCCGGCCTGCTGGGCAACGATCTTGCCCTTGCCGGTCACCTTGACCCGCTTACCCATACCCGTGTGGCTCTTCATCTTCGGCATGTGGAACGTCTCTCCCCTGTTACTCGCCGCTGGTGTCGGCGGCGATGCCGCTGTCCACGGCTGCTGCGGTCTCGCCGGCCGCTGCGGTCTCATCGGCTGCCGGGGCGGATTCGTCCCCTGCCCGCTCCCGAGGTGCACCACGGGACGCCGTAGCGGCGACCGCGGAGGCCTTGACGGCCCGATGCGGAGCGAGAACCATGATCATGTTTCGGCCGTCCTGCTTCGGAGCGGCCTCGACGTATCCCAGTTCCGTGATCTCGGATTCGAGCCGACGCAGGAGCCGGTAACCCAGCTCCGGGCGGCTCTGCTCGCGACCGCGGAACATGATCGTCACCTTGACCTTGTCGCCCGCCTTGAGGAACCGCACCACGTGACCCTTCTTGGTCTCGTAGTCGTGCGGGTCGATCTTCGGCCGGAGCTTCATTTCCTTGATGACGGTCTGCTGCTGGTTACGCCGCGCTTCGCGCGCCTTGAGTGCGCTCTCGTACTTGAACTTGCCGAAGTCCATGAGCTTGCACACCGGCGGGCGCGCCATCGGCGCAACCTCGACCAGGTCCAGATCGACGTCCGCGGCCAGCTGAAGGGCGCGCTCCAGCGGGACGATGCCCACCTGCTCACCCTCGGGGCCGACCAGTCGGACCTCACGTGCCCGGATCTGCTCGTTCACGCGTGGTTCGACGCTGATGGGGCCTCCTCGAGTCGTTTCTGCTCAGTTGCCGACCCCTGCGGCCCCCGGGTGGGGGTCATCCTGGAAAGCAGAAGGCCCCGGCAGATGCCAGGGCCCGCTCGACCGGTCGGCACGATCACAGGATCGCGCATCCGACGCCGGGACATGCCCGGAATCGGGGACCGGACCCGGCCACCGTAGCGGCGACTCGGGTGGGAGCAGGCGCTCCGCTTTCGTGGCTGCCTGCTCGCATGCGGAGACAGCCTGGTCGACTCGACAACACTACACCGCCGCCCTGGTCACCCTCAAACCGGGCACGCCGTCCCGCTGGTTCCCCCGTCCCGCTGGCGCTGAAGGCGGTCAATGGCGGCGGGCTGGTGGCCGCTAGGGGTGCTGGCTGCCAAGTGCGTGGCCAGCGGCCGGCCAGGCGGCGGGTGGGGGTGCTGGCTGGCGAGTGCGTGGCCAGCGGCCGGCCAGGCGGCGGGCGGGCTGGCTAGCGGTTGGCGCGCTCGGCGAGGCGGGACTGGTGCGCCTCGTGCAGCCGGCGCAGAGCGCGGACCCCATCGACGGCCAACTCCTTGTCGGCGGCCTGCAGGGCGATCAGTGGCAGCAGGTCGTCGTCGTGCAGCTCCAGGCTGGCCCAGGGCGCACCGCGGTCGAAGCGGACACCCCGGATGACCTCCCAGGGCAGCTGGTACGAGCTCATGACGTTGCGCACCCGGACGCCGTGCGTGTCGGCCTCCACCCTCGGGCGGGTGAAGAGCAGGAAGCCGAGCGCGCCGAACACGCCCAGGCCAGCCATGGCGAGCTGGTCGCCACGTTGGAAGGTGCCGTAGCCGCTGCCTGTCGGGCCGCTCAGCGAGGTGGCGATCACGCCGAACACCACCACCAGGGCAATCGCCGCAGACCAGCAGACCACCCGGATGCGGCGCGGCTTCAGGCGGACCAGCTCGGTTTCACTCACCCCACCAGTCTGCCACCCACCCCGGCGCGACAACCGCACCACCCGCCGACCACGACAGCACCGGGGACGGGATCCGCGCAGGATCCTGGAAGTAGTGGCCTCCCGGCGCGACCGAAGCCCCTACTTCCAGGATCCTGCGCGATCTTCCGACGTCAGGGCGTGGTCGTCGCGCGGCCGCTGTCCACGGCAGGCGCTACCGGGGGTAGATCCACACGAGGTCGCCGATATGGGGGTGTCCCACGCGGGCGATACCCCCATATCGGCGACATGGAGTCGATCAAGCCGGCCGCCGACCTCGCCAGCCCGGCGGGCGCGCGCCACTGCGACGGACGCGCCCACGGCGGCGGACGCGCCCACTTCGTCAGAGCCGACAGGCGTGGATGTTGGTGACGAGGATGGCGCGCGCGCCCAACTCGTACAGCTCGTCCATGATCCGGTGGACGTCGTCGCGGAGCACCATCGCCTGCACCGCCACCCAGCCCTCGCGGTGCAGCGGCGAGACGGTGGGTGACTCGATGCCCGGGGTGAGCCCGCTGGCGCGGTCCAGCAGGCCGGCCGGCACGTCGTAGGCGAGCATCACGTATCGGCGGGCCACCAGCACACCGTGCAGGCGTCGCAGCAACTGCTCGGCCTGTGCGTGCGCGGGCGCGCCGGCACGACGGACCAGCACCGCCGAGGAGCGCAGCAGCGGCTCGCCGAACACGACCAGGCCCGCCTGGCGCAGGGTCGCGCCGGTCTCCACGACGTCCGCGATCACGTCGGCGACACCGAGGCGTACGGCGTTCTCCACCGCGCCGTCGAGGCGGATGACGTCGGCCTTGATCCCCACCTCGGCGAGGTGCCGCTCGACCAGCCCCGGGTACGCGGTGGCGATCCGGTGCCCGCCCAGGTCCTGCACGGAGGCGATGTCGTCGGGGCGGGCGGCGAAGCGGAAGGTGGCCCGGCCGAAGGCGAGGTCGACGACCTCTTCCGCCGGCGCCGCCGAGTCGATCAGCAGGTCCCGGCCGGTGATCCCGAGGTCGAGGTCACCGGAGCCGACGTAGGTGGCGATGTCCTTGGGACGCAGGTAGAAGAATTCGACGTCGTTGGCCTCGTCCCGGCAGACGAGGTCCTTGGGGTCGGTGCGCTGGCGGTAGCCCGCCTCGCGCAGCATCTGGGCGGCCGGCTCGGCCAGGGTGCCCTTGTTGGGAATGGCGACACGCAACATGACGGAGTGCTCCTTCGATCCGGATGGCGATCAACGGGTGGGGGCACTCACAGATGTCGGTAGACGTCCTTGAGTTCGAGACCGCTGGCGAGCATCAGCACCTGAACCTGGTAGAGCAGTTGGGAGATCTCCTCGGCGGTGCGCTCCGGCCCCTCGTGCTCGGCGGCCATCCACGACTCGGCCGCCTCCTCGACGACCTTCTTGCCGATGAAATGCACCCCCTTGTCCAGGGCGGCAACGGTGCCCGAGCCCGGGGTGCCGGCGGCGGCCTTGGCCTGCAGCTCGGCGAACAACTCCTCGAACGTCTTCACGGGGAACGATTCTTCCAGCCGGTCGACTCGCACCGCGCGTCCGGGTCCGCCGACACCCAGTCAGCGGGACATCGAGGCGGCAATTCCCTATCGGCATGGTGGGACAATCTTCGATCGATGTCCATGGAGCTCTACGCTGTCGGCCATGGCCAGCAGTTCACGTCTCCTCGCGCTCACCCTCGCCGGTGCCGTCGTCGTCGCCACCGCCGGATGCGCGCCACAGAAGGAGCTTCCCACCCCCACTGTCACCGCGGCGCTGTCCTGCGCCAGGGACAGCCTGCCCACCCGTACGCCGGGCAAGCTGACCATCGCCACCGACCAGCCCGCGTACGAGCCGTGGTTCTCGAAGGACAAGCCGGAGAGCGGCGAGGGCTTCGAGTCCGCGGTCGCGTACGCGGTGGCGGAGAAGCTCGGCTACGCCCGCGGCGACGTCACCTGGACCCGGGTCAAGTTCGACACCGCGATCGCGCCCGGGCCGAAGGACTTCGACTTCGACATCAACCAGTTCTCCATCACCGAGGAGCGCAAGCAGGCTGTCGACTTCTCCGCGCCGTACTACCTGGTGCGGCAGACCGTCGTCGCGTTGAAGTCCTCGAAGATCGCCGGCAGGACGTCGCTGGCCGATCTGCGCGACGCCCGGCTCGGCGCCCAGGTCGGCACCACCAGCTACCAGGCGATCACCGATGTGATCAAGCCCTCCGCCAAACCGCAGGTCTACAACAGCAACGACGACGCCAAGAAGGCCCTGCAGAACGGGCAGCTGGACGGTCTCGTGGTGGACCTGCCGACCGCCTTCTACATCACCGGAGCGGAGATCACCGACGCGACGATCGTCGGGCAGGTGCCGCAGGTCGGTACGCCCGAGGCGTTCGGTTTGCTGCTGGACAAGAACTCCCCGCTGACCAAATGCGTGACCGGCGCGATCGGTCAGCTCACCGCGGCCGGCACGCTCAAGCAGTTGGAGCAGAAGTGGCTCGCGCAGGTGGCGGGGGCGGCCGAGCTGCGGTGACGCTCCTGGATCACGTTCCCTCCGAGGCACAGCGGCGGCGGTCCGCGTACCGGCATCGGCAGACCGTCCGGAGCGTGGTGGTCGCGGCCTGCTCCACGGCGGCGCTCGGCACGCTGCTGGTCGTCGCGGTGACCGGTGCGCCCGGCTGGGACCGGGTGCGGCGGTCGTTCCTGGACCGGGAGATCGCCCGGGACGCGCTGCCGGCGGTGCTGAGCGGGCTCTGGCTCAACGTCCGACTGCTGGTCTGCTGTGCGGTCGGCGCGCTGCTGCTCGGGCTGGTGATCGCGGTGCTGCGGACGTTGCGCGGCCCGGTCTTCTTCCCGGTCCGGGCGCTGGCCGCCGGCTACACCTACACCTTTCGCGGCCTGCCGCTGATCATCGTGCTCTACCTGCTCACCCTCGGCGTGCCCGGCCTGCGATTGCAGGGCATGCCGCCGGTGCTGGTGCTCGGTGGGGCCGCGCTGGTCCTCACCTACGGCGGTTATCTCGCCGAGGTGTTCCGGGCCGGCATCGAGTCGGTGCACCCCAGCCAGCTCGCGGCGGCCCGCTCGCTGGGTCTGACCTACCGGCAGACGATGCGGCACGTGGTGCTGCCACAGGCCGTCCGCCGGGTGGCGCCGCCGCTGCTCAACGACGTGGTGGCCCTGCAGAAGGACGTCGGGCTGGTCTCGCTGGCCGGGCCGATCGACGCGGTGCGGGCCGCCCAGATCGCCACCGCCCAGTCGTTCAACTACACGCCGTACGTCGTGGCCGGGGTGCTCTTCGTGCTGCTGGCGATCCCGCTGATCGCGGTCACCGACTGGGTGACGCTGCGCTCGGCCCGTCGACAGTCGGGAGGCTGACCATGGCTCTGCTGCGCTGCCGGGGCCTGCGCAAGGAGTTCGCCGGCCACGTCGTGCTGGACCGGCTCGACCTGACGGTCGCCGAGCACCGGGTGGTGGCCCTGATCGGCGCCTCCGGTTCGGGCAAGTCGACCCTGCTGCGGTGTGTGAACCTGCTGGAGGAACTCGACGACGGCACCATCGAGCTGGACGGGGAGGACATCTCCGACCCACGGGTGGACCCGGACCGGGTCCGGCGGCGGATCGGCATGGTGTTCCAGGCGTACAACCTCTTCCCGCACCTGAGCGTGCTGGAGAACATCACCCTCGCGCCCCGCCGCGTACACCGGCGGGAACGGGCCGAGGCGGAGGCCCAGGCCCGGGATCTGCTCGACCGGGTGGGGCTGGGCGACAAGGCGGACGCCTACCCGGACCGGCTCTCCGGCGGGCAGCAGCAGCGGGTGGCGATCGTGCGGGCGCTGGCCAACTCGCCCCGGCTGATGCTGCTCGACGAGGTGACCTCGGCGTTGGACCCGGAACTCGTCGGTGAGGTCCTGTCGATGATCCGGGACCTGAAGGCCGACGGGATGACCATGGTGCTGGCCACCCACGAGATGGGCTTCGCCCGGGAGGTCGCCGACGAGGTCTGTTTCCTCGACGCGGGACGGGTCGTGGAGAGCGGCCCGCCGGAGCAGGTGTTCGGGGAGCCGACCCAGCCCCGTACCCGGCAGTTCCTGCACCGGATCATCGAGGCCGGCCGCCTGTGACGGCACCGCGCCCGGCGGGTCAGCCGCCGAAGCCGACGCGCTGGGCGTTGCCCGTGGCCACGTTCCGCACGGCCAGCGCCGCGTCGAGCGCCGCCACGGTCGCCGCCCAGCCCTTGTCCTCCGCCGAGCCGGGCAGCCCGGCCCGGTCCCGGGCCTGCTCGATGGTCTCCACGGTGAGCACACCGTGCGCGACAGGCTTGCCCTCGTCGAGCGCCACCCGGGTCAGACCGTCGGTCACCGAACGGCAGACGTAGTCGAAGTGGGCGGTGGCGCCGCGCACCACCACGCCGAGCGCGACCACCACGTCACAGCGGCGCGCCAGGGCCTGCGCGACGACCGGCAGCTCGACGGAGCCGGCGACCCGGGCCACCACGGACCGCGCCCCGCACGCCTCGGCGGCGGCCACCGCGCGCTCCAGCATGTGGTCGGTCAGCTCGCCGTGCCACCGGGCGGCCACCACCCCGACGGTCAGCCCTGCGGCGTCCACCGCGTCGACTCCCGGCTCACCGAAACCCGCCATCGTCATACTCCGATCTCGTCGTCGGCGACCGGACGCCCCAGCGGCGCCTCGGACACCTCATCCAACTCGTCCAGCAGGTGCCCCATCCGGTCCCGCTTGGTGCGCAGGTAGCGCAGGTTCTCCGGGTGCGCACCGGCCGGCAGCCCCTCCCGCCCGGTGATGGCCAGCCCGTAGCCCTCCAACCCGGCCCGCTTGGCCGGGTTGTTGGTCAGCAGCCGCATCGAGCGCACGCCCAGGTCGTAGAGGATCTGCGCGCCGGTGCCGTAGTCGCGGGCGTCGGCCGGCAGGCCCAGGTCGAGGTTCGCGTCCACCGTGTCACGGCCCTGGTCCTGCAACTGGTACGCCTGCAACTTGTGCAGCAACCCGATGCCGCGCCCCTCGTGCCCGCGCACGTACAGCACCACGCCCCGGCCCTCGCGCGCGACCCGGGCCAGCGCGGCGTCCAACTGCGGGCCGCAGTCGCAGCGCAGCGAGCCGAACACGTCCCCGGTCAGGCACTCGGAGTGGACCCGGACCAGCACGTCCTGGCCGTCGCCGAGGTCACCGAGCACCATCGCGATGTGTTCGGCCGGGTCGTGCTCGGCGCGGTAGCCGAGCGCCCGGAACACCCCGTGCCGCGTCGGCATCCGGGCGTCCGCGACCAGTTCGACCTGCTTTTCGGTACGCCGCCGATGGGCGACCAGGTCGGCGATGGTGATCAGGGTGAGGCCGTGCTCGGCGCAGAACTTCTCCAGGTCCGGCAGGCGCATCATGGTGCCGTCGTCGTTGACCAGCTCGCAGAGCACGCCCGCCGGGCGCAGACCGGCCAGCCGGGTCAGGTCCACCGCCGCCTCGGTGTGCCCCGGCCTGCGCAGCACCCCGCCCTCGCGGGCCCGCAGCGGCACGACGTGCCCGGGTCGGGCCAGGTCGGTCGGGTCGGTGGCGGCGTCGGCCAGCAGCCGGATGGTGTGCGCGCGGTCGGCCGCCGAGATGCCGGTGCTGACACCCTCCCGGGCGTCCACGGTCACCGTGTAGGCGGTGCCGCGCCGGTCCTGGTTGGTGTGGTGCATCGGCGGCAGGTCGAGCCGGTCGGCTTCGCTCTCGGTCAGCGGCACGCAGACGTACCCGGAGGTGTAGCGCACCATGAACGCCATGAGGTCCTGCGTGGCCAACTCGGCCGCGAAGATCAGGTCGCCCTCGTTCTCCCGGTCGGCGTCGTCGACCACGACGACCGGCCGCCCGGCCGCGATGTCGGCGACCGCCTGCTCGATACTTCCGAAGCTGGTCATGCGACGGCCTCCGTGTAGGTGGACGGGATCGAGGTGACGGGACGAATGGCGCGCGACGTGCGCCACCAGGCGGCGAAACCCCAGGCGCAGAAGGCGCCGTAGACCAGGTACATGACCGCCGACGGGTAGAACCCGCCGCGCAGCAGCAGCGGCACGCCGACCGCGTCGACCGCGATCCAGAGCAGCCAGAACTCCACCCAGCCCCGGGCCATGCCGTACGTGGCCAGCAGGCTGCCGGTGAGGATCCAGGCGTCCGGCAGCGGACCCCAGGAGCCCAGCGCGGCGAGCACCGGGTACGCGAGCGCGGTGCCCACCCCGGCGGCCAGCAGCATCGCCAGGCGCTCCCGCCCGGTGGCCCAGCGCGGCAGCACCGCGGCCTGCCCGGCGTTGGCACGGCGGTTGCGCCGCCACCGCCACCAGCCGTAGACGCTGACCGCGAAGAAGAACACCTGCCGGCCGGCCTGCCCGTACAGGTCGTGCGCCTGCGGGGTGGCGAACACCCCGCCGAGGAAGACGGTGAACAGCAGCGCGTTGCCGATCATGCCGACCGGCCAGGCCCAGACCACCCGGCGCAACCCGAGCAGCGCGGAGATCAACCCGAAGCCGTTGCCGACGATCTCCCGGGCCAGCACCGGCGAGCCGGCCACCTGCACCTGGGCGTCGAGCAACCAGCCGAGCGGGCCCATCAGGCCACCCCGCCCGTGCCGCCGGTCGCCCCGGCGGCGGTGTCGGTGAGCCGGGCGCCGAGCAGCCGCTCGACGTACTTGGCCACCACGTCGACCTCAAGGTTGACCGGGTCGCCGACGCCCTTCGCGCCGAGCGTGGTCAGCTTCAGGGTGGTCGGGATCAGCCCGACGGCGAACTGGTCCGCACCGACCTCGGCCACGGTCAGCGAGACGCCGTCGATGGTGATCGAGCCCTTCTCCACCACGTACCGGGCCAGGGCGGCGGGCAGCCGGAACCGGACCGTCTCCCACTGCTCGGCCGGTTCCCGGGAGATCAGCTCACCGACGCCGTCGACGTGGCCCTGCACGAGGTGCCCGCCGAGCCGGCTGCCGAGCGCGGCGGCCCGCTCCAGGTTGACCGGGTCACCGGGGCGCAGCGCGCCCAGCGCGGAGCGGCGCAGCGTCTCGCCCATCACGTCGGCGGTGAAGACGCCGTCGGCTGCCTCCACGACGGTCAGGCAGACGCCGTTGACGGCGATGGAGTCGCCGTGCCGGGCGTCGGAGGTGACCAGCGGGCCGCGTACGGCGACCAGCGCCGAATCGTCCGCCGTGGGCGTCACCCGGACGATTTCGCCCAGCTCCTCGACAATGCCGGTGAACATGTCAGCCCTCCCTTTTGCGGGGCAATGCGGTGATCCGGAGATCCGGACCGATCTGCGTAACGTCGACGAACTCCAGATCGATGGCCTCAGCGATGGTGGTCACTCCCGCGTCGACCAGGGCGGTCGGGCCGGCGCCGAGCAGCCGGGGCGCGACGTACCCGACGATCTTGTCGACCAGGCCGGCTCGCAGGAACGCGCCGGCCAGCCGGGGGCCACCCTCCAGCAGGACCGCGCGGACGCCACGCTGGTGCAGCGCCGCGAGCAGCGCCGGCAGGTCGACCCGGCCGTCCGGGTCGGCGCCCACCTCGGCGGCGGTCGCGATCCACGTCCGCGCGGCGCCGTCGCGGACCCGGGCGTCGACGGGTGTACGCCCCGAGCTGTCCACCACCACCCGCAGCGGCTGCCGGATGGCCAGGCTGCCGTCGCGCAGGTTGCGGGCGGTCAGCCGGGGATCGTCGGCGAGCACGGTGCCGACCCCGGCGACGACCGCGTCGACCGTGCCGCGCAGCGCGTGCACGTCGATCCGGGCCGCCTCCGAGGTGATCCACATGCTGGTGCCGTCCGCCGCCGCGGACCGGCCGTCCACCGTCGCGGCGTACTTCCAGATGACGTACGGCCAGCCCCGGCGCATCGAGGTCAGCCACGCGACGTTGCCGGCCTGGGCCTCGTCGCCGCGTACCCCCAGATCCACCCGGACCCCGGCGGAGCGCAACGTGGCGGCGCCGCCGGACGCCACCGGGTTCGGATCGGGTACGGCGATCACCACCCGGGCCACGCCGGCCTGGACGAGCGCGCTGCTACAGGGGCCCGTGCGGCCGGTGTGGTCGCAGGGTTCCAGAGTGACGACGGCGGTGCCGCCCTCGGCCCGTGGGCCGGCCTGGGCCAGCGCGACGATCTCGGCGTGCGGCCCGCCGGCGTAGGCGTGGAAGCCCTCCCCGACGACCTCGCCGTCCGCGTCGAGCAGCACACAGCCGACCACCGGGTTGGGGCTGGTGGTGCCCAGCCCGCGCGCCGCCAGCTCGATCGCACGCCGCATCGCCTCATCGACGGAGACGCTGGCCATCGCCCTGCCCCTGCCCTCTCACTCGCCGGTCCGCGCGCGGGCGGTCAGGGAGGCGGCATGGGGCCGCGGGCAGGCGGCGGCGGAGTCCGGGTACGGCACAGCCGCCCCGGGGGGTCGACCGGCACGCTGAAGCCAGCGGCCGGCTCGGACCCGTCCGTCCCGCGCGCTGTCTCCCATCCGGACTGTCTGGGAGCAGACGAGCCGCTCCCAACCGTCGGCCCCGGATTTACACCAGGTCCACCGGGCGGCAGAGCCGTCCGGGTCGCGGGCTGACCACGGTTGGACCGTGGATCACCGCCGGTTCGGAATTTCACCGAGTCCCGCCAGCGCGTGGTGGGTACCCCGAAGTCTTACACGCCGACGGGGATACGTCGCCACTCCAGGCGAGCTACTTCACAGCGGCGTCACGCTCACGGGACGCCGCGGCGGCGGTCCACCGCGACATACGACCCAGGTTGGCTCTTGGCCACCGTCTTCATCTCCGAGGCCACCGCGATGGCCTCAAGGGGGTCGGTGAATCGCTTGCCGGCGTCGGAGAGGGAGACGCCGATGGAGAGGGTGACCAGGGCAGCCCTGCGGATGGTGCCCCGGCGGTCCTTCAGCTCGACGAAACCGCGCTCGCGGTCGGTCGGGTCGTAGAGCATGTCGGCGGAGTTCTCGAAGTCGACCACCGCCCGGGAGGTCAGCGGGCGCACCTGGCCCGGGGTGCAGACGATGACGAAGTCGTCGCCGCCGACGTGGCCGAGGAAGGCCGGCGGCAACCCGACCGCCACCACCGCCCGGTGCAGGCTGCGAGCCAGCGTGGAGATGAAGTCGTCGCCGCGGACGAAGCCGTACCGGTCGTTGACGCTCTTGAACCGGTCGATGTCGACGTAGCCGACCGCGTAGTCCACCCCCTGCCGGACCCGGTCGCTGATCTCCCGACGGATCCGGCTGTTGCCGGGCAGCCCGGTCAGCGGGGAGACCTCCCGGAACTCCTTGTTGCGGCGCAGCGTCGAGGAGACCCGGGCCACCAGCTCCGCGGTGTCGAAGGGCTTGACGAGATAGTCGTCGGCGCCGGCGCTGAGCCCGTGGACCTTGTCCACGGTCATCCCCTTCGCCGTCAGCATGATCACCGGCAGGGCGGAGGTCATCGGGTCGGCGCGCAGCCGACGGGTCAGCTCCAGGCCGTCGATCCGGGGCATCATCAGGTCGACCACGGCCAGGTCCGGCCGCTCCCGCTCGATCATGTCGAGCGCCTCCTGGCCGTCGCTGGCGTGGATCACCTCGAAGCCGTGCAGGCGCAGGTTGAACTCGACGAACCGAGCGATGTCCTCGTCGTCGTCGACGACGAGAATGACGTCCTTGCGGTCGCCGTCGGGTTCCACCTCAGGCGCCGGAAGCGGCGCGTTCCGCCAGCGCCCGCAGGTGCCGGATCGCCTCCGCCGGGTCGGCGGCGCCGTAGACGGCGGTGCCGGCCACGAACGCGTCGGCCCCGGCGGCGGCCGCCTGCTCGATGGTGTCGGCGGCGATCCCGCCGTCCACCTCGATGCGCAGCTCCAGGTGCCCGGCGTCGACGTGCCGGCGGACGGCGCGGACCTTGTCCAGCATCTGCGGGATGAACCGCTGCCCACCGAAGCCGGCCTTGATCGTCATGATCAGCAGGGTGTCGAAGCTGGGCAGCAGGTCCAGGTACGGCTCGATCGGCGTGTCCCGGTCGATGGCCAGCCCGGCCTTGGCGCCGGCCGCGCGCAGGTCCTTCGCCAGCGCCACCGGGTCGTCGGCCGCCTCCGCGTGGAAGGTGACGTTGTACGCCCCGGCGTCGGCGTAGCCGGGAGCCCACCGACGCGGGTCCTCGATCATCAGGTGGACGTCGAACGGCATCGTGGTGGCGGCCCGCAGGCTCTGCACCACGGGCAGCCCGATGGTCAGGTTCGGCACGAAATGGTTGTCCATCACGTCCACGTGCAACCAGTCCGCGGCGTCCTCGACGGCACGGACCTCTTCGGCGAGGCGGGCGAAATCGGCGGCCAGGATGCTCGGCGCGACGATCGGCGGCGGTACGGTCACGGGGCCAGTGTACGAACGCGGCCATCCGCTGCCCGCATCGCGGCACCATGTGGAACGCGATGTGATGCGACAGTGACCCGTCGTGCAGAATTGGCCGATCCGGATCGGCAAATCCGGACGAACAGACATCAGCGGCTAGCCGATCGACGGAAACGCGACAACACTCCAACGGGGACGGTGCCGTAGGCTGCACGCCCGCCGGAGTCTTGCCGCGGGGCGCGGTGACCGGCCGCCAGCTCCGGAAGGGCGGACGATGCGACGGTGGCTTCCAGCGCTGGCGCTGGCCGGCGTCACGGCGATGCTGCTGACAGGCTGTGGGCACGCGCGAGGCCCGGACGGCGACCTCACCGACGACTGGCCGGCGCTGCGGGCTCCGACTCCGTTCACCCCCGCCACCGACACCTGCCTGCCCCGGATCACCTCGATCGTGCAGGCCAGCACGTACGAGACGGTGGACTGTGCCCGCAGCCACCTCTCCGAGGCGATCCACGTCGGCACCTTCACCGGCCCCGCCGCCCTGGCTGGCACCCGTCCGGGGCCCGGCTCGACGACACTGCGCGCGGCCCGCGCCGAGTGCGACCAGCGGGCCCGGGAGATGCTCGGCGGCGACTGGCACACGGCGCGGCTCACCCTGTCGGTCTCGCTGCCCTCCGCGCCGGCCTGGTCCGGCGGGGCTCGCTGGTTCCGCTGCGAGCTCAGCGAGACCGACAGCATCGACAACACCCGGCCGGTCAACCGCGTCGGCAGCCTGCGCGGCGCGTTGATCGGCGACGCCCCGCTGTTCCACCGCTGCTTCGATCCCAAGCTGATCGGTGACAACCTCAACTACATGGCGCCGGTGCTCTGCGCCGAGCCGCACCGCGCGGAGTTCGTCGGCGTCTACGAGGAACAGGACATGACCTGGGCGGAGTTCACCCGCTCCGGCGACCAGGCGCACCGGCGCTGCATGGCGCTGATCGCCGCGTACGCCGCCGTGCCGAACAACAGCGACCTGCCGTACCGGGCCGGGTCCATCTACTACCCACCGTCGCAGCGGGAGTGGGAGGAGGGTGACCGTGGGGTGCGCTGTTTCCTGTGGAGCGACGACCGCAAACTCACCCGTTCGATGCGCGGCGCCGGCCCCGAGGGACTACCCGCAATCTGACCTACGGTGCCGTATGCTCCTGCGCCGTGGCGCTACCGACTGGCTGGGGTCAGCCGGACGCCACCGGCGGCGGGAGGTCGGAGATGCGACGGTGGTTGACGGCGGTGGTCGGGGGCGCGGCGGTGGCCATGGTGCTCGCCGGTTGTGGCGCACCCGCCGGAGTCGACCGTGACCTCACCGACGACTGGCCGTCACCCGTCGCCGCGCAGCAGTTCGTGCCCACCGCCGGTGTCTGCCACCACTCCTCGCAGCAGGTGGGCTTCCTGAGCGGTTACAACCCGATGGACTGCGGCGAGTCGCACCGGGTGGAGACCATGCACGTCGGCACGCTCACCGGTCCGGGCGCCGACCGCGCCACGCCCCCGCTGCCCGGCTCGGTGGGCATGCGGGCCGCGCAGGACGCCTGCGAGACCGAGGTCAGCAAGGCGGTCGGCGCCGACCGGCGCACCGGGCGACTCACCCTGACCGTCGTGCTGCCGTCCGCACCCGCCTGGGCCGGTGGCGCCCGCTGGTACCGCTGCGACGTCGCGGAGATCGCCAGCATCGACGACACCGCCGTCGACCTGCGCACCGGCAGCCTCCGGGGGGCGCTCACCGGTGCGGCGCCACTGGCGTACCGCTGCTTCAACCCGAAGCTGGTCAAGGACGAGGTCGAGGAGATGGTGCCGGTCTCCTGCACCGCCAAGCACCACGCCGAGTTCGTCGGGATCTGGCAGGCCCCGGACATCAGCTACACGGAGTTCAACCGCGCCACCAAGCGGACCCACCGGGCCTGCCAGTCGTTGACCGCCAAGTACGCCAAGGTGCCGGACAACTCCCAACTCGACTTCCGCGTCGGATCGATCTACTACCAGCCGTACGAGGAGGAGTGGAAGAACGGCAACCGGGGCGTGCAGTGCTTCCTCTGGATCAGCGACCGGGACCTGACCCGCTCGATGAAGAACGCCGGCACCAAGGGCCTCCCGGTCACCTGACCGGCCCGGCTCGACGAAGGGGGCCTCTGTCGTCGACAGGGGCCCCCTTCGTCGGCGCGGTGCGACTCAGCCTCGGCGCAGGACGGCCATGAACATCGCGTCGGTGCCATGCCGGTGCGGCCACAGCTGCACGGTGGGGCCGTCACCCAGGCCGGGCATGCCCGCCGGCAGCAACGGCCGGGCGTCGACGAAGTCCACCGACACCCCGCTGCGACGCGCCGCCTCGGTCACCGTCACGTGCGTCTCCACCGTGTGTGGCGAGCAGGTGACGTAGGCGACGAGGCCACCCGGACGCACCGCCCGCAACGCCGCACCCAGCAACTCCCGCTGCAGCCGGGTCAGCTGCGGCAGATCGGACGGCTGGCGGCGCCAACGCGACTCCGGCCTGCGGCGCAGAGACCCCAGCCCGGTGCACGGAGCGTCCACCAGCACCCGGTCGAAGTGCCCCTCCGGCAACTTCGGGTCCGCGCCGACCTCGCGGCCGTCCATGGTCAGCACGGTCACCGGCAGACCTCGGGTCGCCTGGGACACCAACCGCGCGCGGTGCTCGGCCACCTCCACAGCGGTCAGGCGGGCGCCGCGCTGCGCGGCCAGCGCGCCGAGCAGGCCAGCCTTGCCGCCCGGACCGGCGCACAGGTCCAGCCAGCGCCCGTCCGGGCCGTCCAACGGCGCGTCGGCGAGCGCCGCGGCCACGAGCTGCGAGCCCTCGTCCTGGACGTGGGCGCGGCCGTCGACCACCGCCGGAACGTCGCCCGGCGCGCCACCGGGCAGATAGACGGCGTACGGCGAGAAGGCGCCTGGCGCACCGCCGACCTGATCGGCCAGCTCGACCGGGTCGATCAGGCCGGGACGGGCGCACAGGTGCACCGGAGGCCGCTCATTGTCCTCGATCAGGAGCCGGGCCGTCTCACCCAGGTCACCGCCGAGCGCCTCGGAGAAGGCCCGCACGATCCACTGTGGATGGCTGTACGCCAGCGCCAGGTGCCCGACCGGGTCGGTCTCCATCGGTGGGGCCAGCTTCGCCACCCAGCCGTCGGAGTCGAGGGTGGACACCTCGCGCAGCACCGCGTTGGCGAACCCGGTGGCGCCCGGCGCGACCGAGCGGACCAGATCGACGGTCGACGAGACCGCCGCGTGCGGGGGTACCCGGGTGTGCAGCAGCTGGTACGCCCCGATCCGCAGCGCGTCGCGGACCGGCGGGTCGATCCGGGCCACGTCCCGGCCGGCCGCGTCGCTGAGGATCGCGTCCAGCGTGCCCACGTGGCGCAGGGTGCCGTAGGTCAGCTCGGTGGCGAAGGCCGCGTCCCGACCGAACAACCCCTCGTCGCGCAGGATGATGGGCAGCACCAGGTTGGCGAACGCGTCGTCGCGGTGCACGGCGGCCACCGCCTCGTACGCCGCGCGTCGCGGCCGGTCCAGCGGAGGCCGAACGGGCCGGCGGTCCGCACCGCGTTCGGCCGACGGGCCACCACGGCTCGGGCGGGTCCCCTCCGGGGCCGTCACGCGAACGCCTCGCCGGTGCCGACCCGGACGCCGCGCGCCCAGTCGGTCGCCGACATGGCCCGCTTGCCCGCGGCTCGAACCTCGCCGAGGCGTACCGGCACGGTGGCCGTACCGGCCAGCACCCGGGACTTCTCCACCAACAGCTCCCCTGGTTTCAGGTCCGGGCCGTCGGCCACCGGCGTGACCGGGCCGAGTTTCACCCGCTCGTCCCGGAAGGTCGTCCACGGGCCCGGGGCCGGAGTGCAGGCGCGGATCCGCCGGTCCACGGCGAAGGCCGGGTCAGCCCAGCGCACCCGGGCGTCCTCCACGGTCAGCTTCGGCGCCAGCGACACGCCGTCGGCGGGCTGCGGCTCGGCCCGGGCGGTGCCGTCGGCGATCGCGTCGAGCACCGCCACCAGCAGCCCGGCGCCGGAGTCGGCGAGCCGCTCCAGCAGGTCGCCGGAGGTGTCGGCGGGACGGATCTCGTCGGTCAGGGTGCCGTAGACCGGGCCTGTGTCCAGACCCTGCTCCAGTTGGAAGACGCTGGCACCGGTCAGCTCGTCGCCGTGCAGCACCGCGTGCTGCACGGGCGCGGCGCCGCGCCAGGCGGGCAGCAGGGAGAAGTGCAGGTTGATCCAGCCGTACCGGGGGATCTCCAGGGCCGCTGGCGGCACCAGCGCGCCGTAGGCGACCACCGGCACGCAGTCCGGTGCCAGCTCGCGCAGCCGGTCGAGGAACTCCGGGTCGCGGGGGCGGGCCGGGGTGAGCACCTCGACGCCGTGCTCGTCGGCCCACGCGCCGACCGGGGAGCGGGACAGGCCGCGCCCCCGCCCGGCGGGCGCGTCGGGCCGGGTGACCACGGCCACCAGCTCGTGCGGGGAGGCCGCGACGGCGGCCAGCGCGGGAACGGCCACGGCCGGCGTACCGGCGAAGATCACACGCATCCGGGTCACCGACCCAGACCGAAGGGGTCGCTGAGGTGCGGGCTCAACTTGACCGTCGGCGGGGCTGCCGCGTCGTACCACTCGGCCTGACGGATCGCCTTCATGGCTTCCTTACGCCCCTCCGGATCAAGCCGGTCGAGGAAGAGCACCCCGTCGAGGTGGTCGGTCTCGTGCTGCACACAGCGGGCCATCAGGCCGGTACCGACGATCTGCATCGGGTCGCCGAACGAACTGAAGCCCTTGGCGATGACGTTCTGCCGACGCTTGGTGTCGAAGTAGAGCCCGGGGATCGACAGGCAGCCCTCCGGGCCGTCCTGCTCCTCCTCGTCGGGAAACTCCAGCACCGGGTTGATCAGGTGCCCGAGCACGTCGTCGACGTCGAAGGTGAAGACACGCAGGCTCACACCGAGCTGCGGCGCGGCCAGGCCGGCGCCGCCCTGCTCACGCATCGTGTCGGTCAGGTCGGCCACAAGCCGACGCAGCTCGGCGTCGAAGTCGACCACCGGATCGGCCGGCGTGCGCAGCACCGGATCCCCAAACAGACGGATGGGCTGGACGGTCACGCGGGACGGCTCCTTCATGGGTGGGACGTGCGGTGCCGTACCAGTCTACGGAGTGCGCGGTCGGGCACCGGCCGGCGTACCTCGATCGACCACCGCCGGTGTGCCAAGCGTCACGGGCTCAGCCCTGCTTCAGGCGCTGACGCCCGTGTCGCCCGCGAGGACCGCGTCGCCGCCGAGCAGCGCGGGCTCCGGCAGCGGCAGCTGGATCTTGTGGGCGGACTCCCAGTCGTAGACCAGGCCGGGGCGCACCTGCGCGGCGAAGTAGTCGATGGCGCTCATGCCGCCCACCACCGGCTCGTCGACCTCGGCGACCAGTTGGGCGGGCACCAGGGAGAAGCTGTTCTGCAGAGCGGCGCTGAGCCGGCGGTGACCGTCGACGACGAAGAAGTACTCGCCGGTGAAGCCGATCTTCAGCGGCTCCAGCGACTCGTCACCGGCCTCGGCCACATCGCCGACGAACTCGGTGTCCCACAGACCGCGCAGGGTCGCGATGTCCTCGGTCGGGTAGACCCGGGCCGGGTCCAGCAGCAGCAGCGGCGGACCCTCCCGCAGCACGTCGGCGCCGAGCGTGCCCTCGTACGCGGCGATGATGTGCTCGACCACCTCGGCGGCGGACGCCCGGGTCGTGTCGCAGATCAGGTCATAGTTACGCAGGCGGGCCTTGTCCACCCCGTAGCGAACGATGAACCGGCTGCGCTCACTCTCGCTGCGCTCGCGGAGCTTGGCCTTGGCCTCCTCCAGCGAGGCGTAGCTCTCCGCCGGCCCGGACGGGCGGGCCAGCACCCGCCGGGCCGCCTCCCCCGGCTCGGTGATCATGTGCACCTTGAGCGCGTCCGTGAAGAAGTGCCACGCCAGGCGGGAGTCCATGACGAGGTGCTCGCCGGAGGCGGCGATGTCCCGCTGGAGCTGGTCGACGTAGCCGTCGACGGCTTGGTCGAGCTCGGCGTGCAGGTTGAGCTGCAGGGCGGTCATCTGCCGCTGCTGCGCCATCTCCCGGTAGAGGTCACCCACGCTGACCCGGCGCATCCCGAGCCGTTTGGCGATCTCCACCGAAACCGTGCTCTTGCCGCTGCCGAGGTCGCCGTTGAAGACGATCGATTGTCGAACGGTCACGACTGGTCCACCCCTGATCACCGGCTCATTGACATCATCGACATCGCGCCCGACCGACGCGTTCCCGCCATCCTGCGAGGACCCAGCTCGGCGCGTCTGACGCCCCGTCGCGACCTGGAGCCGTCGTACGCCATGGCATGACGGGCGATGCTACCACTTGGGCGCCACCGCTTTGCCGGACGCGGTGTGCGAGCGCCACCGTCCCGGACCAGGCCGGGAGCCGTCGGTGCGGACCGGAACGGTCAGAAGAGGCTCAACGGATCGACCTGGAGACGGACCGGGTCGGCGGCCTTGCGGGCGGCCCGCACGCCGGCGGCCGAGTGCAGCGCCTCGGCGAGCGCTGCGGCCCGGGCGCGGGGCACCCGGACCAGCATCCGCTCCCGGCCCTCGTCGGCCGGCACCGGGCCGAGCACCTCGGCGTCGCCGGGCAGCCGGGCCGCGGCGAGCAGGTCGGCCACCGCCTCGGCCGGGCCTGTGACGCTTGCCATCCGTACCGCCGGCGGGAAACCCAACTCCCGGCGCTCGGCCAACTCCCGGCCGGCGAACCAGGCGGCGTCCCACCGCAGCAGAGCCTGCACCGGGGCGAGCGCGCCGTCGGCGACCACCACCACCCGGCCGGCCGGGGCTGGCCGGGCCAGGGCCGCGGCGGCCATCCAGCGACGCAGCGCCTCCTCACCGGCGCGCAGGTCGGCCCGGGTCAGCAGGGCCCACGAGTCAAGCAGCAGCACCGCGCCGTAGCCGCCCTCGGCGACCGGCTCGGCACCGGGCGTGGCCACCACCAGGGCCGCGCCGCCCGGCACGTCGGTCAGCACCTCCTCCCGGCCCGAGGTCCGCACCGGCACGCCGGGAAAAGCCCGGCCCAACTCCTCGGCGGTACGTCGGGCACCGGTCACCGCCGCCCGCAGGCGCCGCCCACCGCACTCCGGGCAGGCGTACGCGGCGGCCACCCGGGCGCACCAGCGGCAGGCCGGGGTGCCACCGGCCGACGGCAACGCGAGCGGGCCGGCGCAGTGCGCGCAGCGGGCCGGGGTCCGGCAGTCGGCGCAGGAGATCGAGGGCAGATAGCCGCGGCGGGGCACCTGCACCAGCACCGGCAGGTCCGCCCGGACGGCGTCCCGGGCGGCCGTCCAGGCCAGGCTGGGCAGCCGCGCGGTGGCCGCCCCCGGGTCACGGGCCAACTGCGGGTCGTCACCGGTCGGCGCGATGGCCGGGATCCGGGCCCGCACCGTCGCCCGATCGGCGACCACCTCCCGGGCCCACCCGGTCTCCAGCAGCAGTTGCGCCTCGGCCGTGCGGGAGTACCCGCCGACCAGCGCGCCGGCCTCGGCGAGTTGGGCGCGGGTGAGCAGCACGTCGCGGGCGTGCGGATAGGGCGCCCGGGGTTCGGAGTGCAGGTCGTCGCCGTCGTCCCAGACCGCGACCAGGCCGAGGCGGTCCACCGGGGCGAACATGGCCGCGCGGGTACCGATCACCACCGGCACCTCCCCGCGCCGGGCGGCGAGGAACGCCCGGTAGCGCCGGGCCGGCCCGAGCGCGGCGGAGAGACTGACGTGCCGTCCCGACCCGAGCACGCTGGTCAGCGCAGCGTCGAGCCGATCGAGGTCACGGGCGTCGGCCACCACGACCACCGCGCCGCGCCCTCCGGCGACGGTGGCAGCCACCGCGTCGGCGTAGCGGGCCGCCCAGTCCTCGCCGGGCAGCGCCGACCAGACCGCGCGGGGCGCCCGGCCGTCGGTGAGCGCCGTCAGGAGGGCCGGCCCGGTCGGGTAGTCGCGCCACCCGCGCGGATCCACCGGCGCGGATCCAGCCGCCGGGTCGGCGTCGACACCGGCCGTGGACGCCTGCGGGTCGGCGACCGCACCCCGTCCGGCCGCCTCGGTCGCGTCGACGGTGTGATCGCCGCCCTCGTCGACAGGGCGAGCGGCGGCCTCGGTGGGGGCGTCAGGGGCGGGTTGGTCGGCGCGGGCTTCCTTCTCCACGCGGGCGTGCCGGGGCGGCACGGCGAGCCGGAGCACGTCGGCGAGGTTGCCCGCGTACCGGTCGGCGACCGCTCGGGCCAGCCGGGCCACCTCGGGCGACAGCACCGGCTCCGGCGAGACCACCTTCTCCAGGTAGGCGAGCCGGCCGGTGTGCCCGGAGTCGTCAGCGCGGGCCAGCAGCCAGCCGTCGACGAGCTGCCCCGCGAAGCGCACCTTCACCCGGGTGCCGGGCACGGCCACGTCGTCCAGGTCGGCCGGCACCAGGTAGTCGAACGGCCGGTCCAGGTGCGCCAACGGGACATCCACGCAGACGCGCGCGACCGGCGACCCCGCTGCGGGTCGCCGGTCGCTACGCCTGGTGGCGGTCAGGCTCCCGCGGCCGACTTGAGGTCGGCGGCCCGGTCGGTACTCTCCCACGTCAGGTCCGGCAGCTCCCGGCCGAAGTGGCCGTACGCGGCGGTCTGCTGGTAGATCGGGCGGAGCAGGTTGAGGTCCCGGATGATCGCGGCCGGGCGCAGGTCGAACACCTCGGTCACGGCCTTCTCGATCGAGGAGACCGGCACCGTCTCGGTGCCGAACGTCTCGATGAACAGGCTCACCGGGTGCGCCTTGCCGATGGCGTAGGCGACCTGCGCCTCGCACCGCTCGGCCAGGCCGGCGGCGACCACGTTCTTGGCCACCCAACGCATCGCGTACGCCGCCGAGCGGTCCACCTTGGACGGATCCTTGCCGGAGAACGCGCCGCCGCCGTGCCGGGCGTACCCGCCGTAGGTGTCGACGATGATCTTGCGGCCGGTCAGGCCGGCGTCACCCATCGGGCCGCCGATCTCGAACCGGCCGGTCGGGTTGACCAGCAGGCGGTAGCCGTCCGTGTCCAGACCGAGGCTCTCCAGCTCCGGGGCGATGACGTGGTCGCGGACGTCCGGGGTGAGCAGCGACTCCAGCGAGATGTCCGCGGCGTGCTGACTGGACACGACCACGGTGTTCAACCGGACCGGGCGCAGCCCCTCGTACTCGATGGTGACCTGGGTCTTGCCGTCCGGGCGCAGGTACGGGATGACCCCGTCCTTGCGCACTGCGGCGAGGCGGCGGGCCAGCCGGTGGGCGAGGGCGATCGGCAGCGGCATCAGCTCCGGTGTCTCCGAGCAGGCGAAGCCGAACATCATGCCCTGGTCGCCGGCGCCCTGCGCGTCAAGCGCGCTCTCCGACGCGCCGGTGCGCAACTCGAAGGCGTTGTCCACGCCCTGCGCGATGTCCTCGGACTGCGCGCCGATGGAGACACTGACGCCGCAGGACGCGCCGTCGAAGCCCTTCTTCGACGAGTCGTAGCCGATGTCGAGGATCGTCCGACGCACGATCGTCGGGATGTCGGCGTACGCCTTGGTGGTGACCTCACCGGCGATGTGCACCTGGCCGGTGGTGATCATGGTCTCCACCGCAACCCGGCTGTGTGGATCCTCGGTGAGCAGCGCGTCGAGAATACCGTCGCTGATCTGGTCGGCGATCTTGTCCGGGTGGCCTTCCGTGACCGATTCGGACGTGAAGAGGCGGCGTGTCACGGCACTCCTAAGCGTGTGAAGTCGTTCCGCGGCAGTCTAGTCACCACTGCGGCCGGTGTCGGGATCGGTCGCTTCCTGTTCCACCCGTCAGGAGCGGTCGGCCAGCCGCGCCACGACGAGATCCCACACGGTGTCGGCCACGGCCTCCTTGGCCTGCTCCGGCAGCCGGCTCACCGAGCCGTCCGCTCCGATGACCGTCACGGTGTTGGTGTCGGCGCCGAAGACCTTGTCGGGCCCGACCTCGTTGACCACGATCAGGTCGGCCCGCTTGCGGGCGAGTTTCGCCCGACCGTTGGCCTCCGCGTCGCCGGTCTCGGCGGCGAACACCACCAGCACCTGCTCCGGCCGCTTGCGCTGGCCGAGCTCCGCCGCGATGTCCGGGTTCGTGACGAGCTCGATGGTCGGCGCGACACCGTCGTCCGACTTCTTGATTTTGCCAGCCGCGTACGTCGCCGGCCGGAAATCGGCCGGAGCCGCCGCCATCACGACCGCGTCGGCCTCGACGGCGGCCTTCAGCGTGGCCTCTCGCAGCTCGGCGGTGGAGCCCACCCGGACCAGGTCGACCCCCGCGGGGTCGGCGAGGGAGACGTTCGCGGCGATAAGCGTGACCCGGGCGCCCCGGGCGACGGCCGCGCGGGCGAACGCGTAGCCCTGCTTGCCCGACGAACGGTTGCCGAGGAAGCGGACCGGGTCCAGGGGTTCGCGGGTGCCGCCCGCGGTGACCACCAGCCGGCGACCGGTCAGGTCGGCCGGCGCCGGCCCGCCGCGGGCCAGGATCTGACGGGCGACCGCGAAGATCTCCGACGGATCGGGCAGCCGACCCTTGCCGGTGTCGGCGCCGGTGAGTCGACCGACGGCCGGCTCGATGACCCGCACACCTCGGGCGCGCAGTGTGGCGACGTTGGCGACGGTGGCCGGGTGCTCCCACATCTCGGTGTGCATGGCCGGGGCCAGCACCACCGGGCAGCGCGCGGTCAGCAGCGTGTTGGTCAGCAGGTCGTCGGCGAGCCCGTGCGCGGCCTTGGCGAGCAGGTCCGCGGTGGTCGGCGCGACAACCACAAGGTCGGCCTGCTTACCGAGCCGGACGTGCGGCACCTCGTGCACGTCGGACCAGACGTCGTCGGCGATCGGCTGGCCGGAGAGCGCCGCCCAGGTCGGCGCCCCGACGAACCGGAGCGCCGACGCGGTCGGCACGACACGGACCTGATGACCTGACTCGGTGAAGAGCCGCAGGAGCTCACATGCCTTGTAGGCGGCGATGCCGCCACCGACCCCGAGGACGATCCGAGCGGACATCGGCGTGCCGACGCTTATGGCTGGTCGGTCGGCTCGGCGGTGAGCAGGCCCGAGTTGATCTCGCGCATGGCGATGGAGAGGGGCTTCTCCTGCGGGGTGGTCTCGACGAGCGGGCCGACGTACTCCAGGAGGCCCTCACCGAGCTGGCTGTAGTAGGCGTTGACCTGGCGCGCACGCTTGGCGGCGAAGATGACCAGCGCGTACTTCGACGTCGTCTTCTCGAGGAGCTCGTCGATCGGCGGGTTGGTGATGCCTTCGGGGTTGGCGATGGATCCCACGAATTAACCTCTGCGTCTTTCGAGCCGCGCGGACGCGGTGCTGAGTCTCAACGGCGGCCGGCGTCAGCCACGCACGCGCGACCAGGCCGGATCCGGATAAGAAGAACCGAGTAAGCCTACCAGCTCGGTAGCCACCCGATCGGTGAGGTCGTGGGTCAGCGCGTACGCGAAGGCCGCCACCACAGCGGCGTCGGGCCGGTGCCCGGGTGGGCTCAGCAGCACCAGCCGGGCGTCGGGCAGTCGCGCCCGGACCAGCTGGGCGCCGGCCAGGTCGAGCGGGAGCAGGACCGGCTGCCCGGCGTCGAGCCGGGCGCGCAGCGGGGGGTACGGGGTGCCCCGGCGGTACGGGCCGATCCGGGACCACTCGAGCAGGTCACCGGCGGCCACCCGGCGCTCGAACTCCGCGGCGGCGAGGAAGACACGGTCCTCCCCGTCCACCTCCGGCTCCCGGCGCGGCCTGGTAGTTGCCGGCACCGGGATCCACACGGACGGAGAACGCGCCCGGACAAGCTCGACGACACTCTCCCTGCCGGAACCCGAAGGTCCAGCCAGGACAGTGAGCCGAGCCGCCGGGCGCGCCTCGTCATCCGTGCTCACCGCTTGTTTCTACACGCTGCCAGGTTCAGTTGGCGGCGAACTCTCCAAGCAGTGCCTTGCGCTGCTGCTCGCCGAGGCCGCGCAGGCGACGGCTGTCGGCGATCTTGAGCTTCTCCATGATCTGGGTAGCCCGGATCTTGCCAATGCCCGGCATCGCCTGCAGGACGGCCGAAACCTTGAGCTTGCCGACGACATCGTCGCCCTCGGCCCGCTCAAGGACGGCACCGAGGGTGGTCTTGCCCTGCTTGAGCTGCTCCTTCAGCTCGGCGCGGGCCTTGCGGATCTCCGCGGCCTTCTCGAGCGCGGCAGCGCGCTGTTCGGGGGTCAGTGACGGGAGCGGCACCAGTTCTCCTCAGGTCCCTATCGCGGCGGGCGGGGCGCACCGCCGCATCTGTGAAACGTGGTGTCGCTGTGAACCAAGGGGTCCGTGGTTCCCAGCGCGGGGAAAACTAGCGGTCAGCGGAGCTTTCGGCAACGTGGGCGCGCGATGATCATCGCAGAGTGACCGAGCCGTCAGTCAGTCACCGGGCAGCCAGAACGGCCCTGCACTCGGCCAGCACCCGGTCGGCGGCGGCCCGCAGGGCGGTGCCATCCGGGCCGGCCGAGAGCACCTCGCGGGAGTACGACGGGAGCACCGAGGTGAGGCTCGAACCGAACACGGTCCGCAGATCGGCAGCGCCGGCACCCTGCGCTCCGAGCCCCGGCGCGAGCAGCGGACCCCCCACCCCGGATAGGTCGTGACCGGTGTCCCCAATGGTCGCGCCGACCACCAGACCGAAGCTTCCGAGCGGGGTCGCACCCCTGTTGAGCTGGGAAATCTCGTCAATCACGGTCTGCGCGACGGTGCGCCCGTCGGCGGTGCGAGCCCGCTGGACGGCGGCTCCCTCGGGGTTCGAGGTGAGGGCCAGCACAAAGACACCGCCGCCGTGCTCGGCGGCCAACTCGAACATCGGGGCCAGCGAACCTACTCCCAGGTAGGGGCTCGCTGTGACGGCGTCGACATACAAGGGGCTGGATGGATCAAGGTAGGCCGAGGCGTACGCGCTGACCGTTGAGCCGATGTCGCCACGCTTGACGTCCAACAAAACGAGCGAACCGGCTTCCCGTAACTGTCGGATAGTTGACTCAAGGATCGCCACACCGCGGGACCCGAAACGCTCGAAAAAGGCCGACTGAGGCTTGACCACCGCAACCCGGTCACCGAGGGCGTCCACGACGGTCCGGGTGAACCGGTCAAGACCGTCGACGTCGTCGGCGAGACCCCAACGGGCCAGCAGACCGGGATGCGGATCAATGCCCACACAGAGCGGCCCTCGCTCGCCGACGGCGCGGTGCAGTCGGGCGCCGAAACTCTCCATCCGGTACTTCCCCTCTCCTCGTCCGGGCGGCGACCCGCCCGGAGTACCCCGTCGACCCGACAGCCGGGCCGCCTCAGCCGGCCGCCACCGCCGCCGCCACCCCGGCCGCGATCCGGGTCAGGTCGGCGTCGTCGGTGACGTACGGCGGCATCGTGTAGATCAGGTCGCGGAACGGCCGCAGCCACACCCCCTGCTCGGCCGCCGCCGTGGTGGCGGCGCCGAGGTCGACCTCGTGGTCGAGCTGGACCACCCCGATCGCGCCGAGCACCCGCACGTCGGCCACGCCGGGCGTGCCGCGCAGGGGCTCCAGGCCGATGCGCAGCCCCTCGCCGACCCTGGCGACCTGCCCCGCCCAGTCCCCCGCCCGCAGCAGCCCGATGGATGCGTTGGCCACCGCACAGGCCAGGGGGTTGCCCATGAAGGTGGGCCCGTGGGCCAGGACGCCCGCGGCGGAGATGCCCCGGGCGATCTCCGGGGTGCACAGGGTCGCGGCCAGGGTCAGGTAGCCGCCGGTGAGCGCCTTGCCCACGCACATCACGTCCGGGGCCACCCCGGCGTGCTCGGCGGCGAACATGGTGCCGGTACGGCCGAACCCGGTGGCGATCTCGTCGAAGATCAGCAACACCCCGTGCGCACGGGTCACCTCGCGCAGCACCCGGAGGTACCCGGGATGGTGAAAGCGCATCCCGCCCGCGCCCTGCACCACCGGCTCCACGATCACGGCGGCCAGTTCGTCGGCGTGCCGCTCGATCGTGTCCGCCAACGCCGCCACGTACGCGTCGTCGGGCGGATCGGTGAAGCCACCCGGCGGGACCGGGGCGAAGACCTGCCGGGGCAGCACGTCGCCCCAGAGGTGGTGCATCCCGCCCTCCGGGTCGCAGACGCTCATCGGGTGGAACGTGTCGCCGTGGTAGCCGCCCCGCCAGGTCGCCAGCCGGCGCCGCTGCGGCCGGCCGACCGCCCGCTGGTACTGCAGGCACATCTTCACCGCCACCTCGACGCTGACCGAGCCGGAGTCGGCCAGGAACACGTGCTCCAGACCCTCCGGGGCCAGCTCGACCAGGGTCCGGGCGAGCCGCACCGCCGGTTCGTGGGTGAGGCCGCCGAACATCACGTGGCTCATCCGGCCGAGCTGGTCGGTCACGGCCGCGTCCAGCACCGGGTGCCGGTAGCCGTGGATCGCCGCCCACCAGGACGACATCCCGTCCACCAGTTCCCGGCCGTCGGCCAGCCGCAGCCGCACCCCCTCGGCGCTGTGCACCACGTACGGCGGGTTCGCCGGCGGCAGCGCGGTGTAGGGATGCCAGACGTGCGCCCGGTCGGCAGCCAGGATCTCCTCGGGTGTCACGTGCGCTCCTTCCAGGCGTGGACGGGCCGGTCGCCCCCAATGGCCCCGACAGCCGGAATGGCCCGGACAGTCAGCACGGCCCGAACAGTCGGCACGGCCCGGACGCCGGGCGTGGCGCGGCGGTGCCGGGCCACGTGTGCACAGCCTTTGCTCTGCTTCACTCCACGCAACACCCGGTGTCCGAATACCGGACGTCGGCCGTTGCGTGGGTTGAAGCAGAGCAAAGGCTGCAGGGACAGGGCAGGGGCCGCAGCGGCGTGACACGCGACGCCACGGCCACCACGACCACGACCACGACCGCCGCCGCCACCACGAGGCACGATGGCCGCAGTCGGCACAGCGGCCCCGACGGTCACCGGCCGGGGACCGGATCAGGTGCTCTGGTGGCGGCGGTCGCGCGGGCGACGGCCCGAACCAGGGCGGGGCCCCGGTAGATGAAGCCGGTGTAGAGCTGCACCAGGGCGGCACCGGCGTCGAACATCCGGGCGGCGTCGTCCGGGTCCAGCACTCCGCCGACCCCGACGATCGGCAACCGGCCACCGGTCTCCCGGTGGACGAAGGCGACCACCTCCCGGGCCCGCCCAGTCAGCGGACGGCCGGACAGACCTCCGGCCTGCGCGCCGCGCTCCGCGTCCACCGGTGCCAGCCCATCCCGGCCCAGGGTGGTGTTGGTGGCGATCACCCCGGCCGCGCCCCGGGCCAGGCAGACCTCCAGCAGTTCGGCGATGGCCGCCTCGGTCAGATCAGGGGCGATCTTGACCAGGACCGGCTTCTCCCCCACCAGCGCGGCCAGCAGCGCGTCCAGGTGTGTGCGGTCCTGCAACGAGCGCAGTCCCGGCGTGTTCGGCGAGGAGACGTTCACGGCGAAGTAGTCGCCGTGCCCGCGCAGCGCGCGGTACGAGGTGAGGTAGTCCTCGACCGCCTCGTCCAGCGGAGTCACCTTGGACTTGCCGAGCGAGATGCCCAACGGCACGCCGATCGGGCGCGGCAGCGCCGCCAGCCGGGCGGCCAGCGCGGCGGCACCGGCGTTGTTGAAGCCCATCCGGTTGACCACGGCCTCGCTGGCCGGCAACCGGAACAGCCGGGGCCGGGGGTTGCCCGGCTGGGCGTGGGCCGTGACCGTGCCCACCTCGACGAAGCCGAAGCCGAGCGCCGGCCAGGCCGGCAGGGCCGCACCGTCCTTGTCCATGCCGGCGGCCAGCCCGACGGGATTCGGGAACCGGACGCCGAAGACCGTGCGGGGCGCGCTCACCGCGTACCGGGCGCGGAGCGCGGCGAGCGCGGCCGGACGCCGGGACAGCGCGGCCAGCCGCCGCAGTGTCCACTCGTGCGCGGCCTCCGCGTCGCCGCCGCCGATCCGGAACAGCCCGGGCCGTACCGCCCGCTCGAACAGGGTCACTGGGCGGCCCGCAGCATGGCGTGCAGGTCCTGTAGCGGGCGGACCTGCATGTCGCCCCGGATCCGCGCCTCGATGCCCATCACCGCCGCGGCGGCGCCGGGGACCGTGGTGATGCAGGGGATGTCCCCGGTGACGGCGGCGCTGCGAATCTCGTAGCCGTCGGAGCGGGCGCTGGCACCCGAACCCTGCGGCGTGTTGATCACCAGGGCCACCTGGCCGCCGAGGATCAGCGACACCGCGTCGTCCCCCTCACCGGCCTGGTAGTGCTTGCGGATCTGCTCACAGGCGATGCCGTGCCGACGCAGCACCTCGGCGGTGCCGGTGGTCGCCACGATCTCGAAGCCCAGATCGGCCAACCGCTTGATCGGGAAGATCATGCCCCGCTTGTCCCGGTTGGCCACCGAGACGAAGATCTTCCCGGCGGTCGGCAGCGAACCGTACGCGGCCGACTGGCTCTTGGCGAAGGCATGCCCGAAGTTGGTGTCGATGCCCATCACCTCGCCTGTCGACTTCATCTCCGGCCCGAGCAGCGAGTCGATCCCCTTGCCCGCGCGGGTACGGAAGCGCTTGAACGGCAGCACCGCCTCCTTGACCGCGATCGGCGCGTCGGCGGGCATCGTGCCGCCGTCACCGGTCGCCGGCAGCAGGCCCTCGGCGCGCAGTTCGGCGATGGTCGCGCCGAGCGCGATCCGGGCCGCCGCCTTGGCCAGCGGCACCGCCGTGGCCTTCGAGACGAACGGGACGGTCCGCGACGCGCGCGGGTTGGCCTCCAGCACGTAGAGCACGTCGTCCTTGAGCGCGTACTGCACGTTGAGCAGGCCGCGGACGCCGACACCACGCGCGATGGCCTCGGTGTAGCGGCGGACCTCGGCCAGGTGCGACCCGGCGAGGGTGATCGGCGGCAGCGCGCACGACGAGTCGCCGGAGTGGATGCCGGCCTCCTCGATGTGCTCCATCACGCCACCGATGTAGACCTCGCCGTCGGCGTCGCACAGCGCGTCCACGTCGATCTCGATGGCGTCGTCGAGGAACCGGTCCACCAGCACCGGGTGGTCCGGGGAGATGTCGGTGGCCCGACCGATGTAGTCGCGCAGCGTCGGGTCGTCGTAGACGATCTCCATGCCCCGCCCGCCCAGCACGTACGACGGCCGGACCAGCACCGGGTAGCCGATCTCGTCGGCGATCGCCTTGGCCTCGTCGTAGGACGTGGCCATGCCGTGCGCCGGCGCACGCAGCCCGGCCCGGGCCAGCACCGCGCCGAACGCGCCCCGCTCCTCGGCCAGGTGGATCGACTCCGGGGAGGTGCCGACGACCGGCACGCCCGCGTTCTTGAGCCGCTGCGCCAACCCGAGCGGGGTCTGCCCGCCGAGCTGGACGACCACCCCGACCACGCCCGGCCCGCCGGCCGCCCGGCCGGACGAGTCCTCAGCGTGCCAAACCTCCAGGACGTCCTCGAAGGTCAGCGGCTCGAAGTAGAGCCGGTCGGCGGTGTCGTAGTCGGTGGAGACGGTCTCCGGGTTGCAGTTGACCATGACGGTCTCGTAACCGGCCGCCCGCAGCGCCTGAACGGCGTGCACGCAGGAGTAGTCGAACTCGATGCCCTGCCCGATCCGGTTCGGGCCGGAGCCCAGGATCAGCACCTTCGGCCGGTCCGACGGCACGACCTCGGTCTCGGAGTCGTACGTCGAGTAGTGGTACGGCGTGGTCGCCTCGAACTCGGCCGCGCAGGTGTCCACGGTCTTGTAGACGGGGCGCACGTCGAGCCGGTGCCGCAGGGTCCGTACGCCGTCCTCGGCCGCCAACTCCGGCCGCAGCGCGGCGAGCTGCCGGTCGGACAGGCCGGCCCGCTTGGCGCGGCGCAGCAGCTCGGCGTCGAGCACCGGGGCGTCCACGATCTCCGCCCGCAGCTCGATCAGCGCGACGATCTGGTCCAGGAACCACGGGTCGATGCCGCCGGACGCCGCGTTGACCTCGGCGATCGACGCGCCGAGGCGCAGCGCCCGCTCGACGGTGTAGAGCCGACCGTCGTGCGGGATGCGCAGCGCGGCGAGGGTGTCGGCGAGGGTCACGCCGGCCGGGTCCGGCACGGTCCAGAAACCAGACGACTTGGTTTCCATCGAGCGCATCGCCTTGTTCAGCGCCTCGGTGAAGTTACGGCCGAGGCTCATCGCCTCGCCCACCGACTTCATCGTGGTGGTCAGCTCCGGGTCCGCGCCGGGGAACTTCTCGAACGCGAACCGGGGGATCTTCACCACCACGTAGTCCAGGGTCGGCTCGAACGCCGCCGGGGTCTTCAACGTGATGTCGTTGGGGATCTCGTCGAGGGTGTAGCCGATGGCCAGCTTCGCGGCGATCTTGGCAATCGGGAAGCCGGTCGCCTTGGAGGCCAGCGCCGAGGAGCGGGACACCCGCGGGTTCATCTCGATCACGACGATCCGGCCGTCGGCCGGGTTGACCGCGAACTGGATGTTGCAGCCGCCGGTGTCCACACCGACCTCGCGCAGCACCGCGATGCCCAGGTCACGCAGCCGCTGGTACTCCCGGTCGGTGAGCGTCATGGCCGGGGCCACGGTGACGCTGTCGCCGGTGTGCACACCCATCGGGTCGATGTTCTCGATCGAGCAGACCACCACCACGTTGTCGTGCCGGTCGCGCATCAGCTCGAGCTCGTACTCCTTCCAGCCGAGCACGCTCTCCTCGATGAGCACCTCGTGCACGGGGCTGGCGGCCAGGCCGTCGCCCGCGATGCGGGCCAGGTCCTCCGCGGTGTGCGCCATGCCGGAGCCCAGACCGCCCATGGTGAACGACGGCCGGATCACCACCGGCAGGCCCAGCTCGGCGACGGTCTCCTCGACCTCGTCCATCGAGTGGCAGACCCGCGAGCGGGGCACCAGCCCGGTTGGGTCGTCGACGCCGAGCCGGACACCGGCCTTAGCGACGATCTCCTTGAACAGCTGGCGGTCCTCGCCCCGGTTGATCGCGTCGATGTTCGCGCCGATCAACTCGACGCCGTACTTCTCCAGGACGCCGTTCTCGTGCAGGGCGACGGCGGTGTTCAGCGCGGTCTGCCCGCCGAGGGTCGCCAGGATCGCGTCCGGGCGTTCCTTGGCGATGACCAACTCCACGAACTCCGGGGTGATCGGCTCGACGTACGTGGCGTCGGCGAACTCCGGGTCGGTCATGATCGTGGCCGGGTTGGAGTTGACCAGGCTGACCCGGATCCCCTCGCTGCGCAACACCCGGCACGCCTGGGTGCCGGAGTAGTCGAATTCGCAGGCCTGCCCGATGACGATCGGCCCCGAGCCGATCACCAGGATGTGCTTGAGATCGCTCCGCTTAGGCATTGCTGCGCCCCTCGCTGTGGTTCCGGCCCTCGCTGGTCTGCTGGTCGAGGTCACGGCCCTCGATCAGCTCGGCGAATCGGTCGAAGAGGTAGTCCGCGTCGTGCGGGCCGGCCGCCGCCTCCGGGTGGTACTGCACGGTGAACGCGGGCACGTCCACGGCACGCAGCCCCTCGACCACGTTGTCATTGAGGCAGACGTGCGACACCCGCACACCGCCGAATTCGGTGTCGATCACCTGGTCGGGGACGACCGCGCCGTCACCGGCACCCGGCACCTGCACCGCGAAGCCGTGGTTGTGGCTGGTCACCTCCACCTTGCCGGTGACCCGGTCGAGCACCGGCTGGTTTATCCCACGGTGGCCGTAGCCCAACTTGTACGTGCCGAAGCCCAGCGCCCGGCCGAGGATCTGGCTGCCGAAGCAGATGCCGAACAGCGGGATCCGCCGGGTCAGCACCTCCCGGGCCAGCGCCACCGGCCCGTCGGCGGTCGCCGGGTCACCCGGACCGGGCGAGAAGAAGACCGCGTCCGCGCCGGTGGCGAGCAGGTCCTCGATGCTCGACGAGGCCGGCAGCACGTGGGTGGTCACCCCACGCTCGGCCAGCCGCCGTGGCACGTTGCGCTTGATGCCCAGGTCCAGCGCCGCGACGGTGAACCGCCGCTCGCCGATCGCCTCGACGACGTACGGCTTGGCGGTGGTCACCTCGGCGGAGAGGTCCGCGCCGACCATCTGCGGTGACGCGAGGACCCGGGCCAGCAGGCTCTGCGGGTCCGTGTCGATGCTGGAGATGCCCACCCGCATGGCGCCCCGCTCGCGCAGGTGCCGGGTCAGCGCACGGGTGTCCACCCCGCTGATGCCCACCACGCCCTCGGTGGCGAGCCGGTCCTCCAGACCGCCGGTGGCCCGCCAGTTCGAGCCGATGCGGGCCGGGTCGCGCACCACGTACCCCGCCACCCAGATCCGGTCGGACTCGTCGTCCTCGGCGTTGACGCCGGTGTTGCCGATGTGCGGGGCGGTCTGCACGACCACCTGCCGGTGGTAGGAGGGGTCGGTGAGGGTCTCCTGGTAGCCGGTCATGCCGGTGTTGAAGACGGCCTCGCCGAAGGTCTCCCCGACACTGCCGTACGCCTCGCCGTGGAACGTGCGCCCGTCCTCGAGTACGAGAATCGCGGGCCTGCGCTTGCTCACTTGACAGCCTTTCCGTCCAGGACCGTCGGCTCGCCGCGCAGGAAGGTCGCCACGATGCGACCTGGCAGCGTCATGCGGGCGTACGGGGTGTTGCGACTGCGACTGGCCAGCTCCGCCGGCTCGATGGTGCGGCGGGCGGTCGGGTCGACAAGGGTCAGGTTGGCCGGCACACCGGGTGCCGGGTCGACGCCGTGCCCGGTCAGCCCGGCGATCCGGGCCGGGGTGCGTGACATCCGCTCGGCGATCAGGTCCCACTCGGGGCCCAGCACGTCGAGCGCGATGGAGAGGGCCGTCTCCAGACCGAGCATTCCCGGTCGGGCGTACGCCCACTCGCACTCCTTGTCCTCCACGGCGTGCGGGGCGTGGTCGGTGGCGATGATGTCGATGACGCCGTCGGCGAGCGCGGCGCGCAGCGCGGCGACGTCCGCGGCCGTCCGCAGCGGCGGGTTGACCTTGAAGACCGGGTCGTAACTCTCGGCCCGCTCGTCGGTGAGCAGCAGGTGGTGCGGGGTGACCTCGGCGGTGACGCGTACCCCGCGGGCCTTGGCCTGACGCAGCACCTCGACGCTGCCGGCGGTGGAGACGTGGCAGACGTGCAGTCGGCTGCCTACGTGCTCGGCGAGCAGCACGTCCCGGGCGATGATCGCCTCCTCGGCGACCGCCGGCCAGCCGATCAGCCCGAGCCGGGTGGAGACCTCGCCCTCGTGCATCTGGGCGCCCTCGGTGAGCCGGGGCTCCTCGGCGTGCTGGGCGATGATCCCGTCGAACGCCTTGACGTACTCCAGGGCCCGGCGCATCAGCAACGGGTCGGCGACGCAGTGCCCGTCGTCGGAGAAGATCCGCACCCGGGCCGCCGAATCGGCCATCGCGCCCAGCTCGGCCAGGCGCTCGCCGGCCAGCCCGACGGTGACCGCGCCGATCGGCTGCACGTCGACCAGCCCGGCCTCGCGGCCGAGCCGCCACACCTGCTCGACGACGCCCGCCGTGTCGGCCACCGGGGAGGTGTTGGCCATCGCGCAGACCGCCGTGTAGCCACCCAACGCCGCCGCCCGGGAGCCGGACTCGACGGTCTCGGCGTCCTCGCGGCCGGGCTCGCGCAGGTGGGTGTGCAGGTCGACGAGGCCCGGCAGGGCGACCAGCCCGGTGCCGTCGACGACGGTGGCGTCCGGCGCGGACAGGCCGGGCCCGACCTCGGCGACGACGCCGTCGCGGATCAGCACGTCGGTCGGCGCGGCGCCGACGACGCTCACGCTGGTGATGAGGTACGCGGTCACCGGTTGTTTCCTCCGAGCAGCAGGTACAGGACGGCCATCCGCACGGAGACCCCGTTGGTGACCTGTTCGACGATGGTGGAGCGGGGTGAGTCGGCCACCTCGGGGGTGATCTCCATGCCCCGGTTCATCGGGCCGGGGTGCATGACGATCGCGTGCTCGGGCAGCCGGCGCATGCGCGGGCCGTCCAGGCCGTAGCGGCGGGCGTACTCGCGGGCGGAGGGGAAGTAGGAGTCCTTCATCCGCTCCCGCTGCACCCGCAGCATCATCACCACGTCGACGTCGGGCAGCACCGCGTCGAGGTCGTAGGAGACGTCGGTGCCGGGAGCGAGGGCGCCCGCGATGTCGACCGGGATGAGGGTCGGCGGGCCGACCAGGGTGACCTTCGCGCCGAGGGTGGAGAGCAGCAGGACGTTCGAGCGGGCGACCCGGGAGTGCAGCACGTCCCCGACCACGGCGACGGACAGACCGGCGAGTCGGCCCAGCCGGGCCCGCATGGTGAACGCGTCCAGCAGCGCCTGGGTGGGGTGCTCGTGGGTGCCGTCGCCCGCGTTGACCACCGACCCGTCCACCCAGTTCGCGAGGCGGTGGGGCGCGCCGGAGGCGGGGTGCCGGACGACCACCGCGTCGGCGCCCATGGCCTGCAGGGTCAGCGCGGTGTCCTTCAGGCTCTCGCCCTTGGTGACGCTGGACCCCTTCGCGGAAAAGTTGATCACGTCGGCGCTGAGCCGCTTCGCCGCCGCCTCGAACGAGATCCGGGTGCGGGTGGAGTCCTCGTAGAAGAGGTTCACCACCGTACGGCCGCGCAGCGCGGGCAGCTTCTTGATCTCGCGGCCGGCGACCGTGGCCATCTCGGCGGCGGTGTCCAGGATCTCGGTGGCGGTGTCGGCGTCCAGGTCCGCACCCGAGAGCAGGTGCCTGATCATGCCGTTGCCCCTCCGTAGAGCTTGACCTCGTCCACACCGTCGGTCTCGGCGAGCGTCACCTTGACACTCTCGGCGAGCGAGGTGGGAATGTTCTTGCCCACATAGTCGGCGCGGATCGGCAACTCCCGATGGCCGCGGTCGACCAGGACGGCGAGCTGCACGGACGCCGGGCGGCCCACGTCGTTGAGCGCGTCGAGCGCGGCCCGGACGGTGCGGCCGGAGAAGAGCACATCGTCGACGAGGATGACCCGCTTGCCGTCGATGCCGCCGCTGGGCACCTGGGTGGGGCCGACCGCGCGGGTGCCGTGCCGACGCAGGTCGTCACGGTAGAGAGTGATGTCGAGCACACCGGCCGGGATGTCGACTGCCTCGAAGGTGCTGATCCGGGCCGCGAGCCGCCGCGCCAGGGGCGCGCCGCGGGTGGGAATCCCCAGCAGCACGGTGTCGGCGGCGCCCTGGGTCTTCTCCAGGATCTGGTGGGCGATGCGGTCGACCACGCGCTGCACGTCGGCGCTGTCGAGGATGACCTTCACCGAGGGTTGTCGCGGTGGTGACGAGCGGGCCGCCGGTGGGTACGCCACGGCAGACCTCCTTCCCCGCCTCACGGGACGGGTCGTTAAAGGATGTCGGGCACCTCCGGCCGGACCGCTGACGCAACTCGGGCCGGGGCTTCACGCCACGTTACCAGTGGTCACCCCGCCGATGGACGGCGGCTGCTGACCATCGGATCAGGCCGACGAATGGGGATAACTCCCCCAGTGCTCCCCAACGGTGGGGTCCCGACCACTTGACCACGTGTCGCATTCCCCGTACCGTCACGCTCCGTAGCGATCGACGGGAGAACCCCGAGCAGCACTGGGAGTGTCCGAATGCCCTCTGAATACGCCAAATCTCTGGGCGCCCGCCTGCGCTCCATCCGCCAGCAGCAGGGCCTGTCCCTGCAGGGTGTGGAGGAGAAGTCGAACGGGCGGTGGAAGGCCGTGGTGGTCGGCTCGTACGAGCGTGGCGACCGGGCCGTGACGGTTTCCCGTCTGGCCGAGCTGGCCGAGTTCTACCGTGTCCCCGTCTCGGAGCTGCTGCCCGACGGCAGTGGTGTCCGTCACGAGCCCACCAGCAAGATCGTCCTGGACCTGGAGCGGCTCTACGACGAGGCCTCCGAGGACCTGGCCTACGTCGCCCGCTACGCCCGCGCCATCCAGCAGCAGCGTGGTGACTACAACGGTCGGGTGCTCTCCATCCGCGCCGACGACCTGCGGGCGCTCGCGATCGTCTACGACGCCTCGCCGTCGGGGCTGATCGAGCGGCTCACCGAGCACGGTGTGCTGGTCGCCGACCCACGGGCGTTCTTCGCCTCCTGAGCTGTCGATCCACCCGAAAAGGCCCGTGCCATCCGGCACGGGCCTTTTCGTTGGTGCGGGTGCCTGACCTCAGCGGGTGGCGTACTCGGCGATGCGGCCGAGCAGGCCGTTGAGGAAGCGCGGCGAATCGTCGGTGGACATCTGTCGGGCCAGCTCCACGGCCTCGCTGATCGCCACCGCGTCGTCGATCTCGTCGACGTAGAGCAACTCGTAGACGGCGACCCGGGCCAGATTGCGGTCGACCACCGGCATCCGGTCCAGGGTCCAGCCCTCGGCGTAGCTGGCGATCAGCTCGTCGATCCGGTTGAGATGTTCGGCGACCCCCTCGATCAGGCCCACCGCGTAACCCAGATGCTCCGGGTGGGGCTTTTCGATGCGCTGGAGGTAGCCGGCCAGCACCTCCACGGGGGGCCGGTCCCGCAGGTCGGCCTCGTAGAGGACGTCCAGCGCCCGCTTGCGCGCCTTGCGGCGCGCCGGCATCTGCTGCTTGGGACCCTCAGCCATCAGGCGCGGCCGAGGTAACGGCCGTCGCGGGTGTCGACCTTGATCTTCTCACCGGTGGTGATGAACAGCGGGACCGGCACGGTGGCACCGGTCTCGACGGTCGCCGGCTTGGTGCCGCCGGTCGACCGGTCGCCCTGCAGGCCCGGCTCGGTGTAGGTGACCTCCAGCACGACGCTGGTGGGCAGCTCGATGTAGAGCGGCACACCCTCGTGGGTGGCGACGGTCGCCTCCGCCTCGGGCAGCAGGTAGTTGGCTGCCTCCCCGACGGTGCCGCCGGGAACGGTGATCTGGTCGAAGGTCTCCAGATCCATGAAGACGTAGTCCTCGCCGTCGGCGTACAGGTACTGCATCGTGCGCTTGTCCACGGTCGCGGTTTCGACCTTGGTGCCCGCGTTGAAGGTCTTGTCGACCACCTTCCCGGACAGCACGTTCTTCAGCGTGGTGCGCACGAAGGCACCACCCTTACCGGGCTTGACGTGCTGGAACTCGACGACGGACCAGAGCTCGCCGTCAAGGTTGAGTACCAGGCCGTTTTTCAGGTCGTTGGTGGAGGCCATTTCCTGCCTTGATCATCAATTGGCGGACAGACCTGCCAAGTCTACAAGCTGCACCGAGACGTGTTACCCGCCGTGGTCGGCCGCCTCATCCGCCGCAGGGGCAGCACCCGACAGTGGTGACAGGTCGTCACCCACGCGTCACGGTGGCCCCACCCTCTCCGGCCCTTTGCTCTGCTTCACCTGACGCAACAGTCACCCTTCGTGCACCCCGAGGGGCAGGGCCGATCGACACCAACCATCGGGTACGCGCAGCTCACCGCCGGTGTTGCGTCAGTTGAAGCAGAGCAAAGGCAGCGAACCGGGAGGGTCGTCCCCGGAGCCGGGCGGGGCGGGGGCAACCGACGGTGACAGCCGGGCGCCCGGGGGCCGGCATCACGCTCGGTGCGCCGAGACGGCGAGGCTGCGGGAGGGGCTGGGCCCGGCGGGCGGGAGCGCGACGGAGGCGTCGGGCGTTTGTCAGCTGGCGCGGGTGGCGAGGTGGTGCAGGGCGAGGCGGTAGCCGTCGATACCGAGGCCGCAGATCACCCCGGTGGCCACCGCCGAGACCACCGAGTGGTGCCGGAACTCCTCGCGGGCGTGGATGTTGGACAGGTGCACCTCGACCAGCGGCCCGCGCAGCATCGCGCAGGCGTCGCGGACCGCGTACGAGTAGTGCGACCAGGCGGCCGGGTTGAGCACCACCGCCGCGCTCTCGTCGGCGGCGGCGTGCAGCCAGCCGAGCAGCTCGTGCTCGGCGTCGGTCTGCCGGACCGTCACGTCCAGCCCCACCTCCCGGCCGGTGGCCTCGCAGAGCGCCACCAGATCGGCGTAGCTGGTCGAGCCGTACACCGCCGGCTCCCGGGTGCCCAGTCGGCCCAGGTTCGGCCCGTTCAACACGTAGACCCTCACGGCGCGGACACCTCGCGGTAGGCCGCCTCGAGCAGCGCGTCGTCCGGGCCCTCCAGCATCGCCGGGCGGGCCAGCGCGTCCAGCACCACGAAACGCAGCTTGCTGCCCCGGGCCTTCTTGTCCACCCGCATCACGGCCAACAGTCGCTCCCACGCCTCGGCCGGATAGCTCACCGGCAGGCCGAGCGCGGCCAGGGCGCTCCGGTGCCGGTCGGCGGTCGGCGCGTCCAGCCGGCCGGCGAGGCGGGCCAGCGCCGCGGCGTACACCAGCCCCACGGACACGGCGTGGCCGTGCCGCCAGCGGTAGCCCTCGTTCTGTTCGATCGCGTGCGCGAGGGTGTGCCCATAGTTGAGGACCTCCCGCAGGCCGGACTCGCGCAGGTCACCGGCGACCACGTCGGCCTTGACCCGGATCGCCCGCTCGATCAGCTCCCGGGCCACCGGCCCGCGCGGGTCGGTGGCCGCCGCCGGGTCACGCTCGACCAGGTCCAGGATCACCGGGTCGGCGATGAAGCCGCACTTGACCACCTCGGCCAGACCGGCCGCCAGGTCGATCGCCGGCAGGCTGTCCAGGGTGGCCAGGTCGGCCAGCACGCCGACCGGCGGGTGGAAGGCGCCCACCAGGTTCTTGCCGGCGGCGGTGTTGATCCCGGTCTTGCCGCCCACGGCGGCGTCCACCATGCCCAACAGCGAGGTGGCCACCGGCACCCAGCGCACCCCGCGCAGCCAGCAGGCCGCGACGAAGCCGGCCAGGTCGGTCACCGCGCCCCCGCCCACGCCAACCACCGCGTCGGTACGGGTGAAGCCCGCCGCGCCGAGCCGGTCCCAGCAGGCGGCGGCCACGTCGATCTGCTTGCCCGACTCGGCGTCGGGCACCTCGATCGGCAGCGGCTCGACCCCGGCCGCGCGCAGCCGTTCGCCGAGCGCGTCGGCCAGGGTCTTGAGCGGGGGCGCGTGCAGCACCGCCGCCCGGGTCGCGCCGGGCAGCAGCCCGGGCAGCGCGTCCAGCAGGTCGCGTCCGACCAGCACGTCGTACGGCCGTTCGCCGCCGACCGGGATCCGGGTCACGTCGTCCATCGCCGGCAGCCTAGTCCAGCGCGTGGCGCGACGGCGGCGGGAGACGACCGCGACCACAGGGTGAAACCGGACAGAACTGTCGGCCGTCGGCCGTAGGGTCGGCTCGACAACCGAGAGAAGGAGCGACAGATGGCGACGTTCGTGCTGGTGCCGGGGTTCTGGTTGGGCGCCTGGGCGTGGCGGGACGTGACCGGGGCGCTACGCGCGCAGGGGCACGAGGTCTACCCGATGACGCTGACCGGGCTGGCCGAGCGCGACCACCTCGCCGGGCCTGAGGTGAGCCTGGACACGCACACCACCGACATCGTCCGGCTGATCGAGGTCGAGGCCCTGCGCGACGTGGTGCTGGTTGGCCACTCCGGCGGCGGGATGCCGGTCACCCAGGCGGCGGACCGCATCCCGGACCGCATCGCCCGAGCGGTCTACGTGGAGAGTGGGCCGTTGCCGGACGGCACGGGGCAGTTCGACACGGTGCCGCCGGAGGAGCAGGAGCGGCTGCGGGCCGTGATCGGCGCCGGGCATCTGCTGCCGCCGCCGGCCTGGGACCCGGCGGCCGACCCGACCAACCTGGCCGGGCTGGACGAGCCGACACTGGCCCTGCTGCGTGAGCGGGCCACCCCGCAGCCGCTGCGCACGGCGACCGACCCGGTGCGCCGCACCGGCGGCCGCCCGGTGCCGACCGCCCTGGTCGCCAGCACCTTCCCGCTCACCGTGGTCCGCGAGATGATCGGCCAGGGGCACCCGTTCTTCGCCGGGCTGACCGGTGGTCGGCTGTTCGAGCTGCCCACCGGGCACTGGCCGATGCTCAGCGAGCCCAAGGCTCTGGCCGACGTGCTCGACACGGCCGCCCGCGACTGAGCGGGCCGGGCCGCCGCCCGAGATTCCCTGTGCACCGTGTGAAACCGGCGGGCGAGAGCAGGCGTGTTGGGGGCGCGTTGGCGAGAAGGGCCGGCGTGGCGTCCATGGCGACTCCCGGCGGGCAGCCGCGGGGCAGCAGGTGAGGAGTTGGGCATGTCCAAGGTGAAATGGGCCACCGGCGCGGTGCTGGTGGTGTGCGGCAGCGCGCTGGTGGCGTGCCAGTCCGATCCGACCACGGCTCCGGTCGCATCCAGCGGGCCCTCCACGTCCGCCTCGGCCACCGCCTCCGAGGCGGTGCCAGCATCGCCCAGCCCGTCGTCGTCCACGTCGGGTCCGTCCACCCCGGCCGCTTCGACCGACCCGGTGCTCTCCGGCAAGCGGGAGGTCACCATCGTGCGGGTGCAGGCGACCGAGGGCGGCATCGCCCTCGACGGCGAGCTCATGGAGGTCGACGACAACAGCGGTCGCCAACTGTTCGTCCCCACCCCGCTCGGCGGCGACACCTACCTGATCAAGGCGTACGGCAGGGTCGACTACCACCCCGCCAACGACGAACCGGCCTGCTGGCAGGTCTACAACCCGGGCAACTCGGGGCCGCTGACGGTCGAGGGGGCGGTCTGCGACAACAACAACCCGGCGCAGCGCTTCACCATCACCGCCAGCGGCAAGCGCGCGTACGCCCTCAGCAACAGGTCAGCGTTTCTCCAATACTCCCCCACCAGGGGCATCATCCTCGAGGAGGTCGGTGACGCACCGCTGCGCAGCACGTTCCGGTTCGTCGACAACGGTCCCGCCCGGCGCCCCGCCGGCGGCTGACCTACATTGTGGATGATCTATCCTTCTGCACGGCAGTCGGGGACGGTCAGCGAGCACCGGACCGCGGGCCGGGCAGGTGGATCACCCGGAGCGCGGTCCGGTCCAGGCGGGAGTAGCGGCACATGCGCGACGCGAAGGAGTTCGACGACTTCTACGCCGCCTCCTCCCGCCGTGTCCTGGGTCAGGTGTACGCGATGATCGGCAGTCACGCCGAGGCCGAAGACGCCGTGGCAGAGGCGTACCTCCGCGCGTGGGATCGGTGGAACAGGGTGCGTGAGTGCGACAGTCCCGAAGCATGGGTGCGTCGTGTCGCCTACCGCATCGCGGTCTCCGCGTGGCGCAAGGCGGTGAACCGACTCCGAGCGCACCACCGGGACACGACCGAGGAGCACGTCGACGCGGTCGGCCCCGATCACGTGGCGCTGGTGCGGGGCCTCCGCCTGATCTCCGCCGACCAGCGTCGGGTCATCGTCCTGCATCACCTCGTCGGCCTCAGCGTCGCCGAGATCGCCGCCGAGACCGGAACGTCGCCCAACACGGTCAAGACCTGGCTCGCGCGGGGCCGCCGAGCCCTGGCCGAGCACGTCACCGGCGCCGAGCCGGACGTCCTGGACGGGACGCGGTCCTGATGGCCGACCAGAACCTCGACGACGGCCTGCGTTCGCTCGCCGAGGACGGTGCGCGTCGCGGCCGTCTCGCCGACGCCGCGGTCATCCGCCAGCGCGGCGACGCGCACCGCGCGCGGCGGCACGCGGCCTCGGTAGCGGTCGGTGTCGCGCTGGTGAGTCTGCTCACCGTGGGCGTAGCGGTGGGCCGGCCGAACGCAGGTCCACCCACGTCGCCGGTCGGCCCTCCCGCATCCGGTTCGCCCTCCGCGCCCGCGACGCCGACCACGACACCGTCACCGACCACGACAGCGACGGTCACGCCGCCCGTTGGGCCGCCGTCCACCCCGTCGAGCCCGACCGACCCGGTGCTCTCCGGCACGCGGGAGGTCACCATCGTGCGGGTGCAGGCGACCGAGGGCGGCATCGCCCTCGACGGCGAGCTCATGGAGGTCGACGACAACAGTGGCCGCCAACTGTTCGTCCCCACCCCGCTCGGCGGCGACACCTACCTGATCAAGGCATACGGCAAGGCCGACAACCACCCCGCCAACGACGAACCGGCCTGCTGGCAGGCCTACAACCCGGGCAACTCGGGGCCGCTGACGGTCGAGGGGGCCGTCTGCGACAACAACAACCCAGCGCAGCGCTTCACCATCACCGCCAGCGGCAAGCGCGCGTACGCCATCAGCAACGCGTCGGCGTACCTCCAGCACTCCCCCACCAGGGGCATCATCCTGGAGGAGGTCGGTGACGCACCGCTGCGCAGCACGTTCCGGTTCGTCGACAACGGCCCCGCCCGCCGTCCGCTCGGCGGCTGACCGGGTCAGCGGGGCAGCAGCGCGGCGACGTCGGCGACGACCTCCGCCGGGGTCCGGCCGTCGGTGGTCACCGTCTCGGTGGCCACCTCCGCGTAGAGCGGCCGACGCTGGTCCAGCAGGTGCTTGAGGGTGGCCCGCGGGTTGAGCGCCAGCAGTGGCCGGCCCGCACCGAGCCCGACCCGCTTCACGGCGTCGGGCAACTCCACCGACAGGTGCACCACCCGGTGCCCCACCAGGGCGGCGCGGGTCTCCTCGGCCAGCACCGCGCCGCCGCCGAGGGCGAGCACGCCCGTGCCGGCGGCGAGCGCCGCGGCCACGGCGGCCCGTTCCAGCGTACGGAAGTGCGCCTCACCCTCGTCGATGAAGATCTCCGGGATGGGCTTGCCGGCCATCTGCTCGATGTCGGCGTCGGTGTCCCGGAACTCCACACCGAGGGCGGCGGCCAGGGCCTGCCCGACCGTGGTCTTGCCGCAGCCGGGCGCGCCGACCAGCACGACGACCGGCGCCATCAGCGGATGACCAGCGCGTCGAGGTAGCCGGCGAGGTTGCGGCGGATCTCGGCGACCGAGTCACCGCCGAACTTCTCGGTGGCCGCCTCGGCCAGCACCAGCGCCACCATCGCCTCGGCGACGACCGCCGCGGCGGGCACCGCGCAGACGTCCGAGCGCTGGTTGATCGCGGTCGCCGGCTCACCGGTGGTGACGTCAACGGTCGCCAGGGCCCGGTTCAGCGAGGAGATCGGCTTCATGGCGGCGCGGACCCGCAGCGGCTCGCCGGTGGTGATGCCGCCCTCCAGCCCGCCGGCCCGGTCGGTGACCCGGCGGACACCGGTGGCCGACGGGATGATCTCGTCGTGCGCCTCGGAGCCGCGCGAGCGGGCCTGCTGCCACCCGTCGCCGATCTCCACTCCCTTGATCGCCTGAATGGACATCAGCGCGGTGGCGAGTCGGGCGTCGAGCTTGCGGTCCCACTGCACGTGGCTGCCCAGCCCCGGGGGCACCCCGTACGCCAGCACCTCGACCACGCCGCCGAGAGTGTCGGCGGCCTTCTTCGCGGCGTCGACCTCGGCGACCATCAGGGCGCTGGCCTCCGGGTCGAGGCAGCGCAGCGGGTCGGCGTCGATCCGGGCGGCGTCCTGCGGGCTCGGGCGCAGCCCGGGCTTCGCGGCCACCGGACCCAGCTCGACGACGTGCGAGACGATCTCGATGCCGAGTGCCTGCCGGATCAGCGCCTTGGCGACCGCGCCCACGGCGACCCGGGCGGCGGTCTCCCGGGCGCTGGCGCGCTCCAGGATCGGGCGGGCGTCGGTGTGGCCGTACTTCTGCATGCCGGCCAGGTCGGCGTGGCCGGGCCGGGGGCGGGTCAGCGGAGCGTTGCGGGCCTGCCGGGCCAGCTCGTCCGGGTCGACCGGGTCGGCGGCCATCACCGTGCGCCACTTCGGCCACTCGGAGTTGCCCACCCGGATCGCCACCGGGCTGCCCAGGGTGACGCCGTGCCGCAGCCCGCCGATCACCTCGACCTCGTCCCGCTCGAACGACATCCGGGCGCCGCGGCCGTAGCCGAGCCGGCGGCGGGCCAGGTCGTCGGCGATCTCGGTGGTGGTCACCTCGATGCCGGCCGGCACCCCCTCCATCATCGCGACCAGGGCGGGACCGTGCGATTCACCTGCAGTCAACCAGCGCAACACAGCGATCAGTCTGTCACGCCGGGCCGTCGGCCCGGTGGGCTGCCCGCCGCGTCCCGCCCTGCGGACGGCGAAGGCCGGCGGGCAGCCGCCGACGGTGGCCGGGTGGGAGCTCCCCGCCGGGCCACCGTCGGCGACGGGATCAGATCCCCCGGCCGCGTTTGTGCAGGGTGCGCAGCACCGCGTCGGCGCGAACCACCCGGCCGGCGACCGCGAGCGCCAGGTAGGCGCGCGGCTCGCGGGGGTTGCGGCGCAGGGTTCGCCGAGCCCAGCGCAGCGCGCCCCGCCGGTCACCGGAGGCGGCCCGGGCGAACGCGATCTGCCCGGTGACGCGTGCCTCACCGGCCGGCTGGTCGGCGAACTCCGGGTAGCGCCGCAGCAACCACTGCAACGCCTCGGAGATCGTGTCCCAGCGCTGGGCGAAATACGAGCGCTTGTGCCAGCGGACCAGCACCGACGGGGTACGCAGGTTGATCAGCGGCGCGCTGCGGGCGGCCCGCAGCAGGAACTCGTAGTCCTCGGCGTAGCTGCCCGGGATCTCCTCGTCGACCAGGCCGAACCCGTCGCGCAGCGCTGTCGCGCGGATCAGGAAGGTGGACGGGTGCAGCTCCGTCATGCGGTCCCGCAGCAGGTCGGCCAGGGTGATCCGGTCCTTGTCGAGCACCCGGTCGACGGTGTGCCCGTCGTAGCTGACCCGGATGCCGCAGCAGACGAACTCGGCCGCCGGGTCGGCGGCCAGCGCGTCGACCTGGGCGGCCAGCTTGCCCGGCAGCCACTCGTCGTCGTCGTCGCAGAAGGCGACAAGCTCACCCTCGGCGGCGAGGGTGCCGCTGTTGCGGGCCCCGGCGAGCCCCGGTGTGCGCTCGTTGCGGATCACCCGCACGGTGCGGTCCGGACCGGTCAACCCGGTCAGCGACTCGTCGGGCGTGGACTGGTCGAACACCACCACGGCTTCGATTCCGCCCGCGTACTCCTGGGCGAGGATCGCCGCCAACGCGGCGCGCAGCAGCTCGGGCCGGTCCCGGGTGGGCACCACGACGCTCACTGTCGGCTGCCGGGTCATCGAATCTCCTCCGTACCCTGGCCGGAACGCGGCCAGGTCCGCCAGCGGGGGCGGCGCCGGGTCGACCGGGCCACCAGGTCCTCCACGATCTGCCCGACCCGGGCCACCGCCGCCCGCCGCGCCTCGTGGGCGTCCGGGTCGGCGGCGACCGCGTACCGGGACGGGTCGGCCTGCCCGGCGGTGAGCGCGTCGTGCAGCGCCTCGCGGGTCTCGCAGAGCGCCACCAGGCCGGCCGCGCCGAGCCGGCGGGCGAAGAGCTGCTGGTGGTCGTCGACGTGCTCCCCGCGCGCCGGGTCGCGGGGCACCACGATGGGCAGGTGGCCGTGCCGGCGGGCCTCCAGGATCGTCGCCGGGCCGCCGTGGCAGACCACCAGGTCGGCGTCGGCCATCGCCCGCTGCAAAGCGTCGTGGCCGAGGAACGGCACCGCCCCGGGCAGGTGCGGCGCCCGGGTGTGCCCGTGCTGCACGGTCAGCCCGACCGGTTGGGCGGCACCGGTGTGCCACTGCGCCAGCCAGTCGACGAGCCGGTCGAAGGGGTGCTTGTCGGTGCCGACCGCGACGAGCAGTCGGGTCTGCGCGGCCGGCGCGGTGTCGCGTTGGCGGGGCAGCCGGGCCGGCTCCGAGGTGCTGTCGGGGTGGGGCGCCTGCGGACGCCGGGCGGTGCCCGTCTCCCCGCTCACAGCAGCGTTCCGACGACGGTGGCCTCCGGGTACTGCCGGCGCTGCTCGTCCCACTGCACGAGCATCGCGGACAGGAACGGGCGGCAGAGCCGGGCCGTCAGCGTCGGGGTGTCGATCCGGTCGTACACCTCGATGTAGACGGTCGGGATGCGTCGCAGGCGGGCCAGCACCACGAACGGCACGGCCACGCCGGCGCCGGTGGTGACCACCGCGGCGACCCGCCGGCCCCGCAGCACCCGCCAGGCCAGCAGCGCGTTGCGCAACAGGTTCGGGATGTTGCGGGTGGTCGGGTGGTGCGCGGGCACCAGGTCCTCGCCGGCCAGCAGCGACACCGCCTCGGGGGTGTCGAAGGTGACCCAGCGGCGCGGCCACTGTTCGTACCAGGGCCGCAGAGCGAGCAGTTGGGCCAGGTGTCCGCCGCTGGATCCCACCAGTAGCAGCACCGGCGAATCGCCGTCGTCGTCGTTCGCGTCCACGCGACTCCCCACAAGTTCGCTTGGAATTCAGGTTCAGGCCAGCCAGAAGCAGATCACACGTTGCGCGGACGTTGAATAGCGCGACCGGACGAGGTGACGATCTCCACCCGGTGCGCCCGGGCCCACCGTCCGTCCGGGACCCATCGACAACCGTCACGACCTGCTAGTTCGTCGTCACTCTACGACACATTCACCGCGTCACGGTTTCCCCAGTTCAGGCGCTATGTCGTTTCTCGATGACGTCCAACAGTGCGGGATGCAGCGCGGCGTTCCAGCCCGCGCCGGCATCGGCCAACCGCCAGGTCCGCAGCCACATCTCCACCAGGTACGCGTCGGCCACGAGCCGGCGCTGCCCCGGGTGCAGGCCGAGCCGCTCACCGTGCCGACCCAGGTGCTCGTCGACGGCCGCGGCGGCCACGGCGGCCGGTTCCCCGCGCAGCACCAGCGATCGTTGGAAGGCGTCATGCGCCAGGTCGAAGCCGACCGGCACGTCCGGCGCGCTGTGCTCCCAGTCCCACGCGACCAGCCGGCCGGCGTGCAGGCCCAGGTTCCACGGCACCCAGTCGCCGTGCCAGTGCCCGAACTCGACGGCGGTGTCGCCGTGCCGGCGGGCCAGCGCGGCGACTGCGGCGACCGCCCGCGCACCTGCCGGCTCGGCCACGGCGGCCCGGTCGGCCAGCGCGGCCAGCCGGGCCAGGAACGTCGAGGAGGCCAGCGGTCGGGGCACACCCGCCGGGGCGCCTCGGCGGGCCACCGCGAGCAGCGCCGCGATCCGGGGCGGGTCGTCGACCGGTACGCCGCGCACCTCGGGCGGCAACGGTTCGATCACCGCCACCACCTGGCCGGCCCACGCCGTCTCGGTGAGCAGCCCCGGCGGTGTCGGGTGGTCGGCGACGCCGGTCACCGCGCGCAGTTCCCGCAACGCCGCCGCCTCGGCGGTGACCAGCGCGCGGGTGGCGTCGTTCCAGCCGATCTTCGCGTAACCGCGTGGGTGACCGTCGGCGTCGAACAGTTGCAGGGTGGGCTTGCCGTTCGGGTCCGGTGGGCGGACCCCGAAGGCGGCCAGCAGCGGCGTACCGCCGAGCGCGGCGGCGAGCCGCTCGGTCAGCAGCAGATCGACCGCCGGCGTCCCCGCCGGCACCGAGACGGTCAGCGTCGGGAAGGGCGCCAGGCCCGCCTCGCCGAACCGGGCCAGCCCACCGAGCGCCGCCCGCAGCGCACGCACCTTCGGCGGGCGCAACGCGTTGTACGCCAGCAGCGACGCCGTGCCGGCCCGGGGCGCGCCCAACGGCACCAGGAACCGGGCACGGGCCACCGACGGCACCACCGCGTACCGGGCCACCGCCCGATGGCCGGCCGGCAGGGCGCCGCCCACGGTCAGGCCGACCCGGTCGTCCGGGAACACGGCGCGACTCACCCAGCCCAGACCGTCGCGCCGGGACCGAGGGTCCGTGGCGGGGGCGACCTCCGTGGTCACGCTGCCCGGTCCGCCCAGTCGAGGTCCAATCCGAGCCGCTCGCGCAGCGCGTCGTTGTAGGGCCGGTAGTAGTCGGTCAGCTCGGCGCGTACCGCCGGCTCCAACGGCGCCGAACGCCGGTCGTTGTACACCTTGAAGTCCGGCAGGTCGTACGGCGGCAGCCCGAGGAAGTCCAGGGTGCGCCGGTAGGTGGCGCGCGAGTCGCGGTACAGGTCCTCGCTGGGCAGGAAGAGGATCTGCGACCGGTCGAAGCGCTCCAGCCACGGCTCCAGGTGCTCCAGGTAACGCCCCCGAGCCCGGTACGTGTACCAGTCGTACGCCTCGCTGAACGCCTCCGGCTCGGCGATCAGCCGCTCCCGCTCCCCCGCCGTGCGCTCCGGCTCGGCGGCCAGCGCGGCGGCGAAGTCCAACGGCTCGATGCCGTGGGTGCGGCGCTCCTTCCAGTGCGAGTACGCCCGCTCCACCGGGTCGCGCAGGAGCACGATCAGCTTCACCGTCGGCATGAGCGCGGCGACCCGCTGCGCGGCGAGCGGGTGGAACATGTACAGCGGCGCGGCCTCACCGACCCGGACCGGCCCGCCGTGCCGCCTCTCCAGGGCCTCGCGGTGCCGCTCGGTCGGGAAGTGCGACCTGTACCACGCCTCGCCGCGACCCCAGTGCTCCTCGAAGTAGTGCGCCGACTTGGTGTTCCACGCGGGAAAGAGCCGGGGCACCAGGGGGTGCTGGATGAGGTAGTTCCACAGGGAGGTGGTGCCGCCCCGCTTGGTGCCGATGATGAGGAAGTCCGGCAGTGGCCGCCGGTCACTGGTACGGACCCCGTAGTCGACCAGGGACTCCTTCACCCGGGTGGTCACCTGGGTCGGAACCAACTGCTTGACCCGGTCACGGATGGACGCCACGACGGACCTCACCTACCTCTCGTCGAGACCGGGGTGGGTTCGGCGGTCGGCGCCGCGTCGTCCCGCCCACGGATCTGCCTCATGGTCACCCGGATGCCGGCGCGCACCCGGGGCAACGTCAACAAGCCGACGCAACCGGCCAGCAGCACTCCCAGCGCCACCGTGAGGCCGGGCAGGCCGCGCCCGCCCAACAGCACGCCGACGCCGGACGCCAGACCCACACCGGCGACCGTGGCCGCCGCCGCGCGCAGCGTCGTGCGGTCGACAAGCGGCTCCCGGACCACCGACCGGGCGAAGCCTGCCGCGCTGAGGTTCTCGGTGGCGATGCCGGCGGCCCAGGCCAGCGCGGCGCCGGTGGCGCCGTGCTCCGGGATCAGCCAGAGCCCCAGCGCGACGGTCATGGTCAGCCCCGCCAGGGTGGACACCAGATGCAGCCCACTGCGCCCGCCCATCAGCAGCAGGCTCTGCACGTTGCCCACGCCGGTGTTGACAAGCATCGCCAGCGCGAGCACCGTCATCGCGGGCACGCCAGCGGTGAACTCCGGGCCGAACAGTTGCAGGAAGGCCAGCGCGAACACCGCCAGCAGCAGGTACACCGGCCAGGACAGCACCAGACCCCAACTGGTCAGCTGCCGGTGCACGGCCGCGGCGGCGGCCCGCTCGCCCCGGCCGAGCAGCCGGGACAACTGCGGTGACACCGCCACCCGCAGCCCCTGCATGGCCAACTGACCGGCCAGCACGTACCGGCCGACCGCGCCGAACACGCCAGCGTCCTCCGGGCCGGCCAGCACCGAGGTGAGCAGCACGCCCACCCACATGCTGCCCGCGTCGATGGCCGCCGAGGCGGCCCGGGGCAGTGCGAAGCGCCAGAACGTCGACCAGTCGGCGCGACTGGAGCGCAGCGGCGCACCCCGGCCCAGCCCGAGCGGGCCGGCCACCAGGATGAGACAGACCAGCAGCGCCAGCGCCGCCGGCACCAGCCAGCCGGTCATGCCGGCGAGCAGGCCGGCGCCGGCCAGCGCGGCGGCACCGACCAGCGCCGGACGGGCCACCGGCAGCAGCAGGAACTGCACCCCGACGTACGCGCGGATGGGTCGCACGCAGCGCAGGGTGGCCAGCAGCAGCGTCATCGCCACCACCACCGGCACCGCCGCGAAGGTGACCGTGAGCAGCGCCTGGCCGTCCGCGCCGGAGCCCTGCAACAGTTGGGGGGCGAGCGCGTCGGCGGCCAGCATCCCGACGCCCGCGACCAGGAGCCCGGCCAGCAGCGGCGGGATCAGCGCCACCGGGAGCAGCCGGGCGGCGTCCCCCCGTCGGCCGATCCGGCGTCGGGGCAGTGCCCACATCAGGCCGGTCTCCGCGCCGAGCGTGCAGACCGCGGTGGCCACGGTGACCACCCCGATCGCGGCGAAGAACGCGCCGGCGCCAGCGGTGCCGTACCCCCGGGTGATCACCACGGCCAGCACGAAGCCGAACAGTCCGCTGGTGGCGGCGCCGAGCAGCCCGGCGACCCCGCTGCGCGCGCTGCGCCGCGTCTCCGCCGCGCCGACGTCGGCCGCGTCGGGCGGCGGCGCCGGGTGGCCCGTGCCGGCGTCGGCCGGCCCTCGGGTGGCGGCGGTCATGCCGACACCGCCGTGCGACGAGCGGCCGGCGGATGCCACCGGCCCGACCGGGCCAGGCGTTCCCGTTCGGCCAGCGCCATTGCGAAGGCGACCGCGAAGAACGCGACAGCCAGATTCTGGTTGGCCATGCCGTAGAACGGGATCTGCACCAGGCAGACCACGGGCACCACGGCCAGCCACTGCCCGGCCGGTGAGGTCGCCCGCGCGCAGATCACCGCGGCGGCGACGAACCAGGCCAGGAAACAGACCAGCGCCGGTACGCCGTGACTGAACAGCACCATCCACAACTGCCCCTGGGTGCCGATCGGCGCGGCGGCGGAGACGGTGTCGACGTTCACCGGCGCGCCGTAGCCCAGCCACGGCGACTCCTGCACGCGGCGGATCACCTCGCTGTAGAGCGAGAGCCGGTCGGTGTTGGTGTCGCTGGAGTCAACCCGCTGGCTGATCAGGTCGGTGATCGGGATGACAAGTGTGGCCAGCGCGCCGATCACCACCACGCCGACGATGGACGCGGCGACCCGGACGTTGCCGCGCAGGCTGGCCCGCACCCCGAGCACCGCCAGCCCGGCGCCGAGGCTGAGGAACATCGCCCGGTTGAGGGTGAGGAACGCCGGCGCCAGCGACAACGGCAGCGACACCAGCAGCACCCAGCGCAGCAGCCCTCGCCGGCACAGCATGGTGAACGCCACCACGGACGGCAGGGTCATGGCGTACGCGCTGCCGTAGTTGTTGGTGTACGCGAACGGCGCGGCCGGCCGGTAGATGGGGTTGAGCGAGCGTGCGCTGTACTCCGCTGTGGTCAGGTGCACCATGTCCTGGATGAACGGGGTGCCGGCCACCCCGCCGGGCAGCAGCACCTCCATCGGGGTGGTCATCGCCAGGCGGGGCACCAGCACCCCGAGCCAGCCCAGCACCACCAGCGCGAGCCAGAACGCGCAGAGCGGTATGAGCACCGGCGCCAGGTCGGCGCGTTCCCGGGCGGCGGCGTAGACGTAGACGCCGACCACGAGCGCGGTCAGGTAGAAGGCCAGCCGCAGGCCGAACGTCAACAGCGAGGCCGGCGACGACAGTTGGGTGGCGCTGACGACCACGATGGCCAGGAACAGCAGCCAGATGCCGGCGGCCGGCGGCAGCGGCACCCGGCCCCGGGTGAACAGCAGCGCGAGCAGCAGCGCCCCCAGCAGCGGCCAGCCGAGGTAGAACGCTCCGAGCAGCCACCAGAGCGGCACCAGACCGAACATCATCGCCAGCGGCCAGAGCGGCAGCAGGGCGGGCGGCGGGGTCGGCGGGGTGGGCACGCCGGCGGACGGGGCGCCCCCGGGCGGCGGTTCGGTCGCCGGGGCGCGGGTGACCGACACCCGTCAGGCCCGGCCGTTGCGGGTGAGCACGAAGCCCAGCGGGGTGACGCCGGCGGCCCGCAGCCGCTCCACCAGCCGTCGCAGGTCACTCTGCCGGGTGCGGTCCCGCTCGACGACCACCACCGCGCTGCCCTGCCGGGCCACCGCGACGCCGCGCTCGTCGGACTCCCCGGGTGGGGCGTTGTACAGCACCAGCCCGTGGTCCGCGCCCTGCCGCCAGGTGCCGAAGCGGACGGTGCCCACGCCCACGGCCACCTCGTCCGGGGCGACCGGCCGGCTGTTGTCGGTGCGCGCGGAGGCGACCCGGGGCAGCGTCAGGGTGGCGTCCGGGTCGGTGGACGGGCGGGCGCCGGGCGGGTGCGGGGAGGGCCGCCGGGTGGCGGCGCTGTCCGGGGTGGCTGCCGCGGGTGGGCTGACGGCCGGACGGGGTTTGGGCACCTGCGGCCGGGACGGGTCGATGGGCAGCCGCCCACGGTCGGCGAGCACGGCGGCGCGCAGCCGGTCGGCCCGCCCACTGTCGTCGGCGACGAAGACCTCCCGACCGTCGACGGCGAGCGCCACGGCGAGCCCGGCGGTGAGCGCCGTGGCGTCTTCGCGGGCGGTGACCAGCGCCACCCGGGCCGGCTGGCGAACCCGCTCGGCGACCGCCATCGCCACGTACCGGATGTCCGCGTCGGCGGCTCGCGGGCTGCCCCGGAATGTCGGGCGACGCACCGTGCCGAGCAGCGGCAGGCCGGTGGCGTCCCGGCCGTCGGCGACCGAGCGCACCCGCCGGTCGGTCGCCTCCCAGGCGTACGCCAGCACGACGCCGAGCAGCGTGCCGCCGAGCAGGCCGGCGACCAGGTAGAGCGGCCGGTTCCCGGCGGAGCTGGCCAGCGCCCGCTCGGCGGTCTGCGTGATCCAGCCGGGGTTGACGTCGACCGCCGCGATCTCGGTCCGCGAGGAGTTGAGCTGGGTGAGCTGGTTGTTGATCCCGGCCAGCTCGGCCAGCGCGGCGTCTCCGGCGGCGGAGTCCTTGGCGGTGCTCACGCGCTTCTGCACGGCGGTCTGCTGGGCGGCGACCTTGGTGATGCTCTCGTCGTAGGAGCGGACCATCTCGGTGCGCTGCTGCTCGTACATGGCGCGTCGCACGTCCAGATATGCCTGTGCGGCGAGGTTGGCGCCGCTCACCGCACGCTGTGCGTCCTTCGACTGGTAGCTGAAGCGCAGGATCTGCCCGCCGGTGGGGACCTCGACCTCGAGTGCGTCGCGGATGTCGCGCGGGTCGCCGCCGACCCCGCTGGCGAGACGCTGGACCACTTCGGTGCCGGTGGCGATGCGGCTCTCGACGTTCATGTTGACCGCGCGGTCGGCGCTCGCACCGCTGGGGGTGAAGGCGTCGGTGACCACGGGCCGGACCGCGACCACCGCGCTCGCGGTCACCGCCGCCGGCACCAGCAGCACGTAGCCGAGCGCGGCGAGTAGGCCGACCAGGGCGACCGCGCCCACCAGGCGGAGCCGGTGCAGCGGCACCCGCAGCAGGTCGGTCAGCGTGACGGACCGGGCGGCTCCGGTGGGCGGGCCGTCCGTCGACCAGGAGGCGGGTGCTGCGTCAGTCATGGAACTTCTTCACCGTCTGTTGGGGGTTGCCGACGACGACGACGCGGGGTGGCACGTCCGTGCGGACCACCGTCGCCGCGCCCACGACGCTGTCCCGACCGACGCGGACCCCCTTCATGACGAGGGCATGCGCGCCGATCCACACATTCTCCTCGATAACGATCGGGGCGCGTGTAGCCGGGCTGGGCGGCGCGTGCCGCTGCTCGGGTTGCAGATTGTGAAAGTCGTTGTCCAGAAGTTCACAGTCGGACAGCAGGCAGCGGTCCCCCACGGTCACCGACGTCCAGGTGCCGATCCAGGTGGCGTTGAGCAGGCAGTCGGCGCCGACGCGCACCTCGCCGGGGCCGGCGAAGCGGACCAGCTTGTTGATCCGGGTCCGGTCGCCGATGGTCACCCGCACTCCGCGACGCAGCCGGATCCGCCCCCGGATCTCCACGTCGCGGCCGAGTGTCAGCCGGCGGTAGCGGAGCCGGTACCAACCGCGTTTGACCGCGAAGACCAGGCGCACCGCGCTCTTCGCGCGGATGCCAGCGGCGCCGACCAACGACCCTCCCCATGTCGCGGGGCCGGCGGCGGTGACACCGCCGCCGGCCCAACGTGAACAATCTACCGATGTTCCGTTACGAACGGTTAACCGCTACTGCACCGAGAAGAACGTCGACGGGGTGGACCAGGACAGCTCGGTGGTCGCCGGAGCGATCACCGTCGCTGTCGTCCCCACGACCACCGCGGCCGGCGCGGCCGTCGGGTCGAACGGCACACTGCGCAGCGTGCCGTCGGTCGCACCGTAGACGATCTTGCCGTCAACCCATGCCATGCCGCGCACCGTCGACCACGTGACGCCGCTGGTGGGCAGGGCGAACTCGGTGGCACCCAGGTAGTTGCCGTCGATCTCGAAGAAGCGGTAGTAGAGGTTGTTGGCGCCGGTACGGGTGTAGTAGAGCCGCCCGTCGAGGAAGAACGCGCCGGTCAGCGCCGCCGCGTTGAACCAGTCGTTGTAGCCGGACGCCTCCCACGGCGCGCCGATCGCGCCGCCGTTGAACATCGAGATGTCGATCCGGCTGCCGGTGGGCGTGCCCGCCACGGTGTGCGACCAGTAGATCCGGTCGGCCACCCGCCAGGTCGCGCCGGCCGCCGTGTAGTTGGGCTGGCTGACCGTGTCCGCCGTACCCAGCGTGGTGCCGTCGAACGGCACCTTCGCCAACGTGCCCGGGCCGGTGCCCAGGTAGAGGTTGCCGGTGGTCGCCGTCGGCGGGTTCTTCGGCGTGAAGGTGCGCCCGCCGGCGAGCGGGAACATGCCCAGTCGGCCGTGGTACTCGTTGCCCATCCCGTCGGAGTTGTGGCCGAAGTAGAGGCCGTCCGTCCCACGCCACAGCACCGGCACCGCGGAGCCCCAGTTGCTGGTGCCCGACGGCATCGAGGCGCTGCCGCTGCGACGCGGGTTCCAGTTCACCGGCATGCCGGTGGCCGGGGTGACCGCGGCGATGCCGAGCCGGTCGACCGCGCCGTTGCCGGCCCGGTCACTGGCGTTCGGGTTGTTCAGCCAGCGGAAGTGCCCGCCCAGGTAGATGACGTTGTCGGCCACCTCCACCGAGGTGATGGTGTCGTTGCCGGTGTAGTCGGCCCAGGTGGCGAGCTGACCGCTGCCCCGGGCGGCGGTCTCGAAGCGGACCAGCGCGTCGCAGTACGCGGCCGGCCAGCCGGAGCCGCCGTTGGTGCCGACCACGAACCAGCTGCCGTCCTCGCCGAACCGCACGTCCTGCACGTAGTGCACGAAGGTCGCCGGGTCCGCGCACGGCGGAACGAACTTCTCGGTGCTCCAGTCCAGCACCGTCGGGGTGCCGGAGAGGTCGACCAGCGCCATCTGGTTGCGCGGCAGGTCGTTGACGAGCGTGAAGTTACCGCCGACGACAAGCGTGTTGCCGTCCGGCGCGACGTCGATCGCCCACACGTACGAGTTGGTGCCGCGCCGCCCGACGCTGGCGTTGATGTTGAAGGTCGGGTCGATGGCACCGGTGGTCGCGTTGATCCGGGCGAGGCCGGCGTGGGCGGTGCCGTTGAGCCAGTTGAACGCGCCGGCCACGTAGAGCCAGTTGCCGTTCAACGCCATGTCACGGACGTTGCCGCCGTCGGAGCGCCCGACCCAGCTGTCGATGATCTCACCGGTGCTCGGGTCGAGCGCGACCAGGTTCTTGCGGGAAACGTCGTTGACGTTCTTGAAGGCGCCGCCGACGATCAGCGTGCCTCCGGGACCGGCGATCAGCGTGTTGACCGCGCCGTCGAGCACCGGCAGGAAGGTGGTGGAGATGGCGCCGGTCGTGCGGTCGTACGCGAAGAGGTAACGCTGGGTGACCCAGGCGGACGTGGCGGTCTGCCGGATCTGGGTGAAGCTGCCGCCGACGAACACGGTGTTGCCGACCTGCGCGAAGGCGCGGGTCTCACCGTCGCGGGCGTGCGGGGTCTGGTCGGCGGGATTCGTGGACACCAGGGTCTGCGTCGTCGGGACCGGAACCACCGCCGCTGAGGACGCCGTGGGCACGCTGAGTGCCGCGGCGACGACCGCCAGCACGACGACCGCCGCCCGGGTACGACGTCTTCCTGACAAACGCCACAAGGGCGGAATTTTAGGCACGCTGCGCCTCCAAGATGGATGAGAACCCGAGGTAGCCTGCCTCGTCCACCCTGTCAGGCGCATCCGCCGATTGGGCGGTGCATGAATCTGCAAACCGACAGACGCCGGAGAATCGGCTGCCCGATCCCGGTAAACGGCGTGCTGTCAGGGCATCTTTGTGATCAACGGCTCCCTCCGGTCGGCTGCCGCAGGTAGGAATCCCGGCCGGCCTGAGCGAAGCCCGCCAATGCCGAGGCATTGTGATTCATCGTCATGTCACAGGTCGCCGTACGAGTCGTCATGCCCGGCGAGTTGAAGTAGATGGCGGCCTTGATTTTCGGGTGCGCCTTGAGGGCCGCCGGGAACTCCTGGAACCAGCGCTGCTTGGCGCCCGGGTCGGCGGAGTTGAAGTTCGTGCCGAACTCGGCGAGCATCCGGGGCTTGCCGGCGCCGATGCCGTTCTGGTCCAGCCAGCGATAGAAACTGCCCACCGTCGTGCTCGGGCTCTTCCACACCGTACTGCCGTTGCAGACGTGGAAGTTGTACGGGTCGTAGGCCACCCAGTCGACGTAGCGGTCACCGGGGTAGAGGCCGGCGTACCGGGAGTAGTGCCCGGACCAGCCCATCATCGTCCACACCCAGACGGCGTTGTCCGCGCCCGCCTTGGCGAACCGCTCGTGCACGTACCGCCAGGCGCGGACGAACTCGGCGTCGCTGCCCTTCTCCGGCTCGTCCTCCGGTTCGTGGTCGAAGCCGATGAACACCGGCACCTTGGCGGCCCGGATGCGACCGGCGACCGCGTCGATCGTCGCGTCCTGCCGCCCACTGTAGACATCGGCCCACTTCATCGTCGTGCCGGCGGAGAAGTTGCGGGACTCCCAGGCGAAGAACATCAACCGGCCCTCGCGCATCTGCTGCTGCTCGTACGCGTCGGGGAAGGCGCCGTTGCTGCCCGCGTTGGAGAAGTCGTGGTAGCGGTGCACGATGTCGAACTTGCGGCCGACCTGCGCCTCCACGTCGGTGACCGCCTTGCCGTGGTCCCAGCCGCCGGCCGCCCCGGCGGGTGAGTACATGCCCCACCAAGCGCCGCAGGAGGGGACGAGCTTGTCCGACACCGAGCCGCACTTGCCGGACGGAAGAGCCGGGCTCGCCGTCGCGGTGGGCGTCCGGGTCGGCGCGACGGTCGGCGACGGCTTGGGCGCGGCGGTGGTCGGCAGCGCGCTCGGCGTCGTCGGCGGCGGCGCCGGACGGGTGGTCGGCGCCGACGACGGCGCGGTGCCGATGTCGTAGCTGATCACCAGGCTGGGGCGCAGGTCCGGGTTGCTGTTCTCGACCGACGCCCAGTAGATCCGGGTGTCCAGGCCACTCTGGGCCAGCGAGACCGTCCAGGTGCCGTTGCCCGTGACCAGCCTGGAGATGTCCCACTCGTTGGCGCCCTTGGCGACGCCGGTCACCGTGTCCAGAGCGGTGCCGGCCGGCGCGACGCGCGGCCGCGTCTCGCGGGCGCTCAGCGGTGAGGCGTGCGCCGTCACCGTAGCGGCGAACTGCTGCCAGGCGTGCACCCGCAGGGTCGCCCGGACGTTGACGGCTGCTGCCGGCACGGTGGTCACGGCGAACTCGATGACGGCCTCCCGGCCGCCCCGCGGGTTACCGTCACAGCGCGCCGGGCAGGTGGCCAGGGTCGTCTTGGCGGCGTTGTCGCCGTCCTGGGACACGGCGGTCGCGGTGGTGTCCGCCACCGCGCGGATCGACAGGTCGTCGCTGGCCAGCAGCGGCAGCGTGGTCGCCACGATGCCGGCCACCACGGAGCCTCCGACCACGCCGAGGGCGATCGCCTTGCGGCGGGGGCCGGAGCGGAACCGGGCCATGCGGTGCAGTCCGTGCCTGGTCAAGGAAACTCCCTGTGTCTGCTGGCGTAACGGTGAGCAGCGTATCCATGACCAGGGACAGTCGCGGGCAGGACAGATTTCCGTAAGCGCGTCTTAAGCGTCAGCTAAGACTCTGCGCTGGGCAGTCGCCCAACAGAGGCGGGTGGCGAATGGACCGGAGCACATCGGACAGATCCCTGTGGGGCAAAACTATCAGCGTCGAGCCGCGAGCAGCGCTTCCCGCATCGCCTCGACCGGGGCGGCCACACCGGTGAACTGCTCGAACTGGCCGACCGCCTGCGCCAGCAGCAGGTCCAGTCCGGACACCACCCGCAGGCCCGCCGCGACGGCGGCTGCCGCCAGCGGCGTCGGCCACGGATCGTAGAGCGCGTCGAAGACCACCGCGCCCGCCGACCAGGTCCCCTCCTCGGCCAACGGGTCGGCGACCCCCTTCGGCACGGTGGAGACGACCACCTCGGCGCCCAGGTGCCGGGGCGCGTCGCCCCAGGCCCCGGCGTTCAGCACGACACCTACCGCGTCTGCCACCGGCCGCAGGTCGTCGACCGCCTCCGCCCGGCGCGCCACCACCGTCACCGAGGAGCAGGCCAGCCGCGCGGCGGCGGCGAGCGCTGCCCGGGCCGTACCGCCCGCGCCCAGCACCGTCACGGCAGCACCAGCGCGCACCCCGGCGTCGGTCAGCACCTGGACCATGCCGGCGACGTCGGTGTTGTCGGCGTACCAGGAGCCGTCCGGGCGCCGTACCAACGTGTTGGCCGCACCGACGGCGGCGGCGACCGGCGATGCCTCGGCGGCCACCGCGAGCGCCGCCTCCTTGCCCGGCATGGTCACCGACAACCCGACCCACTCCGGGCCCAGGCCGGCGACCAGGGCCGGCAGCTCCGCCGCCGCGCACTCGACCCGGGTGTACGACCACCCGGCCAGCCCGGCGGCGGCGTAGCCGGCGTTGTGGATCACCGGGGAGAGCGAGTGCCCGATCGGTTTACCCAGGACGGCGGCCCTCCGACGCGGCGCCATCAGATGATGCCGGCCTCGCGGGCCCTGGCCTCGTTGCGCTGGTGCTCCGGGTACGTCTCGGCGAAGGCGGAGTGACCCTGCTTGTCGATGGCCACGAAGTAGAGCCACTTGCCCGCCGGCGGGGCCATCGCCCCCTCCAGCGCCTGCTTGCCGGGGTTGTTGATCGGCGTGGGGATCAGACCCCGCAGCTTACGGTTGTACGGGTTCTTCTGGTCGTCCAACTCCGATGCCGTCATCTGCGCGGAGGTCTTGGTCGGCTTGCCGATCGACTCCAGGTAGTAGTTGACCGTGACGTCCATCTCCAGGCAGTTGCAGGGGAACTCGCCGTACACCCGGTTGTAGGCCACCCGGGCGACCTTGCCGAGGTCGTCGGGGTTGCCCGCCTCGGCCTGGGCCAGCGACGAGACGATCAGCGCCTCGTACGGGCTGACCCTGCGCTCCTTCTGCACCCGGTCGGCGAACTTCATCTCGCCGGTCACCGACAGGAAATTGTCCACCATCATTTTGAGGATGCTCTCCGCGGTGGCCTTCGGCGGAATCTCGTACGTGTCCGGGTAAAGGAAACCCTCGATGGACTTGACGACCTTCTTGCCGTCGTCGCGCGTGAACCACCACTCCGGTACGCCGAGCGCCTCCGGGTCCTTCGCGGCGGCCTCGAACTCCTTCACCGGAATCTTGGTCTTCTCGGAGAGCAGTTTGTAGATGTTCTTGCTGGTGCGCCCCTCGGGGATGGTCAGCCCGTTGACGATCTTGTTTTTCAGGTCGAGCATCGCGGTGACGGCGCTCTCACCGCTCATCTGCTTGCGCAGCTTGTACGTGCCCGGCTGGATGTTCTTGCTACGCGAGTTGGCCTCGGCGGCCTCGATGAACGCCTTCTGGCTCTTCACCACGTCGGCGGCGACCAGCGCGGCGGCCATGTCGGCGAGCAGTGCGCCGTTCTTGATCTCGACGGTGATCTCGCCGGACCCGGCGCCGTCGTAGTCGGGCGTGACGAAGTAGTTCTGGATCCGGTCGAAACCGTAGAATGCCCCGCCGCCGATGGTGCCGAGCAGGACCAGGGCCATCATCAGCGCCAGGAACGTCTTGCCCCGGCCGCCACCGGACCCGCCCTTGCGCTTGCGGAAGCCGCGCCGATGGCGCCCCTTCTCCCCGCGCTCCGGCTCGTCGAACCCAAGGTCCAGATCGTCGATCATTACGTCCGCCTCCGCTGCGCGTCCAGCCAGCTCTGCAGGATCTCCACTGCGGCCGCCTGGTCGACAACCGCACGTTGACGCTTGCCCCGAACGCCACGCTCGGCCAGCCTACGAGAAGCGACCACGGTCGACATCCTCTCGTCAGTGAGCGTTACCGGGACGGGCGCTATCACATCGACCAGTCGGTCAGCGTACGCCTTCACATGGACCGCCGCCGGACCATGCTTGCCGGCGAGATTGACCGGAAGGCCGACGACAACCTCGACGGCCTCATGTTCGGCCACCAGCGCCGCCAGCTCGGCAAGGTCACTGGGCACCGCGTCCGGCGCGGCGGTGAGATCCCGGGCGAGGGTGACCAGTGGCGTGGCCAAGATGCCATCCGGATCCGAGCGGGAGATCCCCACCCGCACCTGACCGACGTCCACGCCGATCCGCACACCACGCATGCGCTCACTCACCGACGGTCACCTGAGGGCCAGACGAGCCAGGGCGGACCAATCGGTCCGCCCTGGCTGACAACGATCGTGGTATCACGCTTCAGTGATCGCCTTCTCGACGGTGAGGAGCAGGTTCGGTGCCTCGGCCGCGGGCAGCCCGCCGCCCTGGGCCAGGTCGGGGCTGCCCCCGCCGCGCCCGGAGAACGCCGCCTTCACCAGATCCGAGGCCGCCAGGCCCCGGCTGCGCGCGGCGGCGTTGACCGCCACCACCAGCGACGCCTTGCCGTTCGCGCGGGCCGCCACCGCGACCACCGCCGGCCGCGCCGGGTCGATCTTGCCGCGGATCTCCTGGGCCAGGGTCCGCACGTCGTTGCCGGCCGCGCCCTCCGGCGCCTCGGTGCCCACGTACGCCACCCCGCGCACATCCTTCGCCTGCGCGGCGAGTGCCCCCGCACCACCCAGCACCAACTGGGCGCGCAGCTTCTCCAGCTCCTTCTCCGCGTCCCGGAGCTGGGTGACGGTCTGCTCCACCCGGTCGGCGACCTGGTCGTTGGGCACCCGGTACAGCTCGGCCAGCCGGGACACCAACAGGTGCTCGCGGGCCAGGAAGCCGAACGCGTCCATGCCGACCAGCGCCTCGACCCGGCGCACACCGGAACCGATCGACGACTCAGAGAGGATCTTCACGAGGCCGAGCTGGGCAGAGCGCGCCACGTGCGTGCCACCGCACAGCTCCCGGGCGTAGTCGCCCACCTCGACGACCCGCACCTCCTCGCCGTACTTCTCGCCGAAGAGCGCCATCGCCCCGATCCGTCGCGCCTCATCCAGCGACGTGATGAAGGCGTGCACCTCCAGGTCGGCCAGGAGCACCTCGTTGACCTGCTGCTCCACGTCCCGCAGCACGGTCGGGGAGACACCGGTCGGGGTGTTGAAGTCGAACCGCAGCCGACCGGGCGCGTTCAACGAACCCGCCTGGGTCGCCGACTCCCCGAGGAAGTTACGCATGGTCTGGTGCACCAGGTGGGTGGCGGTGTGCGACCGGGAGATCGCCCGCCGCCGGGTGGTGTCGATCTCGGCGTAGCCGGTGTCGCCCGCGCGCACCTCGCCCCGGACCACCCGGGCCCGGTGCACGATCAGGCCGGGCACCGGCTGCTGCACGTCGAGCACCTCGACCTGGCCGTCGCCGACGGTGATCATGCCGTGGTCGGGCTGCTGGCCACCGCCCTCGGCGTAGAACGGGGTCGTGTCGAGCACCAGCTCGATGGTCTCGCCCTCGGTCGCCGCCTGGAGCGGGCCGGACCCGCCCAGCAGCGCCCGCACCCGCGACTCGCGGGCCACCTCGCTGTACCCGGTGAATGTCACCGGGCCACCCGAGTCGAGCACCGACCGGTACGCCGACACGTCGGTGTGGCCGGTCTTGCGGGCCTGCGCGTCGGCCTTCGCCCGGGTCCGCTGGTCGGCCATCAGCCGGCGGAAACCCTCGTCGTCGACCTTGAGGCCCTGCTCGGCCGCGATCTCCAGGGTCAGATCGATCGGGAAGCCGTACGTGTCGTGCAACTGGAACGCCTTCGCACCCGACAACGCGCTGCCGCCCGCCGTGCGGGTCTCGGCGATCGCCGTGTCCAGGATCGTCGTGCCCGCGCGCAGCGTCGACAGGAACGCGTCCTCCTCCGCGTACGCGTACTGCGAGATCCGGTCGAAGTCGCTCGCCAACTCCGGGTACGACGGCGCCATGCAGTCCCGCGCCACCGGCAGCAACTCGGGCAGCGCCCGGTCCTGCCAGCCGAGCAGCCGGATCGACCGGATCGCCCGCCGCATGATCCGACGCAACACGTACCCGCGACCCTCGTTGGACGGGGTCACGCCGTCGCCGATCAGCATCAACGCGGTCCGCACGTGGTCGGCGACCACCCGCAGCCGTACGTCGTCCGGGTGCGACTCGCTGGCCACATGCCCGGAGTGCGCGCCGTACCGCTTACCGGTCAGCTCGGCCGCCCGGTCCAGGATGGGCCGCACCTCGTCGATCTCGTACAGATTGTCGACGCCCTGCAGGATCGAGGCCATCCGCTCCAGGCCCATGCCGGTGTCGATGTTCTTCGCCGGCAGCTCACCCAGGATCGGGTAGTCGTCCTTCGTCGTGCCCGGACCCCGCTCGAACTGCATGAACACGAGGTTCCAGAACTCCATGTAGCGGTCCTCGTCGACCGCCGGGCCGCCCTCGCGGCCGTACTCCGGACCCCGGTCGTAGAACAGCTCCGAGCACGGACCGCACGGCCCCGGAATCCCCATCGACCAGAAGTTGTCCGCCTTGCCCCGACGCACGATCCGCGCCGCCGGCACACCCACCGACCGCCAGATCTCGTACGCCTCGTCGTCGTCCAGGTACACCGTCGGCCAGACCCGCTCCGGGTCCAGACCGAACCCACCATCGGCCTGCGACTTGGTGACCAGATCCCACGCGAGGGGAATCGCGCCGTCCTTGAAATAGTCACCGAAGGAGAAGTTGCCGTTCATCTGGAAGAACGTGCCGTGCCGACTGGTCTTACCGACCTCGTCGATGTCCGGGGTACGGATGCACTTCTGCACGCTGACCGCCCGCTGGTAAGGCGGGGTCTGCTGACCCAGGAAATACGGGACGAACTGCACCATACCGGCGTTGACGAACAGCAGGTTCGGATCGCTGATGGCGGGCAGCGGAGCGGACGGCACCACGGCGTGGCCGTTCGCCTCGAAATGCGCGAGGTACCGCCGCTTGATCTCCGCCGTCTTCATCGCTGGTGTTCCTCCGGAAAGATTTCTCGATCGCCGATCCGCGGGTCTTCCCGCAGCTCGGCGAACTGGTCGTCGAACGCCTCGCCCTGGGCGAACGCCTGGTGGATCTCCTGCTCGCGCTCGGCCATCCCGATTCGGACGTCCTCCACGAAGCTACGCAGCGACTCGACCAGGCCGCCAGCGGATTCCGACAACGTGCTGGCGATACCGGCCGGCGTGTATGACTGGGCGGTCCGGGTCGCCTTGCGGACCACGATCACGCCGACGGTCACGCCGATGCCGAGCCAGAACAAGCGCCTCATGTCTCGCTACCTCCTGGTGCGCCGGCTGGTCAGCGGTTGCCGCGCCGGGCGGCCCGTCGCTGCTGCTTGATGGTGTCGCGTACCTCGCGCTCGGTCTCGGCGGCCCGACGGCCGGCGGCGGCCTTGCGCACGCCGTAGCCGAACGCGGCCACCTTGACCAGCGGGTTGGCGGCAGCGGCGGAGACCACCGTGGCCAGGTTGGCGACGTTGGCGGTGACGTTCTGCGCGTGGCTGGTCATGGTGTCGACCTTCGCCAGCTGAAGGTTCACGCCGTCGAGCGAGGTCTGCACCTGCTCCAGCGCGGTGTTGACGTTCTTCACCGTGGTGTTCACGTCGCTGAGCAGCGGCGCGGTCCGATCGTTGAGGTCGTTGATCATCCGGGTGGTGGCGTCAACCGTGTGCCGCAGCCGCAGAATCGGCAGCGTCAGGATGAGCACCAGCACCGCGAACGCCGACGCCGCGATCAGCGCCGCGACCTCTCCAATGTCGCCCACGCCTGTCCTCCTCATACAGAGTTCCGCCGGACCCGACGTCCCCGGAACGCACCACCTTGTACCCGCACCGAACTGTCGCCAGTCAACGGTCGCGGGCGGGCCCGCCAGCCCCAGACCCTACCGTCCGTGATGGAGACCGGCTCAGGACGGTGAGGGTGTCACGTCGCCGAGCGGATCCGCACTGACCGTCGGGAACGGATCCTCGCCGGTCAGTGACGGGTCGGTGGCGGGCTGCGGCCTGGTCCGCTCGTCGTCGATCGCATTACGCACCTTCACCGACACCAACGAGCCGGTGCACTCCGCCGCAGCGGCCGACGGCTCCGGTGACGGCACGAGCGCCGGCTCGCCGTCGACCGGTGGTGGCACGCAGGTCGGCGAACGCACCCACAGGTCGAGGGTCAGCTCGTCCCGACGCCAGCAGGTGTAGGTGCCCTTGGTCTCCTGCTCCGGGCAGCGGCTCACCTTCCACGGTTGCCAGCCGTCCTGGCGCAGCGCCGTCTCGTACACCGTCGTCGTCTCCTCCGGCGACTTGTCGGAGGTGACGGTGCGCTCACGGAGCCGGCAGTCGAGCAGGCACCAACGGCTGCCGCTGACGTCGTCGACCGTCTTCGTCGCGGCCCAGCCGGGCACGTTGAGCTGGTCCAGGTTGTCGAAGACCGGGTCCCGGCTCAGCGTACGGACGCCGAAGAAGAGCGGCACCGCGCCGAGCAGCACGACGCTGACCAGCACCAGCACCGCCGCCCGCAGCCGGCGTCGTTCGCGCAACTGCCGGCGCAGCTCGCCCCGGGCGCCCGGGGCGGCCCCGTCGTCGTCGGGGGTGTCCTGGTTGGCCGCGCGCAGCGCGGCCCCGCCGGCTGGCTCGGGGATCGGGCGGTCCGCCGGCCCGGTCGCGGCGGGCACCACGGCGGCGGCACGGGCCACGCCGACGGGCTCGCCGGGGCGTCCGGGCGGCGGCACGGGCGCGACGCCGCTCGGCTCGGGACGGCCAGGCTCCCGGTGCGGCGGCAGGGCACGGCCGGCGGCGCGATCCGCCGGGCGAACGGGCGAGGCACCGCCACGCGCCGCCACGGGCGACCCGGGACCGCCGCCGGGCTCGCCGCCGGGCGGAACGACGCCGACGGGCGGGTGCCCGGCGCCCGGCGGGCGGACGGCGGCACGAGCCGGACCGTCCGGGCGCGGTCGGGGCGGGCCATCCGGGCCGGCACCCGGCGGGACAGCGGCACGAGCCGGACCATCCGGGCGTGGGGCGCCCCGGTCGGGTACGTCGGTTCCGGGGCGGGGTGGGCCGTCGGGGCCCCGGCGACCGGCGCCGGCGATCGGCGCGTCGCCAGGGCCGACCCGTGCCCGCCCGCCGGGCGGGGTGGAGCGTGCGCCGCCCCGGGCGGGCGCGCCGGGCACGCCGCCAGCGGGACCGGCGTACGGGTCGTCGCCGCGCTCGCCGGGCCGGGCAGCGGCCGCTGCGTCGGCGCCGGGCTGGGCGTGGGGTCTGCGCCGACCGGTCGGATCCGGGGTGGGCGCCGGAGCGCCCCGGCGGCCGGCGGGCCGCTCGCCGCTGACCGGCGGCACGGCACCGCTCGGCTGTTCTCCGGTGGACTCCGCCAGGCCTGGCCGGGCGGCGCGAGCGGGCGCGCCCGGATCCGGTGGTGGCCCGACGGGCCGTTGGCCGGCGGTGCGGTCCGCAGCCGGGTCCGGCACGGCGAGCGGGCCGGTGGAGCCGGTCAGGTCGCCGCCGGACGGCGCCGGACGACGCCCGGCGGGCCGGTTGCCGACCGGAGCGGGTGCACCGCCGCCGCGCCGGTTGACCACCGGAAGGCCGGGGTCGGTGTGCGGCAGCCGGCCGGCCTGACGCAGCCAGTCGGCCGGTCGCTCCGGGCGGTCCGCCCGGGGTTCAGCGCCGGCCGGAGCGCGCCGGCCCTGCTCGTCGGAAGCTGCCCGGCGGCGGCCGGCACCGTCGGTGGGCGCGGCCCCCGGGCGTGCGGGGCCAGCCGGCGGGGTTCCCGTGCGCGCGTGACCAGCCGGCGCGGCATCGGGCTGCGCGGGGCCGGGCTGCCCCTGGCCGGTCGGCGGCGGGCCGGACTGTGCGGGGACGGACGGCGCGAGACCGGTCGGCAGCGGGCCGGACTGCGCGGCACCGCGCTGCGCGGCGGACGCGGGAGGCATCGGTGGCGCGTTGCCCGAGCGGGGCACCACGGGCTCCTGCTGCTCAGCGGCGCGGCGGCGACCGCCCGCGGCCGAGCGGGGGGGAACGGGTGGCTGCGGCGCCCCCGGATCGACCGGGCCGGGACGACGCTGGGCCCCGCGCGGGTCGCGGTCGATCGCGGGGTCGGGTCGCGGGCCGTCGGAGACCGGCGGTACGACACCAGGCGGCGGCCCGTCGAACCGGGCCGGACCAGCGGCGGCGGGTGGCCCGGCGGTGCGCGCCGGACCGGCGACGGGCCCGGCGGTGCGCCGACCCGTGGGCGGGCCGTCGGTGGGCAGTGGACGGCCGGGCTCGGTGGGCTCCGCCCCGGGGCGGCGGTTCGGCGGGACGGCGTCCGGGCGGCGCAGCGGCGGCATCGCGTCCGCCCGGCCAGCCGGCGCGGCAGCATCCGGGCGGCGACCGGCCGGGGCGCCCGAGGTCGGTGGGCCCACGGGTGGGCCGGGCGGAGCCGTCGCCGGACGCGGTCGTGCCGCGCCGGCGGGAGCACCGGACGAAGGCCGCGGCCCGGGCGGTCCTGCCGGGTCACCGCCGGCCGGGCGGGCGGCGGGTGGCGCCAGCGGCGGTCCGGCGGCGCGGGGACCGGTGCCGGGCACCGGCTGCGCGCCGCGCGGCGCCGGCTGGCCCTGGGCGGGGACGCCGGGACCGGTGGCGCGGGGACGGTCGGCCGGTGGCCGCTCGTCCGGGCGGCGAACCGCTGGCGGCTCGCCCGGCCAGGGGCCGTCAGTCGGACGACGCGTCCCGGTGCCGTCCGGGTCGCCCCGGCGTGGACCGGGCGGCGCGTCCGGCGCCGTGGGCGCACCCGCGCGCGGCGGCACGGGCTCGGCCGGCGCACCGTCCGGGCCCAACTCGGTGCGTTGCTGCTTGGCCGAGCGCAGGTCGTCGATCCAGCCGAACTCCTCGCCGGATACCGGCTCCTCCGGCTCCGCCTCGGCTCGGCCTCGACCCCAGCGGCGGCCCTTGGCGCGGGGATCACGCCGCTCGTCCGGGCCCTCGTCCGGGCGGTCCGCACCACGCGATCTCACTGTTGACCCTCTCCTGCGGCGTCCGTGCCGCTGTCCTGCATCGTGCCGGGACCGCCCGTGCCCGTGATCGGGCGACCGTTCTCACCCGCAAGCGCCGGTGGGGTCCGCTCCGTTACGGGTGGCCCGGCTGTCGGGGCCTCCGGTCGGGCGGACGGCGCCGGCAGGCCGCGCACGATCCGGCGCAGCAGCGGCAACCGGGTCGCCACCGACCGCTCCGCCCCGTGCGGGCTGGGCTGGTAGTAGTCGGTGCCCACCAGGTCGTCCGGGACGTACTGCTGGGTGACCACGCCACGCTGGTCGTCGTGCGGATAGCGGTAGCCGGTGCCGTGGCCCAGCCCACGGGCGCCGGCGTAGTGCGCGTCGCGCAGCCCGCGCGGCACCGGGCCGCCCCGGCCGGCCCGTACGTCGGCGATGGCGGCACCGATCGCGGTGGTCGCCGAGTTCGACTTGGGGGCGGTGGCCAGGTGGATCACCGCCTGGGCAAGGTTGAGCTGCGCCTCGGGCAGCCCGACGTACTCGACGGCGTGCGCGGCCGCGGTGGCCACGCCCAGGGCACCGGGGTCGGCCATGCCCACGTCCTCGCTGGCGAAGATGACCAACCGGCGGGCGATGAACCGGGCGTCCTCACCGGCGACCAGCATCCGTGCCAGCCAGTGCACCGCGGCGTCCACGTCCGAGCCGCGCATGCTCTTGATGAACGCGCTGACCACGTCGTAGTGGGCGTCGCCGTCCCGGTCGTAGCGCACCGCCGCCACGTCGACCGCCTGCTCGGCGGTGGCGAGGTCGATCCGCCCGACGCCGAGCGCCGTGGCGGAGGCCGCCGCCGCCTCCAGCGCGGTCAGCGCCTTGCGGACGTCCCCGGAGGCGAGCCGGACCAGGTGGTCCTCGGCCTCGTCGGCCAGGGTGAACGCGCCACCGAGGCCGCGCTCGTCGGCGACCGCCCGGCGCAGCAGGCCGCGCACCGCGCTGTCGTCGAGCGGTTGCAGGGTGAGCAGGACGCACCGCGACAGCAGCGGGGAGATGACCGAGAAGTACGGGTTCTCGGTGGTCGCCGCGAGCAGCGTCACCGTACGGTCCTCGACGGCGGCGAGCAGCGAATCCTGCTGGGTCTTGCTGAAGCGGTGCACCTCGTCGATGAAGAGCACGGTCTGCGGGCCGCCGGAGCGGCGCTGGCGACGGGCCGCCTCAATGACGGCGCGGACGTCCTTGACCCCGGCGGAGAGCGCCGACATGGCGACGAACCGGCGCTCGGTGGCCCCGGCCACCAGGTGCGCGATGGTGGTCTTGCCGCTGCCGGGCGGTCCCCAGAGGATGACCGACAGCGGGGCGCCGCCGGAGACCAGCTGCCGCAGCGGCGCGCCGGGGGCGAGCAGGTGGTCCTGGCCGACCAACTCGTCGAGGGTCGCCGGGCGCATCCGGACGGGCAGGGGCGAATCGTCCGCTACCGGAGTGAAGCCGTCGACACCGGCAGGACCCTCGGGCGCGCTGCGCGACCCGGTGGGCACACCGAGGGTGAAGAGGGCGTCGGACTCCATCACGACGACAGTACCGGGCCCGGTCCGCGACGCCGGAATCGCGCTGCGGACCGGGCCACCGATGATCGGTTCCGGTCAGCCACGGCCGGGGCGACGACCCCGGTACCAGCGGCCGCCGCCACCGCCGCGCGGGCCGCTGCCCACACCGGCCAGGTAGAGCGAGAGCAGGAGTAGCCCGATCAGCACGAGCGTGTTCCAGTTGAACAGGTCCGGCGCGCCGAAGTCGGTGTTGAGCAGGTCGAGCAGCAGGGCGAAGCCAAAGACGATGGCCGCGAGAATGGCGAGCATGTCGGTCCTCCGGTGGGGGTTCCCAGTAGGTCGGCGCGTGATGTACCCAATCGGTCGACTCGTCAATCTCCACCGTGGATCGGGCCCGGCCACCCGACCCGGAGCGGTCGCCCGTGGATCGGCTTCATAGGCTGACCGCCATGATCATCTCCGACCAGATGCTCCACGACCGGACCGCCATCCTGGCCGCCACCGATCACCACCCGTACGCCCGGTACGCGCTCGGGCTCGACGCGCCAGCGAGCGGCTACCGGCGCGACGACACGGTGCTCTGGCTGTCGCCGTCCCCGCACGGGCCTGCCGCCAGCGCGGTCGGCCCGGCCAGCCCGGCGATCGAGGTCTGCGTCGCGCTGGTCGCCGACGGGGTGCTGCGCCCACAGGACCGGCTGCACCTGCCCCGGCACGATCCCGCTCTACGGGCGGGCCGCCTGGCGGTGGACCGGCACGCGGACTGGGACTTCCACTGGACCGACACGCCACCGCCGGAGCAACCGGACGAGCAGCGGGTCGTACGGCTCACCGAGGCCGACCACCCGGCGCTGGAGGTGCTGATCGACGAGGCCTTCCCGAGCAGCACCTCCCGCCCTGGCGACGACCAGGTCGTGGACTGGTACGGCATCCGGGCCGGCGACCGGCTGGTGGCGTGCGGCGCGGACCGCAGCCGGGGCGACGTCGGGTTCCTCGCCGGCCTGACCGTCGCTCCCGACCAGCGTGGCCGAGGACTGGGCGCGGCGTTGACCGCCGGGATGACCCGGGCGCTGCTGGCACGCCACGACACCGTCGCGCTCGGCGTCTACCTGGACAACGTCGGAGCGGCACGGCTCTACCAGCGCCTCGGCTTCACCAGCACCCTCAGCCTCACCTCGGTGCGCCTCGCCTGAGACGAGGCGCCGGGGCCGGTAGCTCCGGCCGTCAGCAGGAGTCCCTTGCCGACGGCCAGAGCGGTGCGGGCGGCCGTCGGCAGGGCCCCCTTCCCTCACGGCCGGAGCGGTACGCGCGACCCCCTTGGGTCGCGGCGGCCGGGAGGCGCGGTCCGGCGAGCTGGTGAGGTGTTGGGCTTCAGCGACTGGCCGAGGGCTCGGCGGGCACGGGAACCACGCCCGGGTCGGCCGGCGGGTCCGCGGGCCGGCGACCGGCCCGCCAGGCCGGCAGGTAGAGCGGGGCGGCCACGGCGAGCACGACAGCGCCGACGAGCATCGCGGCGGTGACGCTGACTCTGTCGGCGAGGGCGGTGAGCACGACCGCGCCGACCGCGAAGCCGGGCTGGCCCATCATCGAGTTCAGCGAGATCACGCTGGTCCGGTACGGCCCGTCGACCTGGCGGTGCAGCAGCCCCATGTGCACCGGGTTGGACGCCCCGTGAATGCTGTAGCAGGCGAGGTAGGCCACGAGCACCCCGACCGGGCCTGCGAACAGACCCATCCCGACCACCGTCGCGCCCTGCAGGATGCGCAGCAGGGCGGCGCTGGGCGCGGCGCCCAGCCAGCGCAGCAGCAGCGGGGTGAGGGCGGCACCGGCCGCGCTGGCCAGCCAGGCCGCCGAGTTCGCCGGTCCGAGTAGCGCCGCCGCCCGGTCCGGATCTCCGACCACCTCGGCGAGCCGGACCGGCAGCAGCGACTCGAAGGTGACCATGCCGAAGCCCCAGAACAGCTCCACCGCGACGAGTGCCAGCAGCACCCGGGAGCGGCGCAGCAGCCCGAACGCCTGGCCGACCATCCGCGGCGCCTCGACGATCGACGCCCGCACCGCCCCAGCGCCCTGGGCCGGGCCGGCCTCCCGCAGCAGTGTCAGCAGGGCGGCCAGGGCCACCACCTGGAAAGCCGCGGCGACGAGCACCGGGACGGTGAGCGCGCTGACCGGTCCGATCGGGCCGAGCGCGATCAGGCCGCCCGCCAGCAGCGCGCCGGCGGAGATGGCCACGCCGATGACGGTGCCGGCGTAGCCGAGGCCCGGCTCGTACTTCGCCTCCGGGTCGGCGGCGAGGGTGGCGTCGACGTACCAGGACTCAAGTGGGCCGCTGTCGAGGGCCCGGAAGACCCCCTGCAGGGCCCAGACCAGCACGAAGACCGCGAACGAGTCGGCGACCGCGAAGATCAGCAGGGAGGCCAGACCGAGTATCCAGGCCACCAGGAGGACCGGCCGGCGGCCGAGCGCGTCGGCGAGGCCGCCGGTGGGCAGTTCCAGTGCCAACACGACCAGCCCCTGGGCGACGGTGACCAGCCCGATCTGGGACAGCGACAGGCCACGCTCCTGCATCAACAGGATCATCACCGGAATGATCAGGCCGCTGGGCAGCCAGCGCAGCCCGTGCAGGAGCAGGAACCGGTGCCGGACCTGGCGTACGGTCAGCGCGCTCACCGGAGGCCCTCCCGTAACGGGTAGGCGGCCAGGAATACCTGCACCGGGCGTGCCTCCGGGTCGACGGGGTCGACGGATTCGGCCTCGCGGTGGTACCGCTCCAGCACCTGCCACACCTCCGCCTTGAGCTCCTCCAGCCGGGCCGGCGGGATGGTCATGAAGATGTCTCCCATGCCCAGGGCGTCCCGCCAGGCGGGGGACCACTCGTGCTGGGTGGCGAACCAGCGCTCGGCGTGCTCGACGAGCAGGCGCACCTGGTCGCCCTGGATCCACTCGATCGCGGCTCGGGCATCGGGGTCGTCATCGAAGTCGGTCGGCTCCCAACTGGTGACGTCGTGGGCGGCCTGCCACCAGCGCTGCCGGCCGCTGCCCCGGTCAGGGTCCTCGATGACCAGCCCGACCTCGGCGAGTTGGCGCAGGTGGTAGCTGGTCGCGCCGGTGTTGGTGCCGAGCAGTTCGGCCAGCGTGGTGGCGGTGGCGGGGCCGTTCACCCGCAGCGCCCCGACCAGTCGCATCCGGAGGGGGTGCGCGAGCACCCGGACCTGCCGCTTGTCGATTCGCACCTCGCGCGGCGCTGGCCGCGGGGTCTCTCCGTCGTTCGCCATGCATGCACAATAACTCTGCATACTTCTTGTGCACAACATGTATGCACAAGAAGTATGCAGAGGATCGAGTGCTCAGCGGCCCAGTAGTTCGCGCACTCCCCGCAGCCGGGTCCGCAGCAGACCGGCGGCGCGGGAGCAGTCCAGGCGTACCTCGGTGGGGCGGACCACCCCGGCGGCACCGCCGGTGGTGGTCTTCAGCGCGGCCGTGTCCAGGCCGAACCGCGCGGCGACCAGCAGGCCCAACTCGGCTCGGCTGACGGCGTCGGGGCCGGCCACGTTGAGCAGGCCGGCGTACGACGAGCAGGCCAGCTCCAGCACGGCGTCGGCCAGGTCGGTGACGTCGACCGGGCAGCGGGTCTCGTCGGTGAACAGCACGGCCCGGCCGGCGAGCGCGTCCCTGCAGAGCTGGATCTGTTTACTGCCCTCCCCCACGATCAGCGAGGTACGCACCAGCGCCGCGCCCGGGTCGATCGCCCGCACGGCGGTCTCCGCCGCCGCCTTCGCGGCACCGTACGCGTGGATCGGGGTGGGCACGTCGTCGTCGAGGTAGGGCGAGGGGCGGCCGGCGTGCAGCGCGTCGCTGGACACGTGCACCAGCCGGACGCCCACCTCGGCGGCGGCGACGGCCACGTGCGCGGCCCCGTCGGCGGTGACCGTCCAGTCGTCGTACCGGTAGGGGGTGCTCACCACGGCGTCCGGCCGCACCTGCGCGACAAGCGCGCGCACGGCGGCCCGGTCGGTCACGTCCAGCCGTCGCGCGGCGACATTCGGCACCGCGATCTCACCGGAGTGGAACGTCCCCACAACCGAACACCCGGCGTCAACGGCCCGCCGACAGACGGTCCGCCCCAGAAAACCGCTACCCCCAACGACAAGTACCCGCATCCCAGCCCACTCCCCCGTCGACGATCAAGAGGTCTGCGTCATCTCGCCGGGCGATGATGACGCAAACCTCTTGATCAACCAAACGACGGGGCGAGTGGGGTCAGACCGGGTCGGCCACCGGAGCCGCCGGGCCGGCGGTGCCGGTGTGCGGGGTGGCGGCCGGCTTGGGCTTGGCGTCGATGCCGGCCTCGGTGCGCTGCTGGCCGGTGATCGGCGTCGGCGCGCCGGTCAACGGGTCGAAGCCGCCCCGGGTCTTGGGGAACGCGATCACCTCGCGGATCGAGTCCGCACCGGCGAGCAGCATGCAGACCCGGTCCCAGCCGAAGGCGATGCCGCCGTGCGGCGGAGCGCCGTACTTGAACGCCTCCAGCAGGAAGCCGAACTTGTCCTGCGCCTCCTCCGGCGTGATGCCGAGCAGGTCGAAGACCCGCTTCTGCACGTCACCCCGGTGGATACGGATCGACCCGCCGCCGATCTCGTTGCCGTTGCAGACGATGTCGTACGCGTACGCGAGAGCGCGGTCCGGGGCCTCCTCGAACCGGTCCACCCACTCGGCGTTCGGCGAGGTGAACGGGTGGTGCACGGCCGTCCAGCCACCGTCGTCGGTCTTTTCGAACATCGGCGCGTCGACCACCCAGCAGAACGCCCACGCGCTCTCGTCGATCAGGCCGGCCCGCTTGGCGATCTCGACGCGGGCCGCGCCCAGCAACTCCTGCGCCTCCCGGGTGGTGGCGCTGGCGGCGAAGAACACCGCGTCGCCCGGCTTGGCGCCGACCGCGTCGGCGAGCCCGCCCAGGTGCTCGGCGGAGAGGTTCTTGGCCACCGGCCCGCGCGCTTCGCCGGTCTCGGCGTCCAGCACGACGTACGCGAGGCCCCGCGCACCGCGCGCCTTGGCCCAGTCCTGCCAGCCGTCCAGCTCCTTGCGGGTCTGCGACGCGCCGCCCGGCATCACCACCGCACCGACGTAGCCGCCCGCGTCGATCGCGCCGGCGAACACCCGGAACTCGGTGCCGCGCAGGTAGTCGGTCAGCTCGGTCAGCTCGACGCCGTAGCGCAGGTCCGGCTTGTCGGAGCCGTACCGGGCCATCGCGTCGTGCCAGGTGATCCGCGGGATCGGCCGGCTGATCTCGTGCCCGGCCAGGTCCTTCCAGAGCGCCGAGACGATCGCCTCACCGAGGTCGATCACGTCGTCCTCGGTCACGAAGGACATCTCGATGTCGAGCTGGGTGAACTCCGGCTGCCGGTCGGCGCGGAAGTCCTCGTCGCGGTAGCAGCGGGCGATCTGGTAGTACCGCTCCATGCCACCGACCATCAGCAGCTGCTTGAACAGCTGCGGCGACTGCGGCAGCGCGTACCAACTGCCGGGCTGCAACCGGACCGGCACCAGGAAGTCGCGGGCGCCCTCCGGCGTCGAGCGGGTCAGCGTCGGCGTCTCGATCTCCAGGAAGTCGCGCTCGTGCAGCACGCCCCGGGCGAGGTGGCTGGCGCGCGAGCGCAACCGCAGCGCGTTCGCCGGGCCGCTGCGACGCAGGTCCAGGTAGCGGTACTTGAGCCGGATGTCGTCGCCGGCCTCGACCTGGTCGTCCACCGGCAGCGGCAGCGGCGCCGCCTCGGAGAGCACCTCCAGCTCGGCGGCGGTCACCTCGACGTCGCCGGTGGGCAGCTCCGGGTTCTCGTTGCCCTCGGGGCGCCGGGTCACCTCGCCGGTGACCTTCACGCAGAACTCGTTGCGCAGCGCGTGCGCGTCCTCTTCCCGGAACACCACCTGGACCACGCCGGAGCCGTCGCGCAGGTCGACGAAGATGACGCCGCCGTGGTCGCGCCGGCGGGCCACCCAGCCGGCCAGCGTCACCGTCGAGCCGGCGTCCGTCGCGCGCAGGCTTCCGGCATTGTGGGTACGGATCACGGCTGGCAACTCCTCATCGTGGAACAGTCCTCTTCCGCATTCTGTCAGGGGCGGCCGGTCTTCCTGGGAGGCCCCCGGCAGCCCGCGACTATTCCCCGGTGGGTGGATGGGCGAACCCTGCTCGGCGGCCCGAAGTCTTGGTTAACGTGGCGAAATGCGCGCCGTACCGAACTGGGCCGTCGCCACGGCGGTGGCCGCGCCCCTGGTGCTGGTGGCCGGCTGGACGGTCGCGGAAGCCCGGCAACCCGCCGGCTACGACCCGATCCGGGACACCATCAGCGAGCTGGCCGGGCACGACGCCGTCGACGCCTGGATCATGATCACTTCGCTGGTGCTGCTCGGTTGCTGCTACCTGGCGATCGCCGTCGTGCTGCACGCCGCCGGGTTGCCCAGCCGCTTCCTGCTCGCCGTCGCCGGGGTGGCCACCATCGCGCTTGTCGCCTTCCCCCGGCCGACGGTGGGCGGTTCCGTCAGCCACGGCATCACGGCGACCGTGGCCGTCCTCGCCCTGGCGCTCTGGCCGGCCGGCTCGGCGCTGCGGCTGCCGCGCGGCCGGGACGCCGCGCATCCGGCCGCGCCGGAGCCGCCCTGGGCGTTCCGCCGGGCGGTCGGGTTGAGCGCCACGGTCGTGCTGCTGGCGCTCTTCGGCTGGTTCGCGTTCGAGGTGACCAGCGGCTCCCGCACGGGCCTGGCCGAGCGGGTGACGGCGGTGGCCGTGTCGCTCTGGCCGCTGCTCGCCGTCCTGTCGGCCCGTCGGGCACACCTCGCGTGGGCCGCTGGCGGTGCCGTAGCTGTCGGTCCCGAACTACCGGCGACCGGTGTCGTACCCCCGGATCCTCTTCGACCAGCCCCGGGGCCTGACCGGCTCGCGTGAGCCGGGCGCGCCGCTACGATCACCCGATGTCCGCCGTACCCCGCTGGGCCCTGCTGTCGGCCGGTGGCGCACCACTGTTTCTCATCGGGGGCTGGACGCTGGCGCAGGCCGCCCAACCCGACGGGTTCGACCCGGTCCGGCAGACCATCAGCGCGCTTGCCGCCACGGGCGCGGACCACCGCTGGATCATGACGGCCGGTCTGACCGGTCTGGGCCTCTGTCACCTGGTGACCGCGCTCGGCCTGGTGACCGCCGCGCCCGCGGGCCGAGGGCTGCTCGCGCTGGGCGGGCTGGCCACCCTGGTGCTGGTCGCCTTCCCGCAGCGCCCGGACGGCTCGACGACGCACGTCGTCGCCGCCGGTGTGGCGTTCGTGGCGTTGGCTGTCTGCCCCGCCCTGGCCGTGCCCCGCCGAGCGACGCCGTCCCTGGGTGGGGATCAGCGCCAGCCACCGGACGGGCCAGCCCCGAGCGGACGCGCACGCGGGGCGGCGCTCGCGGCGGCGGTGGTCCTGCTCGGGTTGCTCGGCTGGTTCGCCGTCGAGTTCTTCACCGACGGAGCGCGGATCGGGCTGACGGAGCGACTGGTGGCGGGCGCCGAGGCGGTCGTGCCACTGGCCGCCGTGCTGACCGCGCTGGTCTCTCAGCGACGGCCGGCTTCGTCCGGGCCACGCTGACCGCCGTCGCGGGCACCACATCGCCGTTTGCGCGTGGCGCCGCCGACAGCGGCGGGACTGACAAGACGACGCGGGCCGCCGGAATCCTCCGGCGGCCCGCGAGCGGTGCGTGGATCAGAAGACGCTGACGCCGTAGCGGCTCAGGGCCTCGGTGACGGGCTGGAAGAAGGTCGTGCCACCGGTGCGGCAGTTGCCGCTACCACCGGAGGTCAGGCCCAGGGCGGTGCCGCCGGCGAACAGCGAGCCGCCGCTGTCGCCCGGCTCGGCGCAGACGTTGGTACGGATCAGACCGGAGACCGAGCCCTCGGCGTAGTTCACCGTGGCGTTGGTCGCGTTCACCGAACCGCTGCGCAGGCCGGTGGTGCTGCCGGAGCGCTGCACCGCCTGGCCGACCGAGGCGTTGCCGGAGCCGGTGATGTCCCGGAAGCTGCCGTTGTAGAGCGAGACGTTGCCGGCGGCGTTGGCCGTGTTGTTGTGCCGCACGATGCCGTAGTCGTTGCCCGGGAAGCTGGTGCCGGTCCGGGTGCCGAGCAGCGCGGTCTGGCCGGAGTTCGAGTACCAGCTCGCCGAGATGTTGGTGCAGTGCCCAGCGGTCAGGAAGTAGTAGGTGCTGCCGCTGCGCACGTTGAAGCCGAGCGAGCAGCGCCCGCCGCCACCGGCGTAGATGGCCTGGCCACCGGAGATCCGGGTGCTCAGCACGCCGGCCTCGGCCTCGACCCGCACCGCGCCGTTGGCACGCGCCGCGGCGGCCTTGACCCGCTCCAGCTTGGCGCCGGTGACGGTGCTGTCGACGGAGACGACGACCTGGTTCGTGACCGGGTCGCTCCACCAGGCGGTGCCCGGGATCTTCGCGGAGCGCTCCAGCTCTGCGGTGGCCCGGTTGAGCTCGGCGGAACCGCGGGTGACGTACCGGACGACAGCGCCGGCCTTGCTCGCCTTGCTGGCCGCGGCGGCGTCGGTCACCGTGACGACGGACTTGCCGCTGGCGTCGATGTACGAGCCGGCGGAGCGGTCACCGAGCTGAGCGGAGAGGGCGGCGGCGGCGTCGGGCGAGGCGGCGGGGGCGGCCTGGGCGGGTGCGCCGATGAGCGAGCCGACGACCAGGGTTCCGCTCACTGCGACGGTCGCCGCAACGCGGAATGAGGACCTCGTGGGTCGCATGTAACAAACCTCCTGGGCGGGGGGTACGGGTCTCGCCGGAGGGCGGCTGACCCGAGGGCAACCCGGCCGATCTGGGAAAACCGTCCGAGTGCACTGAAGTATTCACATACTTAAGATCATTAACAAGACTTGGTTTCGCCCGAATTCGTCGACCTTCACCGGTGACATTGCCGCAACACCACTGACACGCTGGCGGACAACTACCGTCACACCGAACGACCGCCGGATCCGTTTCGGACACCGTCCGTCCCGGGGCACGTTTCGCGCCACAACGCGGCGCGTCGGCGCGCCGCACATCGGCGCGGCATGTCGGCGCGCGGCATGTCGGCGCGGCGGGCGACCCGGGCGGGCGGTGTCAGGGGGTGCGGCGGCGTGCGCCCGGACCCGGCCGGGGCTGCACCTCGCGGGGCTCGGCCAGCTCGTGCCCCACGGCGCAGCGCAGCTCGACGCGCACCTCGGCGCCGCAGTCGCGGTGCTCCACCCGCAGCGGCGAGCCCTCCGGGTCGGCGAGGTACCGGTCGCCCCAGCCGAGCACGGCGACCAGCACCGGCCACAGGGCCAGGCCCATCTCGGTCAGCCGGTACTCGTGGCGCAACCGGCTGCCCGGCTCCCGGTACGGCTCGCGCCGCAGGACGTCCCGCTCCACCAGCACGGCCAGCCGGTTGGTCAGCACCTGACGTGGAATCCCGGTGCGTACCCGCATGTCGTCGAAGCGTCGTACGCCGTTGAAGACCTCGCGGAGCACCACAAGCGTCCACCGCTCGCCGAGGATCTCCATCGCGCGGGCGATGGTGCAGTTCTCCACCGACCAGTCCAGTGCCGCAGGCCTCATTCGACCAGGCTAGGTCTAATTGACAGACTCAGCAATCGGCTGCCAGGCTGCGTCCATGACACAGACCCAGGAGCCGGCGCGCAGCCGTACCTTCACCTGGTCGGACCCGGCGACCAACGCCGCGCAGGTCGGACGGCGCAGCGGCATCGACATGATCCGCGCGATGATCGCCGGGGAGTTGGCTGGGCCACCCGTGATGGACCTGATCGACATGGGCCGGATGGAGGCCGAAGAGGGCCGGGTCGTCGTCGAGCTGATCCCGCGGGAGTTCCACTACAACCCGCTGGGCACCGTCCACGGCGGTGTCATCTCGACGATGCTGGACACCGCCGCCGGCTGCGCCGTGCACACCACGCTGCCCGCCGGCGTCGGCTACACCTCGCTGGACCTGAACGTGAAGTTCCTCCGCCCGGTCACCGTCGACAGCGGCATGCTGCGCTGCGAGGGCACCGTGTTGCAGCGTGGCCGCCGTACGGCCCTGGCCGAAGCCCGCCTCACCGACGCCGGCTCCCGCCTGATAGCCCACGCCACCAGCACCTGCCTGATCTACCCCCTGCCCTAACCCACCCGACCCCATCACCCCGCGATCTTGCACTTTCGGTCGCCGAAATAGGCGGCTTGCCCCGATTCGCGGGGGCACCAAGTGCAAGATCGCGGGGACGGGGTGCGGGGACGGGGACCGGGGTGGGGGTTTAGCGGAGGGCCAGGCGGGCTGCGCGGGCGTCGCGCTTCTCCTCGAAGCGGCTCGCGGCGCGGTCCAGGTTGTCGAGCTGGGCGGCGAGCTGTTCGCGGGCGGCTTCGCCGTCGGCGTTCAGACCTGTCACGTTGAACACGTCCCACTGGCGCAGCACCGGCTGCAACACCTCGTCGCGGTGCTGGCGCAGGTCGTAGATGCCGGCCAAGGCGATCGCCACCGACTTGCGGGCGAAACCCTCGATGCCGCTGCCCGGCATCTGGAAGTCGGCCACCACGTCCGCGACGGCCCGCATGGCCTGGCTCGGCGCCAGCTCGAACGCGGCGGCGAGCAGGTTGCGGTAGAAGACCATGTGCAGGTTCTCGTCAGCGGCCACCCGGGCCAGCAGCGCCTCGCAGGCGGGGTCGCCGGTGGCCTTGCCGGTGTTGCGGTGCGAGATGCGGGTGGCGAGCTCCTGGAACGAGACGTACGCCAGCGAGTGCAGCACCTCGTCGCCGTGGGCGTTGGTGTAGCCCTCGGACATGTGGATCATCCGGGCCCGCTCCAGCGCCACCGGGTCGACCGCCCGGGTAACGGTCAGGTAGTCGCGGATGGCCGTGCCGTGCCGGCCCTCCTCGGCGGTCCACCGGTGCACCCAGGTGCCCCACGCGCCGTCGCGGCCGAACAGGGTGGCGATCTCGTGGTGGTACGAGGGCAGGTTGTCCTCGGTCAGCAGGTTGACGATCAGCGCGGTACGGGCGACGTCCGGGATCGTCGAGTCGGTCGGCGACCACGCCTCACCACCGAGCGGGCCGTCGAAGGTGCGCCCCTCGCTCCACGGCACGTACTCGTGCGGGAACCACTCCTTGGCGAGCGAGAGGTGGCGGTCGAGGTTGCGTGCGACCACCGGCTCCAGCTCGACGAGGAGTGCGGTCTGGCTCAGTGTGGTGCTCAAGGTCACGAGAAACTCCCTACGGTGGCGTAACTTACGCTACCGTAGGTCCCCGCGGCGCTGCGCGCCAGTGGTGAGATTCAGCTGACTCTCGGCTCACGGTCCTCGACCGGCGGCATCCAGCCCCCCGCGTCGGCCGTGACCTGCTCACCCGAGCGGATGTCCTTCACCTCGCCCGGCGCGCCGTCGACGCCCGGGAACCAGACGTACGGGATGCCGCGTCGCTCGGCGTAGCGGATCTGCTTGCCGAACTTCGCCGCGCTGGGCGACACCTCGGTCGGCACCCCGCGCCGCCGCAGCGCCTCGGCCACCCGGTTGCTGGCCGCACGCTGATCCTCGCCGGTCACCGCCACCAGCACGGCGGTCGGCACCTCCCGCGAGATCGACAGCTCGCCCGCGCCGAAGAGCAGCCCGAGCAGCCGCGTCACGCCGATCGAGATCCCCACCCCGGGGAACGAGGTGGCGCCGAGGCTGGCCAGGCTGTCGTACCGACCGCCGGAGCAGATCGAGCCGAACCGCTCGTAGCCGCGCAGCTGGGTCTCGTAGACAGTGCCGGTGTAGTAATCCAGGCCACGGGCGATGCGCAGGTCCGCCACGCACAGGCCGGGCGAGTGCTCGGCGGCGGTCTCGACGACCCGGACCAGCTCCTCGATGCCCTCGTCGAGCAGCGGGTCGGTCACCCCCAGCGCCCGTACGGCGTCGGCGAACGACGCGTCCGGGGCGGAGATCTCGGCCAGCGCCAGGCACGCCTTGGCCTGCGCCTCGCTCGCCCCGGCGGTCTGGGCCAGCAGCTCGGCCACCTTCGCCGGGCCGATCTTGTCGAGCTTGTCGACGGCACGAAGCGCCGCCTCCGGGTCGGTCAGCCCGATGCCCCGGTAGAAACCCTCGCAGACCTTGCGGTTGTTGACCTGGATGGTCACCGGCGGGATCGGCAGCGACCGCAGCGCGTCCCCGATCACCAGCGGGATCTCCGCCTCGTGGTGTGGTGCCAGGGTGTCCCGGTCGACGATGTCGATGTCGGCCTGGACGAACTCCCGGTAGCGCCCCTCCTGCGGCCGCTCCCCCCGCCACACCTTCTGGATCTGGTAGCGGCGGAACGGGAAGGCCAGCTTGCCGGCGTTCTCCAGCACGTACCGGGCGAACGGCACGGTGAGGTCGAAGTGCAGGCCGAGCTGGTCGTCACCGGTCGCGCCCTCGGCGTCGGCGTGCAGCCGCCGGATCACGTAGACCTCCTTGGAGGTCTCCCCCTTGCGCAGCAGTTGATCGAGGGGCTCCACCGCGCGGGTCTCCAGCGGGGCGAAGCCGTACAACTCGAAGGTGGTCCGGATCTTGTCGAGCACGAACTGCTCGATCATCCGCTGACCGGGGGTCCACTCCGGGAAACCGGAGATGGGCGTGGGCTTGCTCATGGGCGCACTCCTTGCGGTCCCGCGTCGTGGCGCGGTGCGGTCGTGGGTCCGCGCGCGGCGCGGACGGGGACTAGAGACCCCGGGTGGGCGCGGCCGGCGCCGGCCCCGCCACCTCGATGAGGTACGGGTTGCTGACGCGCTCGCGGCCGATGGTGGTGCTGGGGCCGTGCCCGGGCAGCACGACGGTGTCGTCGGCCAGCGGGAGGATCTTGTCGCGCAGGCTGGTGAGCATGGCCGGCATGCTCCCGCCCGGCAGGTCGGTGCGGCCGATCGAGCCGGCGAAGAGCACGTCGCCGGAGAGGCAGATCTCGTCGGCCTCCCAGCCCGAGCCCGCGCCGGGCAGCCGGAACAGCACCGACCCGCCGGTATGGCCCGGGGCATGGTCGACGGCGATCTCCAGGCCAGCGAGGGTGAGGGTGGCGCCGTCGATCAGCTCCGCCACGTCGTCCGGCTCGCTGTAGCTCAGCCGACCGCCGAAGAGCGAGTCCAGGTCGGCCGACAGACCCTTGGCCGGGTCGGCCAGCATCTCCCGGTCGCCCGGGTGCACGTACGCGGTGATGCCGCGGGCGCCGCAGACCGGCGCGACCGAGAAGGTGTGGTCGAGGTGCCCGTGGGTCAGCAGCACGGCGGCCGGGTGCAGGCGGTGCTCGGCGAGCAGCGCGTCGAGCTGGTCGAGCACCCCGATGCCGGGATCGACCACCACGCACTGCTCCCCCGGCGCGGTCGCCACCACGTAGCAGTTGGTGCCGAAGGCGTCCGCGGGAAAGCCGGCCACGAGCACGGGCGCTGTCCTTCCGTCGAGCTGTCGTCCTGCCCAGCAGCCTAACCGGCCCGGCGAGCGGGTTTGCCGCGTCCGTCCCACCGGCACCGGCGGGCACAGTGACAACGTCCGATAAGCGCTGCTCGGGACGGGGTGGACCTCGTACACCCATTCCCAGTCGCTAGCCGTACACTCTGGCGGGCGTGTGGCGCGACACACGTGACGCCCGGACGGGCCGGGACGCCCGGCCGCCGGCGGCGACCAGGCAGAGGAAGGGGAGCACGGGTGGCTTCCAGCAGGGACCGGCAGCGCAAACTCGCGCGGGCCAAGCTCGATCGGCAGATGGCCCGTCGGGCCGCCGCCACGCGGCGCCGTCGACAGATCCAGGCCGGTGTCGGCGTCTTCCTGGTCCTCGCGGTGATCGTGGCCGGCTCGGCCTGGGCGCTCGGGGCGTTCGACTCGGAGCCGGAGCAGACCGCCGCGGCGGAGGAGACCTGCATCTGGACGCCGCAGGACGCCGCGGTCAACACCAACCTCAAGGACGTCGGCACGCCGGCGACCACGGACCTGCCCACCGAGGGCACCCGGGCCATGACGGTCACCACCAACCAGGGCGCGCCGATCACCGCCGAGCTGAACCTGACCAGCTCCCCGTGTGCCGCCGCGAGCATCGCCCACCTGGCGAGCCGGTCGTTCTACGACAACACCCAGTGCCACGAGATCACCACCGAGGGCGCGCTGCGCTGCGGCGACCCCAGCGGCACCGGTCTCGGCGGCCCGAGCTACTCGTTCTACGACGAGGACGTGCCGTCGGTGCCGTCCGCGTCACCGTCGGCCAGCCCGGCGCCCGGTCAGCCGCCGACGTACCCCAAGGGGACCGTGGCGATGATCTCCAACCCGCCGGGCAGCAACGGCAGCCAGTTCCTGATCTTCTTCAAGGACTTCACCACCACCGACCCGAAGTACCCGGTGATCGGCAAGGTCACCGGCGGGCTGGACGTGGTGGAGAAGATCGGTGCCCTGCCGACCGTGGACAATGGGACCGGGGCGCAGGTCAGGCCCAAGTCCGACGTGGTGATCCAGAGCCTCACCGTCGGTGAGCCGACCACCGGCGCGGCACCGTCGCCGTCGTCCACCAGCGCCCCGGCGAGCAGCCCAAGCGCGGGCTGAACAGCTCGCCCCACCCACCCGAGCGACACCCCGCAGCAGACAGCCAGGAGGATCCAGGCGTGACGTCCACCAGAGAGCGGCAGCGCGCGGCGGCACGCGCCCGGCTCGAGAAGGAGATGGCCGAGCGCGCGGGCAAGGCCCGTAAGCGCCGGCAGACCCAGGCGATCATCGGCGCGGGGGCTGCCCTGGTTCTCGTGGTCGCCGGCACCGTCTGGCTGGCCATGACCCTCGGCGGCGACGACGACAAGACCGACACCGCCGCCCCGGCGCCCGGCGCGTCCGAGTGCGCGTTCACCGAGTTGCCCGCGGACCAGCGGTCCCCGCAGATCAAGGACGTCGGGCTGCCCAGCAACCAGCAGTCCGGCACCGGTGTGCAGACCATGACGATCGACACCAACCTGGGCCCGATCACCGCCAAGGTCGACCGGTCGCTGGTGCCGTGCACTGCGGGCAGCTTCACCTACCTCGCGGAGAAGAACTTCTTCGACAACAGCAAGTGCCACCGCCTGGTGACCGAGGGCATCAAGGTGCTGCAGTGCGGCGACCCGAGCGCCACCGGCAAGGGCTGGCGGGACACCGACGGCACCGGCGGCCCGACCTACCGTCAGGCCGAGGAGAACCTGCCCACCGACAAGCGCCCGCCGTACCCGGAGGGTGTCATCGCGATGGCCAACTCCGGCCAGCCGGGCAGCACCGGCAGCCAGTTCTTCATCGTCTACGGTGACTCGCCGCTGGACCCGGCGTACACCGTTCTGGGCACCATCACCGGCGGCATGGACATCGTCAAGGACGTGGCCAAGGCCGGCGACGACGGGGCGTTCGCCCAGCAGGCCGGTGGCGGCCACCCGAAGAAGGAGATCGTCATCAAGGACCTCACCATGAGCAACCCGCAGGGCTGACGCCCGCGCACGAGGAAGCGCCCGCCGGCTCAGCCGGCGGGCGCTTCCATGTCGGGGTCAGGCCCCGGAGGTGACCCGGTACGCGTCGAACACGCCGTCGACCTTGCGGACGGTGGCCAGCAGGTGGCCCAGGTGCTTCGGGTCGGCCATCTCGAAGCTGAACCGGCTCACCGCCACCCGGTCACGGGTGGTGGTGACGGTGGCGGAGAGGATGTTGACCCGCTCGTCGGAGAGCACCCGCGTCACGTCCGCGAGCAGCTTGTGCCTGTCCAGCGCCTCGACCTGTATGGCCACCAGGAACGTCGAGGCGGAGGTGAGCTTCCAGCTGACCTCGACGACCCGCTCGCTCTGCGCCCGCAGGTCCTCGGCGTTGGCGCAGTCGTCGCGGTGCACGCTCACCCCGCCGGAGCGGGTGACGAACCCGAAGACCGAGTCCGGTGGGACCGGGGTGCAGCAGCGGGCCAGCTTGATCCAGACGTCGCTGACGCCACGGACCACCACGCCGGGGTCGCTGCTGCTCTGCCGGCTGCGCGGCGGCCGGGTGGCGACGGCGGTCTCGGCGATGTCCTCCGCCGCGCCCTCCTCGCCGCCGTACGCGGCCATCAGCTTCTGCACCACCGACTGGGCGGAGACCTGGCTGTCGCCGACCGCCGCGTACAACGACGCCACGTCGGCCAGGTGCAGGTCCCGGGCGATCGACATCAGCGCGTCGGAGGTGAGCATCCGCTGCAACGGCATGCCCTGCTTGCGCATCGCCTTGACGATCGCGTCCTTGCCGGCCTCGATCGCCTCCTCGCGCCGCTCCTTGTTGAAGTACTGGCGGATCTTCGTACGGGCGCGAGGGCTCTTGACGAAGCCCAGCCAGTCCTGAGTCGGGCCGGCCGTCTCGGACTTCGACGTGAAGATCTCGATCACGTCGCCGTTGGACAGCGTCGACTCCAGCGGCACCAGCTTGCCGTTGACCCGCGCCCCGATGCACTTGTGCCCGACCTCGGTGTGCACCGCGTACGCGAAGTCCACCGGCGTCGACCCGGTCGGCAGCGGGATGACGTCACCCTTGGGGGTGAAGACGTACACCTCCTGGCTGGACAGGTCGAAGCGCAGCGCGTCGAGGAACTCGCTCGGGTCGGCGGCCTCGCGCTGCCAGTCGAGCAACTGCCGCAGCCAGGTCATCTCGTCGATGTGCGCCGGCGGGCCGACGATCTGGGTGCCCTTGTGCTCCTTGTACTTCCAGTGCGCGGCGATGCCGAACTCGGCGGTGCGGTGCATCGCGTACGTGCGGATCTGCATCTCCACCGGCTTGCCGGTGGGCCCGATGACCGTCGTGTGCAACGACTGGTACATGTTGAACTTGGGCATCGCGATGTAGTCCTTGAAGCGACCCGGCACCGGCTGCCAGTTGGCGTGGATCACACCCAACGCCGCGTAGCAGTCACGAACCGTGTCGACCAGGATCCGCACACCCACCAGGTCGTAGATGTCGTTGAAGTCGCGCCCCCGCACGATCATCTTCTGGTAGATCGAGTAGAGGTGCTTCGGCCTGCCCGTGGTGTCCGCCTTGATCTTGGCGGCCTTGAGGTCGGTCGACACCTTCTGCGTCACCTGGCGCAGCAGCGCCTCACGCTGCGGCTGGTGCTCCCCGATCAGCCGGTTGATCTCCTCGAACCGCTTCGGGAACAGCGTGCCGAAGGCCAGATCCTCCAGCTCCCACTTGATCGTGTTCATACCGAGCCGGTGGGCCAGCGGGGCCAGGATCTCCAGGGTCTCCTTGGCCTTCTGCTCCTGCTTGGGGCGGGGCAGGAAGGTCAGGGTACGCATGTTGTGCAGCCGGTCGGCCAGCTTGATCACCAGCACCCGCGGGTCCTTGGCCATCGCCACGACCATCTTGCGGATGGTCTCGGCCTTCGCCGCGTCGCCCAGCTTGACCTTGTCCAGCTTGGTGACGCCGTCGACCAGCAGGGCGACCTCGCCACCGAAGTCGGCGCGCATCTGGTCGAGGGTGTACTCGGTGTCCTCGATGGTGTCGTGCAGCAGCGCGGCGACAAGCGTGGTGGTGTCCATCCCCAGGTTGCCGAGGATCGTCGCCACGGCCAGGGGGTGGGTGATGTAGGGGTCGCCGGACTTGCGGTACTGCCCGGAGTGCCACCGCGCGGCCGTGTCGAAGGCACGCTGCAGCAGCCGGGCGTCGGCCTTCGGGTGGTTCTCCCGGTGGCTCGCGATGAGCGGCTCCAGCACCTCGCTGACCTGCGAGGTCTGCCAGGGCGCGTTGAACCGGGCCAGCCGGGCCCGGACCCGCCGGCCGGTGGGCGCGCTGGACAGCCCGAACCCGCCGCTGGGCGACGGGTCGACGCCGGAGTCGGTCGGGAACGGGACCACGGCCCCGTCAGCGCTGGGAGACGCCTCGACGACGCCCGCCGCCGTGGCCGCGGGTGTCACCGCCGTGCCGTCGATCGCAGCCCTGCCGGTGCCGTTGCCGGAGCCCGTCACCCGGGCCGGGGCGTCAGCGTTCCGGTCGGTCACCGAGCCGTCAGCGTCGCCTGTCGGGTGCACCGTGCCCTCCGCCGGAGGGACGACATCGTGGGACACCGGCCTCCTCACCGCTCGCCGGGAAAACACCGGCCGTCCGTCGGCCGGCCTGGTCTCGCGCCGCCGGGCGGTGTACCGCCGGCGTCAGCAAAGGGCAATGCTACCCGCACGGACGGTCCCCTGCCGCTCCGCCGGACGGTCGGCGCGGGGTCCGCCCGACGGGCCTCGACTCAAACGGTCAGCAGGGCATGGACCGGACGCGGCGCCAGCCGCTCACGGCCACCCAGGAAACCCAACTCCAGCAGTACGGTGAAGCCGGTGACGGTCCCACCGGCCCGCTCGACCAGGTCCAGCGTCGCCTCGGCGGTGCCGCCGGTGGCCAGCACGTCGTCGACCACCAGCACCCGGTGGCCGGCGGTGAACGCGTCCTCGTGCACCTCCAGCGTGGCCTCGCCGTACTCAAGGGCGTAGGAGACCGAGTGCGCCGGGCGGGGCAGCTTGCCGGCCTTGCGCACCGGCACCACACCCACCCCGGCCGCGTACGCGACAGCCGCCGCGACCACGAACCCGCGCGCCTCGATACCGACCACCACGTCGAAGCCGTCCCGCCCCTGGTGCTCGACGATCCCGTCGACCACCTCGCGGAACACCTTGGCGTCGGCGAACAGCGGCATCAGGTCCTTGAACAGGACACCGGGCTGGGGGAAGTCCGGCACGTCCAGCACGCGGCTGGCCACCAGCCGGGCGGTCTCCGGGCCGCTGTCCCCGCGCGGCGCGGTGCTGTGGGTCTCCGTCACGGCTGCTCCGTTTCCCTTCCAACGACGACGGCGTCCGGCAGTGCTGCTCGCACAGCATGCCGGACGCCGTTCGGTCATTCCATCCCGGGTCTACCCGGGTTGCCAGCGCTGCGTGGTGCCAGCGCCGCTTGGTCCGGTCAGCGCCGCTTGGCGCCACCCGGCCGGTTGCCGCCGCCACCCGGGCGACCGCCCCGGGCGCCGGTGGGCCGCTTGCCCGCCGGCCGGGCACCCACCTTGGGAGCGGCGCCGGCCAACGCGGCGGAGTCCGGGTCGATCGGCGCGTCGGCCGCGTCGGCCTGGGCCGGGCTCACCGCACCCTTCGTGGGGACCTCGCCACGGGCCAGCGCACCTCGGCGGGCCTGCACCCGCTTGTTGTGCGCCTGGATCCGCGGCTCGTAGTTCTTCAGCAGCGCCAGCATCGGCGTGGCCACCACGATGGAGGTCAGGAAGGCCATCGCCATACCGACGAACAGCACCAGGCCGAGGTCCTTCAGCGTGCCGGCCCCGAGCAGGCCGGCGCCGATGAAGAGCAGACCACCGACGGGCAGCAGCGCCACCACCGACGTGTTCAGCGACCGCATGAGGCTCTGGTTGACGGCCAGGTTGGCCGCCTCGCCGTACGTCTGGTTGTTGTTGGCGGTGATGCCCCGCGTGTTCTCCTGCACCTTGTCGAAGACCACCACCACGTCGTAGAGCGCGAAGCCCAGGATCGTGAGGAAACCGATGATCGTCGACGGGGTGACCTCGAAGCCGACAAGCGAGTAGATGCCGGCGGTGAGGATCAGGTTGAGCAGCAGCGAGGTGACGGCGGCGACGGCCATCCGCCACTCGAAGCGCAGGATCAGGTAGAGCATCACCAGCGCGATGAAGACCACCAGACCGAGCACCGCCCGCTCGGTGACCTGGCTGCCCCACGCCTCACTGACCTGGTTGCTGCTGATCGAACCGGGGTCGATGCCGAAGTCCTCGGCGATCTGGGCCTTGACCGCGTTGGTCTGGTCGACGGTGAGCTGCGGCGTACGCAGCTCGTAGGAGTCGCCGCCGGTGCCGCCGACCTGCTGCGCGGTGGCCACCTCGACGCCGGTGTTCTCGGCGGCGAGAGCCGCGTTGACCTCCTCCTCGGCCTGCTCCAGCGTGCCGACGCTGGCCGGCACCGAGAACGAGTTACCGCCGGCGAACTCGATGCCGAGGCTGAACCCCCGGACCGAGATGCTGAGGATCGCGATCAGGACGAGGATCCCGGCGACGCCGAACCAGAGCTTGCGCCGGCCGACGACGTTGAGACCGGCCTCGCCGTTGTAGAGGCGGCTCGCCAAACTGTTATCAGCCATCTCAGGCCTCCTTGGCGCGCGGGTTGCGGGGCTGAGTCTGCTGGGTCCGGGCCGGAAGTGCCCGGCCGAGCCCGCTGACCCGCGGGGACAGGAACGCCCGGGTCCGGGCGAACATCGTCATGATCGGGTGGCGGAAGAGGAAGACCACGACCAGGTCCAGCACGGTGGCGAGACCCAGGGCGAAGGCGAAGCCCTTCACCGTGCCGACCGAGACCACGTAGAGCACCACCGCCGAGAGCAGGGTGATCGCGTTGGCCGAGATGATCGTCCGGCGGGCTCGAATCCAGGCCCGGGGTACGGCGCTGCGTGGGCTGCGCCCCTCCCGGATCTCGTCCTTCAATCGTTCGAAGTAGATGACGAACGAGTCCGCCGCCACACCGAGTGACACGATCATGCCGGCGATGCCGGCGAGGGTGAGCGTGAAGCCGATCTGCCGGCCGAGCACCACCAGCGCGCCGAAGACCAGCAGCGCGGAGAGGATCAGGCTCAGGAAGATCACCGAGCCGAGCAGCCGGTAGTAGAAGAACGCGTAGATGATGACCAGCAGCATGCCGATGCCGGCCGCGAGCAGACCGGCGCGCAGGTGGCTGGCACCCAGCGTGGCGGTGACGTTCTGCGCCTCCTGCTGCTCGAAGGTCACCGGCAGCGCGCCGTAGCGGAGCTGACCCGCGAGGGTGCTGGCGTCCTTCTGGGTGAAGTTGCCGGTGATCTGCGAGTCGCCGGTCAGCACGCCCTGGATCTCCGGCGAGGAGACGATCTCGTTGTCCAGCACGACGGCCACCCGGCACTTGCCGTCCTGGCCGAGGGCGGTCGCGTCGCACGCCTGGCCCTCGTTGGTGAACGCCTCACGGGTGAGCGCGGTCCAGTTGCCCTGGCCCTTACCGGTGAAGTCCAGGCTGACCACCCAGGCGTTGGTCTGGTCGAGCACCGCGTCGGCGTCCGACACGTCGGTGCCGAGCACCTTGGCCTGGTCGAGCAGGTACTTGGAGACGCCGTCCTCGCAGGAGACGACCTGCTGCTTCGGGTCGGAGATCGACGCCGGGGGGCGCTTGTCGAGCTGCGCGCAGCCGATCGTCGGCACGTTGAACTGCATCTGCGCCGGCAGCACCGCCACCTCCTGCGGAGACAGCGTGCCGAACGGCTTGAGCTTGTCGGCCAGCGACGGGTCGGCGGTCCGGTCGGCCGGCCCCTGCAGACCGTTGGCGGCCTGCCACGCGGCGGCGCCGACCTTCTGCTCGACGGCCTTGCGCTGCTCCTCGATGCTCGCCGGCACCGGCTCGGTGCTGGCGCTGGGCGTCGGCGCGGCGGCACTCGCCGAGGCGGACGGAGTCGGCGTGGCGCTGGGCGACGCCGGCGCCATCCCACCCTGACCGCCGCTCGGCGACGCGGTCGCCTTCGGCGCGTCACTGCCCGACGGGCTCGGGGTCGCGCTGCCGGACGGAGCCGGACTGCCGGACGGGCTCGGCTCGGCGGCCGGCGGGGCGGCGACCGCTCCGCTGCCGTCGGCGGCCTTCAACACCTTGCGGAAGCGCAGTTCAGCCGCGCTGCCCACGTCGGTGAGGTCCCGGTTCTCTCCGGGCAGGGAGATGACGATGTTCCGGTTGCCCTCGGTGACCACCTCGGCCTCGGCCACGCCGAACGCGTTGACCCGGCTCTCGATGATCTGGCGGGCCTCCTCGAGGTTCTCCGCGGTCGGGGGTTTGCCGTCAACGGAGTTGGTGGCCTCCAGCGTCACCCGGGTGCCGCCGATCAGGTCCAGACCGAGCCGAGGCTCGAGCCGATCCTTGAAGCTGCCGCTGGCACCGCCCGCGAAGAACACCAGAAGGTAGAGGACCACGAAGATGGCCCCGAGCACGGCGAGCTGCCGGCCGGGGCGCATCTGTCCCTGAGGTGGTGCCACGGTTGTCTGTCTCCCTGTACGGTCGCGCCGCTGTGCGCGGCGGCGAGTGTCGGGCCGGGGGTCCGGCCGACCGGGTCTGACCTGGGCCGGCAAGACGCCGACACGAGAGCCGGACGCGCCGGCGCGGAACGCTGGCGGTCACGGGGACGTGCCGATGCCCGGCGTCGACCCAACTATCCAGTTTTCACGTCGCGTCCGCTGCCCCGTCGGGCGCGGTGCCCCCCCTGGGAACCGGTCACCCGGCCGCACGCCGGACGCGCACCCCCTTGTGCAGGGGTCAGTCCTTGGCGGTGTCCGCGTCCTCGGTCACCGGCTCGCTCGGCAACTCCGCGCGGGTGACCACCCGCGCGATGGCCGGGCGGGCGTAGCGGGTCTGCACGCCCGGAGCGATCTCGAGCAGGACACTGTCGTCCTCGATGCCGGTGACGGTGCCGTAAAGCCCGCCGATGGTCACAACCTCGTCGCCGGGGCCGAGGTTCGACTGCATCGACTCCGCCTCGCGACGGCGCTTCTGCTGAGGCCGGATCATCATGAAGTACATGACACCGAAGAGCAGTGCGATCATCAGGATCGGCGTGAAGCTGCCGGCCCCGCCTGCCGATTGTGCGTAATGCACGTTAAAAACCTTCCCATTGGCCCCCGTCGCGACGCGGGATGCGTCGGAGCGGAGGCAGACTCTCACGTCCTGTACAGACCGCGGCGAAGTCTAAACCCTGCACCTGAGAACGCCGAATGCGGCACAGATCACGTTCACATCACGGCTGATCGGCTTCCACCGAGAACAGATCGGGCGGCGGAGGGACATCCGCCCCAAATGTACCATTCGGCGGCGTGCGGCCCAGGTGCCGCCAGGCAGCCTCCGTAGCCACCCGGCCACGCGGCGTACGCGCCAGCAGGCCAGCGCGCACCAGGAACGGCTCGCAGACCTCCTCGACCGTGTCCGGCTGCTCCCCCACCGCCACCGCAAGCGTGGAAAGCCCCACCGGGCCGCCCCGGAACGAGTCCACCAGCGCGGTCAACACCGCCTTGTCCAGCCGGTCCAGGCCGAGCGCGTCGACGTCGTACACGATCAACGCGGCACGGGCGGTGTCAAGATCGACCACCCCGTCGCCCCGCACCTCCGCGTAGTCGCGGACCCGGCGCAGCAACCGGTTGGCGATCCGGGGGGTGCCCCGCGACCGACCAGCGATCTCGGTGGCGCCCTCGCCCGTGATCGGCACACCGAGGATCCGCGCCGAGCGGTGCAGCAGCGTCTCCAGATCCGCCGGGGCGTAGAAGTCCAGGTGCGCGACGAAACCGAACCGGTCCCGCATGGGCCCGGTCAGGAGCCCGGACCGGGTGGTCGCGCCGACCAGCGTGAACGGCTCGACATCCAGCGGGATGGCGGTGGCACCCGGCCCCTTGCCGACCACCACGTCGACCCGGAAGTCCTCCATCGCGCTGTAGAGCAGCTCCTCGGCGGGCCGGGCGATCCGGTGGATCTCGTCGATGAAGAGCACGTCGCCCTCGGCGAGGCTGGTCAGGATCGCCGCCAGGTCCCCGGAGCGCTCGATCGCCGGCCCGCTGGTCACCCGAATGCCCGCGCCCAGCTCGGCGGCGACGATGTTGGCCAGGCTGGTCTTACCCAACCCGGGCGGCCCGGACAGCAGGATGTGATCCGGCGGGGAACCACGCCGCATGGCGCCCTGCAACAGCAGGTCAAGCTGGTCGCGAACCCGGTCCTGGGCGATGAACTCGGCCAGCCGCCGGGGCCGCACGGTGGCCTCCGCGTCCCGCTCGGCGTCGCTGACGTACGCCGAGACGAGCCCCTCGGTCTCGCTCACCGTGCCGCCTCCGTCCGCAGGACCCGCGCACCCGGCTCACGCACACGATCCGGCGCGGGCGCATCCCCCGCGACGCGCGTCCGCGCGCTCATCGGGTGCGGCCGAGCAGGCGGATGGCCTGCTTGAGCAGGACCGGCACGGGCGGGGTGGCACCGTCGATGGTCTCCGCGACGGCGGCCACCGCCTGGTCGGCCTGCCCGGCCGTCCAGCCCAGGCCGACCAGCGCCTGGCGGACCTGGTCGGGCCAGGCGCCGGCGGTCACGCCGCCCACGCCGTCGGCCCCGATCGACACCGGGCCGATCCGGTCCCGCAGCTCCAGCACCAGGCGCTCGGCGCCCTTCTTGCCGATACCGGGCACCCGGGTCAGGGCAGCGGTGTCGGCGTTGGCGATGGCCTTGCGTACCGCGTCCGGGGTGTGCACCGCCAGCACCGCCTGGGCCAGCCGGGGGCCGACCCCGCTGGCGGTCTGGAGCAGTTCGAACAGCGACTTGGCGTCGTCGTCGGCGAAGCCGTAAAGAGTCAGCGAGTCTTCCCGCACGATCAGGCTGGTGGCGAGCCGGGCGACCTGGCCGACCCGCAACTCCGCGAGGGTCCCGGGGGCGCAGTGCACGGCCAGGCCGACCCCGCCGACCTCGATCACGGCCAGGTCCGGACCCGTCGCGGTCACCGTGCCGCGCACGCTGGCGATCATCGTGCTCCTCCTCGTCGTGCCCGATCGGCCGCGGCGGCCAGCTTCGAGCGGGTGCCGCCGCGCCACACGTGGCAGATGGCCAGGGCCAGCGCGTCGGCGGCGTCGGCCGGCTTCGGCGGCTCGGCCAGCCGCAACAGCCGGGTCACCATGGCCGTCATCTGCGCCTTGTCGGCCTGACCGGACCCGGTCACCGCCGCCTTCACCTCGCTGGGGGTGTACGTCTGCACCGGCAGCCCGGCGCGTGCTCCCGCCAGCACGGCGATGCCGCTGGCCTGCGCGGTGCCCATCACCGTACGCACGTTGTGCTGACTGAAGACCCGCTCGACGGCGACGCTCTCCGGTTGGTGCTCGGCGACCAACTTGGTGAGCGAACGGTCCAGGTGCAGCAGGCGCAGCGCCAGATCGTCAGCCGGATCGGTGTAGACCACGTAGTAGGCAACCAGAGTGCAGGGCCGACCCGGCACACCCTCGACCACGCCCACCCCACACCGGGTCAACCCCGGGTCGACACCGAGCACGCGCACGCCGCCCCCTCCCCAGCCGTCAGCAGTACGTGTGTTCGACACCCTAACTCCCGGCCCTCCCACCAGCCCCACGGGACACACCCTCCCGCGCCCCGCGCCCGCATCAAGGCGTCCGAGCGGGCGAGCAGGGGGTGGCGGGCGGGCGGGGCCACACAGCTTTGGCCCGGAGTATGTGTTGTTGGCCCATGTGCCGGGGGCCTGACAGCTCGTAACTTCTTGCGCCATGACGGCAGAACCCGTGGCGGTCCCCCACGTCGTACAGGTCGATCTCGCCGGTCGCACCGCCCTGGTCACCGGGGGCGGCAGCGGCATCGGGCGGGCGTGCGCCCTGCGGCTGGGCGCGGCCGGCGCCAAGGTGCTCGTGGTGGACCGCAACCTGGATGCCGCCAAGGCGGTGGCCGCCGAGGCCGGTGGGCGTGCCGAGGGGGTGGACCTGTCCGACACCGAGGCCGTGGACCGCCTCGACGTGGACGTGGACATCGTGGTGAACAACGCCGGTCTCCAGCACGTGGCGCCGCTGCAGGACTTCCCCGTCGAGCGTTTCGGGTACATCCAGCGGGTGATGGTGGAGGCGCCGTTCCGGCTGATCCGCCGCGCGCTGCCGCACATGTACACCCAGGGCTGGGGCCGGATCGTCAACATCTCGTCGGTGCACGGGTTGCGCGCCTCGCCGTACAAGTCGGCGTACGTGACGGCGAAGCACGCCCTCGAAGGGCTGTCGAAGGTGGTGGCGCTGGAGGGCGCCGCGCACGGGGTCACCGCCAACTGCATCAACCCGGCGTACGTCCGCACGGCGCTGGTGGAGAGCCAGATCGCCGACCAGGCGACCAGTCATGGCATCGGCGAGGCCGAGGTGATCGAGAAGATCATGCTGGCCCGGGCCGCGATCAAGCGGTTGATCGAGCCGGAGGAGGTGGCTGAACTGCTGGCGTACCTCTGCTCACCACCGGCGGCCTTCATCACCGGCGCGTCGATCGCGCTCGACGGGGGCTGGACGGCCAACTAGTGGGCCTGAGCACAATGTCGACCATGTCGTCGCCGGTGGAGTTTCTGGAACTGCTCGCCCGCGAGGCCGCGGCGGTGGAGTTCGAGGGACCGCTGGTGGCCGCGCGGGCCGCCGGGGCGCCCGCCGAGCGGCTGGCCGAGCTGGAGCAGGCCAGGACGGTGGCGTTGCGGGTCCGCGCGCTGCTGGAGCGCCGCCGCCGTCGGGAGATCGAGCTGTCCGGCCTGTACGACACGGTCAGCGACCTGGCCGGGCTGCGCGACCTGGACGACGTGCTGCGGGCGATCGCGCACCGGGCCCGCAACCTGCTCGGCGCCGACGTGGCGTACATGACGCTCAACGACGACGAGCGCGGCGACACCTACATGCGGGTGACCGACGGGTCCGTATCGGCCCGCTTCCAGCGGTTGCGGCTGCCGATGGGCGCCGGCCTCGGTGGCCTGGTGGCCCAGTCCGGCGCCCCGTACGTGACAGCCAACTACGGCGAGGACGAGCGCTTCCACCACACCGGGGAGATCGACGCCGGGGTCGGCGAGGAGGGGCTGGTGGCGATCCTCGGGGTGCCGCTGCGGCTCGGCTCCACCTCGATCGGCGTCCTCTACTCGGCCAACCGTTCGGCCCGGCCGTTCGTCCGGGAGGAGGTGGCGCTGCTGGTCTCCCTGGCCGCGCACGCGGCGGTGGCGATCGACACGGCCCGGCTGCTGGCCGAGACCCGCTCGGCGCTGGCCGAGCTGTCGGCGGCGAACACCACCATCCGGGCGCACAGCAGCTCGGTGGAACGGGCCGCGGCGGCGCACGACCGGATGACCGCGCTGGTGCTGCGCGGCGGCGGGGTGGAGGACGTGACGGCCGCGGTGACCGAGGTGCTGGGCGGGGCGCTGCTGGCGTTGGACGCCGAGGGCCGGTTGCTGGCCCGGGTCGGCGAGATCGACGAGCCGGATCGGGCGGACATCGTCGAGGCGGTCGCCGCGTCCCGCACCGAGGGGCGCAGCGTGCGGCGTGGCCCGCTCTGGTACGCGGCAGTGGTGGCGGGCACCGAGAACCTGGGCGCTCTGGTGCTGCGCCCGGACGACGAGCTGGTCGACGCCGACCAGCGAATCCTGGAGCGGGCCGCGCTGGTGACCGCGCTGCTGCTGCTGTTCCGCCGGACGGTGGCCGAGGCGGAGGGTCGGGTCCGTGGCGAGTTGCTGGACGACCTGATCGCCCGACCCCTGCGCGACACCGACGCGCTGCGCAGCCGGGCTCGCCGGCTCGGGGTGGACCTGGACGCCCCGCACGTGCTGGTGGCGGTGGACGATGACGCCATCGCGGCCACCGGCTCGGCCCGGCAGCGGGTGCTCTCCTGGGCCACCACGTACGCCTCGGCGCGTGGCGGCCTGGCTGCGGCGCGCGACGGTCGGGTGGTCCTGATGTTGCCTGGTCAGGACGCGGGTGGCAGCGCCCGGGCGGTGGCCCGGGACCTGTCCCGGGTGACGGGCCGGCCGGTGACCGCCGGGGCGAGTGGCCCGTCGACGGGGCCGGCGACGCTGGCGGGGTCGTTCCACGAGGCGGACCGCTGCCTCACCGCGCTCGGCGCGCTGGGCCGCGCCGGTCAGGGCGCGAGCACCGCCGAGCTGGGCTTCGTCGGGCTGCTGCTGGGCACGGTCGGTGACCGGGGTGAGAAGGACGTGGCCCAGTTCCTCACCGCCACCGTCGGGCCGGTGGTCGACTACGACGCCCGGCGGGGAACGGCGCTGGTGAAGACGCTGGAGGCGTACTTCGGGGTCGGTGGCAGTCTGGCCCGCGCCGCCGAGCAGCTGCACGTGCACGTCAACACGGTGACCCAGCGCCTGGAGCGGGTGGGACAACTGCTCGGCGCGGACTGGCAGCGGCCCGAGCGGGCGCTGGAGGTGCAGCTGGCGCTGCGCCTGCACCGCCTGCGCGCCCCGGCCTGACGGTCAGCGGGCGCGGATGCCCTCGAGCACGGCGTCGACGACCCGCTCTGGCAGGTTGACCTCGTTCAGATCCGGGCTCCACTGCAGCACCCGCTGGATCAACATCGGCCCGGTGAGCAGCGCCATGGTCACCTCCAGGTCGGTGTCGGCCCGGAGCACACCCTCGTCGATGCCGCGTCGGAGCACCTCGCGCATCAGCTGCCGCCGGGGCGAGATGATGTTCTGGTAGAGCTGGTACTGGTCCGGGCTGCGGTTCACCGCGGGCACCAGGCACGGCATGATCTTCGCCGCCCGGGGGTCGACGTTCTGCCCGACCGCGCCGACCAGCAGCACCAGGTCGTCCCGGATGGAGTGGCCGGCCGGCTGCGGCAGGACGCCCTTGAGCCGGCGCAGCGCGTCCAGCAGCAGCGCGTCCTTGCCGGCCCAGCGGCGGTAGATGGTGGCCTTGCCGACCCCGGCCCGGGTGGCGATCGCCTCGATCGAGAGCGCCTCGATGGTGCTGCCCTCGGCGAGCAGGTCGAGGGTGGCCTCAATGATCGCCTCATCGGCGCGGAGGCTCCGCGGCCGCCCAGGCGACCGCGGAGCATCAGCAGTGGACCTCATGTCGGACATTGTCCCCGGACCTACGCCGTCCCGGCCAACTCGGGCTCGGCGACGGGTGCCGTCGGGGCCTCGGTGACGGCCTCCCGACCCGGCATCCAGCGCAGCACCACCAGCATTCCAAGCGCCGCGACCACCGCGGAGAGGCCCGCCGCCCAGTGCATGGCGGTGACGAAGGCGTCGTTGGCCGCCGAGATCAGCGTCGGCGCCGCCGGGCCGAGCTGCCCGGCCGCCGCGTACGCCCCGGAGATCGACTCGTTGGCCGCGTCGCGGGCCTGCGGAGGCAGGCTGGTCAGCGCGTCGCCCACGTCGCTGCGGTAGACCGCGGAGAGCACCGAGCCGAGGACCGCCACGCCGAGCGCGCCGGCCACCTGGCGGACGGTGTTGCTCACCGCGGAGCCCACCCCGGCCTTCTCCCGGGGCAGCGCCGACATGATCGACTCGGTGGCCGGGGGCATGATGTTGGCCATCCCGACGCCCTGGAGGAAGAAGACGACCAGGACGACCCAGATCGGGGTGGACGCGCCGATGAAGGCGAACGCGGCGAGCGCCACCACGGTCAGTCCCAGCCCGACGGTGGCGACCGCCCGGCCGCCGTACCGGCGGACCATCGCGGCGCTGCGCGGCGCGAAGATCAGCTGGGCGCCGGCGAAGGGCAGGAAGAGCAGGCCGGTCTGCAGCGGGCTGTAGCCGCGCACCAGTTGCAGGTAGAAGGAGCTGAAGAACATCACGCCCATCGCGGCGAAGAACACCAGGCCGACGATGGCCACCGGCGCGGCGAACCGGGGCACCTTGAACAGCCGGACGTCCAGCGACGGGTGGTCGCTGCGCCGCTCGTGCTGCACGAACCAGGCCAGCACCGCGAGGCCCACCAGGATGGAACCCCAGGCCACCGGCCGGCCGAAGCCGTGCTCGCCGCCGTCGATGATGCCGTAGGAGAGGGCGACCAGGCCCACCACGGAGAGCAGGACGCCGAGGACGTCGATCCGGCCCGGTCGCGGGTCACGCGACTCGGGGACCAGCAGCGCGACCAGGACCACGCCGGCGGCCACCACCGGAACGTTGATCAGGAAGACCGAGCCCCACCAGAAGTGCTCCAGCAGCGCACCGCCGAGGATCGGGCCGATCGCCACCGCGAGGCCGACCGCGCCGGCCCAGACGCCGATGGCACGGCCGCGCTCGCGCGGGTCGAAGACGTTGGAGATGATCGACAGCGTCACCGGCATGATCGCCGCGCCGCCGATACCCATCAGGGCGCGGGCCGCGATCAGCTGTCCGGGGCTCTGGGCGTACGCCGAGAGCAGCGACGCCAAGCCGAACAGCACCAGCCCGATCATCAGGAAGCGCTTGCGGCCGGAGCGGTCGCCGAGCACCCCGAAGGTGAACAGCAGCCCGGCGAAGACCAGCGTGTAGGAGTTGATCGACCACTCCAGCTCGCCCTGCGTCGCGCCGAGGCCGTGCACCGGGTCGGCCAGGGTGCGCAGGGCGACGTTGAGAATCGTGTTGTCGAGGACGACGACGAGGAGGCTGATCACCAGCACCCCCAGGATCGCCCACCTCCTCGGATGTCCCGTGTTGTTCTGCAGTTCCACTGCCCGGTCTCCCCCCGGATTCACCCGTCGCGCAATACGATACGGGCCAGACTCGTAACAGCGAAGAGCCTAGGCGCAGCATTAACGATACGGAACGGATCCGTATCGTATGTGAGGGGTGTCACGTGCCCCCCGACGGACCTCCGGGGGCGGACTCGATCACCTGTCGCCCAACTGTTCAACGACGCCGACCGTCACGCGCCTCCGGCCGCCCGGAGCCGACCAGGTCGTCCGCGTCCAGCCTGCGGGTGACCTTCGCAGCCTTTGCTCTGCTTCAACCGACGCACCAGCCGCGCCCCCAAACCGTTGCGCCGGTTGAAGCAGAGCAAAGGACGTGGGCCGACCCCCGTGCCCGGACGTCCAGGCCGGGCAGACGTCCGCCGGCACGACGACATCGACGTCACGCGGGCAGAACATCGACGTCACGCGAGGGCATGACGGAGCGCGGGGGCACGATCTCAGCGGGCGTGTGCCGTCGCGAGACAGGCGGCCACAGCGGCCGGCAACGTGCCCAGGTGGGTCGCCGGCGCGGCGGGCGGCTCGATCCAGCCCGGCCCTGCGGCGTACACCCGCAGGTGCGGAAAGTCCCGGGCGAAGCGCACCAGGCGGTACGCGCGGCCGGTGACCGGTGTCTGTGACCAGAGCACGACGGTGTGCGGGCGAGCCCGGTGCACCGCGCTGGTCAGCGCGGACCAGGGCAACGCCGGGCCGAGATGCAGGCAGCCGCGGCGGTGCTCGCGCAGCGCGGCGGCGAGCGCGTGCAGGCCGAGGCAGTGCGCCTCCTGTTCGGCGCCGGCCAGCAGCACCCCTGCGGCGGGCAGTGACCGGCCGGGCTGGCGGCGGTACACGTCCAGCCCGACCCGCACGCCCTCGCACAGGGCGTGCTCGCTGGCGATCTCGGCGGCCGTACGCCCCGATAGCTGCGTGAGCAGCGGCCGGCAGACCTGCTCCCAGAGCGCCGGCACGCCCCAGGCTTCGGCCATCTCCAGCAGCACCGTGGCGACACGGTTGCCGTCCAGGTCCTCGGTGGCCAGCCGGATGCGCTTGTGCGCGGTCTCCACGGCATCCGCCGGCATCGGATCGGTCAGCACCAGACGTACCCCCGGATAGGTGTTCTCCATCCGGGGTTCGCTGAAACGACGCGCGGTGGATGCGCCGTCGCGGAATTTACCGACGGCGCGCGGCGAGCCCGCAGGCCAGCGGGGCACGGCCGACTTGACCGGGCCCCCTATGTTGATCATCAACACGGCCCAACGAAAGGTCCCCACCCCATGCCTGTCGGCTTCACCATGGCGATCGTCTTCGCCATCGCAATGGCGGTCAGCGCCATCCTGGCACTCGTCGCACCCAAGAGCGCGATGAAGCAGACGGCCGCCCTCGCGGCGCTCGGCCTCCTCGCCGTCACAGTGCTGATCGGCGTCGCCTCCAGCGCCCACTCCGTGCCCATCCGCTCGGTCGGCATCGTCACCAGCTTCGGCAAGCCCACCGGCGAGGTCACCGGTTCGGGCCTGAAGTGGGTGGCGCCCTGGCAGAAGGTCGGCGAGTGGGACGCGGGCCGGCAGAAGTACGACCACATCGGCGGCAACAACTGCGTACGCGTGCGCACCGGCACGCTCGCCGACGCGTGCGTCGAGGTGCTCGTCGAGTGGCAGGTCAAGCCGGAGAACGCGCCGAAGCAGTTCATGGACTACAAGGGAGACTTCGACAGCTTCCGGGGCCAGCGGGTCGGAGTGCAGCTCGACAGCGCCGTCAACGACGCGTTCGCCACGTACAACCCCCTCGAAAAGATCGACTCGCAGACCGGCAGCCTCAACGTCGACCTGAAGCCGTTCGCCGCGAACATCAAGACCAGCGCGGAGAGCCGGCTCGCCACGGACGTCGACATCCTCTCGGTGACCATCACCCGGGTGAACCACGACGACAAGACCGAGGGCAACATCAAGGCGTTCCAGGACAAGCTGGCGCAGACCCGCAACCTGGAGCAGGACCGCAAGAACGCCGACATCTCCAAGCAGATCACCGAGACCAACGCGAAGGTCGACAAGGTGACCCGCTGCCTGGAGATCGCCGAGAAGAACGGCGCCAACCCGGGCCTCTGCATCAACCCGGGCATCGTCACCGGCAAGTGACGGCGGGCCCGGCCGGGTGGTCAGTCGAGGCTGACCACCCAGCGGGCGCCCTCACCCCGCGCCAGTCGGTCGAACGCGGCCGGCGCCTCGTCGAGACTGACCACGCCGCTGACCAGAGGTGACAGGTCCAGCGTGCCGTCGAGCGCCGCGCGGGCCAGCTCCGGCACCTCACGGTCCGGGTCGGACGAGCCGTACACCGAGGAGCGCAGCGTCCGCGCGGAGTGGAAGATGTCCAGCGCGCCGAGGCTGACCATGTCGTCCTTGGCACCCATGCCGACCACTGTCACCGCTCCCCCGCGCCGGGTGAGACGCCAGGCCGCCCGGATGGTGGTGGCACGGCCGACGCACTCGAAGGCGTGGTCGACGCCCCGGCCCTCGGTGCGCCCCCGGACCTCCCTGGAGAGCCGGTCGTCGGAGAGCAGGAAGTCGGTCGCCCCGGCGGCGAGCGCCAGCTCCCGCTTGGCCTCGGCGACGTCGACGGCGAGGATCGTCGTGGCACCGGCCCGGCGGGCGGCGGTGAGCACGGCGAGCCCGACCCCACCGAGCCCGATCACGGCCACCGACTCGCCGGGAGCCACCCGAGCGGTGTTGCCGACCGCGCCCACCCCGGTGAGCACCGCGCAGCCGAGCAGCGCGGCCTGCTCGGGCGGCAGCCCGGCGGGGATCGCGATGACGGCGTTCTCGGGCACCACCACGGCCTCGGCGAGCGCCCCGAGGCCGAGGGTCAGGTGCAGCCGGATGCCGTCGTCGGTCTCGCCACGCGCCACCGTCGGGGCAGTGTTGGCGGCGCAGAGCCACGGCTCGTCGCGCAGACACCACCAGCAGGCCCGACAGGCGGGCGCCCAGTTGAGGGCCACCGGCGTGCCGACCGCCAACCGGGTGTTCGGCCCGGCCTCGGCCACCACCCCGGTCGCCTCGTGCCCGAGCACCAGCGGGAACCTCGCGGCGAGGGTGCCGTTCACCATGGACAGGTCGGAGTGGCAGACGCCCGCCGCGGTGATCCTCACCCGCAGTTCGCCGGGGCCGGGCACGGGCAGGCGTACCCGCTCGACCCGCAGCTCGGCGCCGGACCCACGCGCGACAAGCGCGCGGACAGTGACCGGCTCGGGGCCGCCCGTCGGCGCGGCCGGCGGCAGCTCGGGGCCGCTCATCGCTGGATCGCCTTCAGCTCGCAGAACTCGGCGAGCCCGTGCACGCCCAGCTCCCGGCCGAGGCCGGACTGCTTGTAGCCGCCGAACGGGGCGAGCGGGTTGAACGACGCGCCGTTGATGTCGACCGCGCCGGTGCGCAGCCGTCGCGCCACCGCGAGCGCCGCGTCGGGGTCGGCGGACCAGACCGCACCGGCCAGCCCGTACTTCGAGTTGTTGGCGATGGCGACGGCCTCGTCGGTGTCGTCGAACGGGAGAACGGCGAGCACCGGCCCGAAGACCTCCTCCTGGGCGAGCGCGCTGTCCGGGTGCACGTCGGCGAAGACGGTCGGTGCGGCGAAGTGCCCCTGGGCGGGCACCGGCGCGTCCGGGCCGCCGGCGATCAGTCGGGCGCCGTCGGCGAGAGCCCGGTCGACGTGGCCGCGGACCCGCGCGGCCTGGGCGGCGGAGACCAGCGGGCCGAGCCGGGTGGCGGGGTCGAACGGGTCGCCGAGCCGATAGCCGGCCACCGCCGTGGCGATCAGGTCGAGCGCCTCGTCGTACCGGTCGCGGTGCACCAGCATCCGCGTCCACGCCGTGCAGGTCTGGCCGGAGTTGAGCAGGGCGTTGCCGACGCCGACCTTGACCGCGGTGGCCAGGTCGGCGTCGGGGAGGATCACGTTCGCGGACTTGCCGCCCAACTCCAGCGCCACCCGGGCGATCCGGTCGGCGGCGAGTCGCATGATCCGCGCGCCGGTCACGGTGGAGCCGGTGAACGACACCAGGTCGACGTCGGGGTGCCCGGCGAGCGCCTCACCGACCACCGCGCCGGTGCCGGGCACCAGGTTGAGCACACCCGGCGGCAGCCCGGCCTCGGTGACCGCGTCGAAGAGCAGGTACGCCGTCAACGGGGTCAGCTCGCTGGGCTTGAGCACCACCGTGCAGCCGGCGGCCAGCGCGGGCGCCAGCTTCGCCATCACCTGGTGCAGGGGGTAGTTCCACGGGGTGATCGCGCCGACGACGCCGATCGGCTCACGGACGACGAGGGAGTTGCCGATGCTCTCCTCGACCGCTGGCCGGGCGGCGAGGGCGACGTGGTCGCGCAGCACGGTCAGCGGCAGCCCGACCTGCACCCGGGTGGCGAGCTTGAGCGGTGCGCCCAACTCGACCGCGATGGTGCGGGCGAGGTCGTCGGCGCGGGCGGCCAGCGCGGTGTGCAGCCGGTCCAGGTGGGCGGAGCGTTCGGCGGGTGCGGTGGCCGCCCAGCCGGGGAAGGCGGCGCGGGCCGCGGCGACAGCGGCGTCCACATCGGCTGCCGTGCCGAAGGGCACCTGCCCGATCAGGTCGCCGGTGCTCGGGGTCTCCACGTCGATCACGTCGGTGCCGGCGGGAGACGTCCACTCGCCGCCGATGTGCAGGTGGCGCCGCAGGCGCAGGGCGTCGGGCAACTGCGAGGGCGGGGCGGCGAGGTCCATGTCGTCCCTTCGGGGGTGAGCGATGGGCGATGGCGACGAGGTCGCGACGGGCGTTGAAACTAGCGCTGGGAGTTTGGACGCTACCCGCTGGGCCGGGCGGACTCCACCGGGTCGAGGGGGCCGATGGTGCGGGCGTACTCGGCGGCCAGGCCGTGCAGCAGCGCGTCCAGGCCGAGGGCGAAGGCGCCCTCGTCCACGCTCTGCTGGTGCTCGGCCAGCCGGTGCGCCTGGCGCAGGTGCGGGTAGTGGGCGGCGTACAGCTCGGGGTCCTCGACGAAGCCCCGGGCGAAGGAGCCGAGCGCCGACCCGGCCACGAAGTAGCGCACCGCCGCTCCGATGTGGGTGGCCCGCGCGGGCGGCCAGCCGGCGCGTACCAGCCCGCCGTAGACCGCGTCGGCCATGGCCAGCGCGGCCGGTCGCCGGCCCGGCCCCTGGGCCAGGTACGGCACGATGTTCGGATGCGCGGTGAGCGCCCGCCGGTACGACCAGGCCCAGTCGCGCAGCGCGGCGACCCAGTCCCGGCTGGCGAAGCCGCTGGTGTCGACGGCGGCGACGACCGTGTCGGCGACCGCGTCCAGGATCTCGTCCTTGGTGGCGAAGTGGTTGTAGAGCGACGGACCGCGCACGCCCAACTCGGCGGCGAGCCGGCGGGTGGAGAACGCCGGCAGCCCTTCGGCGTCGATGAGCGCGGTGGCGGTCTCGACGATCAACTGCCGGGTGAGCCGGGGCTGGCGGGGTCGGGGCACTGCGCTCCTCATGGGTCTCGGCCATAGGGTCTGGACGCGGCAAAACTTACAGCGCTAGTTTAAGGGAGACCGGCAGCGTCGACGCCAGGAGGACCACCGTGGACTTTTCGCTCACCGACGAGGAGCGGGCGGTGCGCGACACCGTCCGGTCGTTCATCCAGCGCGAGGTGATGCCGCTGGAGGCGGAGGTGCTCCGCCGGGAGCGGGCACACCAGCCGGGCCTGGACCACTCCGAGGTGCGCGAGCTGCAACTCAAGGCGCGCAAGTTCGGCTTCTGGGGCCTGGCCACCCCCGAGGAGTACGGCGGGATGAACCTGCCGGCCGTGCTCCAGTCGTTGATCTGGACGGAACTGGGCCGCACGTTCGTGCCGTTCCGCTTCGGCGGCGAGGCCGACAACATCCTGTTCCACGCCAGCGAGGACCAGAAACGGGAGTTCCTCGTCCCGACGATCGAGGGCGAGCGACGCTCCTGCTTCGCGATCACCGAGCCGGGCGCCGGCTCGGACGCGGCGAACATCCGGCTGTCCGCCCGCCGCGACGGCGACGACTGGATCCTCGACGGCGAGAAGACCTTCATCACCGGCGGCCACGACGCCGACTTCGCCATCGTGGTCGCGGTGACCGACCGGGAGAAGGGCGCCCGCAACGGCGGGGCCACGGCGTTCCTGGTGGACCGGGCGATGGGCTGGCGCTCGGAGTTCATCCAGACGATGGGCGAGGGCGGGCCCGCGTCGCTGATCTTCGACGGCGTACGCGTGCCGCACCGCAACATCCTCGGCGAGATCGGGCAGGGCTTCACGCTGGGCATGGAGTGGATCGGCAAGGGCCGCTACACCATCCCGTCGCACGCCATCGGCATCGCCGAGCGGGTCCTGCAGATGGCGATCGACCACGCCAACACGCGGGAGACCTTCGGCACGAAGATCGGCACCAACCAGGCCATCCAGTGGATGATCGCCGACTCGGAGACCGAGCTGGAGGCGGCCCGCTGGCTGGTGCTGCGCTCGGCGTGGACGGTCGACCAGGGCCTGGACCCCCGGCACGCCTCGTCGATGGGCAAGCTCTACGGCGCCGGCATGGTCAACCGGGTGGTCGACCGGGTGCTCCAGATCCACGGCGGCATGGGCTACACCCGTGAGCTGCCCATCGAACGCTGGTACCGGCAGGTCCGGCTGTACCGGATCTTCGAGGGCACCGACGAGATGCAGCGCCTGATCATCTCGCGGGACCTGCTGCGCGGGTACACGAAGATCGGCGGTCACCTGGCCTGAGCCGGGTCACCCCGTCAACGCGGTGAGCGCCTCGTCCACGTCGGCTTCGGTGGAGTAGACGTGGAACGAGGCGCGGACCCGCCCGGCGCGCACCGCCGCCCGGATGCCGGCCGCCGCGAGACGCTCCTCCGCGCCGGGCACGTCCACGGTGACGATGGCGCTGTCCCCCGGCGGCCGGCCCAGCCCGGTCAGGAAACGGTTGGCCAGCGCCACGTCGTGCGCCTGGATCACGGGCACGCCGATCTCGGCGATCAACTCCAGGGCGGGCGCCGCGCCGATCCAGCTGAACCAGGCCGGTGAGATGTCGAACCGGCGGGCGTCGTCGGCCAGCCGCAGCGGCGGGCCGTAGTAGGAAGCGTGCGGGTCGCGACCGGCATACCAGCCGGCCGCGTCCGGACGCAGCCGGTCGCGCAGCCCGGGGGCCAGATAGGCGTACGCGGTGCCGCGTGGCGCCATCAGCCACTTGTAGCCACCCACCACCACCACGTCGGCGCAGCTCCCGTCGAACGGCAGCCACCCGCACGCCTGGGTCGCGTCCACCACCACCAGCGCGTCGTGCGCGCGGGCGGCGGCCACGATCTCGTCGTACGCCGCCACGGACCCGTCGGCCGACTGCACCAGGCTGAACGCGACCAGGTCGGTGTCGGCGTCGATCGCGTCAGCCAGCCCCTCCGCCGGCACGGTGCGGACCGTGACGCCGCGATCCTCCTGGACCAGCCACGGGAAGAGGTTCGAGGTGAACTCGACGTCCGGCACCACCACGGTGGCTCCCTCCGGCAGCGCCGCCGCGACCGGGGCGAGAAGCTGGGAGACGGTCACGCCGACCGCCACGTCGGTGTCCGGCACCGCGATCAGGCCGGCGAAGGCGCTACGACTCCGGTGTACGGCGTCACCCCAGCCCTCCCACGACGTGCCGCCGATCCGCCACGCGGCCATCGCCTCCTGCAACGCCGTCCACGCCGGCTCGGGCGGCAGCCCATAGGAGGCGGTGTTCAACCAGCCCGGCTCCGGCTTCCACAATCGCTGCGCCTGCTCGATGTCCATGGCCTCGACGCTAGGCGCGCTGGCGTCGGCAGGGCATGGCCAATCGGTGAGCGGCGGCCTGCGGAACACCGACGCGCTGGCCGGCGGCGGGCGGGGCGGCGGGCATCACCCTCATGAGCGTTATGACTCTGAGGTATAGATATGACACTGAGGTATATCGCTCGTCGGCATCCCGCCGGCCAGCCCGGCTGCTCCGGCTCAGGGTTTCCCGTCGCGGTCGACCGACTCACCCGGAGCGGGTGGGCGGATCCGGGCGAGGCTGTCGGCGAGACCGGCGAGCCACTGGTCGACCTCCACCAGATGCCGCACCGACGACGGGTTCGCCGCGCCCGACAGCGGGCGGATCCGGTCGAGTTCGTCCACGCAGCCGGGCAGGGCGGGCACCGGGCCGGAGGGTCGGCCGTGCGCGACCTGGTCGGCGAGGTCGTCGTACGCCGATCGCAGCTGGCCTGCCGAATCCCGCAGCAACCCCGCCGCGGCCGGCCAACCGGCGAGGCAGCCGGGCGGGTTGCGCCGCAGCAGCGATTCGGCGCCGAGCACCACGTGTTGGCCGGCGCCCAGGACGGCGTCCCAGTCCACCCGCTGGTTCACCGTGTCGTGCCGCTCGGAGTGGTACTGGCAGTAGGACGAGTCGACGAGGACCATCCGCTGGCGGACCCGTTCGAGGGCCCGGTCGGGCGGAGCGTCCCCGAGCAGCGCCCGGACCGTCTCGTCGATCGCGTCCGCGCTGGCCGTGAGGTAGTGGGCGGCGTTGGGCCGCAGGTCGCGGCTCGCGCCGCGCGGCCACATCGCCACCCCGGCGAGCACGCCGATCAGCGCGCCGAGCACGACATCGACGAGACGAGCCTCGGCGAGCCGCCATCCTTCCGGGCTGAGCTGGGCGAAGACCACCGTCAACAGCACGGTGAACAGCGCCTGCTGCCACAGCGGGCCGAGCAGCCGACCAACGCCGAAGGCCAACAGCAGGGTGACCGGCAACACGACGGCGTAGACGATCGGCTCGTCGACGACGAGCATCACCAGACCACTGACGGCGGCACCGACGATCGTGCCCAGCACGGCGGGCCGCAGCGCGGTGCGGGTGTCCGCGGCAGAGGTGCGCAGGACCGTGAGGGTCGCCAGCAGCACCCAGAAGCCGTGGGTCAGCTGCAACACCCCGGCGACCACCCGCGCGATGGCCAGCGCCACGGCCAGCCGCAACGAACTCTGCAGGTGGGCGGAGCGCGGCGCCAGGTGGGAGCGGAGCTGCCGCCAGTACAGCGCCAACGGGCCGTGCCGCGCATATTCGAACAGCCCCGAATAGTCATCCCCGGCGTCGGGCCGTACCCCGTTGGCCACGCGGGTGCCCACGGCGAGCACCCGCACCTGGTCGGCCAGGGCCAGCGCCGTCGCGTCCCGGCACATCCGGGGTACGTCCGGCACGGCGCTGCCCTGCCCTGCGGGGTACGTCGTCTCGGCTTGACCGATCGCGGCGCTCAGAGCGCCGAGGTCGACCGGCGGCGCACCCGGCGGCAGGCTACGGCCAGCGGCACGGGTCGTGTCGGCGCACGCGCGCAGCAGTCGCGCCGCCGCCAGGTCCGGGATCGGCTCCGGTGGGGCGTCCGACGCCAGCCGGTTCGCCTCGGCGAGCGCCTCCCGTAGCGCCGCCGCGCAGATCCGCAGCGCCCGGTGACGGGCGTCGGCGGCGGTCGGCGCCCACGCCGGGGACGTCCCGCTCAACGCGAGCGCGGCCACCGCCTCGGATGCCCGCTCGCGCCGCCTGTCGCGAGCGTCGCGATCGGCGCGCCGGTCGGTCAGCGCGTCCGCCGTGGCGTCGAGGAACGCCGCGACGCCCTCCGCCGCGTCGGCGAGTCGTTGCCGGTAGGAGATCGGCACCGGATCGGGCCAGAGGAGCACCTCGGCCACGGCGAGCAGCACGATGGCGAGCGTGACCCCGCCCAGCCGCTCCGGCAGGGTGCCCGGCTGGTACGGCGGGAAGGACGCCAGGATGAAGACGAGTTGAAACGCGCTGCCCAGCCCGACGAGACGCGGGTTGCCGACCCCGGCGAACGCCACGACGAACCCGATGACGAGCATCCCGGCCGCCGCCGCCCAGGTGCTCCACGCCAGCAGCGTGCCCACGGTGATCAGCGCCCAGATCGCCGGCAGTGACGTGATCAGGATCCGCGCCCGTTGCGGCGCCGGGCCGGGCAGCTGCGCGAACGACCCGGCGGCCACCGTGCCGAACAGCGCGTACGTGGCGAGCACCGAGCTGCCGACCCCGTAGCGGCAGGCGTAGAAGACAACGGACGCGACGAGGGTCAGCCGTGCGGCGCGCCGCAGGACGGCGTCCCCCGGGTCGCGGCGACGGAGCCGGCCCAGGAGGCTGGTTCCGAGCACGCCTGGTCCCCCGGGTTCGTCGCCACGCCCCTATCCCCGGTTGACCATCTTGCCCGGCCGCGACGGCTTTCGCGGCGAATCGTCCGGCTGGTGCGGCAGCCCTGGTTGCGGACCGGGCTACTTCTGGCTGAGGGTCTGCTTTGCGTTGAACACGCAGGTCCAGATCATCAGCGGCGCGCCCGCCGCGTGGCCGTCGACGTCCACGCACTTGTCGGTCAAGCGGTTGAAAAGGGAGCGGCGCCCATCCTTCTCGATCCACTCCCACTTCTGGGCGGCCCCGGCGGTGCAGTTGGCGGACTGCACGGCAACGCCGTCGCGCTTCTCACCCCAGGCGACGTCCAGGCAGAAGCCGTTCGCCCGGATGGTGCCGTCGAACGAGAAGGTCCACCACTGGTTGCGCACCTCCTGGCACTTGCGCACGGTGACCCGCACGCCGTCGCGTTCGCCGCTGCTGAGGCAGAGCCCGGTCTCCTTGGTGACGATCTGCTTGGTGCCGGCCGGCCGGACCGGCGCACTGGGTGGTGGAGCCGCCGTCGCCGAGGGCTGCCCCGCACCGGCCGTCGAACCGCTGCCCGGACCGGCCGACGGGCGTCCCGCACCTCCGGCCGGGGCACTCGGCGACCCGGACGGCGGGCCGGCGGGCAGCGGCAGCCCCTGGAAGCCATCCGTGACCAACTCGAAGATCCCCCGACTGACCGACCACTCGGCGTCCGAGGTGGTCCAGCCGATCGTGTACGCGTGCCCGTTGCGATCGACGAAAGCGCGGCTCGACGCCCGCATCGGCGTGCCGTCCGCATCGGTGTACGTCCACTCCCACTCGGCGGCCCGCACCTGGTACTTCAACGCGGCGAGCCGGACCCGCCGGTAGCTGGCATACCGTTCACGTTCCGCCTTCTCCCGCGTTCGTAGCCCGGCGACCAGATCCGCGGGGACCGACCGGAGTTCGTCGAGGACGAACTGCCGGCTACCGCCCGGCTCACGGAATTCGACCCCCTCGCCAACGCGCTGGGACCGCCAGCCGTCCGGCACCGGCACCAGGAAGCGAGGGTCGTCCCGGTGGTAGCGCCACCCGGCCGATGGCGGCGGCAGCACCTGGGACACCGCCTCGTCGGCAACCGAAGAGGGATCGGCGGTCGGCGCCGCCGCTCCGTTCGCTTCGCCGGATGGTCGGCCGCTCAGCATCGACGCGCTCACCACCAGCACGACCATCACGGCAGCGGCGACCGAGCCGACCAGCCAACCGCGACGCCTGCGGGCCGGGCCGCTGGTCGGACCGGCCTCGCTGTCCGCGGCCGACTCGGCATTTGACGAGGTCGGGACGGACAACGAGTCCGACGTCGCGGCAGGAGGCGGTGACGTGGCGCTCGCCGATGGGTCGGTCGACGGATCGACCGGCCGACCGGACCCGGCGGTGACGAACTCGGGCACGATCGATCGGGGCGTACCGTCGCCGGTGTTGATCCGCGTGAACGGCACGGCCGGTCCCGACGCGGCGGCCGGCGGGCCGGCAGCGTCGACCGGGTCGACCTGGGCGGCGGCGTACCGCAGGAGGCGATCCGCCTCCTCGACGCTGATCCGCTGACCCGGGTCCCGACGCAGCAACCCTTCGAGGAGCGGGGTCAACCGACCGGCCCGCTGGGCCGGCGGTGGCGGCTCGGTGGCGAGCGCCGCCAGCGTCGCAATCGGAGACGAACGGTGATACGGGGTACGGCCCTCGACCGCCGCATAGAGAGTGGCGCCGAGCGACCACAGGTCAGCAGCCGGACCGACCTCGCCGTCAGTGGCCCGCTCCGGCGCAAGGTACGCCGGCGAGCCGAGCACCATCCCGGTCTGGGTCATCCGCGGATCGCCGGGAAGGGTCGCCAGCCCGAAATCCGTCAGCACCACCCGGCCGTCATGAGCGAGCAACACGTTGGCCGGCTTCACATCCCGGTGCAGCACGCCAGCCTGGTGTGCCGCCCGCAACGCACCCAACACGCCCAGCCCGATCCGCGCGGCGTGGGCCACCGGCATCGGCCCTTCGGCTTCGAGGACCTCGTGCAGGGAGCGGGACGGAACAAGCTCCATCACGATCCACGGGTCGTCGCCCGAGTGCAGCACGTCGAAGACGCGTACCACGTTGACGTGACCCAACCGGGCGACGGCCCGTGCCTCGCGCATGGAGCGTTCGCGCATCTCCCGGCGCTCGTCGTCACGCAGACCGGGAGGCGCCACCAACTCCTTGATGGCCACGTCCCGCTGAAGCATCTCGTCACGGGCCTGCCACACGCGGCCCATCCCACCCTGCCCGAGCGGACGAACCAGCCGATAACGATCGGCAATCAACTGTCGCGGGGCATCGGGCACGACAGGGAAGGTACCGGGCGAACCATTGCATGCCCCATTTCCGGGGCAGGCGAGAACCCGACAGTTACCTACGTCACACATGGGCTCGGCGGTTACGGTCCCACCGGTGCCATCCGCAGAAATTTCAAAGCCCAATCCAGCCAATCAGCCGGCGGCGGCTTTCGCGACGAATAGCCGTCCGGCTCTCGGTTCACGTCAGACAGGGCTTACGGTCGGCCCTCACGCGGCCCGCCACTTCTGGTTGGCGTTTCCGGTGCACTGCCAGATCTGCAACCGGGCACCGTTGTCGGGGTTCCCGTCGAGCACGTCGACACATCTGTCCGCCCGGACGTTCACCAGGTCGTGAGCCTTGTTGAGATTGAACTTCTGGGACGCGGCGCCGGTGCAGTCGGCCAGTTGGACAGCCGCGCCGTCCGCCGTCGAGTGGCCGGCGACGTCCAGGCACTTGCCCATCGACCGGACCGTACCGTCGGCGGGGAAGGTCCACAGTTGCTTGGCGGTCCGGCGGCAGTCCCAGATCTGGAGTCGGGCACCAGCGGTGGCGTTGCCGTCCCGGATGTCGATGCAACGGTCACTGGCGAAGCTGACGATCTGCTGGCCGGCGGGTGCGCTGGCCTGCGTCGGTGACGGTGGTGGAGCGGCCGGCGTCGACGGTTGCTGCCCCGGTTTCCCCGCAGCGGTCGTCGAACCGCCGCCCGGCCCGGTCGACGGATGCCCCGCCCCTCCGGCCGGTGGAGAACTGGCCGATCCGGACGGCGGGGCGGCCGTCACCGGCAGCCCCTGGAAGCCATCCGTGACCAACTCGAAGATCCCCCGACTGACCGACCACTCGGCGTCCGAGGTGGTCCAGCCGATCGTGTACGCGTGCCCATTGCGATCGACGAAAGCGCGGCTCGACGCCCGCATCGGCGTGCCGTCCGCATCGGTGTACGTCCACTCCCACTCGGCGGCCCGCACCTGGTACTTCAACGCGGCGAGCCGGACCCGCCGGTAGCTGGCATACCGTTCACGTTCCGCCTTCTCCCGCGTTCGTAGCCCGGCGACCAGATCCGCGGGGACCGACCGGAGTTCGTCGAGGACGAGCCGTCGGCTACCGCCCGGCTCACGGAATTCGACCCCCTCGCCAACGCGCTGGGACCGCCAGCCGTCCGGCACCGGCACCAGGAAACGCGGGTCGTCCCGGTGGTAGCGCCAGCCGGAGGGCGGCGGCAGCACCCCGGCGACCGGCGCTTCGGCGACCGACGAGGGGTCGGCGGTCGGAGCCGCCGGGCCCGGTGTGCCGGGCGATCCGCCGTTCAGCAGCGACGCGCTCACCAGCACCACGACCAGCACGGCGGCGGCGATCGAGCCGACCAGCCACCCGCGACGCCGACGGGCCGGGCCACTGGTCGGAACGACCCCGCTGTCCGGCGGCACGACCGACCCGAGAACTGACGGGGTCGGGAGAGGCGCGTTCCACGTCGTGGAGACCACCGGCGCCGGATCCGCCGTCACGGCGGGAACCGGCGAGGATTCCGCCGTCACGGCCGGAACCGGTGACGACTCCGTCGGCACGACGGAAGCCAGCGAGGATTCCGTCGTCGCGGCGGGAGCCGGTGAGGTGGCGCTCGCCGCCGGGACGGTCGGCGGCGATTCGACCGGCCGACCGGACCTGGCGGTGACGAACTCGGGCACGATCGGCTGAGGCGTACCCTCGCCGGTGTTGATCCTCGCCACCGGCACGGCCGGTGCCGACGCGGCGGCCGTCGAGCTGCTTGGGCCGATCCCGCCCAGCGGGCCGGTCTGGCCTCCACCGCTGACCGGGTCGACCGGGCCGGCGGCGTGCCGCAGGAGGCGATCGGCCTCCTCGGCGCTGATCCGCTGATCCGGGTCCCGGCGCAGCAGCCCTTCCAAGAGCGGGGTCAACTGACCGGCGCGCTGGGCCGGCGGTGGCGCCTCAGTGGCGAGCGCCGCCAGCGTCGCCATCGGAGACGAACGCTGGTACGGGGTGCGGCCCTCGACCGCCGCATAGAGAGTCGCGCCAAGCGACCACAGGTCAGCGGCCGGACCGACATCGCCGTCAGTGGCCCGCTCCGGCGCGAGGTACGCCGGCGAGCCCAGCACCATCCCGGTCTGGGTCATCCGCGGATCACCAGGGAGGGTCGCCAACCCGAAATCGGTCAACACCACCCGGCCGTCATCGGCCAGCAGCACGTTGGCCGGCTTCACGTCCCGATGCAACACGCCCGCCCGGTGCGCGGCCCGCAACGCGCTCAGCACACCCAGCCCGATCCGCGCGGCGCTGGCCGCCGACATCGGACCCTCGGCTTCGAGGACCTCGTGCAGAGAGCGGGACGGAACAAGCTCCATCACGATCCACGGGTCATCCCCGGAATGCAGCACGTCGAAGACGCGTACCACGTTGACGTGACCCAACCGGGCGACGGCCCGCGCCTCACGCATCGACCGCTCGCGCATCTCCCGGCGCTCGTCGTCGCGCAGGCCGGGAGGCGCCACCAACTCCTTGATGGCCACGTCCCGCTGAAGCATCTCGTCACGGGCCTGCCACACGCGGCCCATCCCGCCCTGCCCGAGCGGACGTACCAGCCGGTAGCGATTGGCGATCAACTGTCGCGGGGCATCAGGCACGACAGGAAGGTACCGGGCGATGATTACATGCCCAATTTCTTCGGCCGGTAGATAAGCGACAGTTGGCTTTGTCACATGCGGCTTTCAGCGACAACCATCGCCCATTTGACACAACTCCACTTTCGACCTGGCGACGTCGCCCAGCGCAACGTTACCGACACGTATATCGGCAACGGGTGATGAATATCGAATGAATTCGAATTTCCCGGAAACCAGTGACGCGTGGCTCCCCCCTCCGCCCGGAACCCAGTCAGCCACCGGACCAGGCCGCTTGTGGGCTGTGGCCGCCTGTTCCCACTGGTGGCGCTGCCAGTCTTTGTGCGCGACCAACTGATTCACACCGTCGCACCCGCGTCGCCTGTCGACGGCGAAGCCCGGTGGACTTGCGGGAGTGATGTCGAGCGGCATGCACGACGTCGCTAGCGAAGGCTGACCCAGCAGCTCAACTATTCGACGAATGAGCCGGCACGAGAGCAACCCCGCTCGGCTCGCTTCTCAGTGCCGACACCGCCTTTGCTCTGCTTCACTCCACGCACCACCGACCGTCCGGATATCGGACACCGGGTGGTGCGTGGGTGTAAGCAGAGCAAAGGGGGCAGCGAGGGTAGGGCCACCGCCTCGCTGGTCGGCCCGCAACCGTCGACCGTGTTCGGACGTCCGCGCCCTGGATCTGGCCGGCTCAGGGCTGGGGCCGCGTCGGCAGCCGGCCGACACGGCCCCAGACGGGCGTGATCAGGCCGGCGCCCCTACTGGCGTCGCCGGCTCGGCTGACCGCCGGGCCGTCGACTCGTCCTCGTCGTCGTGCTCGTCGAGCATGGTGGCCTCGTCGAACGGGTCGTCGCCCCGCAGCACCCCGACCGCCCGTTCCCGGTCGAACTCCCCGGTCCAGGTTCCCACCAGCACCGTCGCCACCGCGTTGCCGGCGAAGTTGGTCAGCGCCCGCGCCTCCGACATGAAGCGGTCGATGCCCACGATCAGCCCGACCCCGTCGACGAGATCCGGCCGGTGCGACTGGAGCCCACCGGCCAACGTCGCCAACCCAGCGCCGGTGACGCCGGCGGCACCCTTGGACGCGATGATCATGAATAGCAGCAGCGAGATCTGCTCGCCGATCGACAGCGGCTTGCCCAGCGCGTCGGCGACGAACAGCGACGCCATCGTCAGGTAGATCGCCGTGCCGTCCAGGTTGAACGAGTACCCCGTCGGGACCGTGATGCCGACAACCGGCTTGCTCACGCCGAAGTGCTCCATCTTCGCGATGAGGCGCGGCAGCGCCGACTCCGACGAGGAGGTCGACAGGATCAGCAGGAACTCCCGGCCCAGGTAGCGCAGCAGCGAGAAGATCGAGATCCGCGCGACGAACCAGAGCAGCGCGCCGAGGACCACCAGCACGAAGATCAGGCAGGTCGCGTAGAAGCCCAGCATGATCTGGGCGAGGCTCTTGAGCGCGTCGACGCCGGTGGCGCCGACCACGGCGGCCATGGCGCCGAACGCGCCGACCGGCGCCAGCCACATGATCATGGCGAGGACCTTGAAGACCACCCGCTGGATAACACCGATGGCGCCCAGCACCGGTTCACCACGGCGGCCCATGGCCTGCACGGCGAAGCCGACGAGCAGGGCGACCAGCAATGTCTGGAGCACCTCGCCCTCGGTGAGCGCGGAGAGCAGCGTGGTCGGGATGATCCCGAGCAGGAAGTCCGCCGTACCGCCGGCCTCGTCGCCGGCTGCGGCCTTGCCCGCGCCGGCGAGGTCCTGGCCGAGGTCCAGGCCGGAGCCGGGGTGGATGAGGTTGCCGACCACCAGGCCGATGGCGAGCGCGACGGTCGACATGGTCAGGAAGTAGCCGAGGGCGAGGCCGCCGACCTTGCCGACCTTCGCGGCCTGCCGGACGGAGCCGACGCCCAGCACGATCGTGCAGAAGATGACCGGGCTGATCATCATCTTGATCAGGTTGACGAAGCCGGTGCCGATCGGCTTGAGTTCCTTGCCGAATTCGGGGGCGACCAGGCCGACCACGATGCCGGCGAGCACGGCCACGATGACGGCCAGGTAGAGGTAACGGGTACGGTCCCGGCGGACCGGCGGCGCCGGTGTGGTGGTGGAGTCGGTGGTGTCCATGTCGACAATGTGAAGCCCGTCTCACCCGTTGACAGCCTTGCGGTCATTCTGTTCACCGCGAAAACCCGAGGAGGTGGTGGAGGTGACCCGACGCCAGTGGAGCATCGCGGGGCAACTCTTCGCCCTCCAGGCGATGGTGGTGACGCTGCTCGTGCTGGCGGGCGCGGCGGGCGCCTTCTGGCTGGCCCGCAGCGACGCCCGCCAGGCCGCACAGGAGGAGGTGCTCGCGGTGGCGCAGACCGTGGCCCGCTCCCCCGACGTCCGCGCGGCCCTCACGACCGCCGACCCGGCCAGCATCCTCCAGCCGTACGCCGAATCGACCCGGCTGGCGACGGGCACCGACTTCGTGGTGGTGATGGCCCCCGACCGGACCCGCTTCTCGCACCCCACCCGGGAGCTGATCGGCCAGCCGTTCGTCGGGGAGATCGGGCCCGCCCTGGCGGGCCGCCCCTTCACCATCACCAACGTCGGCACGCTCGGCGAGTCGGTGCGCGCGGTCGTTCCGGTGTACGACGACCAGCGGCACATTGTCGGCCTCGTCTCGGTGGGCATCACCACCCGGGCGATCAACCGCAAACTGCTCGGACAACTGCCGGTGCTGCTCGGTGTCGCCGCACCGGCGCTCGCCCTCGCCGCGACCGGCTCCTGGCTGCTCAGCCGCCGTCTGCGCCGCCAGACGCACGGCCTGGGGCCAGCGCAGATGACCAGGATGTACGAGTACTACGACGCGGTCCTGCACTCGGTGCGCGAAGGTCTCGTCGTGCTGACCACCGACCGGCGGGTGGCCCTGGTCAACGACGAGGGGCGCCGGCTGTTGGGCCTCGACGCGGACGTACCCGTGACCGATCAGCCGGTCGCCGGGATCGACCTGCCACCCGCGGTGGCCGAGCTGCTCAGCTCCCAGCGCGACGCCCGCGACGAGCCCATCCTCGCCGGTGACCGGGTGCTGGTCGCCAACCAGCGGACCACCCGCTTCGAGGGCGCGGTGCTCGGCACCGTGCTCACCCTGCGCGACCAGACCGAGCTGCGCACCCTGGCCAGCGAGCTGGACTCGGTCCGCGCGCTGACCGAGGCGTTGCAGGCGCAGACCCACGAGTCGGCCAACCGGCTGCACACCGTGCTGACCCTGGTGGAGCTGGGCCGCACCGAGGAGGCCGTCCGGCTCGGCACCCGGGACCTGGCCCTCGCCCAGCAACTGACCGACCGGGTGGTCGGCGCGGTGACCGAGCCGGCGTTGGCCGCGCTCCTGCTCGGCAAGTCGGCGCAGGCCGGCGAACGCGGGGTGGACCTCGTGATCGAGCCGGACTGCCGGCTCGACGACAGCCCACTGCCCACCGGCGACCTGCTCACCGTCGTCGGCAACCTCGTCGACAACGCCCTGGAGGCGGTGGCCGGCACGCCCGCGCCGCGCCGGGTGCGGGTCTTCGTCGGTGAGGTCGACGACGAGTTGGTGGTACGGGTCGCCGACAGCGGCCCCGGGCTGGCCCCCGAGCGGGTCGCGGATGCCTTCCGGCGCGGCTGGTCCACCAAGAGCACCGGCCGGGGCCTCGGTCTGGCGCTGATCGGGCAGGTGGTCCGTCGCCACGGAGGCAGCTCCGAGGTGGGCCGCTCGGCCGACGGCGGCAGCGTGTTCACCGTCCGCCTACCCGTCGTCGGGGCACGCCGATGACCGACATCCGGGTGCTGGTCGTCGAGGACGAGCCGCTGCTGGCCGAGGCGCATTCCGCGTACACCGAGAGGGTTCCCGGTTTTGTGGTGGTCGGGGTGGCTCACACCGCGCGGGCGGCGATGGCGGCGCTGCGCGCGGGCGGCGGCGGCGACGTGGACCTCGTACTCCTCGATTTTCGGCTGCCCGACCTGCACGGCCTCGACGTCTGCCGGGCGCTGCGCGCGGCGGGCAGCAGCGTCGACGTGCTGGCGGTGACGTCCGCGCGGGACCTGGCGGTGGTACGCACCGCGGTGTCCCTCGGGGTGACGCACTACCTGCTCAAGCCGTTCACGTTCGCGGCGTTCCGCGACAAGCTGGAACGCTACGCCGACTACCGTGCCCAGGCGCTCGCCGACGGTGAGGTGGCCGCGCAGCACGAGGTGGACCAGATGTTCGCCACCCTGCGCGGCACCGCCGGGCACAGCCTGCCCAAAGGGCTCGACGCGCACACCCTCGATCGGGTACGCGCCGCCCTGGCCGACGGGACTCGCGGGGCGGGGCTGTCCGCGACCGAGGTGAGCGGTCTGACCGGCATCTCCCGGGTAACGGCCCGCCGTTACCTGGAATACCTGGTGACCGTCGACCGAGCAGCCCGCAGCCCTCGCTACGGCACCCCGGGCCGCCCCGAGGTCGAATACCGACCCCGGTAGCGGAGCTCGACCTCGACAGCCGGCCGCGACGTGCCGTGTATCGATGTCGGAAGTGCGAGAATCGAAGACGACCCGATACGCAGGAGGCAAGCCGTGACGTCGAGCAACGCCGAGCGGGTGCCCGAATGGCCAACGGCTGAGCACGTGCCAGCCGAGGAGTTGGCCCGTCGTCAGGGCATACGACCGATCGCCTCCGTGGACGACCTGGCCCGTCCGGACCTGTTCGAGTCGGACGACGAGTTGGATGACTTTCTCGCCGATCTGTACACCTCTCGGCGGGCCGGTGCCGCGTGAGCCTCGTCGTCCTGGACACCGACGTGGCATCAGCGATCCTGCGGGGCCGGCTACCTGACCGTCTGCGTGCCCGTCTGACCGGGAAGACCCTGTGCATCACCTTCGTGACACTCGGGGAGCTGACCAAGTGGACGGCGCTGCGCAGTTGGGGGCCACGGAAGCTGGCTGACCTCGCGCAATGGCGGTCCGGGATCGTGCTGCTCCCCTTCGACGAGGCGGTGGCGGTGACCTGGGGGCAACTCCAGGCGCGGGCTCAGCACCGGGGGCGGCCCCGGCCGACAAACGACTCCTGGATCGCGGCGTGCTGCCTGGTCGACCGGCTACCGCTGGCGACGTTCAACGGCAAGGACTACGCCGACTTCGCTGAATATGACGGGCTGCATCTCTTCGACGTCTCCTAGATCCGCGGCGTCGAGCACTCTGTCCGCTGCGGGAACCTGGTGGCGGGGCGAAGATCCGTTGTTAGACTCGGCCGCGTTGGGTGTCAACGAATGACCAGGGAGACCAGACATGGCGGGTGACGACGACATCTCCGGGTGAGACCGGATGTGTTCGGCCACCGTTCGGCGCGCGTCCGCGCAGCCGCCGTGGCCATGTTGTCGTTCCACCGGTCCCCGTTGTCGTCGGGCGGCTCTGGCGCGCCCACCCCACCTCTGAGGTCACTCGCATGTCTGATGCGTTCATCGTCTGCTCGAACCTGTCCTTCTCCTGGCCGGACGACACCCCGGTCTTCTCGGAGCTGTCCTTCGCCGTTCCGGGCGGTCGCACCGGCCTGGTCGCTCCCAACGGCGCCGGCAAGAGCACCCTGCTGAAGCTGATCGGCGGGGAGCTGACGCCCAGCGGCGGCAGCGTCACCGTCGACGGCGTGCTCGGCTACCTCCCGCAGACCCTGCCCCTGGCCGGTGACCTGGCCGTGGCCGAAGTGCTCGGCGTCGCCGAGCGGATCGCGGCCCTGCACGCCATCGAGGGCGGCGACGCCAGCGAGGACCACTTCGCCACCATCGGCGACGACTGGGACATCGAGGAGCGCACCCGCGCCGAACTGGACCGCCTCGGCCTGGGCGAGCTGTCGCTCGACCGGCGCCTGCACACCCTCTCCGGCGGCCAGGTCGTCTCCCTCGGCCTGGCGGCGCAACTGCTTCGACGCCCGGACGTGCTGCTGCTCGACGAACCCACCAACAACCTGGATCTGGAGGCCCGGCACAAGCTCTACGACGTGCTGACCGACTGGACCGGGTGTCTGCTGCTGGTCAGCCACGACCGGGAGTTGCTGGACCGGATGGACCGCATCGCCGAGCTGGACCATGGCGAGATCCACTGGTACGGGGGCAACTTCACCGCGTACACGGAGGCGGTGCAGGCGGCGCGGGAGGTGGCCGAGAGCAACCTGCGCAACGCCGAGCAGGAAGTCAAGCGGGAGAAGCGCGAGATGCAGCAGGCCCGGGAGCGGGCCGACCGGCGGGCCAGCAACGCCTCCAAGAACCTGAAGAACGCCGGCCTGGCCCGGATCGTGGCCGGCGGGCTCAAGCGCAGTGCGCAGGAGTCAGCGGGCAAGGCGCAGGAGACGCACTCGGCCCGACTCGGTCAGGCCAGGTCCCGGCTCGACGAGGCCGGCCGGGCGCTCCGCGAGGAGGACCGGATCGTCGTGGACCTGTCGGACACCACCGTCCCGGGCGGTCGCACGGTCTTCTCCGGTACGGGGATGCGGGCCCGCTTCGACGACCGGGAGTTGTTCGGCGGCGACGGCGCCGACCTGGTGATCCGGGGGCCGGAGCGGATCGCGCTCACCGGGGCGAACGGCGTCGGCAAATCGACCCTGCTGCGCCTCGTCAACGGTGACCTCGAACCGGCCGGGGGCGAGATCCGCCGGGCCGACGGGCGGATCGCGTACCTGTCGCAGCGGCTGGACCTGCTGGACCTCGACCGTACGGTGGCGGAGAACTTCGCCGCGTACGCGCCGAGCCTGCCGGACGCCAAGCGGATGAACCTGCTCGCCCGGTTCCTGTTCCGGGGCGCCCGGGTGAACCTGCCCGTCGGGGTCCTCTCCGGCGGCGAACGGTTGCGCGCCACCCTGGCCTGTGTGCTCTGCGCCGAACCGGCGCCACAGCTGCTGCTGCTCGACGAGCCGACCAACAACCTGGACCTGGTCAGCGTGGCCCAGTTGGAGAGCGCGCTGACCGCGTACCAGGGTGCCTTCGTGGTGGTCAGCCACGACGAGCGGTTCCTCGCCGAGATCGGCGTGCGGCGCTGGCTGCGGCTCGCCGACGGCCAACTACGCGAGATCGCGGCCCCCAACCGGGCCTGAGCCCGATCGGCGGCGTCTGCGGCCCGGTCAGGTCACGTTGGTTGGGCCGAGGACGCTCTTCAGGTCACCCATCAGCGCGGTGGTCGCCGCCACCCGGAACGGGCCTAGCCGCAGGGTGGTGGTGCGGCCGCCGTTGAGCAGTTTGACGTGCACCTCGGTGTCGCCGGGGTGCAGCACCAACGTTTCCTTGAGCTTCTCCACCAGCGGTGGCGTGCAGCGGTGCACCGGGATGGTGAGGGTGACCGGTTTGTTGGTGGCGCTGGTGCTGACGTCCGGCATGGACATGTCCATTGCCATGATCCGTGGGGTGTCGTCGCGGCGGTCCACCCGACCCTTGACCACCACGATGGCGTCCTCGGCGATGTACTGCCCGATCACCTCGTAGGTGTTGGGGAAGAACAGCGTCTCCACCCCACCGGCCAGGTCCTCCAGGGTCGCCGAGGCCCAGGCACGGCCCTGCTTGGTGACCCGCCGCTGCACCCCGGAGAGGATGCCGGCGAGGGTGACGACCGCCCCGTCGGGCACCGCGCCGTCCTCGGCCAGGGAGGCGATGGTGGTGTCGGCCGCCGCGCCGAGGATGTGCTCCAGGCCGAACAGCGGGTGGTCGGAGACGTACAGGCCGAGCATCTCGCGCTCGAAGGCCAACTTGTCGCGCTTGTCCCACTCGCTGTCACCGATGACCGGCATCACCGTCGTGCTGCCCGTGTCGGCGTCACCGAAGCCGGCGCCGAAGAGGTCGTACTGGCCGACCGCCTCCTTGCGCTTCACGTCGGCGTACGCGTCGATGGCGTCCGCGTGCACCGCGAGCAGGCCCTTGCGCGGATGCTCCATCGAGTCGAACGCGCCCGCCTTGATCAGCGATTCAATGGTCTTCTTGTTGCAGACCACCGCGTCCACCTTGGACAGGAAGTCGTAGAAGTCGGTGTAGTCGCCCTTCTCCTGGCGGCACCGCATGATCGAGGCGACCACGTTCGCGCCGACGTTGCGCACCGCCGCCAGGCCGAAGCGGATGTCCTTGCCGACCGGCGTGAACGGCCCGGCCGACGTGTTCACATCCGGCGGCAGCACCTGGATGCGCATCCGGCGACACTCGGACAGGTAGAGCGCCATCTTGTCCTTGTCGTCACCGACGGAGGTCAACAGCCCGGCCATGTACTCGGCCGGGTAGTGCGCCTTGAGGTACGCCGTCCAGTAGGAGACCAGGCCGTACGCGGCGGAGTGCGCCTTGTTGAAGGCGTACCCGGCGAACGGCACGAGGACGTCCCACACCGCCTGGATCGCCTCGTCGGAGTAGCCGCGTTCGCGGCAGCCGTCCCGGAACGGGATGAACTCCTTGTCGAGGATCTCCTTCTTCTTCTTACCCATCGCCCGGCGCAGCAGGTCCGCCTGGCCGAGCGTGTAGCCGGCGAGGATCTGCGCGGCGCGCTGCACCTGCTCCTGGTAGACGATCAGGCCGTGGGTGGGCGCCAGGATCTCCCGCAGCGGCTCCTCCAGCTCCGGGTGGATCGGCGTGATCTCCTGGAGGTTGTTCTTGCGCAGCGCGTAGTTGGTGTGCGAGTCGACGCCCATCGGGCCGGGTCGGTACAGCGCCAGGACGGCGGAGATGTCCTCGAAGTTGTCCGGCTTCATCAACCGCAGCAGCGACCGCATCGGCCCACCGTCGAGCTGGAACACACCGAGGGTGTCGCCCCGGGCCAGCAGCTCGTACGCGGCCTTGTCGTCCAGCGGCAAGCCCAGCAGGTCGAGCTTCGTACCGTGGTTGAGCTCGATGTTCTTGACCGCGTCGTCGATGATCGTCAAGTTGCGCAGGCCGAGGAAGTCCATCTTCAACAGGCCGAGCGACTCGCAGGTCGGGTAGTCGAACTGCGTGATGATCGCCCCGTCGGCGTCGCGGCGCATCAACGGGATGTGCTCGATGATCGGTTCGGCGGACATGATGACGCCGGCGGCGTGCACACCTGTCTGCCGGATCAGCCCCTCGATGCCCTTGGCTGTGTCGATCACCTTGCGGACGTCCGGGTCGGAGTCGTACAGGCCACGGATCTCGCCGGCCTCAGCGTAGCGGGGGTGCTTCGGGTCGAAGATGCCGGTGAGCGGGATGTCCTTGCCCATCACGGCCGGCGGCATCGCCTTGGTGATCCGGTCGCCGACCGCGTACGGGAACCCGAGGACCCGGGCCGAGTCCTTGATCGCGGCCTTCGCTTTGATCGTGCCGAAGGTGGCGATCTGGGCGACCTTGTCCTCACCCCACTTGTCGGTGACGTACTTGATCACCTCGCCGCGCCGACGCTCGTCGAAGTCGATGTCGACATCCGGCATCGACACCCGCTCGGGGTTGAGGAACCGCTCGAAGATCAGGCCGTGCAGGATCGGGTCCAGGTCGGTGATGCCCAACGCGTACGCGACGAGCGAGCCGGCGGCGGAACCACGACCCGGGCCCACCGAGATGCCCTGGCTCTTGGCCCACTGGATGAAGTCGGCGACCACGAGGAAGTACGACGGGAAGCCCATCTGGTTGATGACGCCCAGCTCGTACTCGGCCTGGACGACGTGCCCCTCCGGGATGCCGTTCGGGTAGCGGCGGGCCAGCCCGGCGAAGGTCTCCTTGCGGAACCAGGACTCCTCGGTCTCGCCGTCGGGCACCGGGAAGCGCGGCATCAGGTTGTGGAACTCGAACATGCCCTTCGGGTCGACCTTCTCGGCGACCAGCAGGGTGTTGCGGCAGCCCTCCTGCCACAGCTCCGAGGAGTCCACCGCGCGCATCTGGTCGGCGCTCTTGACGAAGTAGCCACCGCCCTCGAAGCGGAACCGGTTCGGGTCGTCGATGTTGCTGCCGGTCTGCACGCAGAGCAGCACGTCGTGCGCCGTGGCCTGCGCCTCGTGGGTGTAGTGCGAGTCGTTGGTGACCACCGGCGGGATGTCGAGCTTGCGGGCGATCTCGGTGAGCCCCTCACGGACCCGGCTCTCGATCGAGAGGCCGTGATCCATGATCTCCAGGAAGTAGTTGTCCTTGCCGAAGATGTCCTGGTAGCTCGCGGCGACCTTGAGCGCCTCGTCGAACTGACCCAGCCGCAACCGGGTCTGCACGGCGCCGGAGGGACAGCCGGTGGTGGCCATGATGCCCTCGGCGTGCTCGGCGATCAGCTCCATGTCCATCCGGGGCCACTTGACGTAGTGCCCCTCCATGGACGCGCGCGAGTTGAGGGTGAACAGGTTCTTCAGGCCCTGCGCGTTCTTCGCCCACATGGTCTTGTGGGTGATCGCGCCGTTACCGGAGACGTCGTCGCTCTTCTGCTCCGGCCGACCCCACTTGACCCGCGCCTTGTGATAGCGCGACTCCGGCGCCACGTACGCCTCGACGCCCAGGATCGGGGTGATCCCGGCGGCCATCGCCTGGTTGTAGAAGTCGTTCGCACCGTGCATGTTGCCGTGGTCGGTGATCGCCACCGCCGGCATGCCGAGCCGGTTGGCCTCGGCGAACAGGTCCTTGAGCCGGGCCGCCCCGTCGAGCATCGAATACTCGGTGTGCACATGCAGATGCGCGAACGAATCGGCCATGTGTGGCGCCCCCCGGCGTTGTGGATCTTGTTGGTCGGAGCCGACCGGCACCTACCCTACCGAGGTGATCTCGACGGCTCCACCGTCCGCGCCGAGGGTGGTCCGTGTCTCCCCCACAGCTAGTCTCGGGAGATGGCGAGGTACTACGACGTGCACCCGGAGAACCCGCAGCCCCGGATCATCGGCCAGGTCGCCGACCTGATCCGCGGCGGCGGGCTGGTCGCCTATCCGACGGACTCCTGCTACGCGCTCGGCATCCAGCTGGGCAACCAGGACGGGCTGGACCGGATCCGGCAGATCCGTCACCTCGACGACCGGCACCACTTCACCCTCGTCTGCCGGGACTTCGCGCAGCTCGGCCAGTTCGTGCAGATCAGCAACTCGGTCTTTCGCCTGGTGAAGGCGTCCACCCCGGGCAGCTACACCTTCATCCTGCCGGCCACCCGCGAGGTGCCGCGCCGGATGCTGCATCCCCGTAAGCGCACCGTCGGTGTTCGCGTACCCCGGCACACGGTGACCCAGGCGCTGCTGGCCGAGCTGGGTGAGCCGCTGGTGTCGAGCACCCTGACCCTGCCCGGCGACGAGGAGCCGATGACCCAGGGCTGGGAGATCAAGGAACGGCTCGACCACCAAGTCGACGCGGTCCTCGACGCCGGCGAGTGCGGCAAGGACCCGACGACGGTCATCGACCTGTCCGGGTCGGAGCCGGAGATCCTGCGCCGGGGCGCGGGAGACGTGTCCCGCTTCGAGTAGCGCGCCCGCGCACACACCTCCACCAACCCGCTCCCGGCACCGGCCGGAGCCGGGTCACTGCCGCGCGCCCTTTGCTCTGCTTCAACCGGCGCACCAGGGACGGCGCTTACCTGTTGCGTGGGTTGAAGCAGAGCAAAGGGCGACCACCACACCAGCCGACCAGGGATCCCCCGCGAGCCGCCGAGCCGGCACAACGTTATTGGCGTAGACAACAGTGTGTGGCACACAGTATGGTGTGACACATGGTTAGCGAGGACGTTCTACGGACGCACCTACAGGAGTTGCGTCGAGGCACCGTCGTGGTGGCCAGCCTGGTCGCGCTGCGCCGACCCGACTACGGCTACGCACTGCTGCAACGGCTCACCGACCACGGCTTCCCGGTGGACGCCAACACGCTCTACCCGCTGCTGCGCCGCCTGGAGGACCAGGGCCTGCTGACCAGCGAGTGGAACACCGAGGAGAGCCGGCCGCGCAAGTTCTACCGGACCAGCGACGAGGGCGAGTCGATGCTGAGCCGGCTCCTGGACGACCTCGCCGCCGTACAGACCTCCATCACCGGGCTGATCCAAGGAGTGGACCGATGAACACCCTGACCGACCGTTATCTCGCCGCCACCCTGCGATCAGTGCCCGCCCAGCGCCGCGGCGAGATCGCCACGGAGCTGCGCGCCTCGATCCAGGACATGATCGAGGACCGGACCAGCGGCGGCGAGGACGCCACCGCCGCCGAGCGGGCGGTGCTCACCGAGCTGGGCAACCCGGACCTGCTGGCCGCCCAGTACGCCGACCGTCGGCTCCAGCTCATCGGCCCGACCTACTACCTCGTCTGGCTGCGGCTGCTGAAGCTGCTGCTCAGCTTCATCCCGGCGCTCGTCGGCGCGATCGTCGCCATCGTCGAGGTGGCCGAAGGCAAGGGTTTCGGGGCCATCGGGAGCGGCATCGGCACCGCCATAGAGGTTGCCGTGCAGATCGCCTTCTGGCTCACCCTGACCTTCGCGCTCATCGACCGCTTCCAACCCGCCGCCGACCTGCCCGACTGGAACGTCGACCAACTGCCCGACGTCCCCGCCCACAAGGACGTCTCCCTCACCGACACCGTCGCCGCGGTGGCCATGCTGGTGTTGACCATCGGCTACCTGCCCTTCCAGCATTACCGGTCCTGGGTGAACGGCACCAACGGCGAGAACATCCCGATCCTCGACCCGGCTCTGTGGTCGTTCTGGCTGCCGGCGCTGATCGCGGTGCTGGTCGCCAGCCTGGTGTTCGAAATCGTCAAGTACCGGATCGGGCGCTGGAACTGGGCCCTGTTCGGGGTGAAGGCCCTGATCAACGTCGCGTTCACGGTGCCGGTGATCTGGTTGGCGCTCTCCGATCGGCTGCTCAACCCGGCCCTGGCCGACCGCCTGAGCTGGCTGGCCGAGCCGGAGAACACGAACATCCTCGGGGCTGTCATCGCGATAGGCGCGGTGGTGGTGCTGGTCTGGGACCTGATCGACACCGCCATCAAGACCCGCCGCCAGACGGCGTGAGCTGATCCGGACACGGCGGCCCGGCGCGGACTCCGCGCCGGGCCGCCGCGCGCCGACGCGAAGGAGCCACAGCACACAGGCCTGACCAGGTCACCTTCGCCCTGTCCGGTTAGCGGACGCGGCGGGTGACGTGGCATCGTTCCCGGATGACCGTGGCACAGCGTGACGGGTGGCGCCGCCCGGGTCCGACGCCGGAGCAGCGCCGGATCGACCTCTGGATCGGGCTGGGCGTGACCCTGCTGGCCCTGGTGAGTCTCACCCTGGCCCGCAGCACCGGGGCGTTCCTGCTGGGCCCGCCACCGTCCGGGCCGGAGCAGTTGCTCTGGACCGTCGCGGTGACGCTGCCGCTGATCTGGCGGCGACGTTGGCCGGCCACCACCCTGCTGGTCGTCTCGGTGGCGTTCATCGCGGCGCAGGCCCGGTCGGCGCCGGAGACCCAGCTCTCCTCGTGGGCGCTGTTCTGCGCCCTCTACACCGTCGGCGCCTGGGGACAGGATCGCCGGCTGGCCCGCCGGCTGCGCATCGGTGTGATCGTCACGATGTTCGCCTGGCTGGGCGTCTACTACGCCGTCAGCATCGAGCACATCCCACCCGGCGCCTTCGCCAACGCCGTCGGGCCGGTGCCACCACTGCTCGCCGCGATGGTCACCGGAGTCCTGATCAACGGCTTGTACTTCGGTTTCGCGTACTTCTTCGGGGAGACCTCCTGGGTGGCCGCGCGGCGCGAACACGAGGTACGCGCCCAGGCCGAGGAACTGCGCCGGTCGCAGGCCGAGTCCCGCGAGCGGGCGGTCTTCGGCGAACGGGTACGCATCGCCCGGGAGCTGCACGACGTGGTCGCGCACCACGTGTCGGTGATGGGGGTGCAGGCGTCCGCCTGCCGCCGGGTGTTCGACCGCGACCCGGGCAAGGCCCGCACGGCACTCACCGCCATCGAGCAGAGTGCCCGCACCGCCGTCGACGAGCTGCGCCGGATGCTCGGCGTGCTGCGCGCCCCCGACGGAGCCACCGATTCCCCGCCGCCGTCCGCCGGGACCATCGAGCGCATCGACGAGCTGATCGAACGGGCCCGCGCCGCCGGCCTCACGGCCACCATCGGGGTGTACGGCGAGCCGGTTCCGCTTCCCGCGTCGGTGTCCCAGACCGCGTACCGGGTGGTGCAGGAGGCGGTCACCAACACGCTGAAGCACGCCGGCGCCGGCCTGCTGGACGTACGGATCCGCTACCTGGCACGGGAGGTCGAGTTGGACGTGAGCGACGACGGACACGGCGGGAGCCAGTTCCCCACCGACGGGCTCGGCCTGATCGGCATGCGGGAACGCGTCGCCGCCCAGGACGGCGTCCTGGAGGCCGGGCGGCGCTCCAGCGGCGGGTGGCGGGTCCGCGCCCGACTCCCCCTGCCCACGGGCAATGAGCCGGACGTGACGCGAACCGACGCCGGGTCCACACCCCAGGAGGACGTGCCGAGCCGGGGCGAGAACGCGCCGACCCGGGCCCGGGCAGGCGCGGGCGCGACGCCGACCCAGCGCGGGAAGCCGCCGACCCGAGACGGGGCGGCGGCCGGTGCGGGATGGTCGGCGTGAGCACCTCGGTGGCGGGTGACGCCGTGCCGGGCGCCGACGAGCGGATCCGGGTGCTGCTCGCCGACGACCAGCACCTCGTACGCACCGGCTTCCGGGTCATCCTCGAGGTGGAGGACGACATTGAGGTGGTCGGCGAGGCGGCCGACGGCGGTCGTGCCGTCACCATGGCCCGCGCCACCCAGCCCGACGTGGTGCTGATGGACGTGGAGATGCCCGTCATGGACGGGCTGGAGGCCACCGGAGAGATCACCGGCGCCGGGCCCGGCGCGCCGGCGGTGCTCATCCTCACCACCTTCGACCGCGACGACTACCTCTTCGCGGCGCTGCGAGCCGGGGCCAGTGGCTTCCTGCTCAAGAACGGCACACCCGAGGAGTTGGTCGACGCGATCCGGGTGCTCGCCCGGGGAGACGCCCTGCTCGCCCCGGAGATCACCCGGCGGGTGATCTCGACGTTCGCCCGTCCCGGAGATCCGGCGGGCACCGCCCACCTCGGGCCGGGCGCCGAGGTCGCGCTGGGCGAGCTGACGCCGCGCGAGCGGGAGGTGCTGGTGCTGCTCGCCGCCGGGTCGAGCAACGCGGAGATCGCCGTGAGCATGCACCTGGGCGAGGCGACGGTGAAGACGCACGTGAGCCGCGTACTGGCCAAACTCGGCCTGCGCGACCGGGTGCAGGCGGTGGTGTTCGCGTACGAGAACGGGGTGGTCCGACCCGGCGGGTGACCGGCATCCGTCGCAAGGGGGACCGACCGGTTCCGCCGCCGGGTGGACGGCGCGCCGACGTACTGGATCTAGCGTGGGTGCGTGACCAGAACGCTCCGCCTGGACGGCGTCGAACGCAGCTTCGGCGACCGGCAGGTACTCACGAACGTGTCCTTTGATGTGGTCGCCGGCCGGATGACCGGCTTCGTGGGCGCCAACGGCGCCGGCAAGACCACCACCATGCGGATCATCCTGGGTGTGCTCGCCCCGGACGCCGGCGAGGTGAGCTGGGGCGGCGCGCGGCTCACCCGGCAGGACCGCAGCCGCTTCGGCTACATGCCGGAGGAGCGTGGCCTCTATCCCAAGATGACCACGCGGGAGCAGGTGACGTACCTGGGCCGGCTGCACGGCCTGGACGCCCCCGCCGCCCGGCGCGCCACCGACGACCTGCTGGAACGGGTCGGGCTCGGCGAACGCGGCGACGACCTGCTGGAGACGCTGTCACTGGGCAACCAGCAGCGGGCGCAGATCGCCGCCGCGCTGGTGCACGACCCCGAGGTGCTGGTGCTCGACGAGCCGTTCTCCGGCCTCGACCCCCTCGCCGTCGACACGGTCGTCGGCGTGCTGCGCGAACGCGCCGCCGCCGGGGCGCCCGTGCTCTTCTCCAGCCACCAACTGGACGTGGTGGAGCGGCTCTGCGACGACCTCGTGATCATCGGGGACGGGGCGATCCGGGCCACCGGCAGCCGCGAGCAGCTACGCGCCTCGTACACCTCGCCCCGTTTCGAGCTGGTGGTGGAGACCGACGCCGGCTGGGTCCGCGACCAGCCCGGCGTCACCCTGGTCGAGCTGGACGGCCCGCGGGCGGTCTTCGACCTACCGGTCGGCGCCGACGAGCAGCCCGTGCTGCGCGCGGCCCTGGCCCGCGGCCCGGTGCGCGCCTTCCGCCCGGTCAGCCCCTCGCTCACCGAGATCTTCCGAGAGGTCACCCAGTGAACGTCTCCCAGGCCACCCGGCTGGTCGCCGAACGCGAGATCCGGGTCAAGCTGCGCGACCGTACCTTCCTGTTCGGCACGCTCTTCTTCCTGCTGATCGCGGCGGCGGGCACGATCCTGCCGCCGCTGCTGTCCGGCGGCCCGGAGAGTGTCGCCGTCACCCAGGAGGCCGCCGGTCCGCTGCGGGACGCCGGCCTCGACGTCCGCGTGGTGGCCGACGACCGCGCCGCCGAGCAGGCCGTCCGCGACGGCGACGTGGACGCCGCGGTGGTCGCCGGCCCGAAGGTGCTCGCCATGGACGACATCCCCAACGACGTGGTCCGGGCGTTGAGCAGCGCGCCGCCGGTGCAGCTGCTCGACCCCGACGCGGTCGATCCGGTGGTCGCGTTCCTGGTGCCGTTCATCTTCGCGTTCGTCTTCTTCATCACCTCGCAGACGTTCGGCCTGCAGATCGCGCAGAGCGTCACCGAGGAGAAGCAGACCCGGATCGTGGAGATCCTGGTCGCGGCGGTGCCGGTGCGGGCGTTGCTGGCCGGAAAGGTGCTCGCCGGGAGCATCCTGGCGCTCGGGCAGATCGTGCTGATCGGCCTCGTGGCCGTCATCGGCATGCAGATCGGCGACAGCGGCGACCTGCTCACCCTGCTCGCCCCGGCGATCGGCTGGTTCGTGCCGTTCTTCCTGCTCGGTTTCGTGCTGCTGGCCGCGATGTGGGCGGCGGCCGGGGCGCTTGTCAACCGGCAGGAGGACATCGCCGGGGTGTCGACGCCGGTGCAGCTCGCCGTCATGCTGCCGTTCTTCGCGGTGATCTTCCTGAACGACAACGCGACCGCGATGCGGGTGCTGTCGTACCTGCCGGTCTCGTCGCCCACGGCGATGCCGCTGCGGCTCTTCACCGGCGACGCGGCAGGCTGGGAGCCGATCGTGTCGCTGGCCATCCTGCTGGTCGCCGCCGGCGTGTTCGTGGTCGCCGGCGCCCGGATCTACGAGGGTTCGCTGCTGCGGACCAACGGCCGGACCTCCCTGCGCGCCGCCTGGCGGGAGCGGGAGACGATCGGCTGAGCCGAGCGGTCACCCCATCCGGGCGTCGGTGTCCTGATCGGACGCCGACGCCCGGATGTTCCAACCTTGATCGGCGGGCTGCTCAGCGGGCGGGCGGGACCTCGTCCCAGCCGGCGGGCAGCGGGGGCGCCGACCAGGCCGGGTCGGGCTGCCACCGCGCCCACGCCGGGTCCCACCAGCGCTCGCCCGCGTCGAGCAGAGCCGCAATCCGGTCACCCTCGGCCTGGATGGCGTCCGCCATGCCGGGGTAGCGCCCCTCGACGAGGCGCTGGGCGAACATTCCCACGTCCTTCCAGACGTACCGGTCGGCGTCCGCGCCCCACCACAGGTCCAGCTCGTGGTCGAGGGTGTCCACCCCGATCGGCGTACGCCGGAACGGGTCCTGGAGGTTGAAGTACCAGCCGGCGAAGTCACGCCCCGGCCCGGTCCAGAACACGTCGATCGAGTGCGCCTCGCCGGGGCGGTGCAGCATCAGCTTGCCGTGCCCCGACCAGGAGCGGTGCCCGGCGACCTCCCACGGGTGCCGCCCGCAGGGAAAGACGCCGGTCCGCGGGAAGCCGAACTCGGCCCCCGGCGGGAGGTAGAGGGCGAGCAGGTCGGGCGAGTCCTCGACGCAGATCGTAGAGCAGCCGAACCACACCTCACCGCGCAGAACCTCACGCCGAACAACGGTGTCGCCCCGCAAAAACCCCACCCCGCCCCTCCCCTCTCGACCGTCCCCCGCGCTCCCCACAAACCACGCCGCGATCTTGCACTTTGTGTCGCCGAAATGTCGTCTAAACGCCGTTTCGTCGGGGCAGAAAGTGCAAGATCGCGGCGCGGGTTGGGGCGGAGATCAGGGGCGGCGCGGGTTAGGCGTCTACTGCGGCCATCACGTCATCGGAGACGTCGAAGTTCGCGTAGACGTTCTGCACGTCGTCGCAGTCTTCCAGGACGTCGATCAGCTTGAAGATCTTGCGAGCGCCCTCCTCGTCCAGCGGCACGTTCATGCTGGGGATGAGGGCGGACTCGGCCGACTCGTACTCGATGCCGGCGTCCTGCAGCGCGGTACGCACCGGGATCAGGTCGGTCGGCTCGGAGACGACCTCGAAGGCCTCGCCCAGGTCGTTGACCTCCTCGGCGCCGGCGTCGAGGACCGCCATCATCACGTCGTCCTCGGTCGTGTCGCCCTTGGGGACGATCACCACGCCCTTGCGGGAGAACATGTACGACACCGAGCCCGCGTCGGCCAGCGAGCCGCCGTTGCGGGTCAGCGCCGTCCGCACCTCGGTGGCCGCCCGGTTCCGGTTGTCCGTGAGGCACTCGATCAGCATGGCGACGCCGTTCGGGCCGTACCCCTCGTACATGATGGTCTGCCAGTCGGCGCCGCCGGCCTCCAGGCCGGAGCCGCGCTTGACGGCGCGCTCGATGTTGTCGTTCGGCACCGAACTCTTCTTCGCCTTCTGGATGGCGTCGAAGAGCGTCGGGTTACCGGAGGGGTCGCCGCCGCCGGTCCGTGCGGCCACCTCGACGTTCTTGATCAGCTTGGCGAACATCTTGCCGCGCTTGGCGTCGATGACGGCCTTCTTGTGCTTGGTCGTCGCCCACTTTGAGTGGCCGGACATCTTCTACCTCCGTCTGTCATTGCACGCCTGCGTCGACTGCCGCACCGATCCGCGCCGCATCCGGTGATCCGGCGGCCGGTCGGCCCTGCGGGGAGATGCCGCGCCGGGCGACGGCCCTGCCGAACCGCGGCAATCTTACCGACGTGACACCCCGGCATGTCACACCCGGGACCTGCCCGGGGTGCCGTCGCGGCGTCGGATCACCCAGAAATCGACGGTCGGAGGGCGCGAACCACGCCCCGGCGGCGCGGGGCCGCCGCTCAGGTGGCGGCCCGCACCAGCTCCACGAAGTACGCGTGCACGCGCAGGTCACCGGTCAGCTCGGGGTGGAAGGAGGTGGCCAGCAGGTTGCCCTGGCGGACCGCGACGATCCGGTCGGCGGCCGGGCCACCGGTCACCGTCCCGATCACCTCGACGCCGGCACCGACCCGCTCCACCCAGGGGGCGCGGATGAAGACCGCGTGGAACGGCTGCCCCGGCACTCCGGTGATCTCCACCGGTGCCTCGAACGAGTCGACCTGCCGGCCGAACGCGTTGCGCCGGACCGTCATGTCGATGCCGGCGAAGCCCCGCTGGTCGGGGCGACCGTCGAGCACCTCGGTCGCCAGCATGATCATGCCGGCGCAGGAGCCGTACACCGGCATGCCGTCGGCGATCCGCTTGTCGATCGGCTCGCGCAGCTCGAAGATGTCGGCGAGTTTGCTGATGGTGGTGGACTCGCCGCCGGGGATCACCAGCCCGTCCACCTCGTCCAGCTCGCGGGCACGACGCACCGGGCGGGCGTCCGCGCCGGCCTCGACGAGCGCGGCGACGTGCTCGCGCACGTCGCCCTGCAGGGCGAGCACACCGATGACGGGTACGTCGCTCATGTCACAGTTCCTCTCGTCGACCTGTCGCGGACGCCGGGCGGACGCACTCGCGCCCGCCCGAGCGTCTGAAACGGCGGCCTGCTCACCAACCGCGCTCGGCCAGGCGGTGCGGCTGCGGGATCTCGTCGACGTTGATACCGACCATCGCCTCACCGAGGCCACGGGAGACCTTCGCCAGCACGTCCGGGTCGTCGTGGAAGGTGGTGGCCTTGACGATCGCGGCGGCCCGCTGCGCCGGGTTGCCGGCCTTGAAGATGCCGGAGCCGACGAAGACACCCTCCGCGCCGAGCTGCATCATCATCGCCGCGTCGGCCGGGGTGGCGATCCCGCCGGCGGTGAACAGCACCACCGGCAGCTTGCCGCTGTCGGCGACCTCCTTGACCAGCTCGTACGGGGCCTGCAGCTCCTTGGCCGCGACGAAGAGCTCGTCGGTGGGCAGCGACTGGAGCCGGCGGATCTCCTGGCGGATCTTGCGCATGTGGGTGGTGGCGTTGGAGACGTCACCGGTGCCCGCCTCACCCTTGGAGCGGATCATGGCCGCGCCCTCGGTGATCCGGCGCAGCGCCTCGCCCAGGTTGGTCGCACCGCAGACGAAGGGGACCGTGAACGCCCACTTGTCGATGTGGTTCGCGTAGTCCGCCGGGGTCAGCACCTCGGACTCGTCGACGTAGTCGACGCCGAGCGACTGGAGGATCTGCGCCTCCACGAAGTGACCGATGCGGGCCTTGGCCATCACCGGGATGGAGACCGCCTCGATGATCCCGTCGATCATGTCGGGGTCGCTCATCCGGGACACCCCGCCCTGGGCGCGGATGTCGGCGGGCACCCGCTCCAGCGCCATGACGGCGACGGCGCCGGCGTCCTCAGCGATCTTGGCCTGTTCGGCGTTGACCACATCCATGATCACGCCGCCCTTGAGCATCTCGGCCATGCCGCGCTTCACGCGGGCCGTGCCGACGACGGGGGCGGTACCGGTACCGGTGGTCGAGGCGGTGGTGTCGGACACGGGGCATCGCTCCTTGGACGTGCTCTGGGGAGGTGGCAGCGAAATGCTACGTCCGGTGCAACGCCACTCCGACAGCCAATTCGACCCCCGGTGGCCTGCCCTGTGGCCGTCGTCACCAGCCGGCCGGTGGGTGCCGGTCAGCCGGTGGGGACGTCCGCTGGCGCGACCAGCGTCGGGTCGTCGATGTCGAAGTAGCGCGGCCAGTCCCGACCCCGCCCCATCCGCAACAACCGCACCAGCGGCCGGCTGCGTGCCGACCGGGCGTCCCGCACCAGGTCGGTGTGGACCTGCCGGGACAGCGCGAGTCGGCGGCTCGCCGCGATCACCGCCGTGCAGTCCGGGTCGGCCGGGTCCAGCTGCACCGAGCGCAGCTGACGGGTCAGATCGTTCTCCGCCGCCTCCCGCTCGTCGGGGTGCGCGTCCAGCGCGATCCGGGCCGCCGCGTACAGCTCGACGCCGAAGCGCCGCTCCGCCAACACGGCGGCGGCCGCCGCCCGGCGCAACAGGTGGGCGTCGAGGGCCCGCGCCGCCAGCTCCGCGCGGCCCTGCAGCCGCTCGACCCGGCCGGCGGTCCAGATGAGGTACGCCGCGACCAGCCCCACGACCACACTCGCGGCCACCACCCACCACATGTGCGGCATCGTCGTGCTGCTCCGTTTCTCCTCCGACTGTGCGCGTTCTCGCCGGTCACCCTGTCACCAGCCGCGCCATCCGTCACATCGGCTCAGCCCAGCCCCACCCATTCCTGGTCGATGACCCGCCCGTCGGTTGCCTCGATCGCCGCTGCGTATACCTCCAGAACACGGCGAGCAACCACCGGCCAGTCATAATTCGCCACCACCTGATCGCCGCAGGCGCTCAACACGGCCCGGCCGTCCGGATCGTCCAGTAATTCGGACAGGGCGTCGCGCAGCCCCGCCGCGTCACCGGTGGGAAAGAGCCGCCCGGCCCGCCCGCCGTCGAGCACCCGACGGAACGCGTCCAGATCGCTCGCGACGACCGTGGTCCCCGCGGCCAGCGCCTCGGTCAGGATCATCCCGAACGACTCGCCACCCGTGTTCGGCGCGACGTACAGGTGCACACTGCGCAGCATCCGCGCCTTGTCCGGCTCGGAGACCAGCCCGAGGAAGGTCACCCGGTCGTGCAGCGCCGCCGGGAACTGGTCATACAGGTCGTCCGGGTCACCCGGCCCCGCGACCAGCAGCCGCAGCCCCGGACGGGTCTCGGCCAACGACACGAAAGCGTCCCGCAGCACCGGGAACCCCTTCCGCGCCTCCGTGAAGCGGCCCAGGAACCCCAACGTGCCGCCGGAGCCCGCAGCGCACTCCCCCGGCCACCCGGGCAACGGCTCGGCGTCGGCGAACTTGACCACCGCCACCCCGTTGGGGATCTCCACCGCGCCGCCGTCCATGTGCTCGACCTGCACCTTGCGGGCCAACGCGCTCACCGCGATCCGGGCGGTGATCCGCTCCAGCACGATCTGCAGCACACCCTGCGCGGCGGCCAACACCCGCGACCGCGTCATCGCGGTGTGGAACGTCGCCACCACCGGCCCACGGGCGGACAGCACCGCCAAAAGCGACAGGCTCAACGTGAGCGGCTCGTGCACGTGCAGCACGTCGAAGTCACCGTTGGTGAGCCACCGCCGGACCCGGGCCGTGGAGACCGGGCCGAACGCGATCCGCGCCACCGACCCGTTGTACGGCAGCGGCACCGCCCGACCGGCGGAGACCACGTACTCCGGCAGCGGTGAATCCTCATCGGCCGGCGCGAGCACGCTGACCTCGTGACCCAGGGCGATCAACGCCTCCGCGAGGTCCATGACGTGGTTCTGCACCCCGCCGGGAACATCGAAGGAGTACGGGCAGACGATGCCGATCCGCATACGTCAGCGCCCCTCGTCCGCGACAGCGGGGCTCCGCTGCGCTGCACTCCTCACGCGCACCGAGCCCACCCCCTTCAGGACCGGCCCGAGGCCGGTGCGGACAGCGCCGCGCCCCCCGACCCTCGCTGGTCGAGCCACATCCGCTGCAACATGTGCCAGTCTTGCGGATGCCGGGCGATACCCGCCGCCAGACGGTCCGCGATCATCTGGGTCAGCGACCGCACCCGCTGGTCCAGGGGCCCCACCTCGGGCCCCGGCACCGGCAGCGGGCCGGCGAGCGCGGCATGCGCGGTGTCCTGCTCGAACCACATCGACGCCACGTAGAGCGGCGCGCCGGTGTGCAGCGCGAGCAACGCCGGCCCAGGTGGCATGCGCGTCTTCGCGCCGAAGAAGTCCACCTCCACGCCACGGGCCGACAGGTCCCGGTCGGCCAGCAGCGGCACGATCGCCCCCGCGCGCAGCCGGTCCAGCAACACGTCGAACGCCGGACGTGGCCCACCGTGCGTCGGCAGGATCTCCATCCCCAGACCCTCACGGAACGCCACGAACCGCTCGTAGACGCCCTCCGGCTTGAGCCGCTCGGCGACCGTGGTGATCGGCCAGCCCGTGGCCGCCACCCAGGCGCCCGCCGCGTCCCAGTTACCGGCGTGCGGCAGGGCCACCACCGCACCCCGTCCGGCGGCCACGTCGGCGGCGAGCAACTCCGCGCCGTCGAGGCGGAAGCCCTCCAGGATCTGCGCCCGGCTCAACGCGGGCAGCCGGAACGCCTCCATCCAATACCTGGCGTACGAGCGCAGACCGCGCTTGACCAGGTCGTCCAGTTCGGCCTCGGGCAGCTCCGGGCCGACCACCCGACGCAGGTTCGCGCGCAGTCGAGCCGTACCCCCGCCGGCCCGGCGGTGCGCGCGGTCCGCGCCCGCCTGGAACGCCGCCGCCACCAGCGGCCGGGGCAGCGCGCGGACCAGCCGCCAGCCGGCGACGTACCCCAGCTCGGTCAGGTTCACGCGGCCCGGCCGCCGGTCGTCCGGCGCGGCGTCGCCAGCGCGCGACCCACGCTCGACACGTCCGGTCGTCGCGTCTCCCGCCTGGCCCCGCTCACGCCTGGCCGTCCGGCTGGAGCTGCTGGGCCTGGCGGTAGACGTGCGCCATCCGCTGCCCCACCGTGAAGATCGAGATGGCGGCGAGCAGCCAGAGCGCGATCTCCAGCGCCGGCTTCACGCCGACGCCGGTGAGGATGCCGCCGACCCCGACGATCAGCAGCCGCTCGGTGCGCTCGGCGATGCCCACGTTGCAGGTCATGCCGAGCCCTTCGGCGCGGGCCTTCACGTAGGAGACCAGCCCACCGGCGGCCAGGCAGAGCAGCGCGGCCGCCACCCCGGAGTGGTTACCCTGGGTGGCCAGCCAGTACGCGACAGCGCCGAAGACGGCACTGTCGGCGACCCGGTCCATGCTTGAGTCGAGGAACGCCCCGAACTTGGTGGAGCCACCGCTCATCCGGGCCATCGTCCCGTCGAGCAGGTCGGTGAGCGCGAACAGGGTGACGATCAACGCGCCCGCGACCAGATGGCCGCGGGCACCGAAGCCGAGCGCGCCGACGAGCACACCAACGGTGCCCGCGACGGTGACGGCATTGGGGGTGACGCCCGCGCGCAGCAGGGCGCGGGCGATCGGCTCGACGACGCGGGTCATCCCCGCGCGGGCCGACACTTGGAAGATCTTCGCCATGGCGGTCCCCACGATAACGGTCCGCCCAGCTCCGGCGGAACGGCCGGTCCCTCCGACCCGCCGGGGGCAGGCTTGTGCCTGTCCGGCAACGGGTGTGAGATCGAGGCGAGAGGTGAGCCAGCTCACCCATCCACCCGTCCCGTTCCCGCTGTGCAGCAGACCACCGGAGGATATCGCCGCGCACTCGCCCCGGGCCGCTTCCCGTCGCGCGGCGGTCGCCACCACCACCGGCTGAGGGAGGTGCGCCACCATGGCGCAGAAAAGTCAGGAAAAGGGTCCCGCCGGCGGCGCGTCGGCGGTGACCGAGCCCGACCGGGTTCGCAACGTGGTGCTCGTCGGGCACTCCGGAGCGGGCAAGACGACGCTGGTCGAGGCGCTGCTCGCCGCGACCGGCACGATCGGCCGGGCCGGCAGCGTGGTCGACGGCACCACGGTCGGCGACCACGACCCCGCAGCCGTACGCCAGCAGCGCTCGGTGAGTCTGTCCTGCGCGCCCCTGCTGCACAACGGCATCAAGGTCAACCTGCTGGACACCCCCGGGTACGCCGACTTCGTCGGTGAGCTGCGCGCCGGCCTCCGGGCCGCCGACGCCGCGCTCTTCGTCGTGTCGGCGGCCGGCGGGATGGACGCGGCCACCGTGGCGCTGTGGGAGGAGTGCGCGGCGGTCGACATGCCCCGCGCCGTCGCGGTGGCCCGACTGGACCAGCCCCGCGCCGACGTCGACGAGACCGTGGCGCTGTGCCAGCGACTCTTCGGCGACAACGTGATGCCGCTCTACCTGCCGATGCTCGGCGACGACGGGGTCTCCACCGCCGGGCTGCTCGGGCTGATCACCCGCCGGGTCTTCGACTACACCGGCGGGCTCCCCGCCGACGTACGCGACCCGGACCCGGAGCACCAGCCGGCCATCGCCGAGTCCCGCAACGAGCTGATTGAGGGGATCATCGCCGAGAGCGAGGACGAGACGCTCATGGACCGCTACCTCGGCGGCGAGGAGATCGACACCGAGGTGCTCATCGAGGACCTGGAGAAAGCGGTCGCCCGGGGCCACTTCTACCCGGTGGTGCCGGTCTGCGCCCAGACCGGCGTCGGCCTGGACGCGCTGCTGGAGGTGCTGACCGCCGCGTTCCCGTCGCCCCTGGAACACGAACTGCCCGCGGTGACCGGCGTGGACGGCTCACCCCGCCCACCGCTGACCTGCGACCCGGACGGGCCGCTCGTCGCCGAGGTGGTCAAGACCACCGTCGACCGGCACGTCGGCCGCGTCTCCCTGGTCCGGGTCTTCTCCGGCACGCTGCGCCCCGACCTGACGATGCACGTCTCCGGGCACGGCATGGCCGAACGCGGGCACCCCGACCACGACGCCGACGAGCGCGTCGGGCACATCTACACCCCGCTCGGCGCCACCCTGCGTGAGGTGCCGCTCTGCGTGGCCGGCGACATCTGCGCGATCACCAAGTCGGGCAGCGCCGAAACCGGCGATACCATCTCGGCCAAGGACAACCCGCTGCTGATCGCCCCCTGGGAGATGCCCGAGCCGCTGCTGCCGGTGGCGATCGTCGCCCGCAGCCGCGCCGACGAGGACGCGCTGGCCCGCAACCTGGCCCGGCTCGTCGCCGGCGACCCCACCCTGCGTCTGGAGCGCAACCCGGAGACCCACCAGCTGGTCCTCTGGTGCATGGGTGAGGCGCACGCCGACGTGGTGCTCGACCGACTGCGCGCCGGTGGCGTCGAGCTGGACACCGAGCCGGTCAAGGTGTCGCTGCGCGAGACCCTTACCGCGCCGGCCAGGGGGCACGGCCGGCACGTCAAGCAGTCCGGCGGCCACGGCCAGTACGCGGTCTGCGACATCGAGGTCGAGCCCCTGCCGCGCGGCAGCGGCTTCGAGTTCGTCGACCGGGTCGTCGGCGGCGCCGTGCCGCACACCTACATCCCGTCGGTGGAGAAGGGCGTACGCGCCCAACTGGACCGCGGCCTGGTCGCCGGGCACCCCGTGGTGGACCTGCGGGTGACCCTCGTCGACGGCAAGGCGCACAGCGTCGACTCCTCCGACGCGGCCTTCCAGACCGCCGGCGCGCTGGCCCTGCGCGACGCCGCCGAACGCGGTCAGCCGACACTGCTCGAACCCATCGACGAGGTGACCATCCGAGTGCCGGACGGCTCGGTGGGCGCCGTCCTGGGTGACCTGTCCAGCCGGCGCGGTCGGGTGCTCGGCACCGAACCGGACCCGGAGGTCGAGGGCCGCTCTCTCGTCCGCGCCGAGGTACCCGCCCTCGAACTGCTCCGCTACGCCGTCGAGCTGCGCTCGTTGACCGCCGGCACCGGCACCTTCCGCCGCCACTTCGTCCGCCACGACCCCATGCCCACCCACCTAGCCGACCAGGCCCGCAAAGAACAAACCCCCTAACCCGGACCTCCACCGCAGCCCCGCCCTCACCCCGCCCGGCCCCGCCCCGCCATGCGCGCGACGCGGCACGGCACGGCACGGCACGGCACGGCACGGCACGGCACGGCGATCTTGCACTTACTGTCGCCAAGATGTCGCAATTACGGGCATTAGTCGCGGCAGGAAGTGCAAGATCGGCGGGGGCGGGGCGGAACGGGGTCAAGCCTGCCCCTGCCCCTGCCCCTGCCCCTGCCCCTGCCGATCATGGAGTTGTGGTGGGCAGGATAACCACGTTCACCCGATTTGTGAGGCACCACAATTCCATGATCGACACGGGGCGGGGAGACTCTGGGCTGACAACGGGGCGGGGACGGCCGGGCGGGGACGGCGCGCGGCGACAGCGGGGCGAAGACCGCCCGCGGGGACAGCGGGGCGAAGACCGCCCGCGGGGACAGCGGGGCGAAGACCGCCCGCGGGGACAGCGGGGCGAAGACCGCGCGCGGGGACAGCGGGGCGAAGACCGCGCGCGGGGACAGCGGGGCGAAGACCGCGCGCGGGGACAGCGGGGCGAAGACCGCGCGCGGGGACAGCGG